>CAZTPA010000033.1:0-30381 GCA_964614525.1 uncultured Bacteroidales bacterium | reverse complement strand
CTTGGCTGGTTTATGACAATGACTTTATGCATGTATGGAAGAGTAATTATTATATTACGGTTTCCGGCTCAGGCTTGAAGAATAAAGGACTTCGGATTGAGTATTTTTATATTCTTGCTGATATTGTTGAAAAAATTGAAGATGATGGGAAAGTACCCGGCTTATTTGCTGAATTTAATAATGAAGAAAGTTTAAAGAGCTTTTCATATTTGATGGGAAATATTGCTCTTGGAAATATTTATTCTTTTGGTTTTAAAGATATTTTTAAAATAAAAGAGGCGTTGGTTATTGAGAATGATAATTGTAAGAAAATCATTTTTCAATACAAATCAGATGATGAGGCTATTGAAATATTTAGCGGTGTAGTTGATTTTGTGAAAGAATCTGGTCGTTTTAATCATTTTTCTCAGAGATCAGAAAATCTCTTTTCGGCAACAGACAGGAATGAAAGGCCGGTAATAGCTACTTTAAAAGAAGATAGGATAATAATAGAGATTCGTTAGTATTTTTTCCGAAAAGGAATGCAGGATTAAAAAAAGTACCCGGAGCGGGACTTGAACCCGCACGGCCGCAATGGCCACAGGATTTTAAGTCCTGCGTGTCTACCAATTCCACCATCCGGGCATATCAATGAACAATAAAAAAACCCCTTTCAGAGGTTTTAGAGCGAAAAACGGGACTCGAACCCGCGACCCCGACCTTGGCAAGGTCGTGCTCTACCAACTGAGCTATTTTCGCTTTTTTGTTTGAGGTTGCAAATATAATGACTTTTTTTTTAAAAAAGTATTTTTGTAAAATATTTTTTTAAAAATACTAATCGAAGGGCGTAGGTTTAAAAATGATGCATAATTGCTCTAAGATAAAGATGCATAAATTAAACCCCCAGGTGAAAGCTAACTTCAATAGGATTATGCATAGAATATTGTTAAGACGGTAAAAGCAGACTAAATGAATATGTTCTATAATGATGATTATAATTATTTCGAACGTATCATTGGCATACTCACAATAGAAATATCCTTTCTTGGGGTAAACATCAGTGATAATTGCAGCAAAAAACATTTATTTTGTGAAATAAATGTTTACTTTTGTGGTTTATATTTAAAAATGGAGTATTAACAAATTAACAAACAACCAGATGAAAAAAATGAGAAGATTTTTACAAGTTTCCTTGTTAATGATTGTATTGTGTGGATTTACAACGAATGTAAGTGCACAGCAAAAATTGGCTCATATTAATTCTAATGAATTATTAGAAATGATGCCGGGTATGGATTCTGTACAGATTAAAGTTGAACAGTATGCTAAGGAGTTACAAGACACATACATGACATTAGTTACTGAATTTCAGAATAAATCGCAGGAGTTTGAGGCAAATCAGGCAACCTTTTCAGATTTAATTCGTCAATCAAAACAGAGAGAACTTGAAAATTTAAGAGAAAGAATCATAGAATTTCAGGAAATGGCTGAGCAGGATTTGATGGATCATGAAAATAAAATGTTAAACCCTATTATTGAGAAAGCAAGAAAAGCGATTGCTGATGTAGCAGAAGAAAAAGGTTATACATATGTGTTAGATTCAGGAATGGGTTCAGTTTTATATTCTGCACCTTCTGAAAACATCATGTCTGAGGTGAAAGCAAAATTAGGAATAGAATAGATATTAGAGATAAATAGTTTTATAAAAAAAGCCGGATATTTCCGGCTTTTTTTATTGCTTATCTTTATACCATCCGGCATATTTTATATAATTGTTTGAAATTCTTTCCAGAAGATTTTTTGTAAGATCCTGATTGATATCTTTTACTTTCCTTGCAGGAATTCCTGCATAAACACTTCCCGGTTCAATAATTGTATTTTCCAGAACAACTGCTCCGGCAGCAATAATTGAGTTAGAACCAATAACTGCATTATCCATTATTACAGCTTTCATACCAACCAACACATTATCGTGAATAGTGCAACCGTGAACAATTGCATGATGTGCTATTGATACATTGTTGCCTATATTAGTTGGTGCAGTTTCAAATGTACAATGAATCAAAGCACCATCCTGAATATTTACTTTGTTTCCTATCCTTATATAATGAACATCGCCGCGAATAACTGCATTATACCAAACACTGCATTGATTTCCCATTATTACATCACCGATAATAGTTGCATTTTCTGCAAGAAAGCAGTCATCACCAAACTTTGGTGTGAAGCCTCTTATTGTTTTTATTAAAGTCATAATTTGAAAAATTATTAATTCAACAAACACTAATAGATTTATAATGAATTAATTGCAATTATTATATCAATTTTTTGTCTTATCAATATAGTCTAAAGAATAATGCAATCCTATGCTTTTTTTCCTTTGCATAGCATGTTTAATGATAAGATAAGCAACACTGATAATATTACGCAATTCACACAACTTGGGTGAAAGAATTGATTTAATATATAAATCTTCGGTTTCTCTAAATATCAGATTAAGCCTGTTAAAAGCTCTTTTTAATCTCAAATCAGATCTCACTATCCCCACATAATTACTCATAATACTTTGTACTTCTTTAAGACTTTGAGTAATAAGTATCATTTCCTCATTAAGCACAGTTCCTTCGGCATTCCACTGAGGTATGTTTTCGCTAAATTTACTTTTGTGGATTTCCTCCTCAGCATGTTCTGCAGCTCTGTTGGCCATTACTAATGCTTCGAGCAGCGAATTTGAAGCCATCCTGTTTGAGCCGTGCATGCCGGTTGCTGCACATTCACCGGCTGCATAAAGATTCAGGATATTTGTTCTTCCGTATTCATCAGTTTTTATTCCTCCGCAGATATAATGTGCAGCGGGAACAACCGGGATCATATCTTTTCTAATATCAATACCGATGGACAAACATTTTTTGTGGATATTTGGAAAGTGAGATATAAGTTCCTCGCTGTCAAGATGAGAACAATCAATATAAACATGGTCTTCTCCGGATATTTTCATCTCATGGTCAATTGCACGAGCAACAATATCTCTTGGTGCAAGGGATTTTCTTTTGTCATACTTGTGCATAAACTCTTTTCCGTCAATACTTTTTAAAACAGCTCCAAAACCTCTGAGCGCTTCAGTAATAAGAAATGATGGTCTTTCTCCGGGATTATACAAACTAGTCGGGTGAAACTGCACAAACTCCATATCCTTTATCAGGCCTTTTGCACGATGCACCATTGCAATTCCGTCTCCGGTTGAAATAACAGGATTTGTAGTTGTGTTGTAAACCATTCCTGCACCTCCCGTTGCCATTAATGTTTTTTTCGCTAAAATAGTTTCAACCTTTTTAGTTAGCGGATTTAAAACATAAACGCCGAAACACTTTATTCCGGGAAAATGTTTTGTAACAATCTGACCCAGATGGTGTTGAGTGATAATTTCAATTGCAAAATAATTCTCAAGAATTTCGATATTCGGATGTTCTCTGACTTTCTTTTCAAGGGCTCTTATAATTTCCTTACCAGTGTTGTCCTTGTGATGTAATACTCTGTATTCAGAGTGTCCGCCTTCGCGCCCAAGATTATATTTGCCATCTTTATCTGTGTCAAACCTGGTTCCCATATTAATCAAATCCTGAATACGCTGGTGTGATTCATTTACAATTAGTCTTACAATGCTTTCATCACACAATCCACGCCCACATTCTAAAGTATCCTCTACATGTTTTTCTATTGAATCCGGCGGATACATCACAGCAGCAATGCCGCCCTGAGCATAGCTTGTGGTTGATTCGGAAAGTTTTGTTTTTGAAACAAGGCTTACTTTACCTTTGTCTGCAACTTTTAATGCAAAAATAAGTCCTGTAATTCCGGAACCGATTACCAAAAAATCTGTCTTTTTATGCATATATATTTTTATTCAAAATTATTCATTTAGAAGCATATTTTCAGGATTTTCCAGGTAATCTTTTACTTTAACAAGAAATCCAACCGATTCACGTCCATCAATTATTCTGTGATCATAAGATAAAGCAATATACATCATTGGTTTGATAACTACTTTTCCATTCTCCGCTACCGGTCGTTCAACAATATTATGCATTCCCAAAATTGCACTTTGAGGAGGATTAATAATTGGCGTTGCCAACAAAGAACCGAAAACACCGCCGTTTGTAATGCTGAAAGTACCACCGCTCAAATCGTCAATGTTTATCTTATTATCCCTTGCTTTTGTTGCAAGTTCTGCAATTGTGATTTCAAGCTCTGCAATTGATTTGCTTTCTGCATTCCTTATCACAGGCACCATTAAGCCTTTGGGTGTGCTAACCGCAATTCCGATATCTGCATATTTTGGAATTACAATGTTTTGATCCTTGATATAGCCGTTTACCTGCGGGAAATCAGTGAAACTTGTAGTAACTGCTTTTACAAAAAATGACATTAAGCCTAATTTAACTTCATATTTATCCAGAAAATCTTCTTTGTATTTACTTCTGAGTTCGAGAATGCTGCTCATATCAACCTCATTAAATGTTGTGAGCATGGCTGTTTCATTTTTAACTGAGACAAGGCGCTCGGCAATTTTTCGCCTTAGAGTTGACATTTTTATTGTTTCCTCATTTCTCTCAGCCGATGATGAAGCTTTTGCATCAAAATCAAATCCCGTACTTCCTTTTTTTGAAGAGTATTGTTTTGAAATAGCCTCTAAAATGTCTTTTTTTGTAATTCTTGTTCCTTTAGGATTCGGAACACTTATATTTTGTTCATCCATTAGCTTTTTAGCTTGTGGCGAAAAAGTAATGTGAGATTCTGCATTATTATTTGATTCCGGAGAAGTAAGATGTTCTTTTTCTTCGGTTTTTGTCTTTGCTTGCTCTTTGCTATCCTCAGGTTTTTCTTGCTTCTTTGGTTCTTCTTCTTTATCAGGAGGTTCTTCTTTTTTTTCTGTTGCAGGTTTCTTTATGTCAGTATCAATATGCGCTATAATTTGTCCAATTTCCAGGCTGCTGCCTTCTTCTGCAATTATAGAAATTTTGCCTTCTTCCTCTGCATTTATTGTAATTGTTGCCTTATCAGAGTCAATTTCTGCTATTTCCTGATCTTTTTCTACAATATCACCGTCACTTACCAGCCATTTAGCCAGTTCAACTTCGGTGATAGATTCTCCTATTTGTGGAATTTTAATGTCTATTGTCATAATAATAATTATTGTTACAAATCAACTAAATGACTAATGCATAATTGTTTACACTCTTTGCAAACATCATCACAATCACATAATTCAAAAGCTTTTTCTACAATTTTTCTTTGTTGTAATTTGTGAAATTGTGATGACCCACTTGCCGGGCTTGCACTTGGAGGCCTTGCAATTACGCTTAGGTTATATTCTTTAAGATTTTCTTTTAGGAAAGTCCATGCTCCCATATTTTGCGGTTCTTCCTGAACCCACAACCATTGCTTTGCTTTATAGTACTTTGATTGTAAGTTTTTTAGTGCTTTTGTAGGTATTGGATATAATTGCTCTAATCTTATTATAGCTGTATTCTCATTTGAAATGTTTTGCTTTTCTTCAATTAAATCATAATAGATTTTGCCTGAACAGAGCAGAAGTTTTTCAACTTTTTCCGGATCAGAAGAACTGTCATCAATAGTGTTTTGAAATTTTCCGTTTGATAATTCATCCAGGTTTGAAACACATTTAGGATGCCTCAAAAGGCTTTTTGGAGTAAATATAATAAGAGGTTTCCTGTATTTGCATTTCATCTGCCGTCTTAATAAGTGAAAGAAATTTGCAGGAGTAGTACAATTTGCAATTTGCATATTGTTTTTAGCGCAAAGGTTTAAAAACCTTTCTATTCTTGCCGATGAATGTTCCGGACCTTGTCCCTCAAAACCATGAGGCAGTAACAATACCAAGCCGTTATTTACTTTCCATTTTTCTTCCCCGCTACTTATAAACTGGTCAATAATAATTTGGGCACCATTAAAAAAGTCGCCAAACTGGGCTTCCCAAATTACTAAAGAAGAAGGAGCAGCCAAAGCATATCCATATTCAAAACCCATTACACCATATTCTGAAAGCAGAGAATTGTAAATTTCAAATTTTGATTGATCTTCTGAAATATTACTTAGAGGGATATACTCCATATCTGAATCTTCCATTTTTAATACAGCATGCCTGTGACTGAAAGTCCCTCTTTCTACATCCTGACCTGTAAACCTAACGGCATTTCCTTCTGTCAGAAGTGTAGCATATGCTAAAAGTTCACCCATTGCCCAGTCAATCTTTCCGGATTCGTTTATCATTTCGCTGCGTTCCTTGAAAAGTTTGACAGTTTTTCTGAAAAAAGGCATTCCTTTGGGCAATTCTGTGATAATATTTCCCAAATCTTTTATTACATCAGCATCAACCGAGGTCATTACATCATTCTCGAAGTCATAGTTTTGACCTTTTTCATAATCTTTCCAGATGTTAACAAGAAAAGGATATACTGTATTTTTTTTAATTAATTTAGCTGCTTCCAGCTCTTTGTCAAGAGTTTTTATAAAATCTTCTTTAATTTTTGTTGTAAAGGAAGTGTCTAATTCATTCTGCTGATTTAATGCATCTATATATAATGTAGCCGGATTTTTATGATTTTCAATAGCTTTATATAAGACAGGTTGAGTGAAGCGAGGCTCATCACTTTCATTGTGTCCGTATTTTCTGTATGATAGAAGGTCAATGAAAACATCACGATTAAATTTTTGTCTAAACTCTATTGCAAGTTCAACTGTATTTATAACAGCCTCAACATCATCGCCATTTACATGAAAAATTGGTGATTGAATAGTTTTTGCTATATCAGTGCAATATGTGCTACTTCTTGCATCTATATAGTTTGTGGTAAATCCAAGTTGATTATTAATAACCAGATGTATTGTTCCTCCTGTTTTAAAAGCATCAAGTTGTGACATTTGAAGCACTTCATATATTATTCCCTGTCCGGCAATTGAAGAATCACCATGAATTAGTACAGGACTAAGTTTTTGGATATCACCATCGTGCTGATGATCAATTTTTGCCCTGCTAATTCCTTCAACAACTGGATTTACTGCTTCCAGATGACTGGGATTCGGGGCTATGCTGATTTTTATATTTTTTCCTTCATCTGTTTTTGTTTCAAGAGTGCAGCCTAAATGATACTTTACATCTCCTAAAATAAGTTCATCATCATATTCTTTACCCTCAAATTCACTAAAAATCTCTCTATATGGCTTTTTCAAAATATTACCTAAAACATTTAAACGACCTCTGTGAGCCATACCAATAACAAATTCAGAAATTCCCAATTCAGAACCTTTTTCCATAATAAAATTCAATGCAGGAATTAATGACTCACAACCCTCAAGAGAAAATCTTTTTTGACCGGGGAAACGTTTTCTTAAAAATTGTTCGAATTCTACAGCATGAATTAAGTGATAAAGAATATTTTTCTTTTTATCAGTAGAGAAAGAAGGAGAATTTTGAGATGATTCCATGCGGTTTTTAAGCCACTCAACAATCTCAGGTGATCTTATAAACATATACTCAACACCGATACTTCTGCAATACGTTTTTTCCAAGTGATTTATAATATCTTTTAACTTGACTTTGCCAATACCAATTTCATTTCCGGCTTGAAAATAAGTGTCTAAGTCATTTTCTGTTAATCCGAAATTTCCAATATCAAGTGTTGGAGAATATTTTCGCCTGGTTCTTACAGGATTGGTTTTAGTAAAAAGATGCCCTCTTTCACGATATGCATTAATAAGGTCTAATACATTAAATTCATTCCTGAATTCACTGGTATCTTCTTTTGTTTCTGCCTTTTTAACAGGGTAATTTGCTTGTGCAAACTCAAAACCTTCAAAGAATTTTTTCCATTGAATATCAACAGATTCGGGATTCTCTTTATAGGTTTTATATAGGCTTTCAATAGAAAGGGGATCTATATTGCTTAAATAATCGTTTTTATCCATGATTATGAGTGCCAGATAAATTTAATACAAAAATATAATAGTTAATCATAGTTTTCAATATAAACATATAATATGTTTATATTGTTGAACTAATGAGTAAATTTTACTATTATACTTGTAATAAATGTTATAAATGTCTATATTTGATTGAAAAGACAAATAGCAGTTATAATTGCTGCATTTATCGAAATATAGCTTGTTTAGGTTTTTTAACTGTTATAATTCAGTAATACACATAAAAATAATCAAAGAATTACTCGTATCTTGTTCTAAATCAAAATATTAAACAAGTGATTAGAAAATACTTTGTATTAGTTTTGCTCTTTTTTACAGTTGCCCTAAAGTTAAGTTTTGGGCAAACTGATACAGAGTTTTGGTTTGCTGCGCCCAGAGTAACAACCGGACATGGTACAGGAGGTGTACCAATATATATCAGGCTTGCTTCAGCAAATTTAGCAGCAACAGTTACTATTTCAATACCTGCAAATCCGGCATTTGTTCCTATAGTTATTGATTTACCTCCAAATACAGCACACACAGAAGATCTCTCAGCCTTCAGAGCATTTTTAGAGAATGAACCTTTTGATCAGGTTCTTGATAAAGGCATTTTAATAGAGTCAACCAATTTAATAACAGCCTATTATGAAGTAGGAACACATTTGAATCCTGATATTTTTTCCCTCAAGGGGCAAAATGCGATTGGTAATGAGTTTTATGTGCCGTTTCAAAATTTCTTTTCTAATGGGAATTATACTCCACAACCATATTCTTCAATATTAATAGTTGCAACAGAAGACAATACCAGTGTTTCAATAACACCAACAGCAGCTACTTATCCCGGACGGAATGCAGGAGAAACATTTACAGTTGTTTTGAACAGAGGTCAAACATTTGCTGTTGTTCCCGATGAAATTACATCAGGCGGATATATTCGTCCGGGGCAATTGGCTGCAAATAGGTTAACGGGAACCCATGTAGTTAGCGATAATCCAATAGCAATTACAACATCTGATGATTCTGTACGAGCTAATGAAGCTAATAACTGGGGTTGCCGTGATTTAATCGGAGATCAGATAGTGCCGATTGATGTCATCGGTGATGAATATATTGCAATGCGAGGCAGATTATACCAGGATCCACCGGATGATTCAATGTATGAATCATTTTATGTTATTGGAACGGATTCTCCAACTGATATTTTTGTAGATGGAATCCTGGTAACAAGCATAAATGCCGGTGAGAGTTACAGGCATGAATTTACTCAACAAACTCATTATATAAAGGCTTCTCATCCTGTTTATGTTTATCATGTTGCCGGATTTGGATGTGAAATGGGCGGTGGTTTGCTTCCTCCGGTAAGTGTTTGTACAGGTAGCACACAGGTTTCTTTTACAAGGTCTAAAGCAGAGAGTTTTTTTCTTAATATTTTGGTAAGGGCAGGAGCTGAAGATGGTTTTATTTTGAACGGAGATGGCCCCAATACAATAATTAATGAAGCAATTTTCAACCCTGTTCCGGGAAATGCTGATTGGTTATCTGGTGAAATAGAATTAAGTGATGTAGGTATTATCCCTGTTGGTGATGCTAGTATGATTTTAAATGAAAAAGATGTTTTTCACTTAGGAATTATAAATGGTGGCCCAAGCAGTGGAACAATGTATGGATATTTCTCTGATTTTAATATGCTAAATATTGATGGTTTAATTGCAAGCGTAGGAACAGATATTGAGCTTTTCTGTTATGGTTATCCTATTCAATTGCTTGCTACAGGAGGCACTAGTTATAGCTGGGATCCTCCTGATTATCTTGATGACCCTTTTAGTCCAACCCCGATAGCTTTGCCGGATACAACTATTCGCTATACTGTTACCGTTAGTGGTGCTTGCGATATGACAGATGAGGCCAGCGTAACTCTTATTATTGCAGATCCTGTCGAAGCAATGTTTACTACAAGCGAAATTAGCGGTTGTTCACCTTTTGAAATTGATATTTTTGACTATTCTTATGGTGTGTCAATTTATTCCTGGAGATTTGGGGATGGTAATGTTGACAACATAAATATGGAGGAGTTTTCCTATACATATACTAATGATACTGATGTTCCTCAGCAGTATGAACTTATGTTGGTTGGGCGAAATCCATACTTTTGTGTAGATACAATGACTACTATGATTACTGTATATCCGGAAGTCCGTGCTGAGGCAAATTCTGATATTTTGACTGGTTGTGCTCCTTTAGAGATTGATTTTGAAAATTTCAGCTCGGGTGCAGATGATTATTTATGGAAGTTCGGTGATGGTGGTTCTACTAATCAAATAAATCCATCTCATACCTTTCATAATTACTCAGATAAGGATACTACATATACTGTTGTTCTTAAAGCTTCTTCTGAATATGGTTGTATGGATTATGATACATTATATATTAATGTTAACCCATATATAAAAGGCGGATTTGGATTTGACGATTCTGAATATTGCAGTCCGGTAAATTTAGGTATATATAATACAAGTATTGGTGGCACAAATTATTTGTGGGATTTTGATGATGGAGAAGATCCACTTACTAATGATGAAGCTTATTTTGAATATTCATACACAAATAGTGGAGATATTCCTGAGCTGTATAATGTTCAACTTATAGTTTCCAATGATTACGGCTGTGCAGATACAATAGTTAAACCTGTTACAATTTTGCCGGATATTAAATCCGAATTTCTTACAGATCCGGATTATCAAGGATGTAATCCCCATGCGGTTAGTTTTCAGAATTTATCCTCCGGTGCAGATTCTTATTTGTGGGATTTTGGTAATGGACAAGGTTCATCTTCTTTAGAAAATCCTGATCATTTGTTTCAAAATGATGACCCGGATAATACTGCTGAATTTGAGGTTAAGCTGCTTGCATCTTCTGATTATGGCTGTACTGACACCTCTGATGTTCTAATTGAAGTATATCCAAAAATAAAAGCTGATTTTTCTTTTGAGTATGCTTCATATTGTGCTCCACACGAAGTGATTTTTAATAATATTTCAATCGGAGGGCCTACTTTTACATGGGATTTTGGTGATGGAACGCAAATCGAATCTGATGAGGCTTTTGTTTCACATACCTTCAGTAATACAGGGGATGTTCCTGAAGTATATGAAGTTATGCTTAAAGTAGAAAATGATTATGGCTGCGAAGATACCAAGATGCTTGAGGTAACAATTTACCCTGAGATAACTGCAGATTTTTCTGTAGATACTGAAGGATGTCATCCTTTAACAGTTAATTTTTCTAATACAAGCTCAGGGGCAACATCTTATTTTTGGGAGTTTGGAGACGGTGGATCATCAAATGATGTATCTCCCGAAAGAACATACTACAACAATAGCCATACAGATATTAAAACAGTTAATATCCAATTAATTGCAGAGTCTGATTTTGGTTGTTTAGATACTCTTAACATGCCAATAACTATTTTTCCAAAGCCCCTTTCAGATTTTAATCCTGATGAAACTCAGGGCTGCGCACCATTGGAAGTAAGTTTTTTGGATGAATCTATTGGTGCTTCCACCTTGTTCTGGAATTTTGGTGATGGAACTGAATTGGAAAATAATCCCGGTGACCAATCACATGTGTTTAACAATAGTAGCGATACAGAAATTACGTTTATAACTGAATTAATAGTTTCTAATGACTATGGTTGTCTTGATACATTATCATCCAATATAAGCGTATTTCCTGAGGTTTCAGCAAAACTTGACCTTTCAGCAAATGCAGGATGCCATCCACTGGATGTGGAAATTGAGAATTTATCTTCAGGTGCATCGGCAACAAATCCATATCACTGGATTTATGGAGATGGAAGCACTTCTTCCGAAACGCAAGATATACATACACATAGATTTGAAAATTTTAGTCATACAGATGTAGCTCAATATGAAATGAAACTAAGAACTCTTTCTGAGTATGGTTGCAAAGATTCTATTGTGGAGCGGATTACGGTATATCCAAAGCCTAAAGCATTGTATAATGCTCCTGATGAAGCAGAATGCAGTCCGTTTGAAGTGAATTTTGAAGATTTATCTCTGGGTGCACTGAATTATCACTGGGATTTTGGCGATGGAGATGAGTCTAATCAAGCTTCTGATGTTAGCCATATTTTCAATCAACCACATGATGAAGGACTGGGTACTTTTGCTACAACCTTAACTGTTGATAACAGATATGGTTGCATTGATTCATTTGCTAAACAAATTAATGTATATCCTATTGTTACCTCTAGTTTTAGAGGTAATTTGCAAGGTTGCCATCCACTAACTGTTGATTTTATAAATATGTCTGTTGGAGTGGATAATTATCAATGGTCTTTCGGTGATGGAAACTTCTCTAATGAAGAAGAGCCCAGTAATACTTATTTTAATAATAGCTATACTGATACAGAGGAGTTTGCAGTTACTTTGACGAATACTTCAGAATTTGGTTGTGAAGCAATTCTGGAAAGGACTGTTGAGGTTTTTCCAAGGCCGAAGGCAGAATTTAATATTGATAAAACAGAGGGTTGCTCTCCTTTAGAACTTAGAATTAACAATACTTCAGTTGGAAACATTAATAATTATTGGGATTTCGGAAATGGAGAGTCAGGAGTTTCTTCAGATGTTTTTTATAGATTATTTGAAAATCATGAAGACGAGCCATTAGCTTTTAATATTGAGTTAGAAGTTGAAAATACATTCGGATGTACTAATTATGCCAGTCATGAATTGCTGGTCTTCCCTGAAGTAACGGCTGCATTTGACACTCAAAACGGAGCTTTTACAGGTTGCACACCTTTGTCGCTTAACTTTATTAATGAATCTGAATTAGCAAATCAATATTTATGGACTTTTGGTGATGGTGTTACAAGTACTAATGAAAATCCTTCTCATATGTTTGTAACTACAAACCATGAACCAAGCTATTATAATATTTCCCTTGAGGCTACCTCTCAGTATGCTTGTAATGATATTTTTGATACTGTTATTTCAGTATATCCTAAACCTATTGCTGATTTCTTTGTTACACCTTATGAGCAATATTATCCTTCTACAACATTTGAAATTACTAATGTTAGTAGTGACGGCGATTGGCTTTTTACATGGGATATGGGTGATGATTATTCTTTTTCAACAACTAGCAGGGACGATTTTGAATATACTTATGAATGGACTGATGATAATTACCAGACAAGGTTTTATGATATTTCATTGGTAGTATCAAATGAACATTGTAATGATAGTATTTCCAAAGATGTTATGATAAAAGCACCTCATCCGGTTGTTGGTTTTTCTCCTTCAGCGCAGGGTTGTCCACCATTTGAAGTTCAGTTTAACAATCAGTCTTTATATGGATTTTATTTCTTTTGGGATTTTGGTGATGGAAATACTTCATATCAGAAAGATCCTATACATGTTTTTGAAGATCCGGGAAGGTACTTAGTAAAGCTTGTTGTTGAAGGTGAAGGTGGGCTTGATTCTGCTTTCCAGACAATAACAGTCTTTAATCCGCCAATAGCTGATTTTAGAGTAGAACCTGCCGAGGTTCAGTTGCCTTACGATGCTGTTCAGATGATAAACCTGAGCAGTCTGGGTGTTACTTATGAATGGGATTTTGGCGATGGAACAGTTTCTTTTGATTTTGAACCTGAACATTACTATTCAGAAGCAGGTTCATACGATATTAAACTGCTAGTTGGGTCAGGAACTTTTCCGCAGTGTTTTGATGAAATTACTAAGGCTAATGCTGTTTTAGCAGAAGAACCGTGTAATTTAGTGTTTCCAAATGCTTTTATACCAGATGCCGGAGGTTCTCCCGGTGGCAATTATGTGCCGGGTGATCCATCAAATAAAATATTTCATCCACTGCATGAAGGTGTTGAAGATTATATCTTGGAAATATATAATAGGTGGGGAGAACTGGTTTTTAGAACTGAAGATATAAATGTAGGTTGGGATGGATATTATCGAGGAAAAATTGTTAATACAGGAGTCTTTGTTTACAAGGTTTGGGCTACTTGTTCAAGCGGGAAAGAAATAAAAAAGGTTGGAGATGTAACAGTTTACAGATAAACACATATAATAAAAAGAGATATAGTGAAGTTTTCTAATAATATTTAAGTATAATGCAAAGCCGAAGAATTAAAAATATACCCAATTTGATAGGGAAAAGCTTAATGCTGCTGTTCCTTGTTATCGGTTTGCATTCTTCTTATATAAAAGCACAAAGTCCTCAGTTTACACAATTTTATGCTACCCCTTTATATCTGGCCCCTTCATTTGCCGGTGCCACTGATGGCTCAAGAGCTGTTTTGAATTATAGAAACCAGTGGCCTGAAATTCCCGGTGCTTTTGTTACTTATGCTTTTTCTCTCGATCATTATTTTCATAATTATAATAGCGGATTAGGCCTTTTAATTGTAAGGGATCAGGCCGGCAGCGCTAAGTTAGCTAATACCACAGCAGCCTTACTCTATTCTTACGATTTTAAGGTAGATCACAATTGGTCTATGCGTCCGGGTGTAAGTTTTTTATATTCACAACAAACTATAGATTATAATAGCTTATTATTTGGAGATCAGTTGTCTATTGATGGTGATCATTCGGGTACTTCGATTATAACGCCACCAACTATTGATAGAGTGGGATACTTTGATGCTTCATTTTCTTGGCTGGCATATACCTCAAATATTTGGATAGGCTTAACTGCAGATCATCTAATGATGCCGGATCAATCTCTAACAGGCAGGGGAGACCGAATTCCAATGAAATTCAGCTTATTTGGTGGTTATCGGTTTCAGATTTCCGGAGATCTGTCTCAAATGACAGAAGAGAGTATTTCACTGGCTATGTTATACAAAAATCAAGGACCATTCAATCAGTTTGATCTCGGAGTTTATTGGTCCAAGCATCCATTTTCTCTCGGATTGCTTTATAGAGGAATTCCTATTTTCAATAACCCTGTTTATGGTATAGCAAATAATGATGCTGTGGCTATTATTGGTGGTTTGCGAACAAAAAATATCAGGATAGCTTACAGTTATGATTTTACAATCAGCAGGTTGATTACATCAACAGGTGGCGCTCATGAAATTTCTTTAATATATCATTTTAACCAGGGACCACCGGAAAAACGTCCCGGTAAGATTCCATGTCCTGTTTCTCAGCAATAATATTTTTAAATAATTATTGTTATCTGAAGATAATAGTATAGTTTTATGTGTTTTTTAAAAAAAACATGATTTTATTTAAAAACTTATTATTACACATAAAATTTTTACTTACTTTGCATAGTTGACATAAATAATAAATTTGTTATTTTAATGAATAAACTTAATTCTACAGAACTTATCGAAAAAGCTTGGAAGCAATTTGATAAAAAGGATTTCCAGTTAAGCGCTGATAATTTTTCAGAAGTGCTTGATGTTGATGAAGATAATGAAGATGCTTTGTATGGCAGGGCATGCTCATTATTTAGAATGATGGAATATGAAAATGCTGAAAAAGATTTAAATAAATTGCTCAAGCTTAATCCTAAACATTTGAAAGCTCTGCACACAAGAGCCTTATTGAAAGGCGCTGATGAGAATTTTGAAGGTGCAGCAAAGGACTTAAGTAAATTAGTAGAACTTGATCCTACCGATGCGGAGGCATATCTTGATCTTGGCAGTACTTACCTTACACTTGAGCAGTATAATGAGGCAGCGGATTGCTTTGACAGATTAGTAGATTTACACAATAATTGTCCGCAAGGCTGGTGTGGTAAAGGTTTGGTGGCATTATACAAAAAAGAACTAAAGAAAGCTATTGAATATTTCAATCTTGCTATTAAAGCCGAATCAAATTATCTTATAGCAATTTTAGCCAGAGCAGATGCATACATGGAAATGGGAAAAAAGAATGATGCTCAGAGAGATATTAAGAAAGCTATGAATTTGAAACCGGAAGTTTTTAAAGAGCATAAAGATAGTGACAGTGATGATGATGACATGCTTGATGAAGATGCTGAAATTGAGGAATTTGACATAGATGATTAAGCTATTATAATTTTTATTAAATTTGTTATCCTAGAGAAATTCTTTTTCACAGACTGTTCTTCTAAAAATATTTCAATTATGAAATCATCACATTTCTTATTTTTCAAAATTTTTATTCCTGCTATTCTTTTAATGTTTGCTTCACAGGGTTGTGATCGCGGAAAATTTAACGTATTTACTGTTCAGGATGATATTGAACTTGGAAGAGAGGTTGCTGCAGAAATTGAAAACGATCCTCAAACATATCCAATCCTGGATCGCAACACTCATGAAGAACTTTATGCACATATGTATAGAATTAGGGATGTAATTCTTGCTTCGGATGAGATTAAGTATAAGAATGAGTTTGAATGGGAGATTTATATTATTGATGATGATGAGATTATTAATGCATTTGCAATTCCGGGAGGAAGAACCTATTTCTACACCGGTTTGATAAGATTTCTTGATGATGAGGCTTCATTTGCTGGTGTATGGCACACGAAATCGCACATGTTGACTGGAGGCATTCTACAGCAAGATTGTCCAAAATGTATTCTTATCAAACTTTGCTGTCAGTTATTTTAGGAGATAATCCCAGTTTGGCAGCTGAAATTGCAGCTAATCTTGCTCTTGGATTAACTTCATTAGCTTATAGCAGACAAGATGAATATGAGGCTGATGAATTTTCTTTAAAATATCTTGGACCTACAGACCATGATCCCAGAGGAGTAGCTTATTTTTTCGAAAAACTAGATCTTAATGATCCGCCTTCTGCGGTTGAAACATATCTTAGTACTCACCCCTATGCCGGCGACAGAATTGAAGAAATATACAGACTTTTTGAAGAGTTAGGATATGATGACGGCAATCTGTTTACTGAAAGGTATCAGCAAATTAAAAATCTATTGCCATAAAAATTTAATTTAACAACCACCTTGTACACTCACCTTCTCTTCCTTAACTTCAGGGATAAATGACTTATTTTCTGATTCTTGTTCTACCCCTTTATTTACATTCATATATTTAGAATAATCAAACTTTGCCTTATCATCTGAGTAATATCCATATTCAGGATGAAATTCTCTAAGCACATGCTCTTTTAAAAGCTTAAAGTTACCCGGCATCACAAAAATATTTTCAAATCCTATGCCCAATAAGGTAATCCTTGCAATTTGAGCATCAGCTTCATTATTAGCAATGATGATTTTTTTCTTATCCTTTTTAAAAATCTTTTTTGCACTTCTTGATGTAATTTGATTAAAAGGCAAGTTAATGGAACCCTCCATATGTTCATTTTCGAAAGATTCCTCATCTCTTATGTCAACAAAAATCACTTCATCTGAATTGTCTGTTTTAATATATTCATTAAATTCTGCATATGGAAACAATCCGGGATTGTTTGCAATTACTTCCAATACCTCTGTTTTGCTGGCATCATAGTTTTTTGCTGTAATCCAATGGAAACTTAGTGCAAGTATAATTACTATGAAAAATAGTAAAGCACCGTAATTTAATTGTTTTATTTTCATCTGGTTAAAAATTTATTTTAATAAGCCGCATAGTTGTCTTGCTTTTTAAGCAAAGTAACTAAGGAACTCTCTCTGTTTTTAGTGTTTGATTATGCATTAAATAGTTTGTTTCGTTTTATAATATTAACATCCGCCGGCAACCGGTGTAGTTATTTCAATAATTTTTTTAACCGGTTTTGGTTTGTCTTCTTCTTGTTTGACGGCTCCACCTTCCATAAAGAATTTTTTTGCCTTTTCAACAAAACGATAATTAAATCCATCAATCAAATTTCCATTCTCCGGCTTATTATTATTTATAAAAATAGTTTGAAAAAAACCATTAAGGCCGCCCTTTAAAATATGAATATTATCATATCCTGCTCGTGCCGCCATGTGCCATGCTAAAGCTGCATCGGCTTCTCCGAACGAATAAAAAACCTTTTTTTGTTTATTTTCCTTAAAGAATTGCTCCCAATTTCTTTCGAACATATTCTCTACATCTAATTCTATAGCTCCCGGCAAACGAAATTTTTCTCTGCTTAAAGAATCCCTGACATCAATAAGCAGAAAGTCAGGGTCACTGTGCATTATTTTGTAAGCTGCTTCAATAGCTGTTGTGCTATATTCTTCAGAATTATACATTGAAATTATTTCATCATTGCTGCGCTCATATAAACTGCTTTTCCTTTCTTGCGGAAGCATTAGGTGAATAATAACTAATAATAATAGCAAAAATGCCGGAAAAGTGTAATTAATTCTATCGTTAAACTTGATGATATCAACTTTGTTTATTTTGTCTTCCAAAACTTTTGTAACTATAAAAGCTCCCAATGCAACAACAACCATAAAGAAAGCAAACCATTTCTCTGATATTCCTAATGAATCATATATAAAAGGATGACCAAGAAAGCTTCCATTATAAAGAGGTTCAAAGCTATCATAAAAATGCCCGAAAATAAATATTCCTATAAAAATTCCTATGATAAAAACCATTGCGTCAATTTTTCCAATCACAGCAGCAACAATACTGGTGCCCGGACAAAAACCGCCTAATATAAAGCCAAAGCCCATTATCACGCCTCCAACAATAGCCGACCATAAATATGTTGGATTTACATAAACGAGATCCATGTCAACCCATCCAAGATAGCTTAAGAATAGTAAGCCTGTCATTGCTGTTATTCCGGCAGTAAAGAATACTCTTAGAACAACAAAATCATAACCGTAAAAAACACCTGCAAGTTTTTTTGAAGATGAAAAGCCGGCTTGTTCAAGTAAATACCCGAAGCCAAAACCTATTATTAATGCAAAAAACAGATTTAAGTCGGGGTTTATTAATCCTTGAGGAATAAAAGGAGCCATATTATTTTTCGTTAATTGTTAAACCCATAATTTTTTAAAGAAATAAGCAATGAGGTAACCTGTGCCGAATATTCCCATCATTGTGAGTATCCCCCCAGTACTAAGCACTGCCATTCCACTCAGAGCAGCTCCACTTGTGCAGCCTCTGCCGAATTGAGCTCCTAAGCCAAAAAGTAAACCTCCTGCCAGAGCAAAAACAAGTCGAGTGCCTGAATTAATACGCGGGCCATGTTCAATTTTAAATTTAAGTCGTCCGGACATAGCACCGCTAAAAAATCCTCCGAAAATTACGCCCAACACCAGATAAACGAGCCATGAATTTAACGGGCTGCTTTCTGATGTGAAATAGCTTTCGTAAAATGTTGATTCCTGGGCATATTCAGTTGCTACATTACCGATGCCGGTAATTAAAACGTTTTTTGCAGCACCCGACGCACCAAGCCCTCGTCCTGCAATTATTATTGAAGCTAACAAAACCAAGCCCAATAAAAATCCTGCCAGGTAAGGATTCATGTATTTTTTTGAATTTGTACTCATATTCTTATTTTTATTAGCATCCTCCCTGAATAGTAATTTTTTCAGTGTCAGGAGTTTCAATTTCATTAATTATATTTTCTTGTTCATCGCTTACTAAAGGATAGTTATGAATATGACTTTCCTTAAACCATCTTGTTTTGCGTTGTGTATTCACAATAGTATTATGGATAAACGAATTAGCTCCGTATTCAACATTATATACATCATAACCTAAAATCCTTAAAAAAGCAGTGACATATGCAGAGTGGTGTCCTGTAAAGCAATAAACCGCAATCTTTTTATCAAGAGGCAGGCTTAGGATATCTTCAGAACTATGTAATGATTTTTTTGGGTTATATTGTACTGCATTTGGCAAATGGCCTTTTTGATGCATATCCATAGGCCAGTAGCTTATTATATAAAAATCTTCAGAACTCTCCATTAAATCCTTCACTGATATAGTAACTTCTTCCAGGCCGGTATCTAAAACTATCTCAGCACGGGCTCTTAAAACTTTATACGGAGACATTTCTCCCGTTTTTAATATTGGCAAATTACTTTCAGGTAATTTTTTATTATCTGTTGTTTCAAGTTTTCCTTCAAGAAAAGAACTCATTGACGCTAACCAATAGTTTTCTGCTATGCTTTTATTCCAGGAGCTTAAACCATAACGTAATGAGAAAACATTATTATACCCCAAAAATCTTAGTATTGCATTAACATGATTAGATAAATAAGCATTTGGGCAAACTAAAATAATCTTTTCAAAAGAGTTTGGCTCAATAATATTTTCAAAATAATGAAGTATATCATTTGGTTGTACATTAACTGAAGTTTGAATGTGTCCCTCTTCAAAAACTTCATGCGGGCGAAGGTCAATAATCAGATAATTAGATCCTTTTATATTGCTAAAAACTTCATTGGCATTAATAAGCGAAGGAATATCAGAACTGTTAATTATATTCCCATTTTCTTCAAGGTATTCCAGCAGCAATGAGGATTCACTAAATACAGCTTCATCCTTGTTTTTGCTATTATTTTCTGAGCATGAAAATAATAAGGCTGTAATTAAAATTATAAATGAGATGGCCATATTATTATATAATGTTTTATTAATCATAGCTAGATGTGTCATGCCGGCTTTGTTTTTATAATTTAATTTTTTGCAGCTTTTTCTTTTTTGTCGGTTACTTTATCCTGTGTTTCTTCTTCTTCCAGTTCTTCCCAGCCAGTAATCATAGCTTTTAGGTTAGAGGTTATTGTATGTCCGGTTGTTATCAGGTATAGGTGAACCACTATAAACGCAATAAGCAAATAAGCGCCAACAGTATGAATTATTGCAATTATATCAATATTTTCAATTCCTAATTCACGAATTTCGCCCTGCCATTGATACCTGTAAAACATATAAGTAAGCCCGGTAATAACCATAACCGGGAATGCCAATACTTTGAGCAGAAAATATACAATTCTTTGTAATGGATTTAACTTGCTGATAACTGTTTTTCTGACAGGATGAGGAGCATTTTTGAAAATGCCTGTTAAGTAATAATCAATTTGTGCTTTTAGATTTTTAGTTGTAGGAATATATTGCCGCCACTCACCGGTAGTAAAATGCCAGAAAATGGTAAACGCCATTAAGATAATTAGTGCCCAGGCTGACTTATTATGCAAGTCCACTGCATTTTCATAACCCATAAAAGTATAGGATCCATGAATTTCAAAGCCTGTAATAGCTAAAAGAATAACAAGAAAGGCCTGTGTCCAATGCCAAAATCTTTCATATCTTTTATATATAAATACTTTTTTTGTTGCCATTATTAAAATTTTTTATTTTGCATCTCTTTTTTTATATGAAATGAATCTGAATAATGCATGTGACATAGCACCAATGATTGACATAATAATTAATAGGCGACCCAGATAATCTACGGAAGAAACACTTGTTTGTCCCGGAATGTAAATGTCGTTAATATTCTGAAGTCTTCCATCATTTCTTGTATGACAATCTTCACAGCTTAAAGCTTCTGAGGAAGGAGAAACCATGTGGTTTACAGGCAAATACATTGCTGTTTCAATGAAATCCCATTTACCGCTATATGGCCTGTCAAGATAATCCATACCAGTTTTTAAGGCCAAATCCCAGTCTAAATCTAACCACAAAGCCCCAATTCCCGGATGAGGCCCCCAGAGTTTAGCCTGAAGTAATGTCAAATATTCAGTATCATATGGTTGTTTACCTGTATGAATTTTTACCGGTATAATTTTAGCTTCTTTATCCTTAGCAGAACCCTGCAATGCATTAATTTTAAGAGGTATATTATCAATATCAACTTTATCGCTTATCATATGATGGTCAGCAGTGCCGTTAAACCAGATATAATCGGGTGGAATATTTCTTGCCCAGCCGAAATCCCCTTTTATTGAAGTAAATAGAATATTTCCTAAAGAGTCAAGAATTTCATAAGGTTTGTCATCTCTTTTCTGTGTTGCAGTAGACCAGTCCCAGCTCATTTTTGTTGCATTTACCTTTGCATACTCAGGAATATGACAGGTTTGACATGCTACTTTGGCAACATGTTCATTTAGTTTTGCAATAGTATGAGGTGTATTAGTGTGGCATTGATCACAGGTCGCTCTTTGAGTATTTTCTGAAGAGGTTCCATAATAACGACCCAGCATTACGTGATTTTCTGCAGAATGACAATCAACACAATTGATATTTGCTCCATCCAGTCCCATATGCACATCCACTTCCTTTGGAGCCGTTAATAAAGCCATCTCTAAATCGCCATGCTTAACATTATTGCCACCACCTCCATGGAAATGACAATATCCGCAATTGCTTTTTTGCGGCCTGCCGGCACTTTGAGCTATTAAACTTAGATTAATAGCCGGATCAGGATAACCTGCTCCACCTTTCAACTTTTCGTAAGTGCCTGTATTGTCATGACATACAAGGCAATCAACATTGTATTGATTTTCAAAATCAAAACTTTTATCAGTCCATCCATAGCCTGCATGACAACGATTGCAGGATTGTTCATTTGAAAATATTCCTGTGCAGAAATTGTTGATTACATTCTTTTTCCCGATATAAGTCACTCCACGGTCCTCAATAAATGCTTCTCGCTCCCAGGTGAAATGCGGACTGCTCAATAATTCTTCGCCACGTTTATTATGACACGAGATACAGGCAGCCGTAACTTCATGTGCATTGGCAAATTCTTGTTGCAACTCCTCGTGCATGCTGTGATCAACCGTCATCTTATGAGGCTCTGCATATTCTTCTTTGAGCTCATCCAATGTAGTGTTTTGGATATAGGAGTCTCGCAAAACGAAAGTAATTATGACTAAAGGAACTATAATTGATAAGACAAAAAGTATGGAATTCTTCATGAGAGAAATATTGAATTTTTATCTGTTTAAAGTATACACAAGTTCGTATGCATATATCTATATGTGTAAAAATAAAAAATAATTATTTAATTATGAAAATAATTACAGATTTTAGTTTTATAAAAGAGAGCATAATGCCCATTAACAAGTGAAAAAACCTAAAAATATTATTTTATAAAAAAGAGAATTTCTTTTTTACTCTCATTTCCCATAATATCTATAGCTGTTACTTTTAGTATGTTTGCCTCAGATTTTATAAAATTTGAGATCTCGCCTTTATAAATTTGTTCTTTCATGTTATTTAGGGAGTACTTTATTATTTCTGTGCCGGTTTCATTATCGATAGCCGACAAGAAAATCTTTGTGTGCTCGGGAAAAACGCTTAATTCCTTAGTGTCCACTTTATGGGTTTCGTAAGATTTTATACTAAAATCAATATTAATTTCAGGGCCGTATGAATCAACAAAGGCAGAAAACTCATCAGTATTAGCATTGTCAACATTATCAAAAGCTGAATAATAAAAGCTGAAATATCCTTTTTCATTAATGCTGACAGGGCTATTGTATTCACTTTCTTTGTTGCCGGTAATAGCATAAATAATTCTGTTCAAACCCGACTCATCATCATTTGCGTTGATCTGTATTTTGGTATTTGGAGAAACAAACAAAGTATCCCGCAGTTTTATATTTGGTCCTTTAAGCTTATGACTGATTTTTGGTGCATTTAAGTCAACATAAGGAACCGCAACGCTTGTTCCGCTTGCACTACTGAAGCTTTTATTATTTACATTATCAAGGGCATACGAACTTATACTAATGTTACCTGAAACCATTGACAAAAAAACCGGCCCTTCATATAGAGTATAGTCTTTATTATCAAATGAATAATAAATATCTTTAACTCCTGCTTTGTTATCAATAGCAGTGATTTTCAATTGCGACCTGCCGGAAGAGTATTCGCGTCCATCTCTGATAAATTTATTACCGGCAATTTCTTCAAAAATCATTGGAGGTGTTTTATCGATATAAAAATCATAGGTAATAGTATCTTCAATATTACCCAGCTTATCCATTGCGAAATATCTTAGCTTATGGCTTCCTTCATTGAGATTAGAAATAGCTATAGCTTTATTATATTTTACAAAATCATTATTGTTCAAACTGTATTTAATTTCTTCTATGCCGTGTTTGTCGGTAGCAATAAGTTCAAATTCCGATCTTTTTGAAACGATGTTTTCGTGTTGGTCTCTGGTAATGTTTAATGTTGTTGTTGGAGGAGTATTGTCTATAATCAAAATAAAAATATTTTCATCCTCTACATTGCCAACCAGATCAGATGCAAAAAACTTCAATGAGTATACTTTTTCTTTATCAAAAACTATAGAAGCGGGAGTTTCTTGAAAACTTTTATCATCAAGTGTGACAAATATATTATTAATACCTGAAATATTGTCTTTTGCTGAAAAAGTAAGCTCGAAATTCAACGGCGCTATTATTGTATCTTTTTTTAAAATATAATAATCATCTGAGTTGAATTTTGAACGTGGTGCTTCTGAATCGGAAAAAAACTCAAATACTTTCGAGCTTTTTTTTGTATTGTCAAAATGCACAATTTGATGTTTTCCTTGTTTTAATGGTTTTAAAGCTTCATCTTTATTGATCGCTGTAGCATTTGTTCCCGAGGAGTCAGTTGAAATAAAAAGAAGAAGAGAGGTTTTGTTATTAATTATTATTTGACCAACAGAGTCTTTTATAATATTATTCTTATTTGCTTGCAGTTTATTTTGAGCATGACAAAAATTTACAGATAAGCAAAAAGATATTTGCAAAAATATAAATAATAATATGCCAAATTTTTTACTCATTACTGATGTTTAAATGGTAAAATTTTAAATTCTGTTCTTCTGTTAATTTTATGTTCTTCTTCTGTACATTCAACACCTCTTTTACACTCATTTAAAATCATAGTATCTCCGTAGCCTTTAGCTTCAAGCCTTGAAGGACTTATACCTTTAGATACAAGATAACTTTTTACGGATTCTGCTCTCATTTTTGAGAGGCGAAGATTATAGGAAGAAGTTCCTCTAGCATCAGTATGTGACATAAGGACGATTCTCAACTCGGGAAATTCCTTAAGTGATTTTGCCAATTCATCTAGCTGCTCTATTGATTTTTCATTTAGATTTGCACTGTTTAATTCAAAATATATTTTTTCCAGACTTATTATGCTTTCTGTGTCATATATAATTCTGATAGATTTTTCAGATTCAAGATTTCCAACATTATCAACAGAATAAAACTTTAAGATAAGATCCATCTCATCATGAAGTCTAAGTGGCTGTTTGTTCCATTTAATATACTCTTTGTTGTTTATAGAGTAGTATGTATGACTAATTCCTGAGTGTTTGTCCTGGGTGTTAAATGACAATACAGATAAGCTATCACAATAATGACGATTTTCATATCTCATAACAAGACCTTCAGAAAAATCAACACTTGTAACAGGAGCTATTCCATCGGCAAAAATCTCATAGGAAATTGAATTTTTTGTACCCGGTTCTTTATGAACTAAGGTGTGAGATCCGTGTTGACTGAAATTTATAGAATTTTCCAAGGAGTTTGATTCAAGCAAAAGCTTATCTTCAGCTTTATCCTCTTCGGAAAGGAAAATATAGAAATCGAGTTGAGTGTTCACAAAAATATTTCCTAAAGAATCTGTGAAAAGCTTTTTTTCTTCTGCTTGAATATTTTGAGAGTAGCTGTATGAATTTATCAAAAAGATAACCCCGATAAAAAGATATGTTAATTTCCTCATGCAAATCATTCTGCAAAAATACGATAAAATATTCATATTCTGTAGTTTAATAGAAAACAGAATTTTATAAAGAGGGATCTACTTTAAGTCCAACTACCAATATGTCATCAAGTTGGCTGTATTTGTCTGATTTCCAAAGCTCCAATTCGGTTTCTAAAAGGGTTTTTTGCTCATGCATAGGCTTTAGTGAATTATTCGCAAATATATTTTTTAGTTTTTTTGTTGAGAATTTAGTGTCATTAGGGCCGCCAAACTGATCGGGAAATCCATCAGTAAACAAATATATTGATGTAGGTTTTTTAATTTCTAATTTATGTTTTGTAAAAACCCTTTCATTTTCAAGTTGCAAACCACCTATTGGGACGTAATCTCCTTTTATGCTATGCATTTTTTTGTCAGAAATATATATTAAGGGATTTTTTGCTCCGGCGAATTCTAAAGATTTTCGATCTTCTTTGATAACTACAATGCTCATTTCCATTCCATCACGATTATCATTTTTATACTGTTTTAAATTCTTCCTGATTGTTTTATGCAACTCATACAGAATTTTATCTGGACTCACAATTCCTTTGCGAGTAATATTTTCCAGTAAATTAACTCCAATCAGAGACATAAAAGCTCCCGGCACGCCATGTCCGGTGCAGTCAACAGCAGCAATAATAATTGCATTTTCATATTCAGGATTATCTTTTGATGATATTTTTCTAAACCAATAAAAATCACCACTTACAACATCTCTTGGCTTGAAGAAAATGAACGAATCGGGGAATAGTTCTTTAAAGTTATCCTCTCCCGGCAAAACTGCCTCCTGTATCCTTTGAGCGTATGCGATGCTATTTGTTATATTGTCGTTTTGCTTTATAATCTTATTATAAGCTTTAGCCAGTTTTTTGTTTGCTCTTCTCTTTTCAATTAATCCCAAAAGGACAACAATTGCAAATAAAACAACAAAAACAGAACCGCCGATTAGAATTTTCTTAATAAGTTCCTGCCTTCTCATCTGCTCTTTTTGAAGCAAACGTTCTTGCTCCATAAGATCAATCTGTAGCTGACGTTCTCTGGAAACTATTTCAACTTCCTGAAGAGTTTCTCTGGTATGTACAAGTTCTTTTTGCCTTTCAGAGAGTTCTTCTACTGTCGCTTCTTTTTCTAATTCTGCTTTTTCAACCTTTTTGTCTGCCTCTTCACGTGTTATTTGGGCTTGATGTTCTTGTACCTTTCTGTCAATTATTGTATAAAGATCATAATATTCTCTTGACTTTTCACTATTTCCCAATGCATCATGATTTCTCGAAAGCAGAGCATAACAGCTTCTTAATAATATTAATTCATTAAGTTCGGTTGCAATTACCAGAGCTTCATTTAAATTATTTATTGCTTTTTGATTTTCTCCAATTTGAGTTTTTGTGCTAGCCAGATTTATTAATGATGATGCAACTTCCGCTTTACGGTTTTGTTTTTTAGCTATCTCAAGTCCTTTTTTTTGGTATTCAATTGAAGAATCATACTTTTCGAGTTCAAAATATATTTGGCCAATATTATTGTAAATGTGTCTTATAGCATTAACATTGCCTATGTTATCGTTTGCCTTTACAGATTCTTCGAAATTTTCTATAGCTTTTTGATATTGGTTTTCTTCCCAATAAAAAAATCCCAAATTATTAAACCTTCTTGAAGCTTCAATGTAGTTTCCTTCTTCGAAATGCTTGTATGCTTCAGCCTTATATTTCTCTGCTTCGTCTGGTTTGAAGTCGATTATCTGGCCGTATGTATTGAAACAAAAGCTTAATAAGAAAAATAAAAATAACAGACTGTATTGCTTTTTCATCCTTATTAGATTATGTGGTGTGGCAATTAAACTTCATAAAAGTTGAAATCCAGTTTAATCATTTTTTCAAAATCTTTTCCCTCCTCAAGCATATCTTCATCCTCGTATTTATGAAACCAATTAATTTCCAAATCATATCCCATTGAAATTAATTGTTTTAAAATAACCAAGAGTTCCAGTATCTTTTTTGAAGATGCAGAATTTATATATTCCAGTTTGAAATCAACCTTTGTCTTTTCTTGTGGATCTTTTATGTATTGGAGAGCCCACTCCAATATTGGATGATAATATACGTTTACATTTTCCGGAAGGGATCGACCGCTAATTTCTAATGCCCCATTTGCTGCGTCAAAATATACCCTTGGACAGTCTTCAGTTCCAAAAATGCTTAAATTATCCATATTTCTTTATATTGTTTAACTATTCTTATTCTTAAGATTTTAAATAATATGCAAATATATTTTATTTTTCTTCTAATATTATAAGAGTTACCCTTATTTATTGTGAAAATCACCTATAAATGAATATTAATATAATATTCTGGCATTGTATTTAGTTGGTACATAGTTGTTAGCAGATAAATATCAGCGCAAGCATATAATTATCAGTATTTTACAATAGTTTTAATGTTGTTAACATTAAAACCTTGATTTATCGCGTCCAAATACTTACTTAAGATCTTTTTAAATTTAATTATGTTCTTATTCATAAATAATAGTTGTAAATTAGCATAGTTTAATAAAAAAGTAATAATCATGGCTAAGATTAACAGGACTTCTATTTTTATTGTTGAAGATGAGCCCTCTTATGCTAAGGCAATTCACCATTCTCTTAGCAGAAAAGAATACGATAATATTAAAGTATTTAATGATGGAGAATCTTGTTTGGATAATATTCATTTGAATCCTGAAATAGTTTTACTGGATTATGATTTGGGTGAAGAAAAAATGAATGGAATTCAGGTATTGAAAAAAATTAAAGATAAGAATCCTAAAACACAGGTGGTCTTTCTTACTGCAAATGAAAACATTGAAATAGCTACAAATACTATTAAAAGTGGAGCTTATGATTATGTAGTTAAAAATGAAGCTGCTCCCGAAAGAATTCGAAATGTACTAAAAAGAATCATTTTTGAGAATCAAATTAAGAATGAAAATAGGGCATTGCGAAGAGGACAAAAAATAATTTTTGTTGCAATAGTGCTGCTTTCAATTTCATTGCTAGGATTAGTTCTCTTTAATTTTATGAATTTATAAAGATGAACTCTTAAAATTTCCTCCTCGATATTTCTATACAAATTTCAACAATTTAAATGCAAGAATCTTCAAATACCATGACTTTTTTGCCAATAAGCAGTGATGAGATTAATAATCTTGGTTGGGATTGTCCTGATGTCATTATTGTTACAGGCGATGCTTATGTTGATCATCCTTCCTTTGGTGCAGCAATAATTGGCCGTTATATCGAATATCTTGGATTTAGAGTTGCTATTTTGCCGCAGCCTAATTGGCGTGACGATTTGCGGGATTTTAAAAAGCTTGGTAAGCCCCGACTTTTTTTTGGTGTTACTGCCGGAAATATGGATTCAATGATAAATCATTATACTGCATTAAAAAGACTTAGAAGTAATGACGCATACACTCCGGGAGGAAGGGCAGGACAGCGCCCTGATTATGCCTCTGTTGTTTATTCTAATATTTTGAAGGAATTGTATCCTGAGGTTCCTGTTATTCTGGGCGGAGTGGAAGCTTCTATGAGAAGGTTTACTCATTATGATTATTGGTCTGATTCTGTTAAACCTTCAGTCTTGGTTGATGCAAATGCAGATATGCTCCTGTATGGTATGGGAGAGAAAGTTTTATCAAGTATTCTTCCTTTATTGGATAAAGGGGTGCCGCTGAGTTCGATCGATAATATTGCTCAGACCGTTTTTAAAGTTCATACAGAAAAAAAGATTCCAAAGAATAGAAGTTGTACTGATGTGATTTTGCCTTCTCATGAGTCTTGTGTAAAAAGCAAATCTGATTTTGCTAAAGCGTTTAAGATAATAGAAGAGACCGGTAATCAAGTAAGCCCAATCAGATTAATACAGGATTGCGGAGATTATCATATTGTTGCAAATCCTCAAATACCATCTCAAACTGAAAAGGAAATGGATTTGTATTATGGTCTGCCTTTTACAAGATTGCCTCATCCTAAGTATAAAAAGAAACCACCTATTCCTGCTTTTGAGATGATTAAAAATTCTGTTACTATACATAGAGGATGCTTTGGCGGTTGCAGTTTTTGTACAATATCTGCCCATCAGGGAAAGTTTATTTCCAGCAGAAGCGAAGAATCTGTGCTTAAGGAAGTAAAAGAAATTGCTGATTCTCCCGGTTTTAAAGGACATATCTCAGATTTGGGTGGCCCATCGGCTAATATGTACAAAATGAAAGGTTTTGATGCAGATATTTGCAATAAGTGTAAAAGGCCTTCATGTATTTTTCCAAGCATTTGTAAAAATCTCAACTATGATCATAAACCTGCTTTGGCTTTATACAAAAAAGCTGCTGCAATAAGCGGAATAAAAAAGATAAGCATTGGAAGCGGTGTGAGATATGATATGCTCATTAATCGGAGTGAAGCTGAAAACAAACGCTTTGGATTGAATGATTATCTTAAAGATCTTATTGTAAACAGAGTGTCAGGCAGATTAAAAGTAGCACCGGAGCATAAATCAGATAGTGTTTTAAATCTAATGAGAAAGCCTTCTTTTAGTTTGTATAAGTCTTTTTTTAAGGAATTTGAAAGAATCTGCATAGATAGGAACTTAAAGCAGGAGCTTGTACCTTACTTTATTAGCGGCCATCCTGCAACAACAAGAAAGGAAATGGCTGAATTAGCAGCTGAGTTAAGAAAATTGAAATCTAAACCTGAACAAGTTCAGGAGTTTACACCAACACCT
>CAZTPA010000032.1:25525-30757 GCA_964614525.1 uncultured Bacteroidales bacterium | reverse complement strand
ATTTTATCCTGTATTTATCCGGCTATGGAAGAATGATTAGAACTTAATTATTTTGCCACTTCAACATCATATTAATAAGTGTATTTCTACTTGCCGGTTTTGCTAAGTAATCTGTAAATCCTTTTTTAATGTATGTTTGTGCATCGCCCTCCATTGCGTTTGCAGTGAGAGCAACAATAGGAGGGACTTCTTTATGGATCTCTTTAATTTTATTCATCGCAGTTATGCCATCCATTACAGGCATCATAATGTCCATAAAAACAAATTGATGAAAATCAGGTTTGAATGTGTTAATTGCCTCAAGGCCGTTTTTAGCTGTATCAACTATGCAACCCGCTGATTCAAGCATTAACTTAATGACTTTGATATTAATTAGCTTATCATCTACAATTAGAACATTTATTCCTAAGTCAATATTATCATAATCAATTCCTTTTGCCGGAATATTTTGTTTTTCAGGAATTTGCTTGTTTGCTATAAATGTAAACCAAAAATTGGAACCTTTTCCCGGCTCACTCTCAACATCGATTGAGCCACCCAGAAGCTTACTCAGTTCTTTGCAAATATACAATCCCAATCCTGTGCCACTGGTTGTTCTGGTATATGACTGATCAAGTTGTTCAAACTTTTTAAAAAGCTTTTGCTTGTTTTTGGAATCTATACCAATTCCGGTATCTTTTACTTCAATTTTAATTTCGCTCTTGAACATATCTATTTCCTGATCAGAAACTATAATTTCAATACTTCCTGTATCAGTATATTTTATAGCATTTGTCATTAAATTCATAATAATTTGCTCAACACGGGTTTTGTCGGCCTCAATTTTTTGCTGCAAATTAGTTAGAAATGAAAGCTTTAACTCTATATTTTTCTTCTTTGCGCGAGGTCCATAAATGGCTTTTATATGATTCAGTATATCATTTAATGTAAAAACTTCATTACGAACTTCCAATTTTCCGGCTTCAATTTTAGCTATATCAAGCAAATCATTAATAATATCCAATAATACTCTTGAAGATTCTTTTATAATATCAATATAATTACTTTGTTCTTCATTAACTTTGGTTCTTCCCAAAACTTCTGACATGCCAATGATTCCTGTAACAGGTGTGCGAATTTCATGACTTATATTTGCTAAAAATAAATCCTTTGTTTTGGATGCTTGCCGGGAGATTTCCATTTCTTTTTGCAAGTCGTGTGTAGCTTTTTTGGCAGTTATATCTCTAAGTAAAGAAACAAAGTATTCTTTATTATTTATGGTTATGGCTTTTGAATTAACATCAAAATATCTAACTTCCTCTGCTCTTGTAAGAAACGGTAATTCTTCAGCTATTTCTGTTTTTCCTCCATATTGAGCTTGTAACTTTTTAATGGAGTCAGCATAATGCTCTGAAGGAATAATATCTATAAGCCAAAGCTTTAAAAGTTCTTCTTTAGAATAACCCAAAATATTGCATATCTTTTGATTGAGCATATAAAATTTGCGGTTTGTCCAATCAGTAACTAATATTCCATCATTTACGTTTTCAAAAATTGATTCAAACCTTTGCTTAATTTCTAAAATATTTTTGTTTGCAGCTTTTAATTCATTATTTAGTTTAAACAACTCCCGGGTTCTTTCACTAACGATATTTTCTAAAACCCGGTTTCTTTCTTCAATCTCTTTTAAAGGAAAAGATTCTCCTTCATTTAAATGAACTTCTCCTTTTGAAAAGTGTAAATGATTTATTAAGCTTTTGTTTTTATCTTGAACAATAACCATGGATATTCTATAGTCATGCAATGCTACCGGCATGTTATCAATTATTGTATTAAGGTCCAGTTCGGCAATTACTAATCCTGACATATCGCATATGGGAACTACCTTTATGCTTTTTTGCTTAAACTTAATTATTTCCGGACATTGCTCTTTATCTCTGCGAAAAATCTTCATTACGTCATTAATTCCAATAGCAAGTTCATCACTACCGGAACCAATGTTTGTTATGTCAGGGGAAAATAATGTTGACAGTTTATCTATATTTCGATCAGTAAAATAATATTTTAAGAACAATTCATATATGTGAGAAGCTTCTTGTGTAATAGCCTTAGTAGTTTCTTTGTTCATGGATAAGTAATAATTAAAATGAGTAATTATAACACAACATCCTTATATGTAAATTATTCTGAAGGAGTTATTCTTGATTTAAACTAAAATTTAATCAATTATTTAAAACAGAATTTATATTGCAAAACTAAATAAAAAAATCATAAAACACATAATTATTACAATAGAAGTGTTTAAATTCAATTTAAATTAAGAATTAATTACTTATTTCAGGAATTAAGCTAGATTATTTCAGTAGCATCAGATTTAATCCATCCTACATTGCCGTTAGCAAGCTTAATTTCAATCCATTCACCAATTTTGTTGGTAATTTTAAACTTTGTGCCTTCATGTATTACAAAAACATCAGGACTTGTATCGGAAGGTGAGCTTTTTACTATTGTTCTTATAGACATTACAATTGCAAAATTATCAGAAGTTTGAATTTTATAAGTTTTGTATGCAAAAACGAAACACAAAATATTTAAAAACAATAATAATAAGGAAATGTAAAATGCTATTTTCTTAAGCAAAAGTTTTTTTGATAATAAGTATAAAGAGGTAAAAAAGAAAAAGCCAAACAGAAATATAATTCCGCTAATTGCCCAATTATCGCTATTTTGCATTGATTTTAAACTGTTCCACCATTTTTCATAGAATAATTCAGGTACAGGTTCAACCTTATCAACAGTTCTTGAATTTGCTACTCGTAAATTGTGTATAATATTCTCATTAGAAGGATCAATTCTTTTGGCTCTCTCATAATTTAAAATAGACATTCCTATTTTATTATCCTTGAAATAGGCATTACCCAAATTGTAATATAATTTTGCAGATTCCAAATCCATATCCAAAATTTGCTCATATAACTCTGCTGAATAGGCATATTCCTCATTTATATACGCTTCATTTGCAACAGCTATCAAGCTATCGGCATCCATAGATTTTCCATAAAGATTTGTCACAGATAATACAAATGCAAAAACAGTTAATATATATTTCATGTTCTAAGCGTTTTTACTTTTAAAGTCCTTTTCAATATTAATTATTGTCCGGGATGTTTTTTCATAAATATTTTCCATCATATCCTGATGATTACCGGGAGCAAACCTTGCATAATCACATTCATCCAATGCAGACAGAAATTGTCCGGATAATTCTGCCGGTACGTGCTTTTCGTTTAAAGCATTTTCAATATTATCTTTATTAAGACGGGACAAAGGCAAATTTAATTTATCAGAGATATATCCAAACAAAACCTTGGAGATCTCATCATAAAATTCATTTTTTAAATTATGTTCTAAATAATATCCGGCCTTTTTGAGTCTTTTCTTTGCAACTTTCTGAGCTCTTCTATTTTTAAGTAAAGCTTTATTACTATGTATTTGAATATGTCTGCGCCTGTAAAAAATCAAAATTATAAAAAGCAGCACAGGTAATATTGTTAGAATATAAAATGAACGACTTTTGAAAAAATACTGACCTTTGGGCGATAAATCGAATGTATCAGCATAGATAAACCTTATTTCATCAGCTAAAAGTTGAACTTCTTTGCTTCTGGATGAATAATCTTCTTTTTCTGTAGTATGTGATGAAACTGATTTAATAACAAACTCTTCAGTAGTTTTAGTTATATATTTTTTCAATTCAGGATCGAAATATGAAAATTGTATTGGCGGAATTACAAATTCTCCACCGGTTCGAGGAATTAATAAATAATCAAATGTTCTACTGCCTGAAACTCCGGTTCTGCCAACTTTTATATTGTCATTAATATTTGGATCAAAAAAATCAAGATTTAATGGAAATTGAATTTGAGGTTTTGATATCTTGCGGATATTTCCACGACCGCTAATTGCAACTTCCAGATTAGTAGCATCATTGGATTTTAATTCACTATTAGTTAAGCTTGCTTTAATATCAAATTTACCAACCAGACCATCAAAAGAGGCCGGCCTGTTTTGTGAAGGCAGGGGTTTTACATTTAATTTTACTTCATTCGATGAAACAATTATCCTCTCATTTTGATATCCACCACCAAAGAAATCATCAATCAAACTTCTTCTGCTTCTTTGAGAAGGTATTTGCACAATGCATTCTAACTCAAGAGGTTCAATAGAATATTCGCCGCTTCTTTGGGGAAATATAGCATTTCTGCGAATTTCAGCAACACGATAAGTATTTCCGTCAACTACTTCAGTTTGTGACTGCTGATTACTTCCTAAATCAATACTTTCCGACCAAAAACCTTTATAATCTGGAATTTGAGCAAAAGAATACTGAGCTATATTTAATCTTGTATAGATTTTATAACTGATTGTCAGCTGTTCTCCCTGATATGGATTAGATTTAGAAATTTGTGCCTTTATAAATATGTCATTTTCAGAAATCTTATTATCACTGCTTATTTGTTTTTGAGATGCGCCGGGTGATGGTGAGGATACTTTGCCTTTTACCACTTTAATACTAAGTTTGTTTGAACGGAATTCTTTATTGCCATCTTTAACAATAGCGCTACCAATTGTGAAATTTCCTTCTTTTTGTGCTTCAAGGATATAGGTGTAGGTGTATGACTGGCTTTTAGTTACTTTACCGTTTATTACCTGAACTGAACTGCTTGAAGATTGATTTGGCCCGGATAATATTCTGAAATTAGCAAATGAAGGCGGGCTAAATTCTGAAGGATTTGCATTCATCGAAAAGGCTATTCTAAAGCGCTCACCAAGAGCAACCTCTGATGGAGCAGAAGCTTCAATATTTATATCTTCGGCATATAACTTTATATTTAAAACAAATATAATTACGGAAAATATCAGTAAATACCTTTTCATATAGTTTATCTTATCTTTAAAACATTACCATTCTCTTTCAACTCTGGCAGGCATAGCCTTTTTCTTTTCTTCTTCCATATCCTCAAGTACCTCTTGCTCTTCTTGCTTCAATGCTTCCAGAATTTTTTCCGCATCTTCAGGAGATAGTTGGTCAGCTTGTTGCTGTTGCTGCTGTTCTTCTTCCTGATCCTGCTCCTCATCACTCTGTTTATCCTGCTCTTGCTGTTCAGGTCCTTCCTCATCATCTTTATCTTTATCTTTATCTTTATCTTCCCCTTTATCTTCCTCTTTATCTTGCTCTTTATCTTGCTCTTT
>CAZTPA010000032.1:14198-25425 GCA_964614525.1 uncultured Bacteroidales bacterium | reverse complement strand
CTCTTTATCTTGCTCTTTATCTTGCTCTTTTTGTTCATCTTGCTCTTGGTCTTCCTGGTCATCAGAATCACTTTCTTGTTCTTGCTGTTGTTCTTGTAATTGTTGCATAGCATAAGCAAGATTGTATCTGCTATCCATATCGGAAGGATTTAACTTCAATGATTCTTTATAAGCATTAATGCCTTTTTCATAATCCTGCATGCCCAAATGTGAATTACCCAGGTTATGATATGTTTTTGATTTGATGTCAGAATCAATATCCATATTTGATAATGCATCAAATATATCTGCCGCTTCTTCGTATCGGCCTTGTTTATATAATGAATTTCCTAAATTATACATTGCTTTGGCATTATCCGGGTTTTTTTCAAGAGATTCCAGATATTTTATTTCAGCTTCACTATAGTTTTCTTCCTTATATTCTTTATTACCTTCACGTATAATCTTGTTTTCTTCCTGCCCGACAGCAGAATAAGCTAATAGCATTATAAGTAAAGAAACTAAAACTTTCATTTCAAATATTTTTTTTAAAATAGTTATCATAAAATAACAAACAAATTGTAAGTGTACTTAAACTTTAAAAATTCTAATTTTATCAATCCACTTATTCTTTCTTTCAAATATAAATAATTCCAAGAGAAGGACTAATAATGCTAAAGCTACAAAATAATGAAAACGGCTTTCATGATCTGCAAAAGCCACACTTTCATATTCTTCTTTCTCCAGACTTCTTATGCTTTCCAAAACATTATCAAGACCTATATCGGCTCCTGTACCACGGTGAAAAACACCTCCGCTCACACTTGCAATAGTTTTTAAGGTTTTTTCATCATATTTAGAAATAACAGAATTGTTTTGATTATCTTTAAGATAACCGCTTAACTGATTATTTTTGTATATAGGAATAGGGGCGCCTTCGGGAGTGCCTATTCCTATAGTATGTATTATTATGTCTTGTTCAGCTGCTTTTTTTGCAACTTCAATAGGATCATCTAAATGATTCTCTCCATCTGAAATAAGAATAATAGTTTTGTTTTTCAAGTCTTCAGTTTGAAAAGAAGCCATTGCCCTGTTAATAGCCGAACCGATAGCTGTTCCTTGTTTTGTCACAGAATGCACTCCAATAGTTTTTAGAAGCATTTTTGCCACAGAATGATCTCCGGTAAGAGCAACTTGCGTAACAGCTTCTCCGGCAAATACGACTATCCCGACCCTGTCATGATCTAATCGGTCAATTAATCTTGATACGGCAGCTTTTGCTCTTACAAGCCTGTTTGGCTTTATATCTTCAGCCATCATACTTCTGCTAACATCAATTGCAACAACGATATCAACACCTTCACGTTTAATTTCTTCCATTCGGCTGCCAACTTTAGGATTTACAGCAGCCATAATTATCAATGAAATGGCTAATATCATCAAAAACATTTTAATCCAAGGTCTTCTATAAGAAAGCATTGGAGTTAGTTTTAATACAATATTCTCATCACCAAAATTTCTCAATGCTTTCTTTTTAAAATATCGCATAGCCAGAAACATGATTAATACCAAAGGTATCAGCAAGAAAAAATAAAAATATTCAGTGTTCTCAAAAATCAGAATTTCCATCTTTTGAAATATCTAATAATTATTAATAAAATTAAGGCATTCCTTTTAACCATGTGTATCTTAAAGTTATTTCCATTAAGAAAATAAAGAGAGCCAGCAATACCAGAGGCAAATATTCATCGTGATTGCGAGAAAACTCTGTTACATCAATTTTGGATCTTTCCATTTTGTCAATATCCTCATAAACCTGTTTAAGACTATTGGGTGTATTTGCCCAAAAGTATTTTCCACCTGTCATATCTGATATTTCGTTTAACAATTCTTCATCAACAGGAATTTCAACATCTCTGTATTGTATACCAAAAGGACCACTAAAAGGATAGGGGACAGGCCCGTCACTTCCTATACCTATTGTATAAACCCGAATATTATGCATTTCAGCGATTTCCGCTGCAGTTAACGGATCTATCATCCCGGCATTATTTATACCATCTGTAAGCAAAATTATCACTTTGCTGATGGCTTCACTTTCTTTTAAGCGGTTGATGGCAGTTGCCAGACCATCTCCAATTGCAGTTCCATCTTCTACCATTCCCGTATGTGCCGTTTTTATAAGTTCTTTAAGGAGTGCGTAATCACTTGTTAATGGACATAGGGTAAAACTTTGTCCACTAAAAACTGTAATTCCAATTCTATCACCTTTACGCATATTTATAAACTCCAGTGCAGTATTTTTTGCAGCTTCCATTCTGTTTGGCTTAAAATCTTCAGCAAGCATAGAGCCGGAAATATCTAATGCTATTGTTATTTCTATACCTTCTACATTCACTTCATGCATTTTAGATGTGGATTGCGGACGAGCTAATGCAATTATCAATAAAGCCAGCACTAACATTCTCATCGCAAATGGCACATGAATAAACCTGAGTCTTAAACTTTTTCTAACATTTTTCAAAAATGCTGTATGAGAATACCTAACATCGGCTCTGCGCTCTTTGCTTTTCCAAATATACCAAGCAATTAGCAAGGGAATTACTATAAGAAAAAACAGAAACGGATAATATGCAAAAGTTATATTGTTAAACATTATAAATTACGATTATTAAAATTAAACCTTCTAATTTACTTCACTATCATCAGTAGTATTGTTTTGTTCTTTTTTCATTGTATAATAAACAAAATCGAAAGCCTGATTTATGCTTCTTTGATTATCTTCAGGAGTCGGAATATATTTGGCAAATTTCACCAAATCAGAGAGCTTTAATATCTCATCGAGCTTACTATACTGCTCGGAATTGTATAAAATATATTCTTTGACTGAATCCAGAATTTCATCCGTTGTCATTTCGAGCGCATTTACATAATATCTTAATTCAATATATTTTCTTAAAATGTCAGATAATTCAATATAATATAATTTCACTCTGCCTTCTTGCCACAAGTTTTGCTCTTTTAATTGCTCCAGTTTTTCTAACGCAAATATATGTGCAGGAATATCAGGTTTTTTCTCAATCTTGTGGACTTCCTTTTTTCCGAAAATTTTCTTTCTAAACTTATAAATCAACCAAACGGCAATCAGCAATAATAATACAGCAATTATCCATGGCAATAGTTCTTTTAATGTCAAAGGGACAGAAAGAATTGGCTTTATATCTTTTGGAGGCAGCTCTTTATCAATTTCAATAGTGCCAACAGTTAATAAATGAGCATCACTTTCAATCTTGATAGTATCTTGCTTACTAACATAGCTAAAACTCACGGGATTTATAACATGTAAGCCTTCATCCCAGGAAGTAATTAATGTTTTTTGTGTGATTTCTTTTTGTCCTGATTCTTTGAAAACTACTGTGTCAATTATACCATAACTAAGAATGTCGAATTTTTTACTTATACTATCATAAATAGGACCCCATTCAATTATTGGCTTTTCTTTTTCCGGAAAAGCAAAACTAATGTTTAGTTCTGTTTGTTCTCCAATTAATATGCTGTCACGACTTAAGCTTATGCTCGCTTCCTGACCAAATAAAGTATTAACAGTCATTAGGTGAATAACCCCTATCCATAAAATCCAAAATTTGGTTCTCATTACAATTTTCAACATTAATATATTAATTTTTTACTGAATAAAATGCCCGACAAACTTATCTTTAAGTGCTTCTTTGTTTAAATAATCTCATTAGTGGAGGAACATAATCCATATGTGTAAAAATACTAGTAGAATCAACGCCTGCTTTTGAAAAAACATGCTTTAAATACTCATCCTGTTGATTATTCCATTTGAAAATATTTTTCCTAAAAGCATTGCTAGAAGAATCAATCCAATACCCTTTGCCTGTTTCGGAGTCTTTTATTCTTATCAAACCCGCTTTAGGAATATTTTTTTCCCTTTCATCCTGTATCCGTAAACAAACAACGTCATGTTTTTTATTTACAATGTTTAAAGCATCTTCAAATCCCTTATCAATAAAATCAGAAATTACAAAAGCAACAGATCTCTTCTTAATAACATTTCTAAGATATTTCAGAGCTATAGAGATGTTAGTGCCTTTTTCTTCCGGTTTGAAATCAATCAGCTCTCTAATAATTCTGAGAATATGGCTGGTGCCTTTCTTTGGAGGAATAAACTTTTCAATCTTACTACTAAAAAAGATAACACCTACTTTATCATTATTTTGAATTGCAGAAAAAGCTAAAACTGCGGCTATTTCTGTTATCATTTCATCTTTAAGTTGTTTTATTGTCCCGAAGCTGTTAGAACCACTAACATCTATCAAAAGCATAACATTTAATTCCCGTTCCTCTTCAAATATCTTCACATACGGATGGTGAAAACGTGCAGTTACATTCCAGTCAATAGCTCTAATATCATCACCGGGCATATATTCTCTAACCTCAGTAAAAGCCATCCCTCTGCCTTTAAATGCAGTGTTATAGCTTCCTGCAAATATATGGTTAGAAAGCCCTTTGGTCTTTATTTCAATTTTTCGAACTTTTTTAAGCAGCTCGGTAGTTTCCATAGATTTAAACTTTTTTAATAATACTGTAAAACCCTGTTATCAGAAGCCAACTCTAAGGCACTTCCACAGTATTTAATATTTCGGCAATAATATCTTCAGGGGTAATATTTTCTGCTTCCGCCTCATATGTAAGGCCGATTCTGTGTCTGAGTACATCACTGCATATAGCACGCACATCTTCAGGAATAATATATCCGCGTCTTTTTATAAATGCATAAGCCTTGGCGGCCAAACCAAGATTAATAGTTGCTCTGGGCGATCCTCCATAACTGATAAGATTTTCTAATTTTTCCAGATTATATTCTTTTGGATAGCGAGTTGCAAAAACAATATCCGAAATATAGTTTTCAATTTTTTCATCGAGATAAACATCTTTAACAACCTCCCTGGCTTTAATAATATCGGCCGGATCAAGTATCTGATTTATTTTTGGAAATTCACTGGCAAGGTTAATTCGCATTATTTGCTTTTCCTCTTCACGCGTTGGGTAGCCAATTACAACTTTTAGCATAAACCTGTCAACCTGCGCTTCTGGTAAAGGATATGTTCCTTCTTGTTCAAGCGGGTTTTCTGTAGCCATAACAAGAAAAGGTTCAGGAAGAATAAAAGTTTGATCTCCAATTGTAACTTGTCTCTCTTGCATTGCTTCAAGCAATGCACTTTGAACTTTTGCAGGAGCACGATTTATCTCATCTGCCAAAATAAAATTTGCAAAAATAGGGCCTTTGCGAATTAAAAATTCTTCGGTTTTTTGACTATAAATATTTGTTCCTAAAAGGTCGGCAGGAAGTAAATCAGGTGTAAATTGTATTCTGCTGTAATGTGCTTTTATGCAACCCGCTAAAGACTTAATGGCTAATGTTTTAGCAAGTCCGGGAACTCCTTCAAGCAAGATATGTCCATTTGCCAGCAAACCAATTAATAAACGATCAAGCATGTATTTTTGCCCAATAATTACTTTACTCATTTCCATGTTAAGTGTATCAACAAAAACACTCTCTTTTTGTATCCTTTCGTTTAACTCCATTATGTCCATATAATCAATTTTTTTTGTTTTGTATTTAAATAATGTATAAAGATATACGAATTAATAAACACAAAATTATATGCATACATAAAAATGATTGAATTTTTAATTGTTAAATATTGTTAATCCAAATATGATATTGATTGAAAATAAATTTAAATAATTTAACATTTTAAAATATTTATAAATACTTTTGCCATAATTATTAGTTATTTATTATTAACCAAAAATTTGTATTATGTTAAAAAGATTTTTATTAATTGCAATTGCAGGATTTTTTATGTTTTCTTGTGCACAACAGCCAAAAGACGTTCAGGAAACTTCTGAAATAGTAGAATCATTTACAATTGCAGAACTTTATGAAAATGCTTTAGATCTAGATGGTTCTGATGTTCATTTTGAAGGTGTTATTCTGCACGCTTGCCGCACAAGTGGTGAAAAAATCAGAGTATCTATGGATGAGGAAGGCACATCAAGTGTTTTTGTTATGCTAGGTGAATTTTCTGATCAAATTGGAGTAGAAGACGAAGGCAAAGATATTTCTATTGTTGGAACATTGGAAGTTCTTGATAAAGAAGAGTATTATGAGAAAAGAGATAAAGAAGAAGGCGAACGCGAAGAAGATCATGTTCATAACGAAGATTGCGACCATGCAGAAGAAATGACTGCAGAGCATAAACATGATGAAGATTGTGACCATGCAGAAGAAAAAACTGAAGAACATGTTCATGATCATGACTGCGAACATGAAGAAGAAGTAGAAGAAAAACAAAAAGATGATGTTAAGTTTATTATTAATCTTAAGTCATTCGAATGGATATAAACTTTAAGTCTTAAATAGAGTTTAATGAAACCGCAGCAATTATTTGTTGCGGTTTTTCTTTTCTATATAGAACATTCTTTTTGTATTTTTGCTATCTTACTTTTGTTTTCTTTAAATAATTCATCATGAAACTAAGAAAGATTAATCGCGCAGTGCATCGTGATTTAGGATTTTTTTTCTTTGGAATGTTTATCATATATGGTGTTTCAGGTATAGTATTAAATCATAAAAATGACTGGAATGTTAATTATATAATTACAAAAGATCATTTTCAGTTAAACTTGCCAACACAGGAATTTGAAGATAGGGATGAGCATGCCGGGTTTTTTCTGGATCAGCTTGAAATAGATCAGAAATACAGAAATTTACGAGTTGTTGCTGATAATTATATTATTTATTTTGACAGAGGCCGGTACGACAGGGGGAAGGTTGTTCTGGTTAATACTACTACCGGTGAAGGATACCTTGAAATTACAAAGCGAATACCAATATTATATCAGTTTAATTTTCTTCATTATAATACACCTAAAAAATTGTGGACATATTTTTCCGATTTTTTTGCTGCAAGCCTTATTATTTTTGCTTTTACGGGTTTATATATGAACAGGGGCAAAAACGGTTTTAAAAGAAGAGGGATATGGATTACTATCCCCGGAATCTTAATCCCCTTGATTTTTTTATATTTTTACCTTAGCTGATAATGTGGGTTTTACTAGCCATACTTACTGCACTTTCTGAAGCACTTAAAGATGTTTTCAGCAAGATTTCCCTAAAAACATCAAATCCAATTATTCTGGCTTTTGGAATGCGTATGTTTGCGTTGCCTTTTCTATTGCCTTTGTTGTTTTTTATAGAAATTCCCGAAATTGGTTCATACTTCATTCCGGCACTTTTTGCAGGAGGCCTTATGAATGTTTTCATAACTATAATTTACATGAAAGCTATTCAACATTCCGATCTCAGTGTTACTGTACCTATGGTAACATTTACACCATTATTTCTTCTTATTACCAGCCCGATAATTGTTGGAGAGTTTCCTGACCTGGCAGGAGTACTTGGAGTTATAGCTATAGTTATAGGTTCATATTTCCTACAGTTTAATGCCCGTAAAAAAGGTTTTCTAACTCCTTTTAAAGCTCTTTTGCAAGAAAAAGGTCCCAGATTGATGCTATTGGTAGCTTTTCTGTGGAGTATCACTGCAAATATTGATAAAGTGGGGATTCTCAATAGCTCTCCGATATTCTGGGTTATTTCTGTAAGCAGTTTTCTATTTATTGGTATGATTCCGGTTGTGCTCATATTTGCAAGAAAGAAAATTAGCGAGAAGGGAGTTTTCAATAAAGGTTTTTTTATAATAGGACTTTTTACCGCTGCTACTTTAATTTTTCAAATGACGGCAATTCAAATGACTTTGGTTGCATACGTAATTTCCATAAAGCGTACAAGCGCTCTGATGGCTGTGATATTCGGAGCTATTTTCTTCAAAGAAACAGGATTTAAAAATCGCCTGATTGGAGTAATTATTATGTTAATTGGAGTGTTGTTGATTACTTTGTAAAATATTGCTAAGTAACTTCACCCTGAATCCTTTTCCTTGTCAATAGAGCATTACTACTTACAACATTTAGCAAGTTATTGCTTGTATGATGTTTGTAAGATAATTGTAACATCTATAAGATAAGTGTGTTGTTTATACTCTACCACAAGAATACATCCGATGAAGTTTCTTATAATGAAAATAATTTCCAGGATGCACAAATTAAAAAGGATATAGAAAGCAATGAATCAAATAAGTACAATAATCACGAATCTTGTCATAAATTTTTTGTTTTTTTGTACTCGCTAAGACTTAAAAAATATATTTAGTAACATCCTGATAATCAACAAGATAAAAAAATCAAATATGAGTGACGACAAGAAAATTATTTTTTCAATGGTTGGAGTTAGCAAAGTCTATCCTCCTTCAAAACAAGTTTTAAAGGATATTTATCTGTCTTTTTACTATGGTGCCAAAATAGGCATTATCGGACTAAATGGATCGGGGAAATCAACCCTTATGAAAATTATAGCCGGAGAAGATAAATCTTTTAAAGGTGAAGTTGTGTTTTCTCCCGGTTATTCTGTAGGATATCTGGCACAAGAACCTCATCTTGATAACAATAAAACTGTTAAAGAAATTGTAGAAGAAGGAGTTCAGGATGTTGTGAATATACTGAAAGAATATGAGGAAGTGAATATGAAATTCGCCGAACCAATGAGTGATGAAGAAATGAGTAAGCTTATTGAAAGACAGGGCGAATTATCAGATTTAATAGAACAGCATAATGGTTGGGAATTAGACAGTAAATTGGAGAGAGCTATGGATGCTTTGCGCTGTCCGGAACCTGATGCTAATGTTGCTACTCTTAGTGGTGGGGAAAGAAGAAGAGTTGCATTATGCCGTCTTTTGCTGAAGGAACCTGAAATATTGCTACTTGATGAACCAACCAACCACTTGGATGCAGAAAGCGTTGAGTGGCTTGAACACCATCTCCAGCAGTATAAAGGAACTGTTATTGCTATTACCCACGATAGGTATTTTCTTGATAATGTTGCAGGTTGGATTTTAGAATTAGACAGAGGAGAAGGAATACCTTGGAAGGGTAATTATTCCTCCTGGCTTGATCAAAAAACGACTCGTCTTAAGATGGAAGAGAAAACAGAAAGTAAACGCCGAAAAACTCTTGAACGAGAGCTTGAATGGGTTAGGATGAGTCCCAAAGGAAGACATGCAAAAGCAAAATCAAGATTGGGAGCTTATGATAAACTTCTGAATGAAGATGTTAAACAAAAAGAAGAAAAGCTTGAAATTTTTATTCCAAATGGACCAAGATTGGGTTCCAAAGTCATTGAAGCTGAAAACATCAGTAAAGCTTTTGGAAATAATATTTTATTTGAAAACTTCAGTTTTTCATTGCCACCGGCAGGTATAGTCGGTATAATTGGTCCTAATGGTGCAGGTAAAACTACACTTTTTAGAATGATTATGGGTATGGAAAAACCTGATACCGGTACTATTGATATCGGCGAAACTGTCACTTTAGGTTATGTTGATCAGGCTCATGTTGATATAGATCCTGAGAAAACTGTTTGGGAGGTTATTTCCGGTGGAAATGACATTATTGACCTTGCAGGCAGACAAATGAACAGCCGTGCCTATGTGTCGCGATTTAACTTTAGCGGTGTAGATCAAGGTATTAAGTGTGGTGTATTGTCCGGTGGAGAAAGAAACAGATTGCATCTTGCTATGACCCTGAAAAGCGAAGCAAATGTGTTGCTTCTCGATGAGCCTACTAATGATATTGATGTGAATACTCTAAGGGCATTAGAAGAAGGCCTTGAAAGTTTTGCAGGTTGTGCAGTCATTATTACACATGATAGATGGTTTCTGGATAGAGTAGCAACTCATATTATTGCATTTGAAGGAAATTCAAATGTTATCTCTTTTGAAGGTACTTATTCTGAATATGAAGAGAGTCGTAAAAAGAGACTTGGAGATCTGGTGCCTAAAAGGATTAAATACAGAAAGCTAAAAGCTGAATAAGGTTAGGTTCAGGTTGAGGGCGTTTTAATTGATATTGATAAGATGATTAAGGAAATTAAAACTGAAAAGCTGCCCATTAAGCTATGGCTCAATGATATTGAGGATGGGGCTTTGGAACAGGCAAAAAATCTTGCAAATCATCCTTTTGCTTTCAAACATATTGCCTTGATGCCTGATTGTCACCAGGGTTTTGGTATGCCTATAGGAGGTGTTTTAGCAACAAAGGATGTCGTAATACCGAATGCTGTTGGCGTTGATATTGGCTGTGGCATGTGTGCTGTTCAAACTTCTTTAAAACATATTGATAATAAAGATCTTAAGAAAATACTTGAAGAGATAAAATTGCTTATTCCACTGGGATTTAATCATCACAAAAATCAACAAGCAGAAGAACTTATGCCATCAGGATATGATATTGACATTATGCTTGTGACAAGGCGTGAATACAATAGCGCAAGAAAACAAATTGGTACTCTTGGAGGTGGAAATCATTTTATTGAAATACAGAAGTCCGATGATGATAATATATGGATTATGATTCATTCAGGCAGTAGGAATATTGGTAAGCAAGTAGCTGATTATTACAATCGTATAGCATCTAAGCTAAATGATAAGTTGAATAAGCCAATACCGAAATCTTTTCAGCTCTCTTATCTTGAAATTGACTCAGAACCAGGCAATCAATATATGTTGGAGATGAATTATTGCATTGATTTTGCCTTCGCAAACAGAAAATTAATTATGGATAAGATTATTGAAGTATTTTCCAATCACTTCAAATCTGATATAAAGTTTTTTCCACTTATAAATATTGCTCACAATTATGCCGCTAAAGAATATCATTTTAATAATGATTTAATAATTCATCGAAAAGGGGCAACTAAAGCAGATAAAAATACAATAGGAATTATTCCGGGTTCACAGGGAACCAACAGCTATATAGTTAAAGGCAAAGGCAATAAAGACAGTTTTGAAAGCTGCTCACACGGAGCCGGAAGAATAATGGGACGAAAGCAAGCCATAAGATCACTTGATCTGAAAAAGGAAATAGCATATTTGAATGAGAAAAACATTATACATTCTATAAAAACCGAAAAAGATCTCGATGAAGCTTCAAGCGCATATAAAAATATTGATTTGGTTATGAAAAACCAGGAAGATCTGGTAGAAATAGTAAGCGAACTAATTCCTTTAGCAGTTATAAAAGCCTAGTAGCTGAGTGATTTTTT
>CAZTPA010000032.1:0-14098 GCA_964614525.1 uncultured Bacteroidales bacterium | reverse complement strand
TTTTTTTTATCCAGCAGGCAAATGCTTATAAAAAGTTATAATGCACAAAATTAAATAAGAGATCTGTTCTAAAATCTAAAAGCTAAACTCAGTTATTTACAAAAAAGACTGTATTTTTGTGCTTTATCAAAAAAACAATTAGTTTATGGCAAAGGAAAAAGCCGGAATTCCTAAAGGCACAAGGGATTTCTCCCCGGAAGAGATAGCAAGAAGAAATTTCATTTTCGATAATATTAAAGAAGTTTTTCAATTATACGGTTATAGCCCTATTGAAACACCTTCAATGGAGAACTTATCAACTCTAATGGGCAAATATGGGGAAGAAGGTGATAGATTAATATTTCGTATTCTAAACTCCGGAGACTATTTATCTAAAGCAAACCCGGAAGATTTAGCAGCAAAAAATTCATCAAAAGTTTCAGCTCAAATTTGTGAAAAAGCTTTGAGATATGATCTCACTGTCCCATTTGCAAGATATGTTGTTCAATACCAACATCAAATAACTTTTCCTTTCAAACGTTTTCAGATTCAACCCGTTTGGAGAGCTGATAAACCTCAAAGAGGAAGATACAGAGAGTTTTTTCAGTGTGATGTAGATGTAATCGGAAGCGATTCTCTTCTGAATGAGGCCGAATTAATACAAATTGTTGAAGATATTTTCGAAAGACTTGATATCAAGGTCGTTGTTCATATCAATAATAGAAAAATTCTCAGCGGTATTGCTGAATATATTGAAGAAGCTGACAAAATAATCGACATTACTATTGCGATTGATAAACTTGACAAAATTGGCCTTGAGAAAGTAAAGGAAGAGTTATCAGCTAAAGGCTTATCCGCTGATAAAATTGAAAAAATAGAACCTATATTACAGCTTAGTGGAAGCAATGATGATAAGTTGAAAAAACTTGAAGAAATTCTTAAAACCTCAGAAGTTGGTATGCAGGGAATTTCAGAAATCAAAGAGGTATTGAGCATTGTACAAAAAATGAAAATAAATTGTCCAGTTGAGCTTGATTTAACTCTGGCCAGGGGATTAAATTATTATACAGGAGCTATAATTGAAGTAAAGGCTAAAGATGTTGCTATGGGCAGCATAAGTGGGGGAGGACGATATGATGATCTTACCGGTATTTTCGGCTTGCCTGATGTTTCTGGTGTTGGAATCTCATTTGGAGCTGACAGAATTTATGATGTTTTAAAAGAATTGAACAAATTTCCAGATGAAATAGCAACTTATAGTCAGGTTATGGCTGTATATTTTGGCGAGAATGAGTTGGGTTATTCTCTTAGTCTTTTAAATGCATTCAGAAAAAACGGCATTAAAAGTGAAATATATCCCGGTGCAGCCAAAATGAAAAAACAAATGCAGTATGCATCTAAAAAGGAAATTCCTTTCGTATTGATGGCTGGTCAGGAAGAAATTGATAATGAGTCTGTTTCAATAAAAAATATGATTACCGGCGAACAAAAGACAATGAATACAAAAGATGCAATAGATTTTATAAAGAATTATTTGAAAATCAAATAAAATCATTTAAAGTGTGCCTATAAATTTTATATAATAACTCATACCTGATACTGAGCAATAAAAATAAACAAAATGGAAATACATCATATTGATTTGCAAACAATTACCTTGGATAAAATTGATGAAATTATCTCGAATAATAAACAATTAGCATTATCAAAGGAATCAGAAGATCTTATTGTAAAATGCAGATCTTATCTTGATAAAAAAATAGCCTTACAAAAAGAACCCATTTATGGCGTTACTACAGGATTCGGTTCATTATGCAAACACTCGATAAGCGAAACCGACCTTAGCCAACTGCAGGAGAACCTTGTTATGTCGCATGCTTGTGGAGTTGGAGATTTGGTTAGGGCAGATATCGTAAAAATAATGCTATTGCTAAAAATCCAATCACTTTCTTATGGAAAATCAGGCATAAAATTGGAAACTATTCAAAGGCTTATAGATTTTTTCAATAATGACATTATTCCTGTGATTTATGAGCAAGGTTCACTGGGTGCCAGTGGTGATTTATGCCCTTTGGCTCATATGTCACTACCCTTATTGGGCATGGGACAGGTTTTTTACGAAGGTAAAATACATGAATCTGCTGATATTCTTAAGCAGTTTAATTGGGAACCTATAAAGTTATCCTCAAAAGAAGGACTTGCTTTATTAAATGGCACTCAATTTATGGCTTCTTACTCTGCTTATTGTTTGTTAAAAGCTTTTAGAATAAGCAAATGGGCTGATATTATCGGTGCATTATCATTAGATGCCTTTGATGGAAGAATAGAACCTTTTGATGATGAGGTTCATCAAATAAGGCATCATGCCGGTCAGATTGAATGCGCAAAAAATATTAAGAGTATATTAAAGGACAGCGAAATAATAAATTTGCCTAAGAAGCACGTCCAGGATCCATATTCATTTAGATGTATGCCACAGGTTCATGGAGCAAGTAAAGATGCTATAAATTACGTTGCAAATGTAGTAACTGATGAAATAAATGCTGTTACAGATAATCCAACAATATTTCCCGATTCTGACAAGATTATTTCTGCCGGTAATTTTCACGGGCAACCATTAGCAATATCTTTGGATTTTCTTGGAATAGCACTTGCAGAGCTTGGAAATATTTCTGAGAGAAGAGTATATAGATTGATTTCGGGAGAAAGAGGATTGCCTTCATTTTTAGTTGCAAACCCGGGTTTAAATTCAGGATTTATGATTCCTCAATATACTGCAGCTTCAATTGTAAGCCAAAACAAACAACTTTGCACGCCTGCTTCGGTAGATTCAATTGAAAGCTCACAAGGTCAGGAAGATCATGTTAGTATGGGCGCAAATGCTGCAGTAAAAACTTTGAAAATAGTTGAAAATTTAGAGAAATTGCAAGCTATTGAATTACTTAATGCTAGTCAGGCCATTGAGTTTAGACGACCGGCTAAAACATCCGGAATTTTAGAAGAATTGTTGGCAGAATACAGAAGCATTGTACCTTTTATAGATGATGATAAAATAATGTTTCCTGAAATTCACAAAACAATTAAGTTTTTAACTGATAAAAAACCAGTGAAATACGTATAATAGAGTAAAAAATAGAAGCTATTTTTGGTTTTTAATAGATTGAGTATAATTATAAAAATACCAAAAATGGGAAATACAATTGTTATTGAACGAAATATGGAAAACGAAAAATTACAAATAAAGTCTGAAAAACCGGGAATTATTGCAGTAGTATCTGTTTTAGCTTATTCTTTGATGGTCTTGCATTTTTTTGTTGGATTATTTATTAACATTTCTGCATTTGCTCCTGATGTTTTCAGGTCTCTTCCTGCTGTGAGCGCAATAGTATTCATGACACAGATAATTACCAGTTCTTACCTAAATCCTGTCTTAATATTTTTATTGGTATTGTTTCCTCTTATTGGTATTGCCGGATTGATTTTAACATTTAAGGAAATAAAAACAGGCTTTTGGATATTTAGTATATCTCAGCTTTTATTTCTTGCTATTCCATTAGTAATGTTTAGTCCTTCTGCACATTATCTTACTATTCTTGTAACTTTATTACCTTCAATTATCATTCTTCCAATACTTATTATATTTTTTGGAAGACATTTTTATTCAAAAAAGAAAATTAACAAAAAATAATCCAGCTTTATATTTATTGTGGAAATAGTTTTTTATGGAATCTGGATTATCTGGTTTCATATCTTTTATGAGTACCCTCAGCCTCTTCTATCTTTTTCCTTTCATCTTCCAGTTCTTTAAGATGGTCTTCACTGACATTTTTTCCCAATTTTGATAAATCAGGTTGTCCGGCATTTACCCATGCTGTATACCAATAATCACCAACACTTTTCACTGCCAATTGCATTTGTCTTTCAACCATATTGCCGGTGCCCTTTTCAAAAGCATTGGAAAAATCACGAGAAAAAACTCTCATATTTGAGCGTCCTCTTGATTCGTGTGCATAAACTCTATCATCACTAAATTCGGTTCTTAATTGAGTATAAACATCATAGATAGAGTCAACTTTTAAATGGCTTATTTCAACTAACTCCCAGGCTCTGTTTAATGGATCTTCAACATACTCGGCTCTGCCAACGAAGTAGGAAAAATTATCTGCATATAATTCCGGTATTCTACTTTCCCAAAAGGCATGTATACCTCTTTCTTCAAGTGTTCTTCCATTATAGTATTTCGTTGTATGCAGAGGAGTGCATGCATCAGCCACATAATGGCCAATATTTGCAGCATTATACAAAATTCTGTCTAAATTTCCTGATTCAAAAGCGCTTGTTAATCGATAGGTCATAACATTAATATGCCATGGTAAAACGCCATGCTTCTGCAGTGTATCTTCTGAATATTGCTCAACAGCTTCATTCCAGTGTTGTGGAACTATTTCAAAAGGATTATCACCAAAGTGGTCAATATCTATATAATGTCTTGGTGCTTCTCCAGGTATGGCATGAGCTAACTTATCAGGTTTAATGCTTTCTTCTGTTAAATATTCAATATGATTTCTAAAAAAACCAAGCATTTCCGGAGGTAATGTAAAAATGGCCATTCGATTAATTTTTCTATGCGCAAAAAAACCAAATGAGAATGCATTGATTTGTGGCATTACTACTGTAACAAAGGCCAATACCAAAATAAATATGCTTTTTATTAATCGTTTTTTCATTAAACTAATTATTTGTTTTAATTTTTTCTAACTATAAAGATACTTATAAATACACCAACTTTAGTATTAAAAAAAGCTAAAGTCTAATACTAATTTGTGAACGACTCGATTATTTAAGTAAAAAAATTAAAGAAATATAGTGCAAAATTTTAGGCAACAAAACATCTAAATGTAATCTTGCCTAAAAAAATGCTCAAAAGTATAATATGAAAATATTCTATTATTATACAATCACTATACCTTATAAAAAGGGAGTTTAACAACTTTTGCCTTCAAGGATTTTCCTCTGATTTCAATAAAAATCTCACTGTCAGGCTTTGAAAATTCGGTTTTAACGTAGCCCATTCCTATTGGTTTTTTCAATGAAGGAGACATAGTGCCTGATGTAACTTCACCAATTTTATTTCCACTTTCATCCAATATAGGATAATGCTGACGGGGTATTCCTTTATCAATTAGTTCAAAACCTACAAGTTTTCTGCTAACACCTTCTGCCTTTTGCTTTTCTAAATATTCACGATTTACAAAATCATTACCATCAACAAACTTTGTAATCCACCCAAGTTTTGCCTCAATAGGAGAGGTCGTTTCATTAATATCGTTACCATAAAGACAAAATCCCATTTCAAGCCTTAAAGTATCTCTGGCAGCAAGCCCGATTGGTTTTATACCAAATTCTTTCCCGGCTTCCATAACAGCATCAAATATTTTAATGCCTTCACTATTTGGAAAATATATTTCACATCCACCTGAGCCTGTATAGCCTGTTGTAGAAAATATTACATTATCAACGCCAGCAAATGTTAATTCTTTAAAGGTATAAAACTCCATATCTACAACATTTTCATCTGTAAGCTTTTGCATTGCTTTAAGCGCAAGAGGACCCTGAATAGCCAATTGAGAAATTTCATCTGATGCATTCTTTATTGAAGCTCCAATATTTTTATTTTGCTTTTCCACCCAGTTCCAGTCTTTTTCGATATTGGCAGCATTAACAACTAACAAATATTTTGTTTCAGAAAAACGATATACTAAAAAATCATCAACTATTCCTCCTTTATCATTTGGAAAACAAGTATATTGCACTTTTCCATCAGTAAGAGCAGCAACATTATTTGAACTAATTCGTTGTGTTAGTTCAAAAGCTTTAGGGCCTTCAATCCAAAATTCGCCCATGTGCGATACATCAAATAAGCCTAAGGCTTTCCTGACCGTTTCATGTTCTGCATTTATACCTTCAAACTGCACAGGCATGTAAAAACCTGCAAATTCAACCATTTTGCCGCCCAACTCTTCATGTTTGTTTTTAAATATAGTGGTCTTCATAATAAATATATATTTATAATTTGTATATAAAAGTGATGAATTTATTGTCAACAAAATTAAAAAATAAAGACAGACAATGCTTTTTAAATGTTATTTTTGTGTTAAAATATAAAATAACTAAAAAATCAGCATATGTTCTGGGTGAAAGGTAGTTTACCTAGAGGGGTAGTCTTCTTTATGGATCTGTTTATTTGCGGATTCTCTTTAATATTATCATATTATTTAAGATTTAATTTTTCTATCCCTCCGAATATTCTTTCAGACTTTCATTTTGTTCTGGCCTATGTTGTTCTTATAAGGGCAATTGTTTTTTATTTTGGCAAGGTTTATTCCGGTATAATAAGATATACAAACACAAGTGATGTAGTACTGATTTTTATCACAATAAGTGTTGGGAGTATTGTTTTCAGTCTTACAAATTTCGTTTCATATTTCTTTGTCAGTGGAAAGCACATTATACCTTTTTCCATAGTAATCATAGATTATATTACATGTATTTTTTGCTTGGTAAGTTATCGTTTGCTTATTAAAATTATGTACATGGATTTTGCATATAGTGGAAAATCTATTATCAATGTAGCTATATACGGTGCGGGCGAAGCTGGTATTCTAGCGAAAAGAGCGATGGATAGTGACCCTTTAGTTCAGTATAATGTATTAACATTTATTGATGACAATTATAAGAAGGTAGGAAAGAAGCTTGAAGGTATAAAAATTGTTAGTGGTAATGATTTGGAAATTTTGCTTAAAAAAGAAAAAATAACAAGGTTAATACTTGCAATTCAGCATCTTCCTCATGAAAAGAAAAAGAATATAATAGAAATTGCTCTGAACTATGATGTTAAGATATTGAATGTGCCTCCGGTTTCTAAATGGATAAAAGGAGAATTAAGTTTCAGGCAAATAAAAGATGTTAGAATTGAAGATTTACTGGAAAGAGATGAAATTCATCTTGAAACTGAAAATATAATCAGGCAATTGTCCAATAAAACTGTTTTTGTCACAGGTGCTGCAGGATCTATCGGAAGTGAATTAGCATCACAAATCGCAGGTTTCCCTGTAAAAAAATTAGTTCTGATAGATCAGGGCGAAACTCCAATGTTTCATCTTGAAGCGGATTTCATAACAAAATATCCTGATGTAGATGTTCACTTTGTTATGGGTGATATCAGAGATGAAAACAGAATTAATAGTTTGTTTGAAAGATATAAGCCTGAAATAGTCTTTCATGCAGCAGCATATAAGCATGTTCCTTTAATGGAAACAAATCCTTATGAGGCGGTTTGGGCAAATATTGCAGGCACAAGAATTTTGGCAGATCACAGTGTCAAATATGGTGTTGGAAAATTTGTTATGGTTTCAACCGATAAAGCTGTTAATCCAACAAATATTATGGGTGCATCCAAAAGAATTGCAGAGATGTATATTCAAGGCATTAATCATTACGGGAAAACAAAATTTATTACAACCCGTTTTGGTAATGTGCTTGGCAGTAATGGTTCTGTAATACCTTTATTTAAAAGACAAATTGAAAATGGAGGCCCGGTTACGATTACTCATCCTGAAGTAACAAGATATTTTATGACAATCCCGGAAGCTTGTCAGCTGGTTCTTGAGGCAGGAGCTATGGGAAAAGGAGGTGAAATATTTATCTTTGACATGGGAGAATCAGTAAAAATAGTTGACCTTGCTAAAAAAATTATCAGGTTGTCAGGACTAGAACCCGGCAAAGATATTGAGATTATTTATACAGGATTAAGAGCAGGGGAGAAGCTATATGAAGAGCTTTTGAATACTGCTGAAAATACAATACCTACTCATCATCCCAGGATTATGATAGCCCGCACAGGGGAACATTCTTTTGAAAAAATTAAAGAAAGTATAAATGATCTTTTAAATGAATCTAAACTCAATAACGAACTTGAAATAGTCAGAAAAATGAAATTAATCGTTCCTGCTTTTATTTCAAATAATTCTATTTATGAGCAACTAGATAAAAAAAACTAAAGAAAAGTTTATTATTTTAATGATTTATTAACGAGCTCTGCCGCTTCTTTAAGCAAAATTGCCGATCGAACTTCCAAGCCGGAATTGTCAATTATAACTTTTGCTTCTTCAGCATTGGTGCCTTGTAACCTTACAATAATTGGAATTTTAATCTTACCGATATTTTTATAAGCATCTACAATTCCATTAGCAACTCTGTCGCACCTTACTATTCCTCCGAAAATATTCACTAAAATTGCTTTTACATTCGAATCTTTTAGAATTATCCTAAATGCTTCTTCAACTCTTTTTGCACTTGCCGAGCCACCAACATCAAGGAAATTCGCAGGTTCTCCACCCGATAGTTTTATTATATCCATTGTTGCCATGGCTAATCCTGCACCATTAACCATACACCCAACATTGCCGTCTAATTTTACATAGTTTAAATCAAATTCGCCGGCTTCAACTTCCATTGGATCCTCTTCATGAATATCTCTCATCTCAGCAATTTCCGGATGTCTAAATAAGGCACTATTGTCTATTGTCATTTTAGTATCTGCCGCAATAATTTTACTATCAGCAGCTTTGAATAGAGGATTTATTTCAATCAAACTTGAATCAGTTTTTACAAAAGCATTATAAATAAGCTTAACAAACTTTACCATATTCTTAAAGGCGTTGCCGGATAAGCCATAATTAAAAGCAATCCTGCGACATTGAAAATCTAAAATTCCTAGTTTAGGATCTATTTCTTCTGTAAATATCTGATCAGGTGTTTCTTCGGCAACTTCTTCAATATTCATTCCGCCTTTAGGAGAATACATAATCATATACCTGGATGTAGCACGATTTAATAATATGCTGAAATAAAGCTCTTCAGGGGTTTCTGTGCCGGAATAATATATGTTTTGCTCAATTAATAATTTCCTGACTTTCTTTCCATTAGATCTGGTTTGAGGAGTAACCAATTGCATGCCCAGAATTTGTTCAGAATATTTTTTCAATTCCTCAAAGGACTTGGCAATCTTTACACCACCACCTTTACCTCGTCCACCTGCATGAATTTGAGCCTTTACAGCAAATATTGCACTTCCTGTCTTTTCAAATATTTTTTGTGCAGCCTCTTCTGCCTCATCAAGTGTATCTACTTTAATTCCTTCAGGAACAGGAACACCATATTTTTTCAATAAAGCTTTCCCTTGATATTCATGTAAGTTCATATATTAAACTATTTGGTTAAATTTTTCGAATCATATCCTAATGACAAAAATACAAATTTACTCTTCAAATCAAAGCCTTATTTTTTTTATTTGTAGCTTAAAAATAACAGCTAATTAAATGTGTGTTTAATGTAATATTATAAAATAATTTGCGTTAATTTGATAAAAGGAGAAAAACTTATAAACTAAAACAAGCCTATGAAACAAACTTACATTAATAATAACGATTTACAAATGCTTTTAAATGAATTGTCAGGTATTATGCCAAAATTTAAAAATAAAACCGGTATAACTTTGGAACAGTTTGATATTAAATTAATCAACAAGGTTCCAAAACAAAATATACTTGATAATATTATGAATTATAGCAAATCGTTAGAAGTTCTCAAGCGAAAAAGGACAAAACCAATAATGTTTATCAAAAATTAGTTTTGATAGCGAATCATCGTATATTTTTTTGTTTATATAAAATTTATGTTAAATTTGTACATAATTATTTATAAATAGAAAATTAGAAATTGGTTCATTTATTTATTGAACATTTGTGTCATAAAATCCTAATCAAATGAAAAAAGGAATTGCCCTTATCGCGATTACAATGTTTTTTTTAGCAACTCTATTCAACAGTTGTAGTTCAAAACCTCTATGTCCTGCATACACGGATAATCAGGAAGACGTCGAAATGACTGATAATGATGCCTAAATTAGGCTTATTTAAGTTGCTGTAAATTTCGTTTTTATTTAAAAGAAGCTTGTCCTTTAAAAGTATTATGGGATAAGCTTTTTATTTATAACAATAATATATAATTTTGATAAAATTATTGAGCTTTGAAAAACAACAATTCACATTTACATAAACCTTCATGGCTAAAGATTAAACTTCCTGATGCTTATGAATATAAGCATATGAAGGATTTATTGGGCAAAAAGCATTTACATACTATCTGTGAAAGTGGTTCTTGTCCAAACATGGGTGAATGTTGGGCAGCAGGAACTGCTACAATAATGATATTAGGAGATATTTGTACCCGGAGCTGTAAATTTTGTAATGTTAAAACCGGTAAGCCCTTACCTCCCGATGAATTAGAACCCTTAAAAGTGGCAGAAGCTGTTGTACAGATGAAACTCAAACATCTTGTAATTACTTCTGTTGATAGAGATGATTTGCCCGACTCCGGAGCATCACATTGGAAAAAAACAATCAATGTTGTGAAAATTATTTCCCCAAAAACTACTATTGAAACGCTTATTCCCGATATGAAAGGTAATGCTGTAGATTTGGAAACAATTATTTATTCAAATCCTGATATTATTAGTCATAATTTAGAAACGGTGCGAAGACTTACGAAAGAAGTAAGAGTAAACGCTAGTTATGACACTAGTTTGGATGTTATAAAATTCATCTCAAAGTCGGGTATTAAATCTAAATCAGGTATTATGCTTGGCCTTGGCGAAACTGATGAAGAAGTCTTGGAAACTATGGATGATTTAAAGAAAGCAGGTTGTAAAATCATTACTTTCGGTCAATATCTCCAACCATCACATAAACATCTACCTGTTAAAAGGTATGTTTCACCCGAAAAATTTGAGGAAATAAAAAAAATTGCCTTAAAAAAAGGATTTAAACATGTTGAAAGTGGTCCTCTGGTTAGATCTTCTTATCATGCGGAAAAACATATTGAGTAATTTTGATATTTATACTTTTAGAATATTATGCTTAATAAATTAATGCCACTGGTATTTTTATTTGTGATTTTTGCTTGTACAAGCAATGATGTAGACTCCGGCAAGCAAGAATCAAAAGATTATAATGATATCCCCATTCCGGGCGCATGGCAAACAAAGATGTATTTTTCCTTACTGGAAGGTAAGCGAATAGCGTTTTTCGGAAATCATACATCAACAATTAAAGAAACACATATTGTCGATTCATTAGTAAATGCAGGTTTTCATATTATAAAAGTATTTAGTCCTGAGCATGGCTTTAGAGGTGATGCTGCTGCAGGAGAACATATATCAGACAAGAAAGATGCTAAAACTAATTTGCCAATAATAAGCCTATATGGTAGCAATAAAAGGCCTAATCCATTTCACCTGAATGATGTTGATTTAATATTAATAGACATTCAGGATGTTGGAACAAGGTTTTATACTTATATTTCCACTATAACCTACATAATGGAGGAAGCAGCAAAGCAAAACATTCCTGTTGTTATTTTGGACAGACCAAACCCAAATGGACATTATATTGACGGCCCAATTCTGGAATCAGATTATTCTTCTTTTGTAGGATTACATCCTGTCCCAATAGTTCACGGTATGACAATAGGAGAGTATGCTCTAATGCTTAATGGAATGGAGTGGCTTGGAAAAAATCTTTCTTGTAATTTAACCGTAATTACAATAGCTAATTATAATCATAGTACATTTTACAAGCCGGTTATTGCTCCCTCACCAAATCTTCCAAATATTAGAAGTATTTACTTATACCCATCCTTATGTCTGTTCGAAGGAACTGCTATTAGCGTTGGAAGAGGCACTGATTTTCCTTTTCAGGTTTTTGGACATTCTGAATTGCCTCCTTCTGAATTTGGTTTTAAATTTATGCCACAAAGCAGAAAAGAGGCTCCTAATCCTCCGCAATTAGATAATATTTGCTATGGTAAGGATCTCAGAAATGTCAATTTGCTAGATTTGCAAACTAATGCTAAAATCAATTTGGAGTATCTGATTAGTGCATATAAAAATTATCCAGATAAAGATAACTTTTTTAACAGCTTCTTCAATTTATTGGCAGGAAATTCAAAACTTCAAGAGCAAGTAAAAGCAGGTCTTTCTGCTGATGAAATAAGGGAAACATGGCAAAAAGACCTTGATAATTTTATGGAAATTAGAGAGAAATTTCTCTTATACCCTGATTTTAAATAAAGTAAAACTTCCTGAAATGATTACAGGCTTAAAGGATAATCGACTATCATCGGTTTGGAAATGGTTCTTTGAATCCTTGTCAGATATTTATGATAAGAATGAATTGAAATCAATTAGAAAAAATATTTTTGAACATTATTTCAATCTTGCCGAAACTGATGTTATATTAAAAGACGATTTGCTTTTAACCGAGACTGAAATAGTTATATTAATTAAGGCTATAAATAAGTTAAAACAACAGCGACCCCTGCAATATATTACTGCTAAGGCGTATTTCCTTGATTATGTTTTAGATGTTACTGAAAATACTTTAATCCCGCGACCGGAAACTGAAGAACTGGTTCTCTTAGCGATAAATCAAATAAAGCAGCATTTTCATCATCAGGATTTGTTAAAGATTCTGGATGTTGGCACAGGCAGCGGATGTATTGCTATTAGCGTCGCCGATAAAATTAAGAACGCAGAACTTACTGCTATAGATATTTGTGAAAATGCACTTAAAACTGCACAGCAAAATGCTAAGAAAGCTGAGGTAAGTGTTAATTTTATGAAATTTGATATCCTTGGAAATGATAATTTAAGTGAGGTTTTTGATGTTATTATTAGCAATCCGCCTTATGTAAGAAATTCTGAAAAATCATTGATGAATAAGAATGTTTTGGACTATGAGCCCGGTATTGCATTGTTTGTTGAAGATGATAATCCATTAATATTCTACGAGAAAATATGCAAAAATGCTAATGAAGGATTAATAGCCGGCAATGGTTTAATCTTTTTTGAGATTAATGAAAATCTTGGCAAAGAAACTGCAGACTTACTTCAACAATATGGCTTCAAAAATATTCAAATTCATAAAGATATGAGAAATAAAGACAGATTTATATCTGCAAAAAAAATCACCTAAGCCTATTTTAGCTGTTTTTTCAATGTTTCAACAAAATTGTCAATATCTTCTTTTGTTGTTTGGAAATGTGTCATCCAGCGAACCTCCGAATTTTCTTCATTCCACACATAAAAAAAATATTCTTCCTGCAAGGGTTTAATTATTTCTTTAGGAATAACAGCAAAAATGGCATTTGTTTCTACCTCTTGAGTTATAAGAATTTCGGGAATATCTTTTATTTTATCAGCCAGATATTGTGCCATATAATTTGCATGTCGGGCATTTTTTAACCATAAATCATCAGTAAACATTGCATTAAACTGGGCAGAAACATATCTCATTTTTGAAGCAAGTTGCATAGATTGTTTCCTGGTATATTTGAAATCTGAAGCCAGATCCTCATTAATAAACACAACAGCTTCGCCATACATAATGCCGTTTTTAGTGCCTCCAAAAGAGATAACATCAACACCGGTATAAGTAATCATTTCAGCGAGCGAAATATTTAATGCTGCAACAGCATTGGCAATTCTGGCACCATCAATATGCAGATAAAGATCATTTGAATTTGCAAAATGAGCCAGTTCTAAAATCTCTTCAGGTTTATATAATGTTCCAAGTTCTGTTGGCTGGGAAATGGAGATTACTTTTGCTTGTGAGTGATGTTCAAAACCTTTTGAGTTCATAAATTTCGCTAATTGGTCAACATATATTTTTCCATTAGGCGATTTTACAGTAAGGAGTTTGCATCCCGAAAATTTTTCAGGCGCAACACACTCATCATTATTCAGGTGTTATTTTTCTGCGCAAATAATAGCATTATATGAATTGGTCAGATGGCTTATTGAAGCAACATTAGCACCGGTTCCATTAAACACAAAAAAAGTTTTTACTTCAGCTTGGAAAAGGTTGGCAAATTTTCTTTCTGCCTCATAAGTGTAAATATCGTCTCCATATGCGATCGTATCAGCTCTATTTGCCTCACTTATTGCCTTTAACACATTTTCATGTACAGGAGCATTATTGTCACTTGCAAAACTTCTTAA
>CAZTPA010000031.1:0-33400 GCA_964614525.1 uncultured Bacteroidales bacterium | reverse complement strand
ATATTTTAAAATGAATTATCTGTTAATTCTACGGTGATTTCTTCCTGTTTCCGGGCGGATAATAATCGTTTCGGCCTCTCCTATCGGGCACTGTATTCCGTTCTTTTTGCTTTTCTTCAATTTTATTTTCATCCTCATCATCTGGTTTAAAATCTTCTGAAAGAACTTTAAACTCAGTTCTTCTGTTTAATTGATATGCAGCATCCTTGTGATCTTCAGTAGGCAATGATTCTATGTATTCTTCGGTAATTTCAGTTCCTTCCTCAAACACATAACCATCACGTTCAATAGTTTCCTCAATTTTTCGCGGAACTCTTTTTCCGTAGCCTTTTGCAATTAACCTTCTTTCGTCAATTCCTTTATCAACAAGAAATTCAACAACAGCCTGTGCTCTTTTCTGAGACAATGTGTCATTATATTCATGCGCACCCCTGCTATCTGTATGTGATGCTAATTCAATGATAAGTCCCGGATTATCTTCAAGAGTTTGTACAAGTCCGGTCAAAGAGTCCTGATATTGCTCTTTTAGCTCCCAACTTGCAAAATCATACAAAATCTCAGGAAGTTCAATAGGAGTCTTAGGAATGGGTTCAAGATAAAAATCATAAACAAAATCTCTACTTCGGTTGATATCTATTGTTGATTCCTCTGCTCTTTCAGAGAAATACTTTTCTTTGCTAACTAATAAGTCATATTTTGTATCCTGATTAATTTCATTTTCATTGAATAAGTAGCGGCCTTGCTCATCAGTTTCTTTTTGTAGCAGGGTTCCATCAGAACCAATTAGTTGTATTGTTACATCTTCCAATTCTTTTTTTGTTTCATCATCACGAACAACACCACCTAAGGTAAAAAGCAATGGCGGTAAGTCAAAAGAATAAATATTGCTGATTCCTGTTCTTCCTCTGCTTGAAGAAAAGAAACCGCTTTCTTTTCCTTGATAAAAAACTATTCCAAAATCATCTCCTGAGCTATTGACAGGGACTCCAAAATTGACAGGCTCTGTCCAGGAATCTCCATCCGGCATAGTATAAAAAATATCAAGACCTCCCATCCCCGGATGTCCATTTGAAGAAAAATATAATACTCCATCATGTCTGACATAGGGAAACATTTCATTTCCGGGCGTATTAATAACAGAATCAAGATTAGTAATTTTAGAAAATTCACCGGAAGGATTATCTCTGCTTGCTACCCATATATCCTTGCCTCCTTTTCCGCCCGGCATTTCTGTAACAAAATATAAAGACATTTCATCGGGACTAATAGCAGGATGACCAACACTAATTAAGCTATCCTCTATAAGGTCAATTTGAACAGCTTCACCCCAATTTGCACCCTCAAGAGAAGATTTATAAATTCGACATCCAAGATTTTTACCGGAAACACTTGGGCATCGTGTAAAATACATTTCCGTGTATGTAGCATTAAATGAAGGAGCACCTTCGTTAAACTTTGTATTAATAGGTCCTTCGTCCAACAATACAGGCTTGCTCCAATCACCTTTTCTGTCTTGATAAGATATGAAAAAACTGGAAAAATTCTCACCTGTCCATGGATCAGTTTGATCGCCAACAGCATCATTCTGAGTAGAAGCAAAAACCAACGAAGACTGCCTGTGATCGGCAAATGCAGGAGTAAAATCAGATTGTCTGGAATTTAATTTTCGGTTCATATCAATTTCATACCTGCCGGGATTATCTTTCATTTCCATAGCAAACTTGGCAGATTGAATCCCAAGTTTTGCCAATTCATCATCCGGATGTTCTTCCAGGTACTTTTCAAACTCAACAATCGCGTCTTCATATTTCTCATTTTCCAACATTGCCTGTGCTAAATATAATTGAGCAAGAGGCTCAGAATAATTTTGCCTGATTGCCCTGCGAAAAGCTATTTCTGCGCGCCTTGGCTGATTTAAGTATTTGTAACACATTGCTGTCCGGAAAATTATCCTTGCTCCTTCCTTTCGATCTTTGCGCCTTGCCCGTCTATAAGCCTTCATATACAAATCCAAAGCTTCACTGTATTGTTCAAGCTCATAAGCATTATCAGCTTTTTGCAAACGACGACTTTGCGAATAAGCCTGTTCCGGAATAAATAATCCTAAAATAATTATGGAAATAAAAAGGAAACTATATTTAAACATCTAATTATATTATAATATTTCTCTTGTTACTTTTAACGTATGCAATTTCTTTTAATTGCTTCTATTCTTTAAATTTTCCGGCCTGATTGTATGGGTATGGCAGATCGTTATCAATATCTTCATCATTTATATTACTATCTTCATCAGTAATACTTTCCTGATCTTCAGAAATACTATCCATATTTTTAGATTTTGCATTTTCCTTATACTTATCTATATCTTTTTGAATATCTTTTGATATATTTTCATTCGAAGACCGGTTAATTTCATCATTAAATTCTCTTTGAACTTTTTTTATTTCATTAATACCTTTTCCAAGAAACCTGGCAATCTCTGGAATCTTCTTAGGTCCGAAAAACAATAAAATAAACAGAAGCACTATAAATACTTCACCACCACTAATACCAAACAATAAAATGTTGCCAAATACTATCATTATAAATATCTCGTCAATAGAAAATATTTACAAATTTAATTAAACCATAAATACAAAGGAACATATATTTATAATAGAATAAAAAAGCCGTCTCATATTAAATGAAACGGCTTTATAAATAATGATATTATAATTTATTTCTTTTTATCACTTTTTCCCTTTTTACCACTTCGCAATTGAATCAGATCATATGCTATAGTAGTTGAATTAAACAGAGAGGAATAAGTACCAACGATAACACCTATTAAGAGTGCAAAGGAGAATCCTCTAATAACCTCTCCACCGAAAAGGAAGATAATTAAAAGTACGATAATGGTAGTGAGTGAAGTATTAAAAGTACGTGATAATGTAGCATTCAATGCAGTATTTACATTTACTTTTAAATCTCTTTTGGGAAACAATTTAATATTTTCCCTAACCCTGTCAAAAATAACCACTGTATCATTAATAGAATAACCAATAATAGTAAGAATTGCAGCTATAAATATTTGATCTATATCCATTGCCCATGGAACCACATGATGAAACCAGGAAAACAATGATACAACAATTATTGAATCATGGGCAATGGTTATAAGCCCACCTAATCCAAATTGCCATTTTTTAAATCTAACTGCAATATATAAGAATATAATAATTAATGCAATTATAACACTAATCACAGCACCTCTCTTAATATCACGAGCCACTGTTGGTCCAACTTTTTGAGAACTAAGTCGCCCAACCTCTTTATTATCATCATCGCCTACAAATTCTTCGTAAGAAATCGGGTTTTCAAAGAATTCCAAAACACCGGCATATAGAGCTGTTTCTGCAATAGAATCAGCTTCTGCACTATTATCATCAATTAAATATGCTGTAGTAATTCTAAGCTGACGATTTGGCCCAAAAGTAACAACTTCAGGAGCTTCTTCAAATTGAGCAGTTAATGAATTTCTAACTTCCTGTGTATTTATATCATCGTTATCAAATCTAACAACATAAGAACGTCCACCGGCAAAGTCAATACCGTAACTTAAGCCGCGAACAAATAAAGATGTAATACCTAAAAGAATAATAATAGTAGAAACAACATAAAACTTCTTTCTGGCAGCAATGAAATCAAAATTTACTTTTGACAAGAAACCTCTTGAAATCTTTGAATCGAATTTAATCTGAATATTACGATCCATCCAGAATGAAAATATATATCTGGATAATAGAATCGCAGTAAAAAGAGAACAGATTATACCAATTATTAATGTAGTTGCAAACCCTTGCACCGGACCTGAACCAAAAACATAAAGTACAACTGCTGTTAAAAGAGTAGTAACATTACCATCAATAATCGCTGAATATGCATTTTTATAACCATCAGAAATGGCGAGTTTATTACCTTTTCCGGCTCTAAGTTCTTCAATTATCCTTTCATAGATAATAACATTGGCATCCACAGCCATACCCAATGTAAGCACAATACCGGCAATACCGGGCATTGTTAGCACAGCGCCCAATGAAGCAAGAACACCGAGTATAAAGAAAATATTTGCAATTAAAGCAAAATCGGCTACCAATCCTGCTCTGGAATAATAAACAGCCATATAAATAAGCACCAAAACAAATGCAATTAAAAATGACATAAAGCCACTGTTAATTGCTTCACGTCCAAGGGAAGGACCAACTATAGCCTCTTCAACAATACGTGCAGGTGCAGGCAAAGAACCTGCTTTAAGTATATTTGCAAGGTCTTGTGCTTCCTGAATAGTAAAATCACCGGTTATCTGAGACCGTCCACCGGCGATTTCAGCCTGAACAGTAGGAAACGAATAAACAAGGTCATCAAGAACAATAGCAATAGAACTACCAATATTATCAGCAGTAAGCCTTCTCCAGATTCGAGCACCTTCGTTACTCATATTCATAGTAATTTCAGCCTCACCTGTAGGACTAAAATCCTGGCGAGCATCAACAATAGCATCTCCTGTTAAGGGAGCTTGTCCATCTCTGCCAATTTCTTTTATTGCGATAAGCTGCAAAAATTCCTCGCCTTCAATCTCAATTGGTTTAGCAGTCCAGTGTAATTTTAAATTTCTTGGAAATATACTTTGAATCTGAGTCTTTGACAATAAAGCATCAACACGCGAAATATCCTGTACTTTAGCTCTGCCAATAACAGGACCTGCAGCAGCTCTAGTACCACCTGTTTGTTGATCCATCATAAAAGAAGGTTCAAGATATGCAAATAATGGATTATCTGCAGCATAATCCTCAAACTCATCTGAATCAGAATCAGCTTCTACAAGGTCTAATAATTCAGGAACTTCTGTTGAATCTACTTCTTCAGTTCCCTCAGCTGTTTCAATATCCGAAGCATCACCTATTGTATCACGATCAACCTCATCAGTTGACTCCAACAATAAGTCTAAATCCTCAGGTTCTTCAACAATATCCTCTTCAACAGTCGGTTCATCTTCGAGTCTTAATTCTTTTAGTCTGTCATTTGCTTCAATAAAATATTCACTTATTTCAGCAAATTCATAAGTTTCCCAAAACTCAAGTTTTGCAGTCCCCTGAAGCAGCCTTCTAACCCTGTCCGGTTCTTTTATACCCGGAAGTTCAACTAAAATTCTACCTGAAGCAGCCAGTTTTTGAATATTAGGCTGAGCCACACCAAACCTGTCAATACGAGTACGCAAAATATTAAAAGAACGATCAACAGCATCGTCAATTTCATCAGACAAAACGCTCTTAACATCTTCATTAGATGCATTAAAAGGAATCCGTTCTCTCAATTCAGCAGTACTGAAAATGGCAGCTAAACTTGCATTCGGATCTGTTTCTTCAAAAGCATTAACAAAAATATCTACAAAATCATCCGTACTGGTTTTTTGTCTTTCTTTTGCTTTTTCCAAAGCTGATGTAAAGGTAGGATCTGTGCTATAATTTGATAATGCATTTACAATTTCAACTACAGAAATTTCTAAAGTCACGTTCATTCCACCTCTAAGGTCAAGACCTAGGTTCAACTCTCTTTCTTTACAATCACGAAAAGTGTATTTCTTAATTCCAAAGAAATTATAAACAGGCTGGCTCATCATAGAATCAAGATAGAAATTCTGTTGAAACTTGGCAATAGAGTCAAATATAACAGCTTTACGAAGGTCAATATTTTCTTTATCAATATCTTCCTTATCGAGTTCATCTTTTAATTCTGCCTCTGCCAGTCTTTCAGCCAAATGTTCAAAATGCTCATTATGTGCATATTCTATAGCGTCACTTTCTACCTTTCTGGCAAAAAAGGTAAATGATAGCTGGTATATACATACCAAAATTAAAGCTATCCCAAAAAATCTTACTATTCCTTTATTTTGCATATTACTATTATTTAATTATGTTTTTTTAAGATTGCAAAGATAGAACAACCTATCTTAATAAACAATTCTTTAGAATTAAGTATGTTGACTTTTTTCTAATATGCTTTAAATGAATATTAGAAATAAAAAATCGACCGCAAATTTAGATGATTTTTACAATAAAACATTATATATACAGTAAAATATTTGCAAGAAATGTTCTTTTTTTTGATAATAACATTATTTATAGCAATTATTATAAAAAAAGCTGTCAAAACGTTATCTAAAAATAACATCAGGACAGCCTATTTATAAAAAATTATTAAAATTTCGAATTATAATTTATTCTCAACTTTAATAATTTCCATCCCTTTATTAATAGCTTGTTCGTTAAGAGGAATAAGCTTGTGATATCTTTCAGGCAGGACTTTTTTCAATCCTTTAATAACGTTTTCAAGTTCAATAATTGGTTTGATTTTAAGAAAACCTCCAATTACAATCATATTAAAAACTTTAGTATTATCCATCTTTACTGAGGCATCGTAAGCTTCAATCACATATACATTGATGTCCTTTCTTTTTGGAGTACGTGTCATACCATTTTTTTCATAGATAAGTAATCCGCCGGGTTTTACGGCATCTTCAAATTTATCCATAGATGGTTGATTCAAAACGATAGCAGTATCAAATTCATTTAACACCGGCGAGCTGATTGGCTCATCACTAATGATAGCAGTACAATTTGCAGTACCACCTCTCATTTCGGGGCCATATGAAGGCATCCAGCTCACTTCTTTGTTTTGCATTACTCCGCTATAGCACAAAATTTGCCCCATAGAAAGCACGCCTTGTCCGCCAAATCCGGCTATGATAATTTCTTCTGTCATAACTTATATATTTTTTATTGAGGAACTTTAATATCACCAAGAGGATAGAACGGGAACATATTTTCTTCCATCCATTTATTGGATTGCATAGGGGTCATTTTCCAGTTTGATGGGCAGTTTGAAACTATCTCAACCAGGCAAGTCCCTTTATTCTCTTTTTGATATTCCAATGCTTTTTTAATAGCTCTTTTTGTTTTACGTGCATTTGCAGGAGTGTGAACCGACTGTCGAGTAACATAATATGTACCCGGCAAAGTAGCGACCATTTCAGTAATTTTTAAAGGATTACCCATAGTAGCAATATCCCTTCCTCTTGGAGAGGTAGAGCTTTTCATACCTTCCAGTGTAGTTGGTGCCATTTGTCCGCCTGTCATACCATAAATACCATTATTAATAAAAACTATAAGAATATTTTCACCCCTGTTACAGGCATGAATAGTTTCACCGGTACCAATAGCAGCAAGATCACCATCTCCCTGATATGTAAATACATATTTTTCCGGAAAAACTCTTTTAATACCTGTTGCGACAGCTGTTGCTCTTCCGTGAGCAGCTTCAGTCATATCAACATCAAAGTAATAATAAGCAAGCACAGAACAACCCACGGGTGCAACACCAATAGTTTGTTCCTGAATCCCCAGGTCATCAATTACTTCAGCTAACATGCGATGGGCTGTTCCATGCCCGCATCCGGGGCAATAGTGCATAACCTTATCAGTTAGCACTTTTGTTTTTTCATAAAACAGAGTTTCGGGTTTTATTAGATTTTCTGACATGATTATCCTCCAATTATTTTTTGTTCAAGAGCATTTAAAATTTCTTCAGGAGATGGGATAACCCCACCAAAACGGCCGAAATGTTCAACTTTAGTTTTTCCGTTAACGGCAAGTTTAACATCTTCAACCATCTGACCTGCATTCATTTCAACAGTAAGTATGCCTTTCATTTTTGAAGCAATATTGCTAAAAGCATCAACCGGGAAAGGATATAATGAGATTGGCCTGAGTAAGCCAACTTTTATACCTTTAGCCCTAGCCATTTCCATGGCTTTACGAGTAATACGTGCACATGATCCAAATGCGGTAAAAAGATATTCAGCATCATCGCACATTATTTCCTCATACATAACTTCATTTTTTTCAATCTCGCGATATTTCGCCTGAAGCACAAGGTTAACTTTCTCCTGATCTTCGGCCTTAAGCTGTAATGAGGTTATGATTACACTATCTTTACCGGGTTTTTTCCCAACAGTTGCCCATTCATAATCTTTATTTTCGCGCGGCATTTGTTCAAATAATTCAACTTTTTCCATCATTTGACCAATAATGCCATCAGACAATATCATAACAGGTGTGCGGTATTTAAAGGCCAGTTCATAAGCAAGCTTAACAAAATCAACACTTTCCTGAACAGTAGCCGGTGCAAGAACAATCATTTTATAATCGCCATGCCCACCACCTTTAACAGACTGAAAATAATCTGATTGAGAAGGCTGTATTGTTCCAAGTCCCGGGCCACCTCTTACAACGTTTACTAATACACATGGTAATTCTGCTCCTGCAATATAAGATATGCCTTCCTGCATTAAACTCACACCCGGGCTGGATGATGTTGTCATCACCTTTTTGCCACAACCGGCAGCACCATATACCATATTAATTGCTGCTACCTCACTCTCCGCCTGCAATACAACCATTCCTGTGCGCTCATAAGGATTCTCGAACATTAAATATTCGATAATCTCAGACTGCGGAGTAATAGGATAACCAAAGTAAGCATCAGTACCGGCACGAATTGCCGCTTCTGCCAATGCTTCATTTCCTTTCATTAACCGTAATTCTTTCATATTGTTATAATTTGATTAAATAGGCCTTTAATTATATCCGGAAAATCATAAAAAATAATCTATCGTTTCCCGAAAACTATTTTTCCCTGTAAACTGTTATTACTGCGTCAGGGCAAACTACTGCACAATTGGCGCATCCAATGCAATCAGAGTTAACTTTTACGGAATAATGATATCCTTTAGTATTAACTTCCTGACTCATTGCCAGCACCTGATTTGGACATGCTTCAATGCATATCTCACAGCCTTTGCACTTTTCTATGTTAATAACAACATCACCTTTTTTAGCCATTGTTATTTTATATTTTAATAATTATAAATATTAATAAGATTTTCAAACTTGAGCAAAACTATAATTATTTATTAAAATAAGTGGAGTTAAAATGATTTTTTTTTGTTAAATACTGTTATTAATCTGAAATTCAATCGTTAATTTTAATCAACTATAATATAAATTATTGATAATCACTGATTTTTTTATAAAGATTCTTCAATTATGGCTTCTTGATGCAACTGATATATAACTATTATCTAAATTTGCTTTAAATATAAAATATAATGATATGTTAATTTTCAAGATAAAACATATACTTAAAAATATTATTCAATTATTATTGATATGTATTGCTTTGATTATCATTATAGGGTTTTCTGCAAATCTTATAATTATGTTATCAAATCGCAGTAAATTATTTGATGATATCGAAAAAATTCAACATAATCATGCAGCATTAGTGTTAGGAACAAGCAGACATCTAAAAAGCGGAGATTTGAATCCTTTTTTTAAAAACAGGATTGAAGCTGCTGTGAAGCTTTTTGAGAACGGTAAAATTAATTGTATAATTGTTAGTGGTGACAATAGGTCTATATACTATAATGAACCCAAACAAATGAAGCAAGAACTTATAAAAGCAGGGATTCCGGACAGTTTAATTTTTATGGACAGTGCCGGTTTGCGTACCTTAGATTCGGTAATAAGAGCTTATGAAGTTTTTGAGCAAAATGAGTTTACAATAATTTCACAAAAATTTCACAATCAAAGAGCATTGTTTATTGCTCAACAAAACAATATAAATGCTATTGCTTTTAATGCTGAAGATGTTGAGAATTCAGCAAAAACAAGTACGTTTTTCAGAGAATTTTTTGCCCGAATAAAAGTATTTATGGACATTGTATTTAATACTAAACCATTAATAACTGAAGAAAAAATCAATATAGAGTTTAACAGTTAAAAGCAAAATTATGGATACACTCGAGAAAGTAATTGATGCATTTAAAAATGCAGGAAAACCACTAAAAGCAGGCGAAATTGCGGAAATAACAGGTGTTGAAAAAAAAGACGTTGAAAAAACAATTAAAGCTTTAAAAAATGAGGGAAAGATTTTCTCTCCAAAGCGTTGCTTTTATGATTTAAAAGAATAATACTAATTACTATTAGCAGAATGTTTCATTCTTTTTGATTTTTTTAAAGGAGATTCTGCTAATTCTATTTTCTCTCCAATCAAATCTCTTATTACCACAGATGCACAAATGCATCCAAATATAGCCGGCATGTATGATATTGTGCCAATTGTTGTTTTCTTGTTTTTTTCATTATCGACTTCCACGAAAGATTGTTCTCCAATGGTCTCCGAAGAAAAAACAACTTTAAAACCGTCTCTGATTCCAAAATGACCCAATTTCTTCCTTAATAGACGAGCAAGATTACAGTTATATGAATCTGAAAAATCTGATATCTTAATTTTTGCAGGATCAATTTTTCCGCCTGCTCCCATGCTACTTACCAATTTCAACCCATTATCTATTGCTCTTTTTATGAAAAATATCTTAGGTGCAAGTGTATCAATAGCATCAACAACATAATCAAAATCTTCATCAAGGATATTATTGGAAATTTCATCTTTTATGTAAACATCAAGCGCTTTTAACTCAAGATCAGGATTAATGTCCAATAATCTTTTTGCAGTAATTGCAGATTTACTTTGACCTATTGAGCTGTCGAGTGCAATTAATTGACGGTTTTTGTTTGTTATATTAACCACATCACTATCCACAATAGTCATTTTGCCAACGCCTGCCCTGCAAATATTTTCTGCTGCATATGCTCCAACTCCACCCAAACCCACAACAAGTACATTAGATTTTTTTAAAATTTCAAGTTTTTCCTTATTTAATAATAATTCAGTTCTTTCTAACCAGTTTTCGTTCATATATTTAGGATTTCAATACTTGCATCATTAGCGATATTATGTGTATGAATATTAACAAACTCCTGCATAAAATAAAAATCTATTTATTGTCATTGCGAGTGCAAAATTAACTGATAATTAGAACCTTTCAAATAATATAAATCATACTTTTTATAAAAATGCAAAATCTCAATTTTGATAATAGCAAAAAGCTTATCTCCAAATAGAATATTTCAATTTTTGGAGATAAGCTTTTTAAATTTGAAGAAGAATCTGTATTACTTTCTTCTATTTATATAATCATTTAATTCGTTTGTCGAACTGGAAAATGAAAATGCATCATTAACTTGGTAATAGTTACCAATGTCATAAGTATAATCATATGCATATTTTGCAAAATCAAGTCTTGAATCCTCGAAACCAAATAATTCGATAATTTCAATAACCTGATTAACAAGCAGACAATTATTTGAGGCTACTTGTTTCGCAACTGTCAGCATATCTGATTCAAAACTTTGATTTTCTATAGAGTTCTTTGCTCTGTTAAAAGCAGAATCATCCATAGGCCATGAACATCCAACCGGGCCATTATATCCCGGTAATGAGTACACAGGATCTGGTTCTGGTTCTGGTTCAGTATAGATAGGTTTAGTTTCTTCTTCCACCGGCATTACAATTTCATGGTAATCTTCCTCAATATATTCAACATATTGGCTGTCAATAACAGTTCCCGGTGCAAAAGTGACAGTAGTTCCATCGGGCATTGTAATCGTAATGCTTTGAGTGCTAACAACTTCTGTGTGTTCAGCGATTGGTTCAGAAGGTTTTTGTTCAGTTGGTGGTTTTGGTTTTGTTGGCCCTTCGGTTTGTAAAGTAATTGTCTCCTCAGCGGGTTGGGATGTGTCAACTTCTTCAAAGCTGTGAGGCCACATTGCGTATCCCTTTTTACGTTTAAAAATACGATATGAAGTATTAATTAAATTATCATCTACATCACGGGTAGTAATATTCTTATTTATATCAGGAATTTCCTCTATTTCAAAAATAATTTTTACTCTGTAATAATCTTTAGTCAATCCTTCAATCTTAACTCTGGGTTGAGGTTCTTCATTTTGGAGGACGCCTTCAATTACTACCCAAAATCTCTCTCCATCCTCACTAAAAATAACTACTTCTGCACTTTGTGCCATAACTTTTGTAGAAAAAAGTGCTACTGCTATTAAAAAGAATAATGTTTTTTTCATTTCATTAAATTTAATTGTTAATAATTATGATTATTTAATTGGATATTCTATTGTGTTTCACTTCCATCATAAAATTGTAACTCAGGAACAAAAGTATCCTGTGGTGCGAAATTAATTTGCCTTCCATAAATAAACTTCACATCCAATAATTTATCCTTAAAATTTGGAACCTCATCAGCATAGTCTAAAATGCGATAAGCAAGATTGTCGGGTCTTTCACGAAATGTAATATTAAGTTTTGTATAATTATTAAATGCTACAATTTCAATTTGTCCTCCAAAGTTTGTATCTTCAGTAATCTTACGGCGTAACTCTCTAAAGTCTCTAAAAGTACCTGAAGAATAAAACCTCAATTCATAAGGAGTGCCATTATTTACCCAGTCTCCAATATAAGAAACAAAAACAGATAATAATCTTTCAAAGTCATTTTGCACAGCATCATTAATACCTTCAATTACAGAAACTTGTGCTTGTCTTGAGCTATTCCAGTCACTTTCCATTACAATTGTACCCAAGCCTTCGGCAGTACAATTATCATACGCATTAATTTCGATACTTGTCTTTGAATCTGTACTCACATATCCCCCACTGCGAGTTTGAATATTTATTTTTCTTATCAGAATAATAAACTGTGCATCTGCCATCATACCTAAATGTTGAACATAAGATTCATCATTTGTTGGACTATCCTGATAAATACCTCTTGCTTCCTTTTTCAGCTCTTCGAAGCGGTTTCTTTCTATATATCTATATCTTCGGCTTGATAAAAACTCGTTAATTCTTTCAACAGCATTTTCATAATACTCAACTTCATTTTCATCAATATTGCGATCATCATACATAACTAAAAATCTAATTCCTCCCAAACTATTTGCCAAGGTATTGATATCAGCTTTTAGTGGAGATAAGCTCACTTTAGCACGAATTGCAATCTCAATCATTTCATCTATACGTCCCTCGCTTAAAACATCATATGACTCGATATATCCTTCAGCGCGTGTATTAATGGCATCCTGAATAACCATAAAATTCTCCACACTTGTTTCACTTGTTAAAGTAACACCCACAGCCTGGCTTACCGCATTTCGCATAGCATCCTGCAGTGCGTCATTTCTACTTACACCTATTCCTTTAGCCTCTACTTCCGAACTTCCTTGTGCAAAACCATATCCTGAGAAAAACAAAACACAAAATGATAGAATAGCAATTGATTTAAGATTAAATTTTTTCATATATACATAAGTTTAAAAAAGTAAATTCTTTTTAATTTATAATATATATCACTCAGAATACAAACAGATTCAAAGTGATAAATAATAATTATAGAAATAAGAGGAGAAATTTACCAATAGCACCGGCAACTTCGCCTATTTTCTCCCAGTTAATGCTTTTTGTTTTAGAAGAATCTATCTTTATTGTACCAGAAGATGCAGATATAACATCAATAATCTCAACGCCTTTATCCACACCTAATCCTTCAAGTAATTCTCTTGATGCATCCAGATAAACAGGAAACTTTCCTTTTTCCGGGTCATATATTTTTGCAAGATCGAGCAATAAATTACCATTCTCATCAAGTATAACAGGAAACATTGAAGGGTCTATTTTCTTGCCATTATAATCAAATACAAGCGAACCGAATAAATCATCTTTCATTTCCTGAGTTAACTCTTTCCCCTCGGCATCAGAAACAATTTCCACTTCCGTTTCTTTTTCTCTTGCAACTGACTGCTGAGGCAATTCCTGATAAACTGCATTAGCAATTCCATCTCTGCCATATAACGGAACTCTCATAGTTACCTCCATCATACCAAGGTTTTCAACAGGATCGCCAACCATAGTGGCTCCTCTAATCACACCATCGAGCTTTGTATGGATTTCATCACTAATAGTAACCATATCAACAACCACTGTTTCAGAATTCACCTGTACACCATTAACTATTTCAAGTAAATTTCGCTGAGCAACAACCACTGCTCCGCGTGTTGCCATCGCTTTTGCCTGGGCTTCATTAGAAAATCTCTCTCTGTCAATCACTGTGGCTCCCTTTGCTTCAACAAACTGTTCTGTCCAATTAACCCTGCCATTGGGTTGCTCTGTAACCACAGGCTCAGATTCTTCAATAATCTGATTATTTTCCCGGCTCATTCTTTCAATAAGCTCTCTGGAAATTTCAATAACATTATCATCGGGTTTAGATTGAACGGATTGTCTTTCCTGTGGGTCAGGCTTTTCAGAATCACTTTCAGGTGTACTAACCTCAATCTGAAAATCATTTTTTTCTTCCTTTTGTTCTTTTTTAGAATCCTTTTTACTTGATCTTCGGCTTTGTGCCTGAGCAGGAATTGCTTCTGCAACCAGAAAACACATTAGAAGAATAATAGTAAGTTTTTTCAACATAGTCATAGCTTTAGTGTTATATTAATAATTATTAAAACAATTTTTGTTTTTTTAAGAATGCATTTGAAACAATTATTGTGCCATTAAATACAAATTTTAAAAACTGTGTGTAATCAAATAATTTTTGCAATTACTAATAATTCCAAGAATTCTAGCTTGCTAATATAAAACAAATTATAATAAAACAGAAAACAAATGTTTTAAATATTTATTAGATAAGACCTAAGATTTAATATAAAATTAACAATAAGCAGTAATTTAAACTCAAAATTTTGCTTAAATTTGTATCCTTTTTTCGTAGAAAAAACAGGTAAGAACATCGGTTTTTTAACGAAATAACAATAAGTCAAAAAGACATACATATATATATTATTCACAATTTTTTATTTATAATACAAACAAACATATGAAAAAAGAAGAATTCGAAAAAGGGAAAAATATTTATTATTTTGGAGGAAAGAAAGCTGATGGAGACAGCAGCCTACGTAACCTTCTTGGAGGAAAAGGAGCCAACCTTGCGGAAATGGTAAATATTGGAGTTCCGGTACCTCCGGGTTTCACAATAACAACAGAAGCATGTACTGCATATAATGCTTTTGGCCGCGATTTTTTAATTAAATCTCTTCAAAAAGAAGCTGAAGAAAATATGAAAAAAGTTGAGAAAGAAATGAATGCAGGATTTGGTGATTCAGAAAATCCATTACTGCTTTCAGTGCGTTCCGGAGCGAGAGCTTCTATGCCCGGCATGATGGATACTGTTCTCAACCTTGGTTTAAACGAGCAAACACTAAAAGGCCTTATCAAAAAAACAAATAATGAGCGTTTTGTCTGGGATTCTTATCGTAGATTTGTTCAAATGTATGGTGATGTTGTTATGGGAATGAAGCCGGCATCAAAAGAAGAAGAAGATCCTTTTGATGTTATCATGGACGATATGAAAGAAGAAAAAGGTGTAAAATCTGACCAGGAATTAACTTCGGCAGACTTGCAAGAGTTGGTAAAAAGGTTTAAAAAGGCAGTAAAAGAGGAAACAGGAAAAGATTTTCCTGAAGATCCATGGGAACAATTATGGGGTTCTGTTTTAGCTGTTTTTGAATCATGGAATAATCCTCGTGCAAATTATTATAGAAAAATGCATAATATCCCTGCAGAATGGGGAACAGCTGTTAATGTTCAGGCAATGGTATTCGGAAACATGGGCGATACATCCGCTACAGGAGTTGCATTTACACGTGATGCTGCTACAGGTGAGAATATATTTAATGGTGAATATCTTGTTAATGCTCAGGGCGAAGATGTTGTTGCAGGTATCAGAACTCCAAGGGAAATTACAAAAGAAGGTTCATTAAGATGGGCCAAACTACAAGGTATAAGTGAAAAGGTTAGAAAATCTGAATATCCATCTCTTGAAGAGGTATTCCCCGAGCTTTATAAACAATTATTTGAGCAGCAAACCAATCTTGAAAATCATTATAAAGATATGCAAGATTTGGAATTTACTATCCAGGAAGGAAAACTGTGGATGTTACAAACTCGTAACGGAAAACGCACAGGAGCTGCAATGGTTAGAATAGCAATGGAAAAGCTGCGTGATGGCCAGCTAACAGAAGAAGAAACTTTGTTAAGAATGGAACCTAACAAACTTGATGAGTTGCTTCATCCCGTATTTGACGTGAAAGAATTAGAAAAGGCCAAAGCAATTGCAAAAGGGCTTCCAGCTTCTCCGGGAGCTGCTACCGGCCAAATTGTATTTTTTGCCGATGATGCTGCTGAGTGGGCTGCCAAAGGAAAAAAGGTAGTTTTGGTTCGTATTGAAACTTCTCCTGAGGATCTTAGTGGCATGGATGCTGCTGAAGGTATCTTAACTGCTCGTGGAGGTATGACTTCTCATGCTGCTGTTGTTGCCAGAGGCATGGGTAAATGCTGTGTTTCAGGCGCCGGTGCTGTTAAAGTAAACTACAAGACACGCACAATGACAGTTGATGGAAAAGTATATAATGAAGGTGATTTTATTTCTTTAAATGGAACAAGTGGTTATGTTTATGAGGGTAAAATAAAAACTCAGGATCCTGAACTTAGTGGTGATTTTGGCAAACTAATGGAGCTTGCTGAAAAACATACTCGTATGTACGTTCGTACAAATGCTGATACTCCAAAAGATTCAAAAGTTGCCAGAGAATTTGGTGCCAAAGGTATAGGACTGTGCCGTACCGAGCATATGTTCTTCGAAGGAAACCGTATCAGAGCAATGCGTGAAATGATTCTTGCTAATGATGAAGCAGGACGCCGTAAAGCATTAGACAAACTATTGCCGATTCAGAGAGAGGATTTTGAAGGAATATTTGAAGCAATGCAAGATTTACCTGTAACTGTTAGGTTACTAGATCCTCCTTTACATGAATTCCTGCCTCATGAAGAAGCAAATCAGGAAGAAATGGCCAAAGAAATGGGCATTCCTGCAAGTGAAGTTAAGGCAAAAGTTGATTCATTACATGAATTTAACCCAATGCTTGGACATCGCGGTTGCCGATTAGGAAACACTTATCCTGAAATTTCCGAAATGCAGGCCAGAGCAATTATTGAAGCTGCACTGGATCTTAAGAAAAGGGGAATAAAAGCATATCCCGAAATCATGATTCCTCTTACAGGCACAAAGGAAGAAATGAAATTACAGGAAAAAATTGTTAGAGAAACAATAGAAAATGTATTTATAGAAAGAGGAGAAAAAGTTGATTATCTTGTAGGAACAATGATTGAGATTCCAAGAGCATGTCTTATTGCCGATGAAATTGCAGAAAATGCAGAGTTTTTCTCTTTTGGAACAAATGACCTTACACAGATGACATTTGGATATTCACGTGACGATTCAGGTAACTTCCTGCCGGTTTATCTTGAAAAAGGTTTGTTGAAACATGATCCATTCCAGGTATTAGACCAAGAGGGTGTTGGCCAACTTGTAAAAATGGCTGTTAAAAAAGGTCGTGAAACCAAAAAAGATCTTAAAATTGGTATTTGTGGAGAGCACGGCGGAGAGCCTAGTTCTGTTGAATTTTGCCACAGAGTAGGTATGAATTATGTTAGCTGTTCACCATACAGGGTGCCAATCGCCAGACTTGCTGCGGCACAAGCAGCAGTTCGCGAAAAAACAGGTGGCGAAACTCATACAACAGCATAATTATTCTAGTCTGAATAATTTGAATAATAAAAAAGAGAGATACTCAGTTTGGGTATCTCTCTTTTTTTATAAATTTAAAAATTATATCATTATTATAATGGCTCTGTCAGGTCAAATTCCAAAGCAAAAACCAGCTCATCATTAAGAAACAGTTCATAAGTAAATGTTGACAAGTCTTCAGCAAAGGCAACATTCCATTGACGATGGTATTCATCATCAAGCAATTTTTCAGTATATTCATCTTGCGGAAAACATTGAATTAAATCTGTGCCCTTACCATCTGCATAACCACCATAAAGAGTTTGATCTTCGGGTGTTCCGTCTTCATGCCTGTGATCATGACGAAATCTCAGCTTGCCATCTTCCGCTAAAAACATCCAGGTACGGGATTTATCGTTATCAACATGAAAAGGAATATGCACTCTGTCCTCTTCACACAAAGTAAAGTGCATCACAAATTTTCTTCCCTCCCAACTTTCACGACCTTCCTTTGAAAATACCTGGCGACCTGAAAACGATTGGCCGCAAAAACTAATAAGATTAGACATAAATGCTTGATCAATTTCAGGCAAATTTTCTTCAGTTTGTCCTTTGGCAACTTCATTTTTATCCTTAAAATTGTCGCAAGAAGCAAATACAGCAACAACAAACAGTGCAATTACTAGTTTTATTTTCATTGTTTTGTTTTTTGGAGGTTTATTAATATGTTAAGCATTCAGTATTAAAAAAAAGTTCATCCCAACATCTGAATTCATCATCTTCGAAAAAAGCCGGGTCTTTTATTCTGCCATTTTTATTTGTTCTATGCCAATCAATTTCAATAAGATTATCTTCTCCTTTATTATATATTTTATAAAAAGCATTGTATAGTTCATCATTGGTAAACCCATATGTTATATAACCTCCATTTTCAGGACCATCAGGAACAATATTTGTGTATTTAATCTCATAATTATCATCGCTCAGATTCTTATTCCAAACAATTTCAACAAATTCATGAGGTTCACTTGGAGATGCATGTAAAGTCCATTCTCCACTTGAATTATCTTTATCAGATGTGCCAAAATACCAATGAAAATCAGTAAAAGCACCTATGCCGGTTTTGCTGACATACATATCCCATTTGATGTATGTGTCAAAAACTTTTCCATATAAATTTGCCGTATAGGTATTATTTCCTACAACAACATCATATGACCACTTCCATGATTCTTCATCAGCTTGATATTCAGGAGTATGGTCGAATGAATGCACAAAGGTAGCAACCGGAACAGCCAGATGAATGCTAATAACCACATTCCAAACAAAAACATGAGCAACAGCCCTTTGATAGTTTGAATAATCATCTGCCAATATGTTTAGCTTTTCCTCATCCTGCTCAAAATCAGAAAAATCCATTACAAATGATGACTCCGGTGGAATTTCGGGAGGAGTTCCGGGATCATCTTTTTTACATCCAAAAATTGCTGAAAGAAAAATGACAATTAATAATATAAAAGATGATGTTTTGCTAAATAATGTTTTCATAATAAGAGGTTTATAGTTACTGAAAAAAGTAAAGATAAGAAATATAAAAATTATAACAAATTTGTTGCTACTTTTTTAATGTCCCAATTTTTTCCTCAACCGATTTAACTTTATCTTTCATTCTGTTGCCTTTTCCTTTTCTAATGTCAATCTTTATGGTTGAGTAAACTCTATTGCAATCCGGCTCTAGCTGCTTATATGATTTTTCAATGAGAGCCAGAATATCTCCGAGCTCGTCAGCCTCAATTATAGTACCCATTGGAGTAAGCTTATAATTAAAACCTGATTCATCAATCATTTTTATTATTCGTCCGATATATGCGCTTTTACTCTCGCCTACATCTGTTGGAAACATTGCAAATTCTACAAGTACTGACATTTTAATGTTTTTTTATTAAACTTATTTTTAAAATAATTGGAAATTCAAAGATAAAAATAACGGACTGACTTTTAACCATAGTGAGATAATAATATTTTATATGCTTCCTTTTTGCCTATAATCAAGCAAATAGCGATATCCTGATTATCTCATTTTAAAATAAATAAAAATTTTTTTTGTCAGTATTTTATTTATACATATATTTGCGTATTCAAATACCTGTTTTCTTATTTATAAAGATGAGTAAATTATTTAACATATCAGAAGCCGCAACAATAGCTATTCATGCAATGGCTTTAATAGCCAAAAATGACCTCGGTTTAAATGCATTACAGATTTCTGAGCAAACAGGTTTCTCAAAAAACCATACATCTAAAATATTACAACAATTGGTAAAATACGGATTATTAACATCGACGAGAGGCCCAAAAGGCGGTTTTGTTTTAAAAAAGCGAGCTGATGAAATAAACCTGTTGGATATATATGTTTTGATTGAAGGAAATATTTCAAATGATACAACTTGTAAGATGAGTTGCACGGATTGTCCTTTTGAAAATTGCATTTTAGGAGGATTGAGAGAAAAGTTCAGTGAGGAGTTTGAAAATTACTTACTGAATAAAAAGTTATCAATGGTATAGTTAAATGATATAATAATGATGAAAAAACAAATTAACAAAAAGTCAGATAAAAATGAAAAGAACCATAATAAAGATTGATGAGGATTTGTGTAATGGTTGCGGCCTTTGCGTAGAAGGCTGTCATGAAGGTGCACTGCAACTAATTGATAATAAAGCACGCATGATAAGTGACCTTTATTGTGACGGCTTGGGCGCTTGTATTGGTGATTGTCCGGTAGGTGCAATTACTCTTGAAGAAAGAGTAGCGGAGCCATACGATGAAATCAAAGTAATGAAAAGAATATCCCCAAAGGGAGAGGCAACTATAATAGCACATTTAAATCACCTTATTGATCACAATCAAATGGATTTCGTGGAACAAGGAATTAAATACATTAAAGAGAATAATCTGGCAGTAGATTTAAATAAATTAAAAAACAATCAGAAAAAGGAAGAAAAAATGAGCGATGCTATTCATGAAGTATTTGGCGGCGGAGGCTGTCCCGGTTCAAAAATGATATTTAACAATAAAGCTGAATCAAATATCGGCACAAATAATAATGCAGTTGAACAGACCTCAGAATTAAGGCAATGGCCTGTACAATTACATCTTGTAAATCCACAAGCGCCATATTTTCAAGATGCTGATGTTTTATTAGCTGCCGACTGTGTTGCATTTTCAATGGGAAACTTTCACAGCAAATATCTTAAAGGGAAAGGCCTGGCTATTGCATGTCCCAAGCTTGATTCGGGAAAAGATACATATGTTGAAAAACTCACTGCAATGATTGACAATGCAAATGTTAACACTTTTACGGTTATGATGATGGAAGTTCCTTGTTGCTCCGGGCTTATTCAAATTGCAAAAATGGCAACAGAACGAGCAAAAAGAAAAATTCCGGTAAAAGAAATCATTGTAAGCACGGAAGGAGATATTTTAAAAGAAGAATGGGTATAAGAATTTATAAAATTTGCATTTTGGGTGTATTTTTAATAATTTTAAATCTAAATTACAACATTTGCAGACAAATAACAATAATTTATTAACCAAATAAAAATGAAGAAATTATGAATATGTTTTGTTTTCAATGCCAGGAAGCCGCCAAAGGCGAAGGTTGTACAATCAAAGGAGTCTGTGGAAAAACCCCTGAAGTTGCAGGAATTCAGGATTCACTGATGTATTTCTTGAGAGGCATGTCTGTTTACACAAATATTGCCAGAGATAATGGCATAGAGGATGACGATGCCAATAAGTTCATTATGGAAGGATTGTTCATGACCATTACCAACGCAAATTTTGACAAGCAACGATTTGTCGAAAAACTCAAGGAGGGCTTTGCCATTCGCCTTCGATTAGAAAAGCTACTTGAAGAAAAAGGGCTTCTCACCGATAAAGAAAATCTTCCGGAAGCGGCAAAATGGTACGCTAATTCCAAGGAAGAGTTTGAAGAAAAAGCTCCAGAAGTAGGAGTTCTTCAGTTGTCGAAAAATGAAGACATTAGATCATTGAGAGAACTGATAATATATGGAATTAAAGGTATGGCTGCATATGCAGAACATGCTTTAAATTTGGGAGAAAAGGAAAATGACATATTTTCTTTTATGCAAAAGGGATTGGCTGCAAGCCTTGATGATAGTCTCACTGCAGAAGAACTCACGGCAATGGTATTAGAATGCGGAAAATATGGAGTTGAAGTAATGGCTTTGCTTGATAAGGCAAATACCGGCGCGTACGGAAATCCGGAAATCACAAAAGTAAATATAGGAGTAAGAAAAAATCCTGCAATTCTTATAAGCGGACATGATTTGCGAGATATGGAAGACCTTTTAGAACAAACTAAAGACACCGGAGTAGATGTTTATACTCACAGTGAGATGCTGCCGGCAAACTATTATCCGGCTTTTAAAAAGTATGAACATTTCGTTGGTAATTATGGAAATTCGTGGTGGAAGCAACGTGAAGAGTTTGAAGCATTTAACGGGCCTATATTATTTACAACAAATTGTATAGTTCCACCTTTGAAAAATGCTACCTATACAGACAGAATATACACTACAGGTTCATCCGGACTGGAAGGAGCCATTCATATCCCGGACAGAAAAAACAAGAAAAGCAAAGATTTTTCCGCAATAATAGAACATGCAAAAAAATGTCCACCACCAAAAGAAATAGAGACAGGAGAAATTGTTGGAGGTTTTGCTCATAATCAAGTTATTCAGCTGGCAGATAAAATAGTTGAGGCTGTAAAATCAGGAGCCATCCGTAAATTCTTTGTAATGGCGGGTTGTGATGGTAGAATGAAAGACCGCGAATATTACACTGAATTTGCCGAAAAACTACCAAAAGATACAGTTATTTTAACTGCAGGTTGCGCTAAGTATAGATATAACAAACTTCCCCTGGGAGATATAAACGGAATTCCAAGGGTTTTGGATGCAGGCCAGTGCAACGATAGCTACTCTTTGGCTGTTATAGCTCTGAAATTAAAAGAAGTTTTTGAATTAAATGATATCAATGAATTACCGATAGCATACAATATTGCATGGTACGAACAAAAAGCTGTTATAGTTCTTTTGGCATTATTGTCTTTGGGTGTAAAAAATATTCACTTAGGTCCTACCCTGCCTGCTTTTCTATCACCAAATGTAGCTAATGTGCTGGTTAAGAATTTTGGAATAGCAGGAATTACAACAGTTGATGAAGATATGAAAATCTTTTTAAATTAAAGCAATTAAACACTAAGTGTTTCTCTTTGTTATATTACTAAGAAAACAAAGAGAAACACTTTTATTAAATCAGAGAAAATTAGTGATTTCCAGAAATTTAAAATAATATCATAATGGAAAAAGACCCGATAATTTGCACCTGCATGGAAATTAAGCAAAGTGAAATTGAAAAAGCAATAAGAGAAAAAAACTTGCTAAGTATTGAAGATGTGCAGAAAGAAACTGAAGCAGGCACTATCTGTGGTGGCTGCGTTGATGATATTTATATTATATTGGAAAAAATTAACGGATCAGTTAAACTTTAAACAATCCTATTTAAACAAAAAAAAAAAATAAAATGAGTAATTTCAATCATAGTACAAAGATTAATTTCAAAAAAGACATTGAATATGCTACTAATAGTGTGGTTAGCAAAAAAGTATTAGAAAAATCAACAGGCAATATCAGCCTGTTTGCATTTGACAAAGATCAAAAGCTAAGTGAGCACTCTGCTCCTTTCGATGCAATAGTGCAGGTAGTAGAGGGAGAAGTTGAAATCTTGATCGACAAGAAATCCCATATTCTTAAAGAAGGTGAAACGATAATAATGCCGGCGAATATTCCTCATGCAGTTATTGCAATTGAAAAGTTCAAAATGCTGCTAACAATGATTAAGGGAGTATAATTTTGTTTTATTTCATTAGCGTATTATATTAGATAAAAAGGAGACCGTTCAAAGCCTCTTTTTTTAATTCTGTATAAACAACAAAGATAGTATAAGCTATCTGACAAAAACTTTTCTACTGTCTTTGTTATCTGTAGAATACAAACTAACAATTAAAATATCACTATTATAGTTTTCCTGAATGTCAAAAACAACCTTCTGTGGTTGATCTGAACTATATACACTTTTTTGATACACAATCCGGCCTCTGATATCAATAACTAAAATCATAGCTGATTCTGATGTATTTTCAAACCAAACATGCATCAAACTTTGATTAGCAGAAACCTTAAGAATTTTACTTTCCTTTATATCATTATTAAAATAAATTGCTTTAGGAGCAAAGTATTCGAACCTGCCATCAAAATCAGTTTGCTTTAATCTATAATAATTAACACCATTTAAAGGATCATCATCAGTTATCTCATAATGCCTTATTTCATTACTGTTTCCTGCACCATTCACATATAAAAAAACATCCCAGTTTTGACCATCAGCGCTGTGTTCAATAGTGAAATAATCATTATTTATCTCTGTCGCAGTAGACCATTTTATAATAACATCATCACTATCTCTTGATAACTCAAATGAGAGAAGCATAACCGGTAAAGGGTCTGTAATTATAATAACATCACTATCTTCACAATTATCAAAATTTGCACTACAATCAAAATCGGGATTATGAACTATAAGAGCACCATTTCCTATAAGGTTGTTATTATTGCCACCATCAATATCATCTGCCTCTAATTCACCATTAATATCCAAAGATCCATTGTTTTTTAATTTCAAAGTGCCATTCACAACCAAATTCCCATTATCAAAAATATTTAATTCTAAATTATTGTCTATTTCGATATCACCATTAATGATTAATGTGCCATAAACGTTAATAGTTGCATTATTTTGAAATGCTATTTCAATATCTTCAATTGTCTCGATAATATGATTTTCATTAATAAGAAAATTCACATTGTTTCCAAAGGTGTAACCCGGGGCATCATCAATCCATGTAACGTTATCTTCCCAGTTACCACTTTGCTGGGTTTCATTTGCATATATAAACACCGGAAATACTAATAGTATAAGAGTATAAATAATTTTTGTCATAATATTATTTTATTTAAAAGCTTATTGCTTATTCATTAGTATTAGTTGCATATTAATTGATTGTTGAACACAAAATTATTATTTTTATTTAGTCCAATTATATATAACAAGACTTTCAAGAGTATTTTTTAAAATTTATTTATATTCCGCTGATTATCTTTCACTTATATTTCATTTTTTATTAACAATTTTATATGATAAAATTATATTAAATGATTATTAATAATTTTTTATATATTTATATGTTTTTAAAACTCACTATTTCAAACCTTTAATTATGAAAAATCTTTTCCTTGCAATTGCCTGCTTTTCAACAATATTTTCAACTTTAGCTGTAACTACAACAGAAAATATTGAAATGACAAGAGATATCCAGATTGACAGCCTGGAATTAGCTTCATTCATGGATGGAATAATGGAAGCCTTGCTGGAAGAGCGAAAAATTGCAGGCGCTTCACTTTTAATATTAAAAGATAATGAAATCCTTGTAAAAAAAGGCTATGGATATGCTGACATTGATAATAAAATAAAAGTTGATCCCGATAGTACTCTTTTTCGTATAGGTTCTATCTCCAAGCTTTTTACATGGATCTCAGTAATGCAATTGGTTGAACAAGGCAAGTTGGATCTTGACACTGATATAAATGAATACCTGGAAGAGTTTAAAGTGCCGGAGACTTTTGATGATCCAATAACATTAAGAAGCATTATGTCGCATACACCGGGATTCGAAGATAAGTTATATCGCCTCTTCGTTAAATCAGAAGAAGAAATAGAACCACTGGCTGATATCTTCAAAAATCAGATGCCAAAGAGAGTGCGACCGCCTTTAGAATACGCAGCTTACTCAAACCATGGTACCGGTCTTGCCCAGCATCTTATAGAGATAACAAGCGGAATGAGCTTTGAAGATTACACAGAACAAAATATTTTCAACCCCTTAGATTTAAATCAAACTACATTCCGACAGCCAATTCCTGAAAGCATAGAAGGAGTTATGTCAAAAGGTTATACTTTTGAATCAGGCACTTACAATGAAAAATATTTTGAATTTGTGCCTATGGCAGGTGCGGGTGCAGCTTCAACTACTGCTTCAGATATGGAAATTTTCATGTCTGCTCTTTTAGAAAATTCGTGTATTGATAATGTTTGCCTGCTAAATGATTCTATATACAAATTAATGCAAACAGATGTTCTTACACATGCAAAAGGCCTGAACTCTTCTTTACTAGGATTTATGGATATTAGTATAAATGGCATAAAAATCATTGGACATGGCGGGGACACATTTTGGTTTCATTCATTACTGGCTTTAATTCCTGAAAGCAATCTCGGCTTTTTTGTATCCTTTAATAGCGCAAGTGGCGGAGGAGCATATGAAAAAGTGTTTGAGAAATTTCTTGAAAGATATTTTCCTGATAATAGAACTGATTTTGAAACACTTGAATTTGATAATGAATATCTGGAAAATTTTGCAGGTAAATATAAAGTTAACAGGCATACTCATACTGATTTATTTAAAATATTGGCAATTACCAACCCTATTACGATCTCAGTTAGTGACAAAAAATTACGCCTTGATGGTTACAATAAAGAAGCTTCTTTTTGGAGTCCTATTGATAGTACAAGATTTAAAAGTACTGAAAACAATGAACTTATCGCATTTGAATTTGATAATAGTAAAACCGGAAAATTATTTATTGGAAATATGCCTATAATGGCATTCGAAAGAATTGAAGGGAAATATTCAAATGCTTTGCATCTTACAATCTTTGTAATAACATGGATAACAATTCTTTTCATACTAATTGGCTGGCCTTTAATTGCTCTTATAAGAAAAAAACATCAACGACTTTTACCGGCTCCGCAGCTAATTCCTTTTCCTGCTAAGCTTGTTGGATGGATTGTTGCAGCATGTTTCTTTGTCTTTTACTTAATTGTGTTTATTGCTTCGGCAAATAGCGGAGTAGAATTAATAATGGGCATTCCAACTTCAATAAAACTTGCCCTGTTCTTACCCTTTATGGCAATGCCTTTTCTCCTGTTGATGTTATTGCAAAGTATTATTTTATGGAATATGAAGGATGTAAAGTGGAGAAGTCGCTTATTCTATTATTTTTCAATAGTAGTTTTTGTCGCTGCTATCTGGCAATTAAGTTTTTGGAATTTATTGGGATGGCATTATTAAGTTTTTCATTTGTGAATAAATTATCTTAATTAATAAAAGCTCTTAATTCTACTATTAAATAATCATAATTAAACTTATTCTTTAATTCTGTTGTTTATTTTTGCAAATACTAATAAACATAAGTATTTGTAAAGAATAATGATATATACATATATAAAAACCGCAATATTTACTCTGATAATTTTTTTAGGAATAATTTCACAATCAGTTTATTCACAAAATAGCAGAAGAGATTTAGAAGCAGTAAGAACAAGTTCCCCGCCTGTAATTGATGGTTCTCTTGATGAAGCAATTTGGGATGATGCAAATATAGCAACAGATTTCTATCAATATGAACCTCATAATGATCGTAAAGCCTCATTAGAGACAAAAGTTAAAGTACTATATGATGACGAAGCCATTTATATTGGTGCAATACTATTAGATAATAGTCCCGATTCTATATTAACAGAACTTGGCCATAGAAATTCAGGAAATAATCTGAATTCTGATATGTTTTGGATAGATATAAATCCTTTTAATGATGGAATAAATGGTTTCAGATTTCAAGTTTCTGCTTCCGGAGTGCAAACAGACATGAACATGTCAGGAAGAACCGGAGATCATGGAGACTCAAATTGGGATGCAGTATGGAAAAGCGAAGTCAGTATAAATAGGGATGGATGGATAGTAGAAATGAAAATTCCTTATTCTGCATTGAGGTTTCCAAAACAGAATGTTCAAAAGTGGGGAATTAATTTTTGGAGAGATATCAGAAGAATGCGGGAAGTCTCGAGCTGGAACTTTGTTGACAGAAGAATTGGGAATCCGGTTGCATCAATGGGAGTTCTCGATGGAATTGAAGGAATATCTCCGCCCTTAAGACTGGCATTTTTCCCTTATATATCAAACTATTTAGAAAAATATGGTGCTAACAAATGGGTAAATAATTTCAATGGTGGTATGGATGTAAAACTTGGAATTAGTGAGAGCTTTACATTTGATATGACATTAATTCCGGATTTTGGACAAGTACAATCAGATGATCAGATTTTAAATTTATCCCCTTTTGAAGTTAAGTATGATGAAAAAAGGCAGTTTTTTACTGAAGGAACTGATCTTTACAATAAAGCAAATTTGTTTTATTCAAGAAGAATCGGCTCATTGCCCAAAGGCTACTATGACGTTTTCGAACAAACAGAAGAGAATGAAATTATTACAGAAAACCCATTAGAATCCAGATTAATTAATGCTGCAAAAATATCGGGAAGAACTACCGGTGGCTTAGGTATTGGATTTTTCAATGCTATAACTGCCCCTGCTAAAGCAATAGTCTTAGATACTTTGACAAATAATGAAAGAGAAATCACAACTCAAGCTTTAACTAATTATAATCTGATTGTTTTTGATCAAAGCCTCAAAAACAATTCTTATTTGAGTTTTATTAATACAAATGTAAATGGATTCCCCTCAGATTATGTTGCAAATATCACAGGTACAGATTTCCGGATTTTTGATAAAAGTAATATGTATAAAATTAGCGGCGCTGCAGCAATTAGCCAACAATATTTCACCGAAAATGATGATGTTTTTGGTTATAAATATCATGTGAATGCAGGAAAATCCGGTGGTACATGGCAGTATAATTACTATAGATCTGTTTTAAGTGATTCATACGAGCAAAACGACTTAGGATATCTTAGACACAATAATAATATAGATAATCACTTTTCTCTTAGTCATAATGTCTTTAAGCCTTTTGGGAAATTCAGAACTCTCACAAATGAGATATCATTATCAACTTATTATTTATATGAGCCACTTAAGTTTGCAGGCTTAAATATTGGATACCAACTTAGGATGCTTTTTCTTTCAAGGTTTTTCATATACTTTTCTGCTAATTATGCACCTCTGTCTCAAAAAGACTTTTTTGAACCCAGAGTGCCCGGTCGATATTTTGATATCGGTGATGCAATGAATTTGTACCTGAGTTTCTCTTCTGATTACAGGAAGAGAATATATTTTGACGGAAGCATTAATTTTTACAAAGTCTTTTCCGAACACAATCAATTTAATCTGGATTTTTTCATTAAACCAACTGTTAGAATCAGCGACCAATTCAATCTATCATATAGTTTTATATATTCTGAAAAGAAAAATAATTTAGGCTATGTTATGCATTTAAATGAAGATACTATCTATTTTGGAAGACGGTACTTACCAACTTTCACAAATAGCATTGCTTCAAATTTCATTTTTTCCAATAAAGCATCACTGAATTTAAATCTGCGTCATTATTGGTCAAGAGTATATTATTATGATGACTATTACGTATTAAATCTGTCCGGTTTGCTCGAAAGAACAGAGGATGACCTTAGTATTGCTAATATCAATTATAATGCATTTACAGTCGATATAATATTCAATTGGGAATTTGCTCCGGGAAGTCAATTAAGCCTTATGTGGAAACATGCTATTTATTCAAATGCAGATGAAATCCCATTGTCATATATGGAAAACCTAAACAGAATGTTTAATGAACCTCAACTCAATAGCTTTTCTTTAAAGATTTTATATTATCTTGATTATCAGCATTTAAAATATTTATCTAGAAGCTAGATTTAAAGTTTTATCTTTCCACTATCCGGAATAAAACTTCGCACAGACTAAAGATAGCTTCCTTTAGGTATAAGTGTGGAAATATAATCATAAACTATAAGCAATTGATATAATATTTGTATTCAATTACAAAACTTTCATTTCAAAATATCAGTATTTATACTTAGGTATATATATGTATATTCATTAACTTTGAGATTGCACATTTTTTTACCCGTTAATATCTGCATTTTACATACTAATTATTGTTTTTATTAATTATTAACATAGGGGTATAATGAAAAAAATAACAACTTTTTTAATACTGCCTTTTTTATTTTTCTCAATTACTCTTTCACAAACATTAAATATACAGCGTGTTGGAAATGATAGTGATGTAAATACGAGCCATCAACAAGGTTTCCTTTTAATGGGCGGTGGAGTTGACAATACGCAAGGATTAAGCTGGTTCTATAATTTAACTGATATTGGAGATGTCGTGTTTTTAAGAGCTGATGAAGGCTTGGGTTATAATGACGATTATAATTCAAGTATAATGAACTCAGCTACAACCATAGAAAATATAAACTCTGTTACCAGGGCAAACAATCCTGAGGTAGAAGCAGCAGTCAGAAATGCTGAAGCAGTTTTTATTGTAGGTGGAGATCAGTGGAATTATTACAATTACTGGAAGGGCACTCTTTTACATGATGCTCTTACATACCTAATTCATACAAAAGGTGGTGCTATAGGAGGCACAAGTGCCGGCCTGGCGGTGTTGGGAGAATTAATTTTTACCGCCGAAAACAATACTGTCTTTTCCTCTGAAGCACTTGCTGATCCATACAATAATATGATGACACTTGCTGATGATTTTCTCAACATACCTATTCTGGAAAGTGTTATTACAGATAGTCATTATAACAGAATAGAAACAGACGGATATGACAGGCATGGAAGACATTTTACATTTATTGCAAGAATGGCTCAGGACTGGGTGAGAAATCCTGCAAGAGGCATTGGAGTTAATGAAGTTGTTGCAGTTGCTATTGAAAGTAATGGAATAGCTAAAATCTTTGGAGATTATCCTAATTATGATGATTTTGCTTACTTTTTAACATCATGGACAGGGGGTCCCGAGATATGTCAGAGCGCAACTCCTCTCACATGGGATCATAGTGGAGAAGCAGTAAAAGTTTATAAAGTTGCAGGTACAACAAACGGAGCTAACACTTTTGATTTAAATACCTGGCAAAATGGCAATGGCGGGGATTGGGAATGCTGGTCTGCCGTGGATGGTGTTCTCACGGAAACAACTTCTTGCACACCGCCTGATTTTGGATATACTTTTTATACCTTAACTTTGGAGGCAAACCCCACAGAAGGTGGTGATCCTACAGGTGGTGGGTCTTTTACTGCAGGCACAAACGTTCAAATTAGTGCCAATCCTATTTTTGGATATGAATTTATTAACTGGACTGATGGAACTACAACTGTTAGTACAGAACAAAGTTTCACTTATACAATACCCGAAAGAGATGTTACATTGACTGCAAACTTTGAAGCTACAGAAGCTGACATTATCGACGGTCCGGTTTATGTTTACTGGACGGTATGCCCTTCCGCAAGTACTGCGGAATATCGCGATGAACATTATAGCGTTTATATTTCAAATACAGGAACTAATATTGGTGACTTTGTGCAAATACATGATGAAACATTATCAGAAACACACACAAATTGGGATTATCAGCCTCGAAGCGTTGAGATTACCGAATACACCGGCGATGCTGTATATATTGCCTTCAGACACTGGAATTCAACTGATAATGACAGGATTTCAATAAATGATGTAAAGCTATACTGGGAAGATGGAACAAAAGCTGAGGTTGAAATATTCTTTGAAGACTTTGATACATCTAACGGAATCCCCGCAGGCTGGACATTAGTAGACGATGATGGAGATGGCCTAAACTGGTACTGGGAAAATTTTGAAGGAGATGGTTATCTTCTTAGTGATTCATATAAAGAAACAGCATTAACTCCTGATAATTGGATTATTACTCCATCAATACAACTAGGCATTATTCCATCCGGATATAAACTAACATTAAACTCAAACCCGACATCAGGCGGAACTATAATAAACAACACAGGCAGTAGTAATTATTATGAAGAAAATGATACTATTAGCCTTACTGCTGAGGCAAATTCCGGTTACACATTTATTAACTGGACAATAGAAGGAATTGAACAAAGCACTGATCCTTCAATCTTTTATATAATGCCGGCGGAAGATGTTACACTTGTTGCCAATTTCATTGAATCATGCTATACACCCACATATACTGAGAACTTCGAAGGACTAAGTGCAATACCGGCAAGGTGGACACAAAATGGAACCCTAAACTGGGAAGTAGGTTCCTCTACCAATGCTCTGGATGCTGCGAATGAACCATACGCATATGCTGATTACACAGGGAAAACCAGTGTTTCTGCGGAGCTTATTACAGATTGTTTTGATTTTACAAATTATACAGATATCAGGATAAGTATGATGCATAGATTCTATTTTAACGGTGGAGGTGCAAATTCAGCTTATCTAGATTACAATATTAACAATACCACTTGGGTAGAGATTAACAACTGGACTACTTCTATGAATGCAGCTGAAGTATGGACATCAAATATTATCCCTGAACTTGCCGGGCAAAATGAAGTAAAATTCAGATGGCGTTTTGTTTATCCTAATCATACAGGACAAAACAAACAGAAAAACTGGAGCATTGATGATATTATAATTACCGGAACTGAAACTTCTGCCGTTCTGTCTGGCGATGTTAATGATGATACTTTCATTAACGTTCTTGACGTTGTTTGGATGGTGCAGCATATAAATGGAGCTACTCCTGCAGGTTTTAACCTCGCAGCTGCTGATGTTAATCAGGATACTATTGTTGACACTTCCGACCTTGTTGCCCTTATTGACCTGATTTATGCAGGTGCTAAAGATTTTGAAGATAACATAAATTCTGAACAGTCTTATATGATGCTTGATAATGATGGATTAGTTAGTTTTGATAGTGATGGAACATATTCTGCATTACAGTTTGAATTTATTTCAGGTGTGAATCAAGATATGAATCCTGATCTCTTACTTAATACTGATCATAAATTGTCGTTTAATAATGAAACCGGAAAAGGTATTATTTATAGCATGAATAACAATCTTATTCCCGAAGGGAAAATTGACTTATTCTCAATTGATGGTGTTGATACAGAAAATGTTGAATGGGGATTTTCATTAGCTGCTAATTTAAATTATGAAGCTATTGAAATAATTACAAGTAAAGAAGGCCAGGATGCAACTTCTATTGGAGACATTGCTTATTCAGACCTTAATATTTCTGTATTCCCTAATCCTAACAAAGGCGCTTTTAAGATAAGTATTAGTTTAGCTGTAGAAGCCGAAGTTAAGATTGACATGTTTGATGTATTGGGAAGAAAGGTAATGACTAGAAATACTGACAAACTCAGTGCAGGAAATCACTTAATAGAAGTAAATAAAAATATCCAAAAAGGATTATATTTCTTAAGAATTAATGGCTATAACATTAATGGAAAAGAAACAATATTCACTAAAGATCTAAAAGTTCTTATTGAATAGATGATATTTCATTCATTCATTTATTAATAAAAAAAGGCAGAGAATTATATAAACTCTGCCTTTTTTTATTTAAAAACCGTTAAGATCCATTGTAACTGTGGGTATCAGAAGTAAAAACCCAAGTATTATCATTGTCAGAATTAATGGCCAGACCCATTTTACCCATTTATGGTAAGGCACACGGGCAACTCCCAGAGCTGCAATAAGTACACCTGATGTTGGTGTTATCATATTAGTAAAACCATCTCCA
>CAZTPA010000030.1:0-35193 GCA_964614525.1 uncultured Bacteroidales bacterium | reverse complement strand
AAATAAATAATTAAAAGTAAACCCTCTTAGTAAAAATTAAATAATTTTGTTCCTTAATATATGTATAAAATAAAGTTCTATAAAAAATGAAAATCACTATAGTTGGAACAGGATATGTTGGCTTAGTATCCGGTGCATGTTTTGCAGAAGTTGGAGTTGATGTTATCTGCGTTGACGTTGACCAAAAAAAAATTGATGGACTTAAAAATGGTATAATCCCTATTTATGAGCCGGGCCTTAGTACTTTAGTTATAAAAAATCAGGAAAAAAACAGAATAAAGTTTTCCACAAACTTAAAAGAAGCAGTCCAAGATAGCGAAGTAGTTTTTATCGCAGTTGGAACTCCTCCGGATGAAGACGGCAGTGCCGATTTAAAGCACGTCTTAAATGTAGCTTCCGAAATAGGAAAGCACATGAATGACTATCTGCTAATTGTAACAAAAAGCACGGTTCCTGTTGGCACGGCAGCAAAAATTGAAAAAACTGTCAGAAAAGAACTCGAAAAGCGCGAAAAAAATATCACTTTTGATATTGGTTCAAATCCTGAGTTTTTAAAAGAAGGAGCAGCTATCGATGATTTTATGAAACCTGCAAGAATAATAGTGGGTGTGGAATCTGAGAAAGCAAAATCATATATGATGAGATTATATCAACCTTTTATCCAAAACGGACATCCTGTTATTTTCATGGATATGCCTTCTGCAGAAATGACAAAATACGCTGCAAATGCAATGCTTGCTACAAGAATAAGCTTCATGAATGAAATTGCAAATCTATGTGAAATCCTTGGTGCAAATATAAACATGGTTAGAGAAGGTATTGGCAGTGACCCCAGGATAGGAAATCAATTTATATTTCCCGGTATTGGATATGGCGGATCTTGTTTTCCTAAGGATGTTAAAGCTTTAATTAAAACTGCAAATGAAAACAATTACAAACTCAATATTATAGAAGCTGTAGAAAATGCAAATAAAAAGCAAAAAACTGTAATCGTTGACAAACTGAAAAAGCATTTTAACGGCCAATTAAAAGGATTAAAAGTTGGAATTTGGGGACTGGCTTTCAAACCACAAACTGATGATATGAGAGAAGCTCCATCAGTAGAAATCATCAATAAATTATTAGCAGAGGGATGTGAAATTTCAGCTTATGATCCCGAAGCTATGCAAATTGCTCATTCCATTATTGGTGATAAAATAAAATACGCAAATGACAAAGAAGAAGCTATTATTGATGCAGATTGTTTAATTCTTGTAACTGAATGGAATGGATTTAAGATTCCTAACTTTCAGGTTATTAAAAAACTCATGAAACAAGCCGTTATCTTTGATGGAAGAAATATATATGATGCCGAGGAGCTAAAATCAATAGGTTTTGATTATTATGGAATAGGTTTTAAACCTGTTTTACATAATAAATAATTACACATTATTAAAATCATAATTCCATGAATATTCTTGTAACAGGCAGTAATGGCCAACTTGGAAAAGAGATTCAACAATTATCAAAAAAATACGATTCATTTAAATTCTTCTTTACTGATATAGCTGAACTGGACATTACCAAAGAGGAAAAGTTAGGCAAATATCTAAAAACCAATAAAATAGAGTGCATTATAAATTGTGCCGCATTTACAAATGTTGAACAAGCTGAAAATGACAAAGCCAATGCATCAGCTATAAACACTAATGCAGTAAAAAACATTGCTGAAGCTGCATCAAAGGCTAATGCATTATTAATTCACTTTTCAACAGACTACGTTTTTGATGGCAAAAATTTCAAGCCATATACAGAAGGAGATACTGCTTCACCAAAAAATATTTACGGCAAAAGCAAATTTGACGGTGAAATTGAAGTGGTGTTTAATGCCAAAAGAGCAATAATTATAAGAACTTCATGGCTTTACAGTGCTCATGGCCATAATTTTGTGAAGAGCATTCTGGAAAAGGCAAAATCAAACAGCAAGCTGGATGTAGTATATGATCAAATTGGAACTCCAACCTACGCGGCGGATTTAGCTAAAGCCGTTCTGGATATGATACCAATGGTCAAATCAAAAATACGCACAGAAATTTATAATTATTCTAATGAAGGTGTAGCAAGTTGGTATGATTTTGCAAAAGCTATTACAGAGATTAAAAAAATCAAATGTCATATAAACCCCGTATTAACGAAAGATTTTCCAAGTAATGCTGCCAGGCCGCACTATAGTGTTTTAAATAAATCAAGAATAAAGAACGATTTTAAACTTGATATTCCTTACTGGAGAGACAGCCTTAAAGAGTGTCTGGATTTATTATAGGTATAATGTTAAAAATTAGTTATTTAAACAATAATTTTTTAATTTAGTGTTTTAGTTTGGTGAAAATATCATTTATAATCACAAAGTAATAATCAACAAAAAACTCTTTTTATGAAAACCCCGGCAATAATTGTTTTTATATTAATGTTTATAAGCGTTAATACTATGGCACAGAACAACCACCAGGAAGTTGTTTCATCCGGTGGAGGCTTTTATGAAAATGAAAATTTTTCTTTTAGCAGCACAATAGGAGAAGTCTTTGTTGAAACATACTCAAATGATAATTATATTTTAACGCAGGGATTTCAGCAAACTAAGTTAACCATTGTAGGCATTGAGGAAATTTCAAACCTAAATTACAGCATTACAGCCTTTCCTAATCCTGTAAATGACTATATTACAATAACAATAAATGGTGAAAATTCTTCGAACAACAATCAAGAGACAATGCATTATATGGTATATGATATAAATGGGAAAGTAGTAGATAATCAACAGTTTTCCGGGAAAAGCGCTGAAATATCTTTCACTACTTTGTTACCATCAACGTACTTTATAAAGATTTTTGAAAATAAAAAAGAAATAAAAACATTCAAAGTAATAAAGCAATAAACACAAGCAAGTAAAAACAAAAAAGCCTGCAAATTTGCAGGCTTTTTTTGTACTGAGAAAAACCCAGATATTTTGGCAATTTTTCGGTGGGTGGCTAATGGGATTCGAACCCACGACCCCCAGAACCACAATCTGGTGCTCTAACCTACTGAGCTATAACCACCGTTTGGGATTGCAAAGATAGAAATTTTTTTTATTACTAAACATACTAAGTAAAAAGATTTTTTTGTTATCCCTGCAAAAAGAAAATAATCCTCAATTATTCATTGCTTTTTACGAAATTTGCTGTTTACTAAGCATAGCAATAATAATTTTTTTGATGAAAAAGATAAAGGAGCTGATACTACAAGAACCTGTGAAAAACTTCATGAAAGTATTCTCAAGCGGATTGTTTGCACAGGGTTTATCATTCGCTTTGGCTCCTGTAATTTCTCGTTTATTTATACCTGAAGATTTTGGTTTATTAGCCTTATACTTGAGTATTGTCAGCATATTAAGCGTTTTTTCTACCGGCAAATACGAACAAGCTATTATGCTTCCAAAAGAAGATAAAGATGCTTACAATTTATTATCTCTTGTACTTATAATTACAAGTGCATTAACATTGGTTTTACTTCTTGTAACGCCCATTGCCGTTTTGTATTCCGAGACCTTGTTTTCAAACAAATCTTTAGCACCATGGCTGTGGTTTATTCCTCTGAGTATTTTCATGCATGGCATTATACAATCATTAACATATTGGTATAACAGGAATAAGCGTTTCGGAACGATTGCAAGAGCTACGCTATTTAATTACATCCCGCTAAACTTAGTAAAATTAATAACAGGATTTCTAAAAGCGCCTTTTAATGGACTAATCCTTAGCAATCTTTTAGGAATGTTTTCCATCAGCGGTTTTCTAATGCTAAAATTCAGAAAAGAGTTACCAAAAATAAAAAGCAACACTTCATGGCAAAAAATTAAGCAGAACGCAAAGAGATACAGTGTGTATCCAAAATATAATATGATACACAATTTTACCAACAATTTTTCAGGTACACTTCCAATATTTCTATTTACATGGGGTTTTTCCGCACAGGCTGCCGGTTTATATTCTTTTGGACATGTCTTTGTGTTTAAACCCTTAAATATAATTTCTAACTCAATATTACAGGTTTTATCTCAAAAAACAATTGAAGATTACAATAAGGGTCTAAGCATACTGCCCAATGTTAAAAACATGATAAAAATCCTTTTCAGGGTGGGTATTATTCCTTTTATTCTTTTATTCTTTTTTGCACCGGAAATATTTGATTTTCTTTTTTCCGAAAAGTACAGAGCTGCAGGAGAGTATTTGCAAATATTAACTCCCTGGCTGTTTATGGTATTTTTAACTTCTTCTTTAAGTTTTATTCCGGAAATATTCTTCCGTCAGAAAACAGCTATGATTATAGATATGACATATTTTGGCCTAAGGTTTATTGCTCTGTATATCGGTATTTGGTATTCAGATATTAAGCTTGCATTAATGCTGTTTTCGGGAGTTAACTTTATTATAATATCCATAGTTTTATGGTGGTATATACATTTGGCAAAAAGTTCAGTAAATTTGTCTGATAAAGAAGACAAACAATAAGATTTTTCTAATAATGAAAGTACTGGTTATTCCATCGTGGTATCCACCAAATGGAGGATACTTCTTCAGAGAACACGCATTTGCAATTGCCGAGCAAGGCCCAAAGGTAGATGTTTTAGCATGTCATTATCGCAGCCTGAAATCATGGAAAGGCCGAAGCAGGCTATTCGGCAAAAAACCAATAGAAATAAGCAAAATTAATGGTATTACCGAATATTCCAGCTATGTTTGGATAATACCATTTACCGAGGAGCCAAATTTTAGATGCTGGGTGAAAAAAACATGGAAAATATTTCATGAATACATAAAAGTAAATGGCAAGCCTGATATTATACAGGCACATAGCAGCTTTTCAGCGGGATATGTAGCTTCTTTGATATTTAAAGCTTATAAAATACCATACATCCTCACAGAACATCGAAGCAGATTTATTTTTAATTGTAATACTGCAAAGAGTCTTTTTCGGTCATGGCACTATCCTCTTATTAAACAAGCTCTTGATGATTGTTCTTCTCTTGTTGGCGTTAGTAATGCTTTATTTCCAAAGCTTCACGAGATTTCTCCAAAATCTAAAAACAAATCGCTGGTAATACATAATATGGTTGACACAGATTTTTTCACATTTGATAAAACCAAGAAGAATATAAAGTCCGAATCACAATTTAAATTTATTACTGTCGCTTTTCTAAAAGAAGTTAAAGGCATTGATGTTTTACTAAAAGCATTTAATATTTTACATGAATCAAATCCCGGTAAATACCAGCTTACAATTGCCGGAGATGGAGAATGCCGCAAGGAACTTGAGCAATATGTTAACGATAACCGACTAAATGAATACGTAGAATTTCTCGGTTTGCAAAACAGGGATCAGATCAAAAAGCTAATGCAATCATCAGATGCATTTGTTTTGCCAAGTAGATTTGAAGCATTTGGAGTTGTTTTTATAGAAGCTATGGCTTGCGGATTGCCTGTTATTGCAACTCGAGCAGGAGGTCCCGAGACTTTCATACCGGAATTTGCAGGGAAATTATGTGAAATTGATAATGTAAATATGCTGGCCTCACAAATGAAAGAAATTGCAAGCAATTACAACAATTATCAGGGGGAGCAAATAAGAGAATATGCAATTGCTAATTTCAGTAAAGAAATAGTTGCTAAAAAATACATTAATTTATATTCAACAGCTATAGAAGAAAATAATTCTTAATGAACAACTTATTCCTAACAGAACAAAAATCTTTTATATGGCAAAGGCGTGATAATCTTTGTTTTATAGGATATGTTTTTGATGAATCTAACAAGTATTTTGATGATGAAAGAGCATTAGAACTATTCAGTAATGCGAAGAACAAGGAAGAACTAAAAGTGCTTTTAAATAAGATTAATGGAGTCTATTCTTTAGTTATAAAACTAAAAGAAGGCATTGTCGTTTGTTCAAGTCACATGAGATATTTCCCGCTTTTTTATACAAAAATAAATGAGAAATGGACTATATCAGATTCTTGCGAAAAGTTAGTGGAAATTGGAGCAAACAATCAATTCTCTGAAATTTCAAAATTAGAATACTTAAAACAAGGTTTTGTGAGAGACAACAGAACATTGTATTCTGACATATTTAGTGTTCAATCGGGGGAAATAGTGCTATTAAATGAAAAGATTCACAATGAATTCTATTATTTTCATCCGCTTACAAATTTTGAGATTATAGAGAAAAGCATATTGAAAAAACGCCTAAAAATTGTTATTGACAATGTTGGATTACGTTTAGCAAATTCACTTAAGGGCAAAACTCCTGTACTGCCTTTAAGTGGTGGCTATGATTCAAGATTAATTGCTTATATGCTAAAGAATGCCGGATTCAGTGATGTTATTTGCTTTTCATACGGTAAACCAAATCCTGAGTCGGAAATTAGCGAGAAAGTAGCAAAGGAATTAGGTTACAAATGGCTTTTTGTTGATTACACAAAAATTGAAAACCTTGATGGTGTTTTCAATTCCGAAGAATTTCACAATTATGCTCACTACGCAGCAAATGGAGTTTCTATGCCATTTTTACAAGAATATCCGGCAATTAAGGAACTTCATGAACGCAAATTAATACCAGAGAACTCTGTTTTTATTCCGGGACATGCAGGAGGCTTTATTGCAGGGTCATTTATGGGATATCATATCTTTTCTGATTTATCTTATGATGAACTGGCAAAAAACCTGTTTGAAACAAATTATAATTTTGCTTCAATGAGCATTTCTGAGAAGAAAAAAATATTCAAACACATTCAAATACAAGTGGATAAATACAACGGCAAAAACAGAAACTTAATACCGTATACCATCGCAGAAGGAATAACACAGCAAGAACGGATGACTAAGTTCATTATAAATTCATCAAAAGTATTTAATTATTTTGGTTATGAAACAAGATTTCCTTTTTGGGATTATGAAATAGAAAGCTTTTTCAGGTATTTGCCATATAAACATAGACTTAACAAAACTCTCTTTAAAGAAGTTGTTGAATCTACTTGTTTTAAGCCAAACAATATTTTATTTAAAAAGGAACTTCAGCCAACAGCTTCTGATTATTTTAAACAAAACATAAAAAAACCTTTTAAGAAATTTCTGCCGCAATGGGCAAAAAAGAACTTAATTAAGAAAAATGACTGGATGTGTTATAATGAGTTCACTGCTGTATTGCAAAAGAAATTAAAAGATAATAACATCAAAGTTTTAAGAAAGTACAATGAATACAATGCAATAATATGCTATTGGTATTTAAATCTGCTAAAAAAATAACACAATTATTTGGCTCCCCATTTGGCTAGTTTTTCATAAAGGTTTTCAAACTTAAAAGGTTTTGAAAGATAATCAGACATACCTAAAGCAATAAACTTATCTTCATCCCCTTCCATAGCATTAGCACTTAGGGCGATAACAGGAGGGATATCATTATAAAGCTTTTTAAGATTATTAAGAGCAGTTATCCCATCCATGACAGGCATTTGAATATCCATCAAAATAACATCAAACTTGCCTGGCTTAAATTCAGTCACAGCCTCTTCTCCATTTACAACTTCAAACACATCGCAGCCTGCATTTTCAAGCATTAGACGTGCAACTTTCCTGTTTAAAGCTCTGTCTTCAACTAATAAGACCCTTAAACCCAATTTATTTGATTTGTTGTTTTCAACTACATGTTTGTTATCTTCCACACTTGCATCATACCCGGCCTTAAAAGTAAAAGAAAACACGCTACCCTCTCCTATCTTGCTTTTCACATGAATCTGACCTCCCATAAGCCTTGTAAGTTCTTTACAAATAGCCAAACCTAGTCCGGTTCCTTCAAAAGGCAAAGTAAATGAGGACTCAATCTGCGTAAATTTACTAAATATTTTATTCTGATTTTTCTTAGTTATACCCACGCCTGTATCTGTAATCTCACATAGAATCGACATATAATTGTCATGCTTTTCATTAATTTTGAATGTCAGAGAAACACTACCTTCATCAGTAAACTTAAAAGCATTCGACAACAAATTATTAATAATCTGTCTAAGCCTGTTTTCATCAACAATAACAGATACAGGCAAATTCGGATCTACGGAACAAATAAAATCCAATGAATTTTTTCGTGCTTCTGCAAAGTATAAATCCTGAAATTGATCACATAATTTCTTAATATTAACTGAAACAGGTTTTAGCTCCATTTTACCGGCTTCAATTTTACTAAGATCAAGAACATCATTAATAATATTAAGAAGGTTTTCGCTGCTTATTTTTATGCTTTTTACATACTCTGATTGCACATCATCAAGATCCGTTCTCAACAGCAAACTAAGCATTCCCATGATGCCGGTCATTGGAGTACGGATTTCATGACTCATATTAGCCAAAAACTGCTGTTTTAAAGCGGCCGACTGTTTTGTAACTTCAATACTTCTTTTTAATTCCTCTGCTTTTTTACTTTCAGAAATATCTTCAAAAAACAACACAAGGCGATTATTACTTATAGCAAATATTTTAAGATTTAAATAAGTAATATCAGATTCAGGACTTAACTGATAAATGAAACTTTGGATTTCATATTTTCCACTTTCTTTAATAACATCCTTAAGGATTTCGGGTAAGCCCTGGCTACGAAAAAAAGGCAAAACTTCATCAATTTTCCTCTCATCAACATAACTATTATCGGGATATATTAAATCAACAGCAGCCTGATTATAATCGATAAGAACAAAACTACCGTCATCATCAGGATTTGACATTTCAAAAACCATAAAACCCAATTGCATATGTTTTATAATATCAGAATAAACTCTTATGTCCTCTATGTATTTATGTCTATCTGTTGAATCAACTATCAGACCCCTTAAACGATTAATTTCGCCATCTTTATATATTGGTTTTATATATATTTCAGCATAGAATTTATTTCCTAAAGCAGTAACTAACTTGTACTCAACAGATTCGCTTTTCTCACCGGTAAATAACTTTTGAATATTTGATTGCACCTTATCAATATGGTCTTTATCAACAAATTCAAATAAACTAATTCCTTTTTTAAAATCTTCCGGATTATATTCAAATAATTCAAAGGCTTTGTCATTTACATATAACAAATTACCTTCGGTATCAACCTCAAAAACCACTTCCGGCAATGTATCAACAAACTCTTTAAAGCTAACTTCAGAGTACGAAATTTTACTAATAAAATCCTTTATTAATGAATCATCAACACCGGACAATGCTTTTTCTTGTTTGAGTCCTTTTAAATCAGCAACAGCCAAATGTTCCAGAATTTTTGCTATTTTAATTCTAACCACATATTTAAATAAAACAATGAAAAAAACAAATATTATAGCCAGCAAAACAGCCACGATTGCTATTAATCCCCATGTATTTATGAATAATAAACTTAATAAAACATTCATAATAATAAACAATTTTTACAAAGAATATAAAAATAGCTCAAAAAAGCCATAGCAAATTTATAATAATTTATTTACTATCACATAAAATATTAAAATAATTGAATTATTATATCCAACTAAAAAACATCAGGATTAGATTTAAAGAGAAAACAATATGACCGCATACTAATATGGGCTTTCATATTGTTCTATATATTCGTCAAGATCTGGATTATCCAAAAAAACATCTTTAAGGAAAAACATAATTCTGGGCTCAAAAGTTTCCGGGGTATAATAACCCGGAAGTGCAGTAATAACCATTAACTCTTCATTAAAAAACACAGTAGATGGATAGCTCATTTTGCCTTGCAATAATGCAATTGCCAATTCGTGAGTAGATCGTCTTTGATCAGGATTTTCATTTACAAACTCATAGCCTTTAAAAGACACAGTCTCAGCTTGCTCTGCATTAAACTTTACAGGATAAAAATTATTATTCAATATTTTTGCAATTGTTGGGTTAGAAAAGGTTTGTGCTTCCATCTTTTTACAAAAGCCACACCAATCAGTATAGATATACATAAAGATTTTTTTCGGGTTATCTTCAGCTTTACTAACAGCTTCTTCAAAGCTAAGCCAGTTTACAGATGTGCTATTATTTTCATTATCTCCACTCATTGCAGTAAAAGATAGCAGTAAAAAAACTGCTGGAAGAAAAATTTTTAAGGACTTCATTTTAAAATAAATTAATTATTAAAATACTTTGCTATTTATTAAATATCATAATGTATAACCAATAACAAACAAATAGACAAATAGTTGTAATTCGGAATAATAAAAGTATGCAATTTTAAGCAAATATAACATATTGATATTTATCAAACAAAATTTGAATAATTAATAAAAAATCTAACTTTGCGTGAATTCATAATATTATAAAAGTGTTTTATAAAAAATCATCAAATAAGAGTTTGTCACCTGCCCGCATAAGCTGGAGGAAATTTCGTTCCGGTAAAATTGCTATGATTTCCTTATTATGGATAATAATAAATGTAATTGTTGCAATATTAGGATATTTAATTGCTCCTGATTCAACTCCTTATGCAAACAACCAACAATTGGAACTTCGGGTAAAAGAGCCCGGCTTTAGTGTTAAAACACTTTATGTTAAGAACAACAAGGCAACTAAATCAACTTCTGTTATTCAAAAGATGATTTATGGTAAAGAATTATCCTATTCATTGCATCCCGTAAAATCACTGGAAATTAATGGCAGCAAAATAAGTATTATCTCTTACTCAGGAGATCCGGATATTCCCGGAATTCAAAAAGAATTTAATCTTGCAGATGCAATTTATCCGCTTAAGGTAGACGAAGAAATTATTGAAAGAGACGGGAAATTAAAATTTACCTTATATAATGGCAAGAAAAAAACAGAAACTATTGAGAATCTTAAGAATCAGTTAATTGAAAACAACATAAAACATCAAAGGTTTATATTAGGAACCGATCAGTTTGGTCGCGATCTTCTGAGTCAGCTTATAATTGGCACTAGAGTTTCATTATCTGTAGGATTTATTGCAGTGCTTATTTCTTTAATAATAGGAGTAAGCCTGGGAAGTATTGCCGGATTTTTCAGGGGAAAGATAGATGATTTTGTAGTTTGGTTAATAAACATTATATGGTCGCTACCTACATTAATAATTGTAATTGCCATTACATTTGCTATTGGAAAGGGATTTTGGCAAGTATTTGTTGCCGTTGGCTTAACAATGTGGGTAGATGTTGCCCGTGTAGCACGCGGGCAAATCATAAGCATTCGCGAAAAAGATTTTGTAGAAGCTGCAAGGGCATTAGGCCTGAACACATATAGAATAATAACAAAACATATTCTGCCAAATATCTACGGTCCATTAATCGTTATTTCTGCTGCAAATTTTGCATCTGCAATATTAATTGAAGCAGGATTAAGTTTTTTGGGCATGGGAGTTCAGCCGCCCATGCCATCATGGGGAAGTATGATTAAGGAAAATTACGGATACATAATACTTGATAAAGCATACCTGGCTATCTTGCCCGGCATTTGTATAATGCTAATGGTTTTATCATTTTTATTGGCAGGAAACAGCTTACGCGATGCTCTTGACAAAACCTATAATCAATAGTTATAATATTCTAAAGGCTGAAAATACTATATCATCTGTTTGAATTTCATCGCCCTGATGATTCGAAAGCCAATTTTTTAAATCATCTGTTAGTTTATCAAAATCTTGTGATTTATTCTTCTTTAAATAATTTTTAAACCTGGTATAAGTTATTTTTTCTCCTTTTGGATTCATTTGATCAGTAACTCCATCTGTAAAAAAGAATCCGGTAAAAGGCCTCTTTGGCTTTATATGATGCTCCTTAAATTCTACCTTTTTCTTCTTAAAAATTCCGCCTATAGAAAACCTGTCGCCTTTAATTTCAACAAATTCATTTCCATGAAACATTATAAAAGGCCTTTTAGCGCCACTATAGGAAATATTCTCGAAGTTTTTATCAAACCTGCAAATAGAAATATCAATACTTTCAGTTATTTGCAAGCTATCAGAATCTTCCCTGTGGAAAGCATCGAGCATTCCCTGATGTAATTCTTTTAAGATGACACTTGTAGAAATACATTTATTATATGCAACAATTTTGTTTAATAAAGTCATCCCAATTGTGGAGACCATAGCACCGGGAACTCCATGACCCGTGCAATCGGCTACTGCATAAAAATAATAATCATCACTTTCATAAAACCATATAAAATCTCCGCTTATTAAATCACGAGCTAAAATAAAAGAAGCATATTCATGAAAAACACTTTTCAGTTTCTTTTCATCAGGCATTGCAGCTTTCTGAATATTTTGAGCAAAATTAATACTATTGACAATTTGGGAATTATGATAGTCAAGTTCATTTATAGTTTGCTCCAGTTGCTGGTTTTTTATTTCAACAGCATCTTTTTGTCCTTGTAACAAATCTATTTGCCTGATCAATTCATCATTAATCTGTTTTATTTGATCTTTTTGATATAAAAGCAGCTTCCTCTGAGAATCAACTAAACTAATTTTCTTTTGCAAAATTTTGTTTTTCTTTTTCTTTGACAAATAAATGTATGTCCCATATGAAATAAACAAAATCAATAAAGCTGCAAAAATCCAAATAAAAATAATTAATCTTCTTCCTTTGCTAATTTCAAGATTATTAATCTGTTCCTTATAGCTAAAAAGCTTCATTTTGTTTTCAATCTCTTTCAAGTTGTACTTTTCTTCAAGAGCAGTCACTTGTTTTTCAGTTGTTTTCAAATGTATTGTATCATTCAAACTCTTAATAAAACTAAGTATCTCATAAGCTTCTTTATAATCCTTTTCATTTAAGGCAACATTATATAAAAGCATTTTACTTCTTAGCATCAAATGATAATCATTGATACTATCAGCCATCTTATAAGCTCTATTAGAAAGGCGACATGCTTTTTCTGCATCAGTTTCGCAAATATCTTCAGCATGCGCTACTAAATTAACAACACTTATGCTATCAAAAGAAACTTCAGCAATATCTGATTTTTTTTTAAGCTCATCACGCCCGGCACTACCAAATGATTGAGATGAGTGCCCTAAAATCAAAACAAACATTATCGCTAAAAGGGTAAAAAGTTTGATCATTTAAAACAAATTAAATTAACTGCACTCCAATGATTAATAATTGCTTTTTTTCATCAACAGTAATATTAATATTTTGAACTATTTCCTCTATTATAACCTTAATACTTTCAGCATTAGCCGAAAGTATTTTATCATAATTCTGATTTAAGCTTCCGTTCTTGAAAATTTCGCTATTAATTGCGTATTTGTTAAAAAGCCAAATTCTATCTTCAGGAAAAATCTTAAACTTTTTTGTTTTATTTTCATTTTTATAATCTGCAATCTCTGAAAAATCAATTCTTTTAAAGATTCCTTTATGTTTATTAAACAAAATAACAGGTAAATGCATACTATAATACTCTGAATACATATTCAAGTAATTGACTTTAAGTATTAAAAACCCACAATCATCAAAACTATCACAATCATCTCCTTCAGATGAAATAAATGTATTTTTCATTATTGCAAACACCTCTCTGTATATTTCATAAGGATCTGTCAGTGATTGTTCAGTAATAACTTTATTCAATAAAGTATTTACCATAACACACCAAAATGCCCCACTGATATTTTTATGGGGTGCATCAAAAACTGCTATAAAAACGCTATTATCAGTTTCATGAATCCAATAAGCACTATTTTTAAGAGAAAGATCATCTTTAAAAGGATAAGCAGCAAAATTCTTGACTACTGTATTTTTCAAAACACAATTATTTTTCAAAGTACGCTGAAGCTTTGCAGCATACCTAAGGCTACTATCAATATTATTCTTTTTAAAACCAATTTCTTTAAGCTTTTCAGAAAGCTCATTTGATTTACTATTAAGAATTTTGCTTTGCTTTATAACCTCTCTTTTTCTGTTTTTCAAATTAATGCTAAGAAATGTCAAAGCTTCTTTCTTTCTCAACAATTCTTCTCTATGTCTTAGAATTACAATATTATTAGCATTAAGCAACTTATTAACTAATGCAATTTTTTTAATATTAAACAATAAAAAGACCAAAAAGCCAATAAATAAAGCAATAACAGCTAATGTTGAAAAAAAAACAAATCTCGTTTTCTGCAGAGCAATATCAGACAATTCGGCATTTTTTATTAATAATTCTACTTCTTGTGCTTTCTGTTTAGACTCATACTCGGTTTTTATTTCAACTAAAGAATTTTGTTTATTGTTGGTATTTATGCTGTCATTAATCCTAACATATTTTTGATACCAGTCTAATGCTTTTTTATAATCAGATTTGTTTTCGTGAACCTTAGCTAGCATTTCATAATTTACTCTTTGCAGCAATAATGAGCCAAGTTCTTTGGCTATTTCCAAGCTCTCTAGAAAATACCTCAGGGCTTCTTCTGCATTATTATTTTGATAATAAATAAACCCTATATTAAAAAGCGCATTTCCAAGTTCCGGGTTATCCCCAATTTCTCTTCTTATATCAACAGATTGTTTAATTAAATCAATTGCTCTTTTATAATCACCTTTATTATAAAAAATTATTGCAATATTATTCAGCACATTAGCAACTCCATATTTATTATCAATACTCTGGTATAGTTTAAGTGCTTTATTATGATAATATAAAGCATTATCATAATCGTTAAATCTTCGATAGAGGGTGGCTAAATTATTTGAATAATTAGCAATAGGCAATGGCAGTCCAACTTCTTCTGCTATTTCCAGTGCTTTTTGAAAATTTTCTTTAGCTTTTTCAAATTCTCCGTCTTTATGATAAAGCACTCCAATATGATTATAAGAAAGAGCTATTTTTTCATCATTTTCTATTTCTTCATAGCCTTCAAGAGCATGCATAAAGTATTTAATTGCAACTAAAGAGTTGCCAATGTGCTGATGAATATCTCCCATTACCAAATTATATTCAAGATAATCATCCGTCATGCCAATAGTTTCGGCAAACTCCTTGACATGATTACAATAGACAAGAGCACTATCATAATTATTATGTTTCCAGTATGCACAAACATTTTTTAGTACACTAAGCTTTTCAACAGGATTTTGTTCCTTCTGTAGTTCAAAGTATAATGAATCTATATTTTTATGAATTTCAGCAGAAAACAGAGTTTTTGAAGATTGAGAAAATATAATCAAACAACATACAAAAAAGAGGCTTTGATTATGAAAACAAAAGCCTCTAAAAAGACATTTAAATAAATTTCCTAACTTATTTTTTCTCTGTTGCATCAATATAATGCATTAATATAGTATTAAGCTCTCTGATATTCCTTTCACTTTCTGACAATTTATCATTTAGCTGCTCAATTTCCTCTCTTGCTTTTACAAGCTTGCTTTGAGTTTTATCTCCGATACGTGTCATTTTAACAGTATCATTAAGTAATGAATTATAAGCGTGTATTAAATCAGCAAATTCAATTTTTAGCTGGTCAAAGCTAAGATCCGGTTTTTCCAAAACTAAGTAGCTTTTATCAATAAGCTCATATTCCGATTTAAAAATCTGCCTGAAGGATTCTCTATCGTTATCTTTGTTTGCCATGATTTATAATTTTAATATGGTATATATTTATGGGGCAATTCCAGTTCAACAAATAACTCTTCTCCACTCTCCAGAATATCATCATCGTCTTTTTGGAAGTGCCATTTAACAATCACATCTCCCCCTTTTTTATAAAAAGATTCAAGAATTTCCAAAATTATTAAAAAGCACTTAGAAGTGCTGGTATTGAAATAAGTAATCTTAAAATTAAATTCCATTGGAGTTTTTTGAGTTTCAATGTACTCATTAATCCAGTCAATCACAGGTTGGTAAAACTCAACAGAATTCTCCGGATAACTGGAACCCGAAAGAGTCAACTTACCAGTTCCCGCCAAAAATTCAATTTTAGGAGTATATTTTGTGGCTTCAATTATTAAATCCTTCATGTATTAATATTTATATAAATGTTTTACAATATAATTAATTCTCATCAACTTTTGCTTTCAGAACAAACTGATACTTTTCATTATCTAATGGCAGAAAGTCAAACTCCAGAGGTGTTGAAGTTTTTCTGACAATATCTATCAACCCAAGCCCTGCGCCTTTGCTACCCTCTTCAGTTTTAAGTCTTCTTCTGATAATATATAGTTGTTTTAGTTCCTCCTGTGTCATACGATTAACCAAGCGGCATTTTTCATTCAAATATTCCATTTGATTTGGTTCAACCATGTTTGTGCTTATAATTTCATAAAAACCTTTATTTTTCAAAAGCACAATGTTGCCAATTCCATATGACTTTTTATCACTTACAATAAACTTTTCTGATGAATAATGCAGAATATTTTGTGTCATTTCTATAAAAACTGCAAATATTCTATTAACTAATGCCATATTATTATGATAGGACAGTTCACCTCGAACAGTCTCACCAAGACTAACTATTAAGTCTTGCGAAAGAACTCCGTTAAAAGCAAATACGACTTCTGATCCATTTGCCGGATAAAAAACGGAATTAAGATAGAGTTTGTTCTGCATAATTGCCCAAAAAAAGTGGCTTGTAAAAACAAACTTAAATTAGTCTGTTTTTACTTCAAAAATAAAAGTTTATTTCAAATATAACAATAAAAAAAACAATTTTACAGTAAAACTAAACAATTTGTAGTTTAATTAACCAATTCTGTCATTTAGTAAAGGTACAAATCTAAAATTACCAAAACTTTGAGTATCATATTCAGTTTCACTAATTTTTTTTATTTTCTGCATTTTTTGAGTATCATCAGGTCCAACAGGAATAATAAGCAATCCCCCAACTTTAAGTTGTTTCAGCAAAGCATCCGGGACATAAGGTGCTGCTGCAGTAACAAGAATTTTATCAAAAGGGGCAAAAGCCGGTAGTCCTTTATAACCATCGCCATAAAACATTTTTGGCATATATTTCATTTGTTCTAATAATGGTTTTGTTTTTGAATACAGGCTTCTAATTCTTTCAACAGTATAAACCCTGGCTCCCATTTCTATCAATACGCAGGCTTGATATCCACTACCTGTGCCTATTTCCAGAACCTTATCACCTTTTTTAACCTCCATTAGCTGTGTTTGATAAGCAACAGTATAGGGCTGACTTATTGTTTGTCCCGAACCTATAGGAAAAGGTTTATCCTGATATGCAAAATCCAAAAACGAAGAATCTAGAAATAAATGTCGCGGAATTTTATCAATGGCATTAAGAACGTTAACATCAGTAATTCCTTTCTTTTTAATCTCTTCAACAAGCTTCTGCCTTAATCCTTTATGTTTATATGTATCTTTCAATGGTTTAATAACTTAATTAAAGTTCAATTTTTATAAAAAATATTAGAAAAACACAGCATAATCATGCTCAATCTTTTCTTATACGAAAATAATAATTATAAGCGCTATAAAAAATTTTACTTTTGCAAAAGATTAAAATAAATTATTAACAAAAAATAATTGAAATTGAAAAATTTTGGTGTTTTAGGTGCTGGGCATCTCGGAAAAATTCATATCAAATGTATTTTAGAGTCTGATATTCTTGATTTAACAGGCTTTTATGACCCAAATGATGAGGTTGCTGCTGAAGTAGAGAAGACCTTTGGAATAAGAAGATTTGCTTCCGCAGAAGAATTAATTGAAAAAAGTGAGGTTGTTGATATTGTTACTCCAACAATTTCACATTATCTTAATGCTTCAAAAGCAATTAAAAATTCTCGACATGTTTTTATTGAAAAGCCATTAACAACAAGCCTTGAAGAGGCCAAAAGCTTAATTGATCTGGCAGCAGAAGCAGGAGTAAAAGTTCAGGTTGGACATGTAGAAAGATTTAATCCTGCATTTTTAGCAGCGTCAGAGCATATAATAAATCCAATGTTCATTGAAACTCATAGGCTTGCTCAATTTAATCCCCGTGGAACTGATGTGCCGGTAATACTTGATTTAATGATTCATGATATTGACATAATTTTAAGTATTGTAAAATCAGGTGTAAAGAATGTATCGGCAAGTGGTGTTTCTGTTGTTTCTGATACTCCTGATATTGCTAATGCAAGACTGGAGTTCAACAATGGATGTATTGCCAATTTAACGGCAAGTAGAATTTCTATGAAGAATATGAGAAAAACCCGATTCTTCCAAAGAGACAGCTATATTTCCGTTGATTTTTTAAAGAAAGAAGTTGAAATTTTTAGAATGCAAGATAGTGTTGATGAAAATAACCCTTTTGCTTTAATAATTGATATGGGAGATGGAAAACCCAAGAAACAAATTATTGTAGATCATCCGGAAATTCAACAAATAAATGCTATAAAAACAGAGTTGGAAACATTTTCAGAATCAATTGAATTAAACAAAGATCCTAAAGTAACAATTCATGATGGTTATAATTCTTTAGAAATAGCATATAAAGTAATGGATAAAATCAATAAAACGCTGAACAAAAACATATAGTCAGGATTTTCACTTTATTGATTACGCTTTATTTTCTGATTTTTTTACAATATTTTATAAAATACAATATGATTTTATAATTATCGTTAATTATACAAGTTTTAATATTACGACAAGCTTGTTCTAATTTACAAAAGCCTAATGGATAAACGTTTACGGAAATTACAGGTTTTTAAATATATAGTTTTTGATTATCTTGCAGCAACTCTGGCATGGTTTATATTTATAGCTTACCGTAGGGTTAATAATTCAATAGATTATACTCATTTACAAGAACAGGTTTTTACTGAACAAAACTTATTAATAGGATTGTTGGCAATCCCTGCATTTTGGCTTGTTCTGTATTATATAAGTGGAGAGTACAAAAATATTTTCAAACGTTCCAGAATTGGAGAGTTTAGCCAAACATTAGTTTCAACACTAATAGGAACCTTGATTATTTTCTTTGTTGTTTTACTAAATCAGGAGGTAAAAACAGGCAGTGAATACTATCAGTCATTCATTTTGCTTTTATTACTTCATCTATTCTTTACCAGTTTTTTCAGGCTTACCTTATTAACCTTGGCCATAAAAAAAATTCATAAACGAATAATAGGTTTTAATACAATAATAGTAGGCAGTCAGAGAAAGGCTTTACAGATTTATAAGGATCTGGAATCACAATCAAAATCATCAGGAAACAGGATTATTGGATTTGTCAATGTAAATCTTTACGATGAACATCTCATTGAAGAACACATTCCCAAGCTTGGGTGGTTCAAAGACTTAAAAAGGATTATTGCAGATAATAATATTGAGGAAGCTATAATTGCAATTGAACCGCGAGAACATAAAAACATCAGTTATATTTTAGCCGATTTGTATGAAACAGATGTAGAGGTAAAAATCATTCCTGAAATGCATGACATAATGCTTGGAAGTGTAAAAATGAGTTCTATCTTTGGTACACCCTTAATTCAGATACATCAGGGCTTAATGGCTCCATGGGAGCTGTCTATCAAGAGATTCATTGATGTAGTTATTTCGATTCTCGGATTAATTGTATTAAGCCCATTATATCTTTTTGCAGCAATAGGTGTAAAATTATCGTCTAAAGGACCGATATTTTATTCTCATGAGAGAATCGGCCTACATGGAAAGCCTTTTAAAATGCATAAGTTCAGATCAATGTATGTTGATGCAGAGAAAAACGGGCCTCAACTGTCATGTCAAGATGACCCTCGCATAACTCCATTTGGAAAATTTATGAGAAAAGTCAGGTTGGATGAAATTCCCCAGTTTTTTAATGTACTGATAGGAAATATGTCATTAGTTGGGCCCCGTCCTGAGCGACAATTCTATATTGATCAAATAATAAAGAAGGCACCACACTATAAATTGTTACAAAGAATAAAGCCTGGTATTACAAGTTGGGGACAAGTAAAATTTGGATATGCAGAAAATATAGAAGAAATGATTGAGAGATTAAAGTATGATCTTTTATATTTAGAGAATATGTCAATTGCTATTGACTTAAAAATAATGATTTATACAGCCCTGATCATTATCCAGGGAAGAGGGAAATAGGTAGATTATATAGCACCGGCCTCAATCATTATTATTATTTCTTCAATGAGTCTGTCTTCGCCTTCAGCATCGTATTGAGATTTAAGATTGTATCCGAATAAGCGGCCCAGCCCTTGCCAAAAAACGGCAGAAAAAACCCCTCTGAATTCTTTCAAAACTTCATAAGTTGTATTTTGAGTTTCCCTGTCAACAAGCTTCACAAGAATAAATCCTTGCGAAATAGTAAGCTTACGAAGATCGCCTTCAAAACTATCTTTAATGTCTTGTTCGGCTTCCTTCATAAGTTCATCCCTTTTTTTCTCATTGGGCTCAGCAAGCAACATTTCATTATACTCACGATATTTTTCTCCTGCAATTTTGGCATAAGGATAAACACGTTTAACATTTCTGACTAATCTGTTGTATCTTGCTTGCTCATACCTGTTTTTAAACTTTCTGGGTGCAAAAATGAGTACTTCCTCCATTTCAAAAACATACAGAGTATCTCCATCTGTTATAATTGCCTGTCTGACTTCTCCATCAATATCTATTAAAGTTTTTTTCTTACTATTTTCCTCAATAGACTTTTGCAACTTCTCAATATTTTTATAAACTTCCAATGAATCAAGACTATTGGCTCTTCTTAATTCTCTTTTACTTTGAGACATAATACTGCCGGACATCAGAAAGAATAATGAAAGTAATATTAATGGTAATAATTGAGATGTAAATTGGAATAATTTTTTAAAATGTATCATAAGCCAAGCTCTTTGAATAGAATTTTGCAAATTATATGCCAAAAAAAAGTTTGCATAAATATAAATAATTTTTAAAAGAAAACTAAGAAGCAACTTTCAATCTTTCTATACCGGCCTTTGTTATTTGGTTTTTGGCATAATCCAGGTTTAGCCTGAATTTTGTCTTTGTAGGTTTGGAAGGTAATTCAAACATAATTTCCAACATTATTGTCTCGCAAATAGATCTTAGGCCTCTGGCACCCAGTTTGAATTCAACGGCTTTATCAACAATGAAGTCAAGAGCATCATTATCAACAAGAAGTTCAACATTATCCATTTTAAACAATTTTTCATATTGCTTAATCAATGAATTTTTAGGATCAGTAAGAATCCTTCTGAGAACATCTCTATCCAGTGGGTTCAAATATGTCAAAACCGGCAATCTGCCGACAAGTTCAGGAATCAGACCAAAGCTTCTTAAATCTTGTGGAGCTATATACTGCAAAATATTTTCTCTATCAATAGCTTTTGATCCTTTAACTCCATATCCTATCGCATTAGCCTGAAGTCTTGATGATATTTTTTTATCAATACCGTCAAATGCACCACCGCAAATAAATAAAATATTATTAGTGTTAACCTGAATCATTTTTTGTTCCGGATGCTTTCTTCCTCCTTGGGGAGGCACATTAACTATTGCTCCTTCTAATATTTTCAATAAAGCCTGCTGCACGCCTTCTCCTGAAACATCTCGTGTAATTGAGGGGTTATCGCTTTTTCTGGCAATTTTATCAACTTCATCAATAAAGATAATGCCCATTTCAGCAGTTTTAACATCATAATCAGCAACTTGTAATAATCTGGCAAGTATGCTTTCAACATCTTCACCAACATATCCAGCTTCGGTTAAAACAGTTGCATCTGCAATGCAAAAAGGAACTTGTAACAATCTGGCTATTGTTCTAGCCAGCAAAGTTTTTCCGGTACCGGTCTCACCAACCATGATAATGTTAGACTTTTCAATTTCAACATCATCAGAATTATTATTTCCGGCTTTTAAATTATTTATTCTTTTATAATGGTTATAAACAGCAACAGATAAAACTTTTTTCGCGTCATCTTGTCCAATAACATATTGATCCAGATGCGTTTTTATTTCTAAAGGTTTTAACAATTTAAAAGAAGGCAGTTTTTTTTCTTCCCTGCTCGCCAATTCATGATCAATAACAACTTTGGCCTGATCAACGCAGTGTTCACAAATATGAGCACTAATACCGGAAATAAGAAAGCCGGCTTCTTTACCATCGCGCCCACAAAATGAGCATTTTCTGGAATTCTTTGTCATTATAAAAAATTTAAAATAGGCATATATTATCAGAAAAACAGTTTAATCAAATATTTATTACAAATACAAAATACTGTTATTTATCCAATTTATTGCCGGAAAGTATCTCATCAATCATACCATAATCTTTTGCTTCAGAAGCAGACATCCAATAATCGCGATCAGCGTCAGCCCATATTTTTTTATATTTTTGGCCTGAATGATCTCCAATAATTTCATAAAGCTCTTTCTTGATTTTTTGGATCTCTCTGGCTGTTATTTCAATATCTGAAGCTTGACCTTCCACACCACCCATAGGTTGATGAATTAAAATGCGGCTATGCTTTAATGCTGTTCGTTTACCTTTTTGTCCGGCACAAAGTAGTACAGCTCCCATTGATGCAGCAATACCAGTGCAAATAGTAGCTACATCAGGTGCTATATACTGCATAGTATCATAAATGCCAAGTCCGGCATATACAGAACCTCCCGGTGTATTCAAATAAATCTGAATATCCTTTTTTGGATCAACTGATTCTAAAAATAAAAGCTGAGCCTGAATAATATTTGCAACATAATCATTAATAGGCACGCCCAAAAAGATTATGCGATCCATCATCAAACGGCTAAAAACATCCATTGTAGCAACGTTCAATTGCCTTTCCTCGATAATGGTTGGGCTTATGTAATTACCATAAATGCTTGAGTAATTGTGCAAAGTATTGCTACTTATGCCCATATGCTTTGTTGCATATTTGTGAAATTCTCTTGAATCTGACATGGATATCCTCCTATAATATTATTTTATAAAAAAATTATTTTTTATTATACTTTTCAGTTACTAATTTAACAAAATCGTCAAAATTAATTTCAACTTCTTTTAATTTTAATTTAGATTTAAACAACTCTAGAATTTTATCTTCAAATAATCTTTCATACACCTTTTTTACTTCTTCTTCTTGTCCAATAATTTTATTCACAAAATCATCAACAACTGAATCTTCAGGATTTTCATGGCCATATTGTTTAAGCTGCATTTTCATATAATCGCGAAGATGTTCTTTAACTTCTTCTTGAGTAACCTCAATATTATTGTCTTTGATTATTTGATTTTCAATCAATTGCCATCTAAAGGAGTCTGCATAATTAGGGAAATCTCTTTCTACCTCCTCTTTTGTCATTTTATCTTTATTATTCTCATAAAGCCATCTCTTAATAAATTCCTCAGGAATAGGTAGTTTAACTTTATCAAGAATTATTTTCATAGCTTCATTCTTGAAATGCTTATCAGCATCAAACTGATATTGCTTTTCTATTTGTTCGGAAACAAATTTCTTAAATGCTGCTTCATCTTTGATTTCCTGATCTGGAGCTACTTTGTTATAAAACTCTTCATTAAGTTCGGCAGGTTCTATTCTGCTGACTTTTTCAACAACAAATTTAAACAATGGGCTTATATTATCAAGCTCTTCTTTCTTAACTCCCAACATAGTAGCAGTTTCTGTATCTGATCCTGTAGCTTTTAGTGGTTCAAAAACTCTAAAATCTCCTGTTTTTACGCCAATAAAAGAATCTCTTACTTGTTCATCTTCTTTTAGGTACTGTATAAAAAGATTTGTTTTATTACGAATACCTTTTTCTTTTTCGGTTTCCTGATTTTCCATTTCAATGAATTCTCCAAAAAGAACATCATCTTTCTCAGAAACTTCGGGAGTAATCATCTTACCGTATCTCTTTCTGATTTCAAGAATTTGATTATCAAGGATTTTCTTTGTAGGCTTTACCTTATGGAACTCAACTTTTAACTTATCATTCAATTCAAAATCAACTTTTGGAGCCAGTCCTATATCATAAGAAACATCAAATTCTGTTTGTTTATCCCAGTCAATGGCAGCAACGTCCTCAATATTCGGCAAAGGGCTACCTAGAATATCCAGTTTTTGTTCTTTCACATAATCATAAACAGAATCAACAAGCAATTTGTTTACTTCATCAGCTTTTATGCTTTTCTCATACATTTTGCGAATCATTCCCATAGGAACTTTTCCCGGTCTAAATCCGGCTACTTTTGCAGTTTTCTGCATTTCTTTAAGACTCTTTTCTATTTTGTCTTTGTAGTCCTCTTCTGTAAGATGAATTTTTATGACTGCTTCCAGTTCACTTTTCTTTTCCTGAACGATATTCATATATCAATAAGTTGTGTTATGTTAAAAAAATAACCCCGTATACCTTGAAGAATTATTATCTATCTGGGTACGGGGCGTTTCATTTAAATTAATTTAGTGCGGATGAAGGGACTCGAACCCCCACGCCTTTCGGCACTAGATCCTAAGTCTAGCGCGGCTACCAATTACGCCACATCCGCATAAAAGGAGTGCAAATATACGAGAATTTTATAAAATACAATAGCTTTTATAAAAGATATTTTGTTTTTTTTCGAAATTTTTTATGATAATCATAATTTGGTGCACCGGATATTTTTTCTTTTTTTTTCGCAAAGCTGCTATCAACAATAAACTACACGACTCCGGATATATCAGGCTTAAAAAGGGGAATTTATATTTTAATTATACATTTTGACAATACAAAAACAATAAAGAAAATAGTTAAAATGTAATTATTTTTACTCATCAATAGGAACTGTAAAAGAAAACACAGAGCCTTTTCCTTCTTCGCTTTCGAAGAAAATCCGGCCACCTTGTTTCTCGGTAAATTCCTTGCATAGTTTTAAACCTAAACCACTGCCCTTTTCATCGTTTGTGCCGTATGTAGAATAGAATATTTCAGGATTAAATATTTTGCCTTTATCCTCTTCGGGAATTCCAACTCCCTCATCAGCAACAGATACAACAGCCATGTTTTTTTCAACTTTAGCATCAACAGATACAACACCTCCCTGTTTAGAGTATTTTATTGCATTTGACAATAAGTTTCTGATAATTGTATCTAGCATGTTTTTATCGCTATAAACAACAAGAGGCTCTTTAACCAAAACTTTCAGAATCACCTTTTTTTTATCAAAATTATTAATAAATAATTCGACATTTTCCTTTATCAGTGTTGTTAAATCAATATAATCAGGATTGTAAATGATTTTGCCTGTCTGGCTTCTAGACCATTGCAACAGATTGTCAAGTAAATTATTTATTTTCAAAACAGATTTGTCAAGTTCTTCTGCAAGATCTTTAAGTTCTTTTGGGGAAAGAGAATTAATATCTCTCTTAATTATACGTGAAAAACTGACTATTGAGGCAAAAGGATTTCTTAAATCATGAGAAATTATAGAAAAAAACTTATCCTTGCTTGCATTTATTGATAATAATTTCTGCTCCGATTCGACAAGTTTTTGATTAGTATTTTCAAGTTCACTGTTCAAGACTTCCAGTCGGTCCTTATGAGCCAAAAGTTCACTGTTAATTGTCTGCAGTTCAGAGTTTGAATTATTAAGCTCTTCCTGCTTTTTTTCTAAAATTCGTTTAGAATTAACAATAATGCGATACCTGCTATATAATAAGAAAAATAATCCAATCGCTAAAATGACAATAGCTAACAAAAAATATTTATAATTTCGGTGAATTTCAATAGATAAAGTATCAATTTTATGTTCTCTATTAGCTAGTTCCTTCTTCTTTCTAATATTTTCCTCTTCAATAACTTTTTTCAAATTCCTCGTAATTCTGTCAACAGCCTTGCGAAATTTTATTACACTAACAGAATCATATTCATACTTATCATCATATTTTTCGGTAAGCAGCAATAAGGAATCATTATAAGCAGCCATCAAGTCTTCGTTGTTAAGCTCATTATAATTGCTTTTTGACTCGCTGGTATTTTCAGCAGCTACATTACAATAAGCAATATGTGAAATGACTAAGAAAAAAAGCAGTAATATATTTAATCTTCTGAATAACATTCTTTTAAAATAAAATACAACAATTAATTTATAACAAATAACCTCCAATTACATCACAAATTTAAATAATAATAGCATAAATTAAAGATTTTTGTCGCTGTATTACAAAATAATTTTCATGATAGCGGATTTATTAAACAATAATAAATATGTATATACAACATAATCAATCGCTACAGCTGTTATATTGTAAAAATACTGACATACATAGAACTTATTAACAACAAACAAAATTTCTTGTATAATAAAAAAAACATACATATATTTGAGTACTAATATTCTTAAAAAGCTTTTTATGCGTTATATAAAAAACTTTATTGGTTTTTTTATTCCACCTGAACATTGGAGAAGTTTAGTTTCTATTGTGTTGGGGATATTTACGGGTATTCTTTTTCTAGTTATTCACATATCCAATGCAACATCCTATTTATCTGATGAACCAAAAACCTGCATAAATTGCCACGTAATGTATCCTCATTATGCATCGTGGTCAAAAAGCAGCCATCAAGCCTCTGCTACTTGTGTAGACTGCCATGTTCCTCAAGACAATTTTATCAGAAAATATGCATTCAAAGCAAGAGATGGTTTTATGCATTCCACGTATTTTACTTTTAGATGGGAACCCCAAGTAATTAAGATAAAGGGACCCGGTACATCTGTAGTTCAGGAAAACTGTATTCGTTGTCACCTTGAACAAGTTGATTTAGTGCAAATTGTTGAAGTTACCGGAGATATGGCCAAAAGAGAAGATGGAAAATTATGCTGGGATTGCCACAGAGATGTTCCACACGGCACAGTAAAAAGCCTCTCGTCTTCCCCACATTCAGTAGTGGAAAGATTGCCATCAATATTGCCAACATGGTTAGAAACATTTGTTTCAGATAATAAAAGCAAATAATATATAAACAAACACAATAAAAATGAAAACTATCAGAGAACTATCAAAAGAAAAGCCTTGGCTAAATTGGGTTTTATTTTTTCTCACTGTGGTTATAGTATTCATTATCGGTCTTTTTGCTGCATCAGTGATTGAGAGAAGAAGTGAAGCTCAGTTATATTTTCAAATGGTACAGCCTATAGATGAGTGGGAGCCTGATAATTCGGTTTGGGGAGAAAATTTTCCGAGACAATATGAGTCATACCTAAAGACCTTAGATACAACTTTTGCCAGTAAATATGGCGGTTCGGCCATGATTGACTATTTAAAAAAATATCCTGAAATGGTTGTAATGTGGGCAGGCTATGCATTCTCCAGAGATTATAATCAGGGAAGAGGCCATTATTATTCTATTACAGATATACATAATACTCTCAGAACGGGAGTTCCTCAGCCGGCAACATGTTGGACCTGTAAAAGCACTGATGTTCCAAGAATTATGAATGAAATTGGTGTAGCAGAGTTTTATGCTTCAAGCTGGAGTGAACTTGGGCCTGAGTTACAGCATCCGATTGGATGCCAGGATTGCCATGATCCTGAAACTATGAATTTAAGAATTACAAGACCTGCTCTTGTTGAGGCATTTAGCAGAAGAAATGTTGATATTGCCCAAGTACCTTTGCAAGAAATGCGTTCATTAGTATGTGCTCAGTGTCATGTGGAATATTATTTCAAAGGAGATGGTCAATATTTAACTTTTCCTTGGGATGATGGTTTCTCGGCTGATTCTATGGAATATTATTATGATAAAATTGCGCATGTTGACTGGACGCATGCTTTAAGCAAAACGCCAATGCTAAAAGCACAGCATCCTGATTATGAAGTTTTTAAAACAGGGATTCACTATAAGCGAGGAGTAAGTTGTGCTGATTGTCATATGCCATATAGGCGTGAAGGAGGAGTGAAATTTACAGATCATCACATATCAAGCCCTTTGGATAATATTGAAAATAGTTGTCAGGTTTGTCACAGAGAAGGTGAGGAAGAACTTAGAGCAAATGTTTATGATATCCAGGAAAAAACATCAGAACTTCGAAGAATTTGTGAAAAAAATCTTGCAAAGGTGCATATTGAAGCCAAGCATGCATGGGATAATGGTGCTAATGAAGAAGAAATGAAGTCGATTCAAACTTTAATCAGACACGCCCAGTGGAGATGGGATTGGGTAGCAGCATCAAATGGGATGGGATTTCATTCACCTGGTGAAACACTCAGAGTATTAGGTACATCAATCCAAAAATCACAGGAAGCACGTGTAGAGCTTGCATCAATGTTTGGTAAAAAAGGCTGGGAATATCCAATTACATTACCCGATATTTCAACAAAAGAAAAAGCTCAGGAGTATATTGGATTAGATATGAAAAAATTCAGGGAAGAAAAAGAAGAATTTAAAAAGAATACAATTCCTGAATGGCTGTCTAAAGACATTGCAAGCTATTAGATTCTTATTGTAACAGGCTGTTTATTATCAATACTCCATATTAAAATGAATTAATATAGACTATTTTATATTACTTCAGCCACAACAAAAGTGCTGCCACCAACAAAAATAAGATCATCGGATTTGGCATTTTTTACTGCGCTATCCAAAGCGGTTCTAACAGAAGGGTATGTTTTACCATTCAGATTTCTTTCGTTAGCCGCATTTAAAAGTGTATCCAAATTTAGACCACGTGGTACATCAGGACGGCAAAAATAATATATTGCATCTTTTGGCATAACATTTAAAGTTCCGTTCAAATCTTTATCATCAAGCATTCCAAGTACAAAATGCAACTTATTAAAACCAATATCCTTGATTTTCAGCATAGTAATACTTAGCCCGTCAATATTATGGCCTGTGTCAAACAAGATTTTTGGTTTAACACCTTTAATTTGCCAACGGCCCTCAAATCCGGTATTTTTTCTGACTTTTTTCAAGCCATCACTTATATTTTTATTAGAAATCTCGAGTGCACCATTTTGCATTAAAATATCAACTGCTTTGAGGCTTGTTCTAATATTTTCAGTTTGATACGGGCCCCACTGATCTGAGATAAAAGATTTTGTTTTTCCATTGACCTCTGCAACTATTTTTAGCCAAAATCTATTATATCTTGAGAAAGTCTCTGACTCAAGAATATCAAAATTTTCAGAAGCATAAATAAGTTTACTATTATTTTTTTCAGCCATTTCGGTAAACACCGGATAAGTCTCAGGCTGATATCTTCCAATAATTACCGGAATATTTGGCTTGATAATACCCGCTTTTTCGGCGGCAATTTTCTCTAAGCTGTTTCCCAAAAAAGCAACATGATCCAATCCAATATTAGTAATTACAGAAAGTTCAGGGCAAATAATATTTGTAGAATCGAGCCTTCCACCCATTCCTGTTTCAATTACTGCAATATCAACTTTTTCCTCAGCAAAATACTCAAATGTCAGAGCCACAAACATCTCAAAGAATGAAGGTTTTATAACATTAAAAAAATCCTTGTTTTTCTTAACGAAATCAATAACAAATGATTTATTAATCATTTTACCATTTATTCGTATACGCTCTCTGAAATCTCTTAGATGGGGAGAAGTACATAAACCTGTTTTATATCCTGCTTCCATAAGAATCGAGCAAAGCATATTTGCGACAGAACCTTTGCCATTAGTTCCTGCAATATGAATACTTCGAAATCTCTTCTCAGGATTACCAAGATGCCCACTCAGCAGGAGAGTATTGTTCAAATCAGCTTTATATGCTGCTGCACCAATACGTTGAAAAACCGGCAATTGACTATAGAGATAATCAATTGTTTGCTTATAATTCATTTCTATTTAAATAGGATAATAAAAAAGGCAAAACTAATTAATTCGGATGAAATTATAGGTAATAGTTCCTGTTTGTTCTTCCGGGGCGTTTTGCTTAATGTCAAAACGCGCTCTTTTAGCAGCTTCTTCGGCTAGATTCCACAATGTTCTGTCAGAAGTAGTAGTTCCTCTTGCACCTGCATTAGCACGAGTTATTTGTCCATTCCTGTCAACAGTAATAGCTACAACAACTTTTCCCTGTGCTTCTGATGTATACTCAGGAATTGGGAGATAATTTGCTTTTCTGCCTGACAAAGAAAACTTGACACCGCCACCTTTTCCGGTTCCTTCATAAGAATCACCATCAATACTCCCGGACTGACTACCTTGAGATCCATCCTTGTCGGTATCGCCCTGGCTATCCTGAGATGAAGATTTATCATCACTTCCAGGAAATAAAGCCCTGGGATCAACGACAGGTTCCGGATCTTTTTCAACCGTTTCTTCTTCAACTTCTTGATTAACAGGTTCATCTGGAGTAATATCATCACTGTCAGACTCGTCTTCGGAATCATCTTTATCTTCGGGAAGAGCAATACTTTCTTCTGTTGACTGAGTAACAACGTCTTCTACAGAAGGGGCTTCGGTAGGCTCAGAAGATGTAGCAGAAGGTTGTGGCGCCATTAGAGGAGTTACATCGCCCATCCCTTGATCAATATTACCAAGAGCAACAAAAACACCTTCTTCCTCGGGTAAAGGCAATGGAGTTCTTAAACCAAAAAAAATAAGACAAAATAAAAGCAGTAAATGGAATAAAACAGTTCCAAAAACAGCTCTTCTTTTATCTTTTTTTCTATATGGATCCATAATAATTATTATCGTTCAGGCTGAGTAGCCAAAATCACTTTATGTTTAGTTTTGTATTGAGCATTAATTTTATTTACAACATCAATTACATTCACAATCTGCTGAACAGGAACAGTTTTATCGCTTCTCAGAACAACAGAACCCTCAGAGTCATTTCCTAAGTTTCTTAACAAACCTTCGTGCAGAGTATTAAGATCAACAGGAATATCTTCAAGATACAATTGTGATGTTTCATCAATATATAATGTAACTGTTTGCTTTGCCATTGTTCTGCTTTCACTGGAAGGCAGTAATAATTTTATGGCATTTGGAGCAACAAGAGTAGATGTAAGCATAAAAAATATCAGCAACAAAAAGACCAGGTCTGACATGGAGGCCATGTTAAATTCGGTATTTCGGGTATTTCTAGGTTTTATCGCCATAATACAAATTAAAATTAAGCAGGTTCATGAAGCAGATCCATAAATTCAGTAGCGCGGGCTTCCATTATATAAATTACTTTTTCGATGCGTGCGACCAGTATATTATAACAAATAAATGCAATAATACCAACAGTAAGTCCGGCAATAGTAGTGATCATAGCCTCATAAATACCCCCTGCCAGCAAAGAGATATCAATATTATTACCTGCCATTGCCATATTATAAAATGCTCTAACCATTCCTATCACAGTACCAAGAAATCCAAGCATAGGTGCAGCACCGGCAACTGTTGAAAGGAAAGCTATATTTTTTTCAAGCTTAGCGACTTCAAGTTTTCCTATATTTTCAATTGCTGCATTAATATCATTTAGGGGTCTTCCTATTCTCACAACACCTTTAGCAATCATTTTAGCAATAGGAGACACATTGTTTTTGCATAAGGCTTTAGCACTATCTATTCTACCTTCATAAATAAAATCCCTGATATTATTCATAAAATTTGTTTCATCATTTGATGCCCTTCGAATAGCAAAATATCTTTCAAAAAAGATATAAATAGCAACAATTAGCAATATAGCCAATGGTATCATAACAACTCCGCCTTTGAGTGCAAGACTAATTAAGGATAATGTTTCATGCGTAGGCATAGTTTCTGCAGTATCTACAAGCTGTTCCTGGCCGGAAAGCTGAGCTTGAAGTAAGATAGAACTTATCATAGATTTAATAGTATTATGTTTTACTTATTAATAACTGAATATCACTTGTTTTATTACTCTAACAAAAATAATAATTGTTTTGCAAAGAATAATAAAATTAAGATTGTTTATCATTATACGCAATAATATATAAATGTATACATTATTTCTGATAAAAACAGCTAATAGCTTAATATCTGAATATATGGGAACCGACAATCCGGGCAATAAAAAAAAGCTGTTTCAAATGAAACAGCTTTTTTTTGATTTAAACTTCCAATTAATATATTATTAAAGGAGTTTAACGTTAGCGGCATTCAACCCCTTTCTACCTTCTTCCAATTCGTAGCTCACTTCGTCACCATCTTGTACTTCGTCAATAAGGCCAGATACGTGTACGAAAAATTCTTTTTCAGTTTCATTATCTTTAATAAAACCATATCCTTTGGTTTTGTTAAAGAATTTAACAGTTCCTTGTTTCATAAAATTGTAAAATAATTGATAATAAAATATTTAATTAACGGCACAAAAATAATTAAAATAAATTAAGAAAATTATTTTTTTCAATTTATTTTACCATCGTTTTTATAAAAACGACGAAATACAGCTAGGTTTTTGTGATTTATATCTTTATTCCAAGCAAAGTAATATCATCAACTTGCTCAAATTTTTCAAGATCAACAGGGTTTTGCCAATCATCAAGAGTTTTTTCTATTATTTCTTTTTGTTTGAGCATAGGTTTATCAGCATTATCTGATATTAGCTGTTTTAATCTTTTTGAGGAGAATTTTTTTCCTTCCGGGCCACCAAACTGATCAATTATTCCATCACTGAACAAATAAATGGTATCGCCTTTATTCAAATATATTTTGCGATGAGAGAAGTCTTTCATTTTCCTTTTTACTGCTACCGGGGGGTTTTCTGATTTGTATTCTTCTATTTTGCCTTCTAAAAAGCCAACATTTTTATTATTATAACTATGCCTTACTATCCATAAAGGTGTTTTGGCACCTGACCAAAAGCATTCGCCGGTTTCGGTATTTATAGTTGCGATATTAAGGTACATGCCCTCCCTTTTCATATCTTCATCTGAATTCTGAATTATAGCTTCGATAAGTGCTTTTCTCAGTTCTTCAAGAATGTAAGCAGGTTTTATAATTTCTTTTTTTCTTATAATTTCATTAAGAAAACTAATGCCAAGCATACTCATAAAAGCACCCGGAACGCCATGTCCTGTGCAATCAGCTACAACGCAAACTACAAATTTTCCTAATTTGGTTGCCCAGTAAAAATCACCGGAAACAATCTCTTTAGGCCTGAAAACTATAAAATAATCATTAAACAAATCTTTAGCCTGATTGTCGGTAATTATAAGAGCTGATTGAATATGCTTGGCATAAAGAATAGAATCATCCATTCTCTTTTTATGTTCCTCAATAAAGGCTTTCTGAAATAAGACCATATCCCTGCTTGCTTCAATTTCATCTTTTTGCGCATTAATTTCTTCATTTGCTTGTTCGAGCAAAGCATTTTTCTCGCTAATAACAATATTGTTTTTTCTTTTTTGTCGGTAGGCTATAAAAACTATAAGCACTAATAAGCTCATTAAAGAACCTCCGGCTAGCAAAAAATTTCGTAACTGAATCTGTCTGCGGTTACTTTCCACGACTATTGCATCTTTTTTTGCCTGTTCCAGTTTTGTTTCCTGCATTTGTTTTTCAAATTCATATATTAATTCAGCCTGAGCCATTTTTCTTGTATTATCTTCATTAAACAAGCTATCTCGAACTCCAATATATTTTTTATAATGAGAATAAGCTTTTACAGGTATGTTTAAATAATCGTAAATCTCATTTAATTTTTTATGCGCCTTTGACATCAAATCAAGAGCATCTATTTCTTGTGCATAATGAAGAGCTGATTGAAATGCATTTTGAGCTTGTTTTGTATTCTCTGATTGAAAGTATAATTCACCCAAATACAAATGACATTCTGAAAGTCTTTGATTACTATCAATATCAGTAAAAATTCTCAGTGCTCTTTTTAAATAATCCAAACTCAGAGAGTACTCTTTCATATGCAAATAAATAGATCCTATTTCATTATATAGCACTCCTACCCCATCTCTATCAACATCCTGACTTTCATGCTTTAATGCTAAATCTAATGCTTTCAAATAATAATCAAGTGATTTTTGATATTCACCCATAAGTTTATATACTTCTCCAATATTTATATACGAAATGCTAATGCCAAACTCATCACCCATTAATTGTTCAACATTTAGTGATTCATTATAATAGTTTAGTGCTTTTTCATAATTCTCCTGGTAAAAATACACTATACCAATATTATTCAGAGCACTTGCGATACCGGCTGAATCGGGAATTGACTGATACTTTTTCAGCGAATTAAAAAGGTATTCAAGAGACCCTATATAATTACCCTGAAGACGAAAGATTGCACCTATCTGATTTAAGGAAGATGCTTCACCTTTTTCATTATTTAAACGTTGAAAGTATTCAATACTATGTTTGAAATTGGCTAATGCATTAGCATAATCATCTGTAATTCGATATACAATGCCTAGAGTATATAAAAGTTGTGACAATTCAGCATCCATGTCTGCAATATCACACAGGATAATTGCCTCATCAGATAGTTCCAATAATTCTTCGTATTTACCTTTAGAATAGAAATCATTAATAGTATTTAACATTTGCTGTGCAGCTTGTACTTTCTCATTTTGAATATTAGCATCAGCAATATATCCATTTTCCTGTGCTGTGGTTGAGTCACAAAAAAAGATTACAATTGCAAAAATACAAATGATAATAAAAGAGAAATTTATTCTAAACATATTAGCAATATCAATCTAAAAATCAGGAAAAACAAGTATTTAATAAAATGCAAATGCAATCATTAAACAAAGTTAAAAAAATACAATTGGATTTATCAAACAATGTAAATAATTAAATACAAAAATATAACCTAAAATCAGCTAATTAAATACTATAATAAAAAATGAGCAGTAGGAATTAATTATATTATCATTAGTCTCCGATTAAAATGCCACTATAATAACGAGATTGTCTACGGCGAGCACGCAAACTTGATTCTGAGCAAAGCTAAATATCTCTTATTGTATCCCAACAATAGCGAACATTCATATATTTATCCTTCTTAATATTGCACTTATTCTCATGTTTCTAATCACTTCATTCATTTTAAAGACATGAATAAAGAATCTGTAACACTTTATGTTATAAGTATATAAGCTAATTCACAAAAACATATTTCAAGAATATTAAAAATTTCTTTGGATTTTTAAATATAGAAAGTACCTTTGCACTCTCAAAAAAACAAGTAAGTAAAGTTCTTTACATAAAAAAAACAGACTTGGTAGCTCAGCTGGTAGAGCACATCCCTTTTAAGGATGGGGTCCTGGGTT
>CAZTPA010000029.1:0-35777 GCA_964614525.1 uncultured Bacteroidales bacterium | reverse complement strand
TTATTTAAAAGCAGAAAACTTCACTACAAGTCCTACTTTAATAAAACTTTGGTCTATTTTGAATTCACGAACCTGTTGTGATGGATCCTCACCTCCTGTAGCTTTTCTGATTACCGGTTGCCCCCAGCTATACTCAACATTGAGATAAACCATATTATAACCAAAACGCAAGCCTGATGCAACTCTATATTGTGGAGACAAACCCGGGCTGCTATCAACAATGTCCTCGTCATTATTATAAAATTTGAAATTTGACATTCCCAGCATTCCCTGAGCATATACATCAATTGCAAATTTATCCTGTGGGACAAACGTAATAACAGGACCAATTTTCATTGATACCATTTTGGAATTCAGTTCGGTATCATAATAGCCAAAAAGTCCGGGATCCTGATTATCAGGTGTTACAATATAATTGTTATTAATAGCAAATTCGGCAAAAGTAAAATCAATACCAAAATTAATCGGTGATGCTAATTCTGCATCTTCATCAGTAAAATAGAACAACATTCCTATTCCAAAACCCGCACCAACAGTACTTAATGAGGCATTATTCACATTAGTAGGATACCCAAAATCATGAGATGGGATGTTCATTGCAGGATTAAGATAAACAGTGTTGCGAACATTATTCTGTGCAATGAGCGATACACTAAAAAATCCAACAAACACCATCAAAAGTAATTTCGTTTTCATAATTCAGTTTTTTTAATTATTAATTTTTTAACGAATATATAAAATAATAAGCTATCAATAGTATTGCAAAGTTATATTAAAGGCAAATATAAACAAATTAATTTACGTATATTTATCACTAATCAACATTTATATAACATCAATTCCTTTTTTTATAAGCCACAAACTACCAACTTGTTTATAGAAATCCTCTATTGGGAGAAAGGTAGGCAAAACAGCATTAAAAAAGTTATACTTTCTAAGGTCATGGTCAACAATTTTATTTTCTACCTCCTTATAATAAACAGTTCCTGGCATTGGCGTCAGTATAGTATATCCTGCATAAGCAACTTTATGCGCAGCGGCATAATCAGCCATTGCTTTAAAATCCGCCGGAGTATAATCCGTTGGAATCACATAATTTCCTCTAAGCATAATACCATTATCGTGAAAAAGATTAATAGCTTTCTCAATATATGCAGCTGAGGAATCCTTATTATATTTATTAAGCTCAGCTTCTTTATAAGATTCAAATCCACAAATGACTACTTTCAATCCGTTTCGTGCTAACTTTTCAATCAGTTTAGGATTTTTAACCGCTACATCAGCACGAATATCCATAATATATTCTTTCTTAATATTTTCCTGCTCTATCCTTGTAAATAAATTATCAATAAAATCGACATCCACAATAGTATTTGCATCGGCAAACCTAACAATATCATAATCAATTAATTTCAGCTCATTTATAATACTCTCAATATCGCGTTTATAATAAAATCCGCAATTTTCTATCCAGATAGAACAGAAAGTACATTTGTATGGACATCCTAGCGAAGTAAAGAGATAAGTAGTAGGACCCGGAGCATTTTTCACCCTGTATGTTTGCCTCCATCTTTCAATCAGTTTACGGTCAGGCATAAGAAAATTTTCACCGGCAGCATTCCAGGGTTTTTCCGCAGCTGCAGTTTTCTTAAATTCTATTCCATTATTGATATATATACCTGAAACTCTTGATAACTCCTCCCCTTTTTCTTTTGCAATAACAATACTACGCAGCTTATCTCCTGCATGACCCTGAATAGCTATATCTATTGAAGAATCATAACAATCCTGAAGTCTGGTATTTACATATTGTCCGCCTATAACAGTGGTTATATCAGGATTAATTTTTTTAACAGTTTGCAATATTTCAATACCGTAATATAATTCACTGGTAATAACAGTTGTTCCAACAATATCGGGTTTAAAATCGTTAACAATATTAGTAACTAATTCTGATAATGGCGGTACGTCAGGATTTAGATCGTATTCACCCTTGGTGTCAAAAACTACAACTTCATGATCCTTTAATGCAGCTGCCAGTGTGAGCAAACCAAGAGGTGGCCCAATAAGCTTTTTATGAATAAAATATTTTGCTTCTTCAGGGGCAAATTGAAGAATGCCGTTATAAGGAGAGCGTGGAGTATTTATAAGGAGTATTTTCATATTGTATTATAGAAACGAAATACGAAATTAATTATTCAAACTAAAATATAAAGTTATTTAATAAAAAAGAGGTTATCCGAACAAAACAGATAACCTCTTTTCAATAATAAAAAGCATTTTACTTCAGATACTTTTTTATAGATTTTCCAAATTTCTTTCCTGCTAAAGCATAAGCTTCCTGAATACGATGACCTGCATCAAAAGCAGCGGAACCTCTAGCTCTTATAATATCAAAAACAGCTATAGGAGTATCCGGATTATCTCTTTCCACGAAAGTAACAGTCATACTTACAAAGGCAGGCTTGCTGCTTATACCAACATTAAAACCGGGTTCGGTAAAATAAGTGTTCACAATCATGATATATTTAGTATCATCTCTGGCGTCATCAATAAAAATATCAGCTTTTTTAGCATATTTATTGAACAATTCAATAAATTTCGGTTCAAATCTGTTATCTCGGTCACTTGTCCATGCATTATGCCATCTTTCACCACCATCTCCGTCTTTTTCATCAGCATCAGCCATTTTTTGAGCTACATATTCTTCTTCCGTCATTTTACCTACACGCATATCGTCATAAGTAAACTGTACTTCGACAATATCTTCTCCTTTTAGGGGAGTTAATTTTCCTTCAGTCAGCTTAATCTTTTGAGAAAAGCTTATTGAGGCAATAAGCATGACAGCAACAAATAATAAAGTTCTTTTCATTTTTTAATAATTTTTGAGGTTAAACAAAATTTTACATAAGAATTATAACAAATTAATAGAAATTGCAATTAATGCGTGAACAAAAGCCGTAATAGTTAAGGTAATGCCACTTCTTTTATGAAACGAAAATGGAATTTTAATTATTCTCAACCCGGTAAAAAGCTGAAATAAAACCAGTGCCAGATTTACAAATCCGAGGACTATCATTATATAATATGCATACATAATTAATAATTTTTAGTGATTAAAAAAAATTGGAGATTATTCAACCATAATTGTTTTTTTAACAACACCATCACTTCCATGCAGATTGCAGTTGCCTTTTACCTCCACATCAACAGTCTTCTCAATTTCAAAAGTATATTCTAAAGTAAAATCACTGTCTTCAGGGCGATCTGAACTCGAATATTCCCAGCGTTTTACTTCTTCATCATTAATCATAAGATATACCCATTCAGTATAATGCAAAAAAGAGTTTCCTGAGTGTGAAATATTAATTTTTACAGTAACATTATCTCCGGCTTTAGCCTTCTCAGGAGCAATTAGTTCAACTGTTGTTTTATTTGCAAGCAAATTTAATGGCAAAAGCAATACTAATGAAAGTAAAAGAAAAATTTTTTTTGTTTTCATAATAAATAATCTTTAGAAGTTATACATAGAATATATTAAAATATCACAATCTTGATAGTACAAAGAGTAAAGTTATTAATAAATATAAAAATATCAATACTTTTATTTAAAAATTAACTCTGATTGTTCCCATTGGATAAAAACCCATTTTATAGGTTTTAACAACTTCCCCGGTTTCAAGATCAAGGCGATCCAGATAAACATTAGTATAATTTGTTCTGTATTGAAGGTCAATAGCTGTTTCAATACTATGCTTTTTCTCATTTCTTCTCATACCCACTCTAAAACTAATTCGTTTGTAATCTTCCCGTTTAACGTCATAAGCATTATTCCAGTCATAAATAACCCGGTAATTTTCCATTGAAGCATCAACATCATAAGGTACATAAGGCCGTCCTCCGGCATAAGTAAGGTTTATGCCAAAATTTAATGCTCGGTTACTTTTTACAGCATTAATTTCGTATCCAAACAACATATTAAAGGCATAATTTCCGTTAAATGCAGTATTTCTAACAATATTATCTGCTGCAGTATATGTAGATTCGAACAATGAACCGGAAAGCAAAAAGAAATAGTTCTTACTCCAAAATTTCTCAAGTGTAAGCTCTATGCCATAGTTTTCTCCTGTGCCGGCATTAATCAAATTATTTCTTCTTTCAATATAATATTCTGCTCCATAATTAATTAGGGAATATGCTGAGTCGACAGTTGACACAGGGACATCAAATAAATACTGATAATATGCTTCAAACTTTACACGCAAATTTTTACTAATACTATAATCATATCCAAAAACATTATGAATGCTTTTTGTAAATTTCAGATCCTTATTGTTATATGTAGAATTATCTCCGTTACTTACAACATAATAGGCCATAAGAGGTTGCATTTGGCTGTGAAGACCCGAACCAAGACTTATTAAGTGATTAGGTAAAATACTCCAACTAAAACTAATTCTAGGTTCTACAACAGTTTCCCGGGTATTTTCCAATGATTGGAGATTAACACCCATGTAAGCATTTATATCCGATGTTAAACGATACATAACATCAGCGTAAGCACGGTACAATCTTAAGAAATCCTTATTAGCAATTACATTCTGAATATATTGATTGTGAACGTATTGGCTATCTGCAAAGCTTACCATATATTGATCGGCATAAATGCCCAGTGAGAAATCTGTTTTTGCATTTATTTTATTCTTATACTTAGATGCAAAAGCAAACTTCATTTGTTCAGATTCCTCATATGCCCATAAGAAGGGGGTTTTATCAACTAATGAAAAAGTATCGATCTCACTTTTTAATTCGCTGGCTGTAACATAAAACTTTGAAGTCAGAAAACTATTTGAGCTAACTTGCACATTATGCGTCATACCCAAAACACCCATTTTGTATATATTCGAGATATCCTCACTATGAGAAGAAAACATCCATCGTTCCGGATCTTTGATTGATTCAAGCAGTTCAATTTCACTGTTTCCTCTCAAACCAATAAAAGAGAAACTACCCAATATAGTAGAGGGGGCATTAACTTTAAAAGAAAAGTCTCCATACTGAGCGGTTTCGGGAATATTAACGCCCAATCTGGAGAGGATATCAACAAAAGAGTATCTATAGCTCATCACATAGGAAGCATTTTGAGCATTATAAATTGGACCTTCTGTTCCAATTTCCAGACCATTCCAGCCAAGTTGGGCCCAATGTTCGTAGCTAAAAGGATTGCCGTTTCGCATTTTCAAATCAAAAACTCCGGCAACAGAATTGCTGTATTCAGCGGGAAAAGCGCCGGTTAAAAAATCAGAGCGGCCCAATAGATTAGTGTTAATAATTGTTATTGGGCCACCGGTAGATCCTGTAGCGCCAAAGTGATTAGGGTTTGGGATTTCCATTCCATCAACTCTCCAGATTAAACCACTCGAAGAGTTACCTCTAATGATGATGTCGTTACGATTATCACGCGCAGGCATAACTCCGGCATAATTCGCAGCCATTCTTGCCGGATCACCATAACTGCCGGCATATTTTGTAGTTTCTTCAAGAGAAAATGCCCTCGAAGACACATTAGCACGGATATTTACCGGCCTGTCTTTTCGTGTATCGGACTGAATGGTAACTCCTTCTAAAGACTCTACAGATTCACGAAGCTCTACTGAAATTAGTAACTCTTTACCACTTATCAGATGTGCTCTTTCCAAAGTATATTTTTCATAACCTACCATAGAAAAAGAAATATCATAAAAACCGGTTGGCATATCTTTAAACAAAAAATATCCATCAACATCAGTAATTTGATAAGCATCTTTTTGAGAAGATTTTGCGTGAACAGTAACACCAACAAGAGGGAATCCTGCCGGATTATCAATTACCCTTCCGCGAATATTTTGTTTTATTGCTTCCGTTGAAGTAGTGTCATTTGCAAGACCATTAAGGGAAGCAGCAAAAATAAAAAAACAACATACATATATAAATGCAGATTTTATCATATAAAAACTTTAATATTCTTGCAAAATATTCATTTGTTTATTATTAATTACTGAGCAATATCCGTTTTGAATACAGCCGAAATCATTTAAGCAATCTTTCTATTTGTTCTCTGGAAATTCTTTCCCACTTAGGATTAGAAAAGTTATCATCAACAATATCAAAATGCACAATATCGAAGGTTTCACTCATAAACTCGTATTTAGATCCTAAATCGGGATTATGCAAAATCAATAAAAGCCTTGCAGGATCAAGATTTTTATCACTCGTAATAATTCCGGCAAGTTGTGCGCAATATTCTGTAATAGACGTTCCGGGATTTTCCTCGTACAAATCCGTTACAATAACAATATCATTTGAATCTTTGTTTACAATCTTCAATCCGCACTTTGATGGTATGCCCCACATTCCGGCATAACTATAAACTTCATCAATAAAGTTTTCCTCTTTATTTTTAACTTTTTGTGACATATTACCGACTAATTGATTTTCCGAAGCTTTGCTGAATAAGATCGTCTCGTCTGGACTTATACGTACCATCTTTAATTTCTTTCTCAACAACATTCAGCATCATTTTAAACATTTTTTGTTCCTGGGTTTCGTGAGAATAAAAAGTATCCCAGGCATAATGATACAATTCCTGCAATCTTTCTGCTGTCATATGTTTCGGCTTAAAGACAACATTCCCTGCATTATAATTATTCCAATCTTTATCAATAATTCTTCCTTCTCTTAAGAAATCATCATACGCTTTAGTATGCCTAAAAGGAGTAAGCACTGTAAATTCCGCCAGGTCCACTTCAATTTCCATTAAAAAATCCACTAATCTTAAAATGTCATCTTCTGTTTGATTATCCATACCCAAGAGTATTGTGCCTTCAACCAGGATTCCATAATCATGATAACGCTTAATCCTTTCTTTAATATAATCAGAAGTGTCAAAAACGGCCTGATAAACATACCATGCACCGGCCTGTGCAGCTAAATCCAGCACTTCCGGTTTATCTTCAATAGTATGGCTACACCACTTTTTCTTCAGGGGAATCATTGCTTTAAATAATTCCTTTTCCCATTCTGTATTTTGAGCAAGCGAATTATCCACAATAAAAAGACGGTTATTCTCAATTGTTTCAAGTTCTTCAACTACCTTATCTATAGGCCTGGGACGAAACTGTCTTCCACCTAAAAATGTAACACAACATGGATAGCAGGCGTATCTACAACCACGTGAGGCATGAAACAAATCAACCATTTGCACACCTTTATGATTATAAAGTTCTTTGTTTAAAATATCCCTTCTTGCAGGGCCAATAGAATTAATATCAGGATGCTGATACATATAATTGTATAAAGGTTTTAACTCACCTTTTCTGAAATCATCAAAAACATCTTCAAGCCTGCCTTCAACTTCACCCATAAAAATGCTATCTGCATGCTGCATAGTTTCCTCGGCGTGAAGCATTGTAGATATTCCACCAAAAATAACTTTCTTACCTAATTTGCGATAAGCATCTGCAATTTCCCAGGCTCTTTTCACCTGAGAGGTTAGCATAACTGAGATTCCTATAAAATCCGCATCATCTTTAATAACAAGTGATTCTACATTTTCGTCAACAAAATCAACTTCAACATAATCAGGAAGCGCTGCAGCCATAACCACAGGGCCATGAGGGGGAAGATTAAAATTTGTTTGCCTTTCGAGCTTTGGCCATTTGGGATATATGAGTTTGAATTTCATAGCAATAGTATTTTAATCAGTATTTTAAGCCATTACATTATTAATAAACATAATATAATCAACTCGGTAAAACAAAAGAACAAAAATATCAATAATTATGATACTTAATAAATTCAGCACATCCATGATTTATTTCAGAAACGAAAGTCTCATTCAATTCGTATTTATTCTTTTTATATGATTTCAAGCTTTGCAAAAATTCATCTAGAATTATATTAAAATCAACAGAATAATTCAAATTTAGTTTATTATAAATATGCTTTATTGTTTCTGTCGGATTTTTTTCAAGTTCTTCAAATCTTACTTCCACAAAATTATCATCTTTAAGGTATTGTTTTTCATTTTGAATATTATTCCACAAAGAGTTAAACATTTTTATTGCACTATCAAGTGACACATCTCTCCATTTCCCTGCAAGCAAATTTTGCGAACCCACAATATTCCACATTCTGATTGTAGAAGGAATAACATCAATAGGATTTCTGTAGATATGAATAAATTTTGCGTTTGGAAAAAGCTTTTTAAGTTCCTTTATTCTGTACGAATGAAAGGGGTTTTTCAGCAATGGCACAAGCTTTTTTCTGTAAATAAGACGTGACAAAAAATTAGAAAATGCCAACTTCCATTGCGGGGAAATTCTCTCGTTTTCCATTTCACATCTTAGTTCATCAAGAAAATCTTTATTATTTCTGCGAAAGAATATCTTTTCCAAAGGAGTGTTTTTCACCATTTTCACAATAGCGTATTCATCTTCCTGCGGCTCATCCGGACCTAGTTTAACGTTATCCATCGGACGTTTATCATCAATAACTTTAGACATAATTTTCTTAAAGTACTTTTCAGAAACCAAAAAACTTTCAGGCACAGAAACCTGCACAACTGATGGAGCAGCAAATTGATTATCCAGTGACATTATCTGGTGAAGAAAAGTACTTCCTGTTCTCCAGTGCCCAATTATAAACACCGGGCCTACTTTATGCTCAGAAGAAAATTCTTTGTAATTTATTTTTATTCTTTCAATTCTTTTAAACAAAGATGACCATAAACTACCCTGTAATAAGAAAAGAAACCTTCCCAGATACTTTATGGAAACTCCCTTATTTCTAGAAACCAGACTAATTAATTTGCCAAAAGAGATAACACTAAGCAAGTACGAATGTTGCATATTGCATATTATTGATCCTGCTGAACCATTTCTTTTTCAAGAAAATCAGCAATAGTATCAACTGATTCAAGAATAACCCTGGCAAGATTTTGATCTGCAATTCGCACATTATATGTTTGTTGCAATGCTAAAATAATTTCGATAGCATCAATAGAATCAAGTCCAAGAGGATTGTCCTGTCCAAATAATGGTGCATCATCCGGAACTTCGTCAGCAGTCACGTGAGTAACTTTTAGCTTGTCAATTATCAGCTCTTTAATTTCTCTTTTTAATTTATTTTTATCTTCAGTAGTCATTACTAAAATTATTAATTATTACACCATTTTTTTCAGATCAAGAAAGAATGACTTTTCCTCATCAGCTCTACTTCTGATCATATTGCTGAGCTCTTCAAGTTTGTCATTTCCCAGATCTCTGTTCTTGCCAATTTTAGCTGCAAAGTAAGAAATATTTCTCCATTCATCGCCATTAATCATCATTCTTTTTGACATATCAGCAAGATCACTATTTCCAAGTATCTCAGATGCTTGCTGTAAGAAAGATGCGTACATAAACCTAAATCCTGCACCACCGGTTCCCTGATCTTCCAATAAAATATTAATCTTCATAATTTCATGAGAAAGATGTTCTGTATCACGAGCCAACTTAGGCCATTCGGTTATTTTATTTGCAAATTTATAAATTCCTTTAACACCTATAAAAGGAACCGGCAATCCTATCATATTTCTGCAAGCCGTCTTTATTCCTTTAATAATAGGTTTTTTTAAATCAATATTTTCCGGTACTTTTTCCGGATAATACAAAAAACCTTTAGGAGCCATATGCCCACCGGCCCATCTGGCTTTTGCCATCATATTTTCATCCAGCTCCGATATTTTAGGGAAATAGCTATCACTAATTATATACTTATTATCCTTTTTACCGGCAATAATGATAAAATGCACATTAATATGAACCCTTTGCCAATCGGGCATATAATCCATATAAAAAAAATCTACCTGCGCAGCAACAGGGATATCATTCATTATCAGATTATCGAGAGTTTGTTTCCCCTTTTCCTGATTTTTAAACTTATACTCTTTAAGTTTAATTCCCAATCTCGAAGAGATATTTTTTCTAATTTGTCCCGGGCGGCTTCTTAATATTATTGTTGGAAAAGGGAAAGCATCTGTTTCCATATAGCCAAAAAAGATACCATTTGCAATACCAAATACCAGAGGTTCGGTAATTTTTAATCCGGAATAATTTAAAAGAGCTGTAAGTGTTCCCGTCTCACAGTGGGCAGCCATTTTATGTTTAAAGTCGATTACATTATTCATTCTAAAAAGTATTACTATCTGTAACTATTATACTTATTCTTTGCCTTTCAAACCTACTCTGAGAATTTCAAAGCAATCATTATTTGTTCTGAGTTTTTCAATCTCAAGGGATTTATTGTCCTCTTCTTTTATAATAACCACTTGCATCATATTTGAGAGCGGAACATTAAAAACATCAGCATATTTTTTTATCAAATTTAAGGGTAGTTTTTTAAACACTTCAGCTTTGAAATGTTTTTTTAATCTTCTTTTAGAGACACCTACTCTGGGAGCAAGATCTCCTAATCCCATTTCCTGAAGCAACATATAGTAATAAACGGGACTGATTTCATTATTTGCCATCTTGTCGCGCAAATTTTTCTCGAGATTGCCTCTTTTCTTGTAAAAATCATCAAGATAATCGTGAGAAAGTTGCGAACCGCTAACAATAGGACCATAGGAACTATCTTCTTTTTCCACATAATAAACAGCCTGCTGAGGCTGAAAATCAACGTATAACTCTTTTTCCTTCATATCCAAATGGATTTAGGTAAACGAATACTTAAAAACAAATTTAATTATAAAAAATAAATCAGAATCAGATTACTCTGAATTTCCTAATTTTTCACTAATTCTATTTGAAAACGACAGAATTTTTTCTTTGCTTATTGTTGAAGTTTTTTTGTCAACTCCGATTAAATTAAAGATTATAGATTTCTCAACATCCATCAAAATATCCGGATTAATTTCAGCTCCAATGCATTCACGAATTATTTTACTTGGAATTCTATCGGGAAATATACGTCTGAAATAATCATCAAGGCTGCTCTCATCCAAGCAAAGAATAAACAAACCAATTAATTTTGGTTTTATTTCATTCCAATTATTTTGTATAAAATTCCTGAAATCTCTGTTTGTGATACCGGCATATATAGGAAACCCAAGAATAATAGTATCAAATTTATTAATATCAGGAATATCCTGCCCTACATTATAAGCATATTTCTCAATATTAAGATTAAGAGCTATTTCGTTGGCAACTTTTTCTGTGCTGCCATACTTGGTAGAATAAAATATTGCTGTTTTCATGATTCCTGAATAAAAATATTCATATCACATTCTGCAAGAATTTTCTCGTTATACATAATAACACCGTGAATTACAGTTGCATTCATCACTTCAGTCACGACCTTAACAGTTGTTTCAATTTCAGATCCTGTTTCCGGCAAATCATTAATCTGCAATTTTTTAACTGCTCCGATAAAACCGGGCAAAACCGGTTCATTATTGGCAATACATTTGTAACCGATACCTGCAGCGGCAGTTTGCGCAATATTCTCAACAAGTCCGCTCTCTGAAAGCTTTCCATCAGCAATTAAAGGATTATCTTTACACACATAAAACCCACTCACCAATTTTTCCTTGTCAGCTTGAAAAAGCTTATCAATAAAAACGAATGGTGGTCGTTGAGGAATATATTTAAAAATTTCTTTGCCTTCAGCAAGCATAACAGATTATTTTGGTTTACAAATAAATAATGTGTGAGAAACACCAATATTATCAATAGTTTTTTCAACATACATTCCAGCTTTATCAACTAATTTATACATATCGTCGGAATGGTACATTTGACTACAACCATTAGCAATACAAGTAAAATATAATGAAGTAGCATGAAGACTATATGTTGCTGCATCATATTTTTGTTTATCCCAGAATGTTTCAAGAATATACAAAGCTCCATCCTTATTGAGAGCATCTTTACCTCTGGAGATCAAATGTAAGATATCTTCCTGAGAGAAGCAATCAAGAAACTGGCTCATCCAAACAACATCATATCCTTTAGGAAATGGCTTTGAAGCATCAAGAAGGTTCATACCATGTCCGCTAATTCTATCAGAAAATCCTTTTTTGTCAATATTTTTCTGAGCATCAGAAAGTTGTCCGGGTAAATCAAGAATAGTAACATTTACATCAGAGTTATATTCACAGCATTTAATTGAAAATTTACCGGTATTGCCACCAACATCAAGAATTTTCTTCGGATTTCTTTCAAAAACAAGAGGTAAAACTTCAGGAAATGCAATATCAGAATAATAGTGGTCAAATGCGAACCAGCTTTTTCTGACTGATTCGGGCAATTTAGCCAGTGCTTCATAAACAGTATCCCACTTGCCAAAAACTTTTAGTCCTTCAGGTTTTTCGTTTTTTACAGACTCTTCGAGCTCAAAAAAACCAAGATAATTCACATCATGAGTAAAATCCATATTAACCTTTGTAAGGTCATCATTATAAACAAACCAACCTGTTTTTGTGAGGAAAAACTTATCATCTACAACATACACCATTTCAAGGCTAATAGCTGCTTCAAGCAAAACTTTAGCACCATAAACAGCGATATTGCAATTATTTGCAACTTCTTCTATGCTAAGGCCTTTTTTTCTGTTATTCTGCAAAGTCTCAAGAATCCCAAGATTTCTAAGAGATCTGGCTGCCTGAAACATAATAGGCCCAAAAGCTATCTTTTGTGCATCAAACTTAGCCTGAACGGCTGATTTTTCATCTGATCCGTAATTATTCATAATATTTTATTAGTTAGATTGCCAAAATTTATAATAATTAAACCATTGTAAAGGATATTTTTTAATCATCTTTTCCATCTCTGCGATATAATCGTCCAACATCAGGCTTATATCTTCTTTTCGGGTTTTTAAATTTGCCGGATATGGATAATATTTGGGGGGAGTTGCATAAAAATGATAGTGTGTTGGTCTTTCTTTCATTGCAGAAACATATATTACAGGAACATTATATTTACTTGCAAGATAAACAGGGCCGGTAGGAAATTGCGCTTTATATCCAAGAAAAGTCTTAGTGACATTATTTGTCCCCGGGAGAAATCTATCGCCATGCATTGCAATAATTTCCTTCCTTTTTAAAGCTTCCGATATTTCAAAGAGATACGAATTGTCATTATCTTTAATATAAATAATTTTTATTCTAAAATCCTTCATAACAGAAGATAATAATTCCTTAATGTATGCTTGTTCGCCGTCATACATAAGAATATTAATGTCTGCATCAATTCTTTCAAGGAGCTTACCTGCTATTTCCCAATTGCCAATATGGGCACCAATTAATACACCACCTTTTTTATCGGCAGCAATTTCATGAAGATATTCTTCGCCATCAAAATTAAAAGTAAACTTTTTGGAAAAGCCGGCTGCAATTGCTATTCTGTCGAGTAAGACTTGCCCAAAAACATAAAAATTGCGAAAAATACTTATTTGAGTTTTGAAAGCTGAATATTTAAGAACTCTTCTGAAGTAGAAATAAATCCCTTTTTTTTCAGTGAATAAATAAAACCAGGAAGTGACAAATATCAGGACGAAGTAAACAATGCGTATATTAAAGTACTTTAATAGAAAAATGAAAATTCTATAACCTAAAGATCCTCCTTTGGTTTTTCCACTCCATGAAGTCATTAATTCTAGTTGAGTTTTTGATAAATATATTCGTATAAGTCATCAACTGTTCTAACGCCTACGACCTCTTCTCCTACAACTTTAACCCCAAATTCTTTTTCAACTATTACAGCGATATCAACAAAGTCTAAACTTTCAATGCCCAAATCATCTTTAAGCAAAGCATCAGGAGATAATTGATCCTGTTCAATCTCAAATTCATCAATTAAGAATTCGTTTACTTTGCCTACTATAGTTTCCTTTTGCATGATATTAAAGAAATTAAAAAATTAATTATTCAAGCTATTAAGTAAAATTCTAATTATTATAACAAATTTTCAAACCATTGGTTCATAATTAATGAATCCCTGTTTAAACATTATAAATATAAAAAAAACAGTATTCATATGCAATTGTTATACATATTATTTCAGTCTGCAAAGTTAAAAAAAACTAATAAATGAATTACAAAATTATAATACAGTTTTCCTGTTTAATATTTAAACAATATTAGCAGCATTACCAGAGAGTTATAATAAATATATTCTCCTATGCTGATTTCTCAAATCTCAAAATTCAAAGCCATATCAACTCTTTTAAATTTAGATTATAAAATCACAAAAGCATTAAGAATAATGATTCATATTAAACAATGCATACATATATATAATATAAAAATGTATTATATTTGCAATTGAAAAATAATCAAAACTAAGTGATTATTTTCAATATTATTAAGCTAATTATACTTAATTGACCAATTTCTATTTCTTAAAAAACTTTCTTTTTATGAAATAATTAACTTTAAATATTATTTTTCGTGATAAAAATTTCTCCCAAAAAAGAGTTTTCTGCAGAAGAGTTTAAATCCATCGTTTTTGACAACAAGCATTTTGAGATTGATGATAAGAGTTTGGATTTAGTTGACGAAAGCTTCAACTTTCTGGTTAACTTTTCAAAAGATAAAGTAATCTATGGAATAAATACCGGTTTCGGACCAATGGCTCAGTTCATAATCGATGATGCTGATCAGGTACAATTACAATATAATCTTATCAGAAGTCATGCTGCCGGTGTTGGCGAAAAAATACCCGACATGTATGTCAAAGCTGCAATGTTTGTAAGGATGCTTTCTATCATACAGGGTTATTCCGGAATACATCCTTCATGTGTTACGCTGTTAAAGGATATGATAAACAATAATGTATATCCTTATATTCCTGAGCATGGAGGAGTTGGAGCAAGCGGTGATCTTGTGCAGTTGTCTCATTTGTCTTTAAACATGATTGGTGAAGGACAAGTTACTTACAAAGGGCAATTAAAACCAACTTCAGAAGTATTCAAGGAATTAGGTCTTCAGCCGATAAAAGTTGTTCTCAGAGAAGGTTTGTCACTTATTAACGGCACATCTGTAATGACAGGCATTGGGCTTATTAATGTACTTAAAGCCAAGCACTTATTAAATTGGTCTATTGCAGCTTCTGCTATTTTAAATGAACTTGTTGAGTCTTTTGATGATTATTTTTCTGAAGAACTAAATAGTGTCAAAAAGCATAACGGTCAAAGCAATGTTGCTAAAATTCTTAGGGACATACTTGCTGACAGCAAGATGATCAATAGAAGAGAATCTCATTTTTATAATAATAATTATAAGAACAATGGGAAGCAGCATATTGTGGAAAGAAAAGTTCAGGAATATTATTCATTAAGATGTGTACCACAGATTTTGGGGCCTGTGGTGGATACTATTGTCAACACTGAAAAAATTCTGCTTAATGAGATGAATTCTGTAAGCGACAATCCTGTTGTTGATCTTGAAACAAAAAATGTTTATCATGGTGGAAATTTTCATGGAGATTATGTTTCACTTGAGATGGATAAATTAAAGCTGGCCATAACCAAATTATCGATGATGTCGGAGCGTCATCTTGCATTTTTATGTAATTCTAAAATAAATGAAAAACTTCCTCCTTTTGTAAATTTAGGAAAACTAGGTTTGAATTTGGGAATGCAAGGAATACAATTTACCGCAACATCTACAGTAGCTGAAAACCAAACTTTATCAAATTCCATGTATGTTCACAGTATCTCTACAAATAATGACAATCAGGATATTGTAAGCATGGGGACAAATGCTGCAATGATGACAAAAAGAGTAATTGACAATTCATTCCAGGTTCTTTCCATAGAAATGATAGCCTTACTGCAAGCTGTTGATTATCTGGGCATATCAAACAAATTATCATCATTCACAAAAAATATTTATGATGATCTTAGAGCAATTGTGCCAAAATTTGTGGAAGATTCACCTAAATATAATGAGATTGAACAATTAACTAAATATTTGTTTAATAATAATATAAATATTCAGTCAAAAAACTTAGCATCATGAAATATGCATTGGTAACCGGAGGTTCAAGAGGTATAGGCAAAGCTGCATGTATCAAACTTGCTGATGATGGGTTTTATGTATTAATAAATTTCAAAACAAACAAAACAGAAGCAGAGGCAACCTTAGCTGAAATACAAAAAAATAATGGTGAGGGTGAATTATTACAATTTGATGTTTCCAAGCCTGATGAAATAAAATCTGTTTTGGGAAAATGGATGGAAAATAATCCTGACAAGCATATAGAGGTTTTAGTTAATAATGCAGGAATTACACGCGACAACCTAATGGTATTCATGACAGATGAGGAATGGGATACTGTTATAAACACTAACCAATACAGTTTTTTCTTTGTAACAAAAATGTTATTACAAAACATGATTGTCAAAAAAAACGGAAAAATTATCAATGTTGTATCACTCTCGGGACAAAAGGGTCAAGCGGGACAAGTAAATTACTCTGCAGCAAAAGGAGCGGTTATAGCAGCTACAAAATCATTAGCCCAGGAGGTTGGGAAGAAAAAAGTAACTGTAAATGCTGTTGCACCGGGGTTCATCAAAACTGACATGACAAGTCAATTAAATGAAGACCAGATCAAACCGCTAATACCTCTTAACAGATTTGGAGAGGCAGAAGAAGTAGCAGAGCTTATCAGTTTTCTTGCTTCAGGCAAAGCATCATATATAACAGGGGAAGTTATTTCAGTTAATGGAGGAATGTATAGCTAATACAAAACAATTAATATGAGAAGAGTTGTTATTACAGGAATGGGAATTTATTCCACAATTGGAAAAAATCTTGATGAAGTTAAAGAATCATTATATACCGGCCGTTCGGGAATAGGCCTTGATCTCAGGCGTAAAGAACTTGGATTTCGTTCTTCACTTACCGGAATAATAGAACGCCCGGTATTAAAGAATGTTTTGCCCCGAAGATCTCGCATTGGAATGGCAGAGCAGGGCGAATATGCATACGTTGCCACAATGGAAGCATTAAAAAATGCTAATATTGATCAGGACTTCTTAAATAAAAATGAAGTTGGGATTTTATATGGAAATGACAGTTCAGCAATACCTGTTATTGATGCAATTGATATTGTAAGAGCAAAAAAGGACACTACGCTTATAGGTTCCGGCTCTATATTTCAGTCAATGAATTCAACAATATCCATGAATCTCTCTGTAATTCTTAAGCTTAGAGGAATCAATTTTACAATTAGTGGTGCTTGTGCAAGTAGTTCTCATGCTATTGGCATGGCATTGCTTCTGATTGGCCATAACCAGCAAGATATAATAATATGTGGCGGCGGACAAGAAGTAAATGCTGAATCAATGGGAAGTTTTGATGGCCTTAGTGCATTTTCTATCAGAGAAAATGAACCTACAAAAGCTTCAAGACCTTTCGACAAAACTCGTGATGGCTTAGTCCCCAGTGGTGGCGCAGCTACGGTAATTGTTGAAAGTCTTGAATCTGCATTAAAACGCGGAGCTCCTATTCTGGGTGAAATAACAGGTTATGGATTTTCTTCAAATGGAGACCACATCTCCGTGCCAAACGTTGAAGGTCCTGTTGCATCTATCGAAAAATGCCTGAAGTCGGCAAACTTAAAAGCAAAAGATATAGATTACGTCAATGCTCATGCAACTTCTACTCCTGTCGGAGACGAATTTGAAGGAAAAGCACTTGATATAATCTTCGGAGAAAAGAAAGTACCTATCAGTTCAACTAAATCAATGACAGGACATGAAATGTGGATGGGCGGAGCCAGCGAGATTATTTATTCTATTATAATGATGCAAAATTCATTTATTGCACCAAATATTAACTTTAACACTCCTGACGACGCAGTGAAAAATCTAAATATTATCGCAGAAACAAAAGAGCATAATATTAACAGATTTTTGTCGAACTCCTTTGGCTTCGGTGGGACAAACTCAACACTAATTGTATCCAAATATAAAAAGTAGTATAAGCAGGGAGTTGAAAATCAACTCCCTGCTTATTAAATCCCTCTATACCTTCTCTTTTTCGCTTCCGAAAACAGCATTCAATTTTTATTACTAAATTTGCACCCTTTGCAATATACTATGAAGTTTCTCATCCACAGTTTAATATATGCAATTCTCATCATGGGATTATTCATGCTGAAAATTGATTTTACACTACAGATAATTATTTTCGCTGCTATTTCTGCATTATTTATTGCTGTTCTAAGTTGGGCTTCAATAAATATAAACTCTCAGTTCTATTTAAAAACAATTTGCAGAAACAAAAGCAATGTCAATAAGATTGCAATAACTTTTGACGATGGTCCCGATCCTGATAAGACGACAAAAATCCTTGACATCCTAAATGACTATAATGCTAAAGCCAGCTTTTTCATAATTGGAGAAAAAGCTAAATCCAGGCCTGAATTAGTCAGACAAATATCTGATTCAGGACATCTCATAGCCAATCATTCATATAGTCATAGTTTTGTATTTCCAGTAATGAGCGCAAAGAAAATACAAAGAGAAATCAAAGAAACACAGGATATAATAGAAGATATAAGCGGCAAAAATTGCATCTATTTCCGACCGCCATTTGGAGTTACAAATCCCCTAATCGCAAGAGCTGTTAAAAAACTTAAACTCACAACAATAGGCTGGAGTATTCGTTCTTTTGACACTACAGGGAAATCATCCGAAAAAATTTTTTACAGAATACGCAAAAGAATAAATGGAGGAGATATTGTACTTTTGCATGATACAGGTGATAACACACTTGAGGTTTTAAAGCTGCTTTTAGAATTTTTGAATAAAAAACAAATAAAGGCTGTCAGAGTTGACGAACTGATAGATGAATAAATAAACAAAAACAAGATAATAAGCTCTTAATCAAAGTTTTACAATAATTATGAAAAAAATAATAATTTCAATAATACTAATGGTTTTTCTAAGCTACAATATGCAGGCTCAGGACTTTACAGTTGTAGAAAACATACAAGAGCTTGAAGAATTACTGCTTGAAAATTCAAATAAAACCAACACTATAGTTTCTGATTTTGTCCAGGAAAAACATCTTGACTTTATTGATGAGAAAATAATTTCCGAAGGAAAATTCTGGCTAAAAGATGAAAACAGTTTGCGGTGGGAATACACGAAGCCTTATAGCCATATCATAATTATTCATGACGGTAGATTTATAACCAAAGACGACAGCGGTAAGTATTCCAGTTACGATATTAACGCAAACCCTGTTTTCAAGGAAGTAAATAATCTTATTGTGAGTTCCGCTCGTGGAGACCTAATGGCTGAAGGCAAATTTGAAGTTTCTGCATATGAAAACAGCTCATCTTATTTGCTCAAACTCATCCCAAAAGATCCTCAAATAAAGCAAGTTATTTCGGAAACTGAATTGTATTTCAATAAAAATGACCTCACAGTAACAAAGGTTATTATGATTGAGAATGAAAAAGATTTTACGCTTATTACTTTCAAAAACAGAAATATTAATGTACCGATTCAGGATAGTATTTTTATTGCTAATTAGTTTTTATTTCCTTAATGCCTGTTCACCAACAATAGGGTTAAAAGCAGTCAGAGATGCCGAAAACAGAGACTTCCCTGCTCCGCCAATAGCCGGGAAAGATTTCTCAACTGCATTATATAAAACAAGTATTAGTATCAACAAACATTATCATACGGGAATATTTCTAATTAAAAATAATCCTGTTGAGAAATCTTTCAATATTGTTCTTTTATCAGAATTTGGTTTAAATCTTATTGAAATGAGATTTAAAAATGATGAAATAGAAATTATCAGCTGCCAGGACTTTTTGAATCACAAAATATTTACAAATAATCTGAAGCATAGTTTTGAAGCCATTTTGCTTGACTATAGACAATGCACCAACAAAAAGCTTTATTCTGACAATGAAAATAACATAAAAGTTCTAAAATTAAAAAACAAATCAAGTCGCTATTATTATTTTTGCAATCAAAACAATTATATTTATAAGATTGTTAAGAAAAGCATATTAAGAAAGAATTTAAATATTAAAATTGAATTCGCAGAAAGTATAGTACCCAAAAAAATAATGTTTATCAACGAAGGCATTAAGATGAGAATGGAAATGGATTTAATCAAAATTAAATAAGTTGTCAATGCTTCATAAAGATTTCTACACTTATAATATCATAGAAAACACTGAAGGCAATATTATTGCTGAAATTATTTTCAATGAAAATCACTCAATTTTTGATGGACATTTTCCTTCTACTCCAATAGTTCCGGGAGTTTGTCAAATGCAGATAATAAAAGAAATTTTACAAAAAGAAACACATATTGATTATCAGCTTTCTACGGCACGTGAAATAAAGTTTTTATCATTAATAAACCCCGTTGACAATAACAAACTTACAGTAAATATCACTTATGAGAATATTACTGAAGAAGCTATAAAAGTTTCCGGACAGATATATTCTAATGGAAATAGTTTTCTCAAGTTAAGAGCCGAATACAAAAAAAAAAATCCTATCATAAATAAGCAGCAATCTATAAATTACTGTGTAATAATACCTACTTATAATAATGCTTCCAAATTAAAAGCTGTAATAAATGATGTTATTAATTACACTGATAATATTATTATCGTTAATGATGGAAGTACAGACAAAACTGCTGAAATATTAAAAGAGTTCCCTAAACTGAAGATTATTACTCATAGTAAAAATAAAGGGAAAGGCATTGCATTAAAGAATGGTTTTGCAGCAGCACTGCAAGCCGGTTTTGAATATGCAATTACTATTGACTCTGACGGACAACATTTTGCAAAAGAGATTCCTCTGTTTTTGAAAAAAATAAAAGAACAACCAAATTCTATAATCATTGGACACCGGAAGCTGGGACAAGAAAATGTTCCAGGCAAAAACAGTTTTGCCAATAAATTTTCTAATTTTTGGTATAAATTTCAAACAGGACTTAGCTTAACAGATACTCAAAGTGGTTATCGTTTATATCCATTAAGTGTATTTAAAAAAATGAAATTTTTCTCAAGCAAATATGAATTTGAGCTTGAAGTTATTGTAAGAGCATCCTGGAAAGGCATTCCTATAAAAACAGTGCCTATTGATGCCTATTATCCGCCAAAAGAAGAAAGGATTACACACTTTAGGCCATTTAGAGATTTTCTCAGAATAAGCATACTTAATACAATATTTACTTTTCTTGCTATTCTTTATTATAAGCCACGTAACTTAATACGTAAGTTCAGGAAGAAAAAAATAAGGCAAATAATTAAAGAAGATATTATAAAGAGCAACACACCAAATCATATTATTGCGATATCAATTGGTTTTGGAATTTTTATGGGCATTACTCCTATTTGGGGATACCAATTGGCAATTGGATTATTGCTGGCTCATTTCCTGAAATTAAATAAGGCAGTAGTTTTTCTGGCAGCAAATATAAGCCTGCCTCCTATTATGCCGTTTATTCTTTATTTAAGTTATGTAACGGGAGGATATGTTTTAGGGCATGGATCATGGAATGTGGATATTGAGATGACTTTAACAGCTTTGAAAGTAAATCTGGCTCAATACCTGATAGGAAGTATTGCTCTTGCAACAATTTCAGGTATAGTTATAGGCTTCTTATTTTATTTATTACTTCCGTTAATTAAAAGCAAAAAGAAAGATGCATAATATTTTTGTTAATATTCACCGGCTTATTTCTAAAGGAAAAATTGCATCAATAATCTTTCTTATTGCAATTATTTCCATAGCTGCTTTCTATGCCTACAATATAAAACTTGAAGAGGATGTAACTTCAATTATCCCAAGAGATGAAAGAATCAATAAAATCAATGAGGTTTTTTCTCAATCAAAATTTGCTGACAGGATAATATTTATTATTTCTTTAGATGATAAAGAGGCATCTGCACCCAACGATCTTATTACTGCTGCAGATTTTCTTGTAAGCAAATTACAAACAGACTCTACACATATCAAATCTGTTTCTTCAAAAATGGAAAGTGCTGCTTTTCAGCATGTTTATGATTTCATTTACAACAACTTACCTCTTTTTCTATCAGAAGAAGATTATAAAGAAATATCAAAAAGAATTGAACCGAAAGAAGTAGAGAAAACGCTTAAAAGCAATTTCAAAACATTAATATCTCCTGTAGGCTTTGCTACTAAAGAGTATTTAAAAAAGGATCCTCTGCACCTGACATCAATTGCTCTGAAAAAATTAGAGAATTTTCAGCTGGATGAGAATTTTCACATCTATAATTCAAGCATTTTCACCAAGGATAATAAAAATCTTCTTGTATTTTTAGAACCGGAATTTCCATCCTCAAATACCAGTGAAAACAAACACTTAATCAATTTTATTGAAAAAACAATAGAAGATTTTGAAAGCAATTTTGACGAAATAAATGTTGAGTATTATGGGGGGACTGCTGTTGCTGTTGCAAATGCAAACAGAATCAAAGCAGATATTATCTTAACAGTATCTATTGCATTAATAGTTTTATCTTTTTTCTTTCTTCTGATTTTCAGAAAGCTGAAGTATATAATTCTGTTATTTGCACCTATTCTTTTCGGAGTATTAATTTCGGTTGCTGCCTTGGTTATTATTAAAGGAACTGTTTCTGCAATGGCTCTGGGAGTCGGTGCTGTTCTTATCGGAATTTCACTTGATTATTCTTTGCATGCGTTTACACACTTCAGAAGCAGTAATTCTGTCATTCACACACTTAGCAGCATTTCCAAGCCTGTAATAATGAGCAGCGTTTCTACTGCTCTTGCATTTTTATGTCTTTTTATTGTAAAATCCGAAGCCCTGAACCAGCTGGGATTATTTGCAGCAATAGCAATCTTAGGAACAGCATTAATAGTTTTAACTGTTGTACCTTTCTTTTTGAAAAGCAACAAAAATAAAAAAGCTAAAAACAGGATCACTTTTCTTGATAAAATATCATTATATGATTTCCACAAGAAAAAATATTTAATATTTGCAATTTTATTATTAAGTGCTGTATTTGCCTATACTTCAGGCAAGCTTGACTTTAACAGCGATCTTTCAAGCTTGAACTACCAACCTGAACACTTGGCAAAAACAGAAAAAAAGCTGAAAGAAATCAGCTCGGAAGCATTCAGTGCTGTTTACCTGGTCACACAAGCAAAAAAACTGGATTCAGCTCTATCCCTTGCAGAAAAAAACATTGAAATATTACAGGATTTAAAAAAGGACGGAATTGTGTCAGATATTAGTTCTGCTACAGACTTAATGTTTTCTGCGGAAAAGCAAAAACAAAAAATTGAAAGGTGGAACAATTTCTGGGATAGCAATAAAAAAGAAACATTACAAAAGAACTTAATAGAAAAGGGTGCAGAACAAAGATTTAACAAGGCAGCTTTTACTGAGTTTTTCAATCTTCTTAATAAAGACTTCAAAAAAATAGAAAACCGTAAATTTTCTGTGCTGCAAGACAATTTTCTTGATAATTATATAAGTGAATCAGATAGTTTATTCTCCGTCATTTCCATTATAAAAGTTGACCAAAACAAAAAAAATCAATTATTTGAGGCATTTGAAAACAATAATGAAGTTATAATATTTGATAATCAGTTTTTTATAAATCGATTTCTTGATGTTTTGAAAGAAGATTTCAGATGGCTTGTATTATTATCTATGATCTTAATATTCGGAATCTTACTTGTTTCTTATGGAAGAATAGAACTGGCAATAATAGGTTTTGTGCCTATTTTGTTAAGCTGGCTCTGGACAATTGGACTTATGGGGCTTCTGGGTATAAAGTTTAATATCTTCAACATTATCATTACAACCTTTGTTTTTGGACTTGGCGTTGACTACAGTATTTTCATAATGAGCGGATTAATTAATAATCATAAATACGGCAAAACAAGCCTTGCTCCATACAAGCTTTCTGTGTTGTTATCTGCAATAACTACTGTTACAAGTTTTGGAGTATTAATTTTTGCACAACACCCGGTATTAAAATCTATCGCGGTGGTGTCTATTCTCGGAATATCTTCTGTAATTATTATCACCTATACCTTACTGCCTTTATTTTTTAATTATTTAGTAAAAAACAAAGGCAGAGACAGAGTGGAACCGATTACAATATTTAATATGACTGTATCAATCAATGCACTATTTACTTTTTTGCTTGGTGTAACAATAATGGGATTTGTTTTCCCTATATTAATTACAGCTCCCATCAGAACAAAATTCAAAAAGAAAGTTGTTCATCAAATAATATGTAAATTTTCAAAATTTATCACATCTACTAATCATGGAGTTAGCACAAAGTTTATTAACAAAGAAAAGCTTGATTTTTCTAAACCAAGTGTGATAATTTCCAATCACCAGTCTTATATTGATTTGATGTTTCTGCTGGGGTTACATCCAAAAACGATAGCATTCACCAATTCATGGGTTTACAACAGTATATTTTTTGGATATTTTATAAGATATGCAAACTTTTATCCTGCTTTTAAAGGATTGAATCACGACTTCTTATCTTTAAAAGAAAAGATTAATGAAGGCTATTCAGTACTAATATTTCCGGAAGGCACAAGATCGGAAAACGGAGAAATAAAACGTTTTCATCAGGGTGCATTTTATGTTGCCGACAAACTAAATCTTGACATACAACCAATAATGATTCATGGGCTTTATCATGCAATGCCAAAAGATGAGTTCTTTTTAAAATCAGGTCATGTAACTATAAAAGTTTTGGATAAGATAAAAGTTAAGCCGGTAAACACTAACGAGGGAGAAACATACAGAGAACAAGCAAAAGCTCTGACTGCAATTTACAGAAAAGAATTTGATGTTTTAAGAAGTGAGATAGAAAGTCCGAAATTCTATGCAAGCCGTGTAAAAGCACAATACATATATAAAGGGCCTGTGTTAGAATGGTATGTAAAAACAAAGCTTAAAGCAGAGGAATATTATACTTTTTACAATAAGATAATTCCCCAGGAAGCTGATATCTTAGATATTGGATGTGGCTATGGTTACATGGCATATATGCTTCATTGTACATCTAATAAAAGAAAAATAACAGGTATTGATTATGATGAGGAAAAAATTGCAATAGCAAAAAAGATAGCTTCCAAAACCAATAATCTGGATTTTAATTTACAAGATATAACAGAAGGAGAAATACCCCAAGCAGATGTTTTTATATTAAATGATGTTCTTCATTATCTTCCGAAAGATCTGAGAATAGCTTTACTGGACAAATGTGTTGCAAGCTGTAGAGATCAAGGTATGATTATTATTCGGGATGCTGATACAGACATTAAGAATCGTACATTTTTCACAAAATTTACAGAGATTCAAAGCACTCAAATAATGCGTTTTAATAAAAAGAAATACAAGTTGTCATTTTTTCCGGGAAAGGAAATTGAAAATTTTGCATATGACAATGGGCTATTATTTGAAAGACATGACAAATCCAGGTTAACCTCAAACATCACATACATTTTAAGAAAGCAAAAAAATGAATAAATATGATGTAGCTATAATAGGTGGAGGTTTAGGAGGCCTGCTTTGCGGAAATATTCTTAGCAGAGAAGGCTTTAATGTGTGTATTATTGAAAAAAACAATAAGCTCGGCGGTTGCATACAGTCTTTTTCAAAAAATAAAACAATATTTAATACCGGCTTAAATTATACTGAGAGCCTGGGAGAAGGAGAAGTGTTAAATAAATATTTTAAGTTTTTTGATATAATTGATAAAATCAAAATTAAGCAACTGGATATTGAAAATTTTGATAAAATAAGCTTTAATAATGATGCAACTGAATATCCTTTCGCACAAGGCTATGGAAACTTCATAAATTCTCTTACAGAATATTTTCCTAAAGAAAGGCAAAATCTTGAAAGATATATTTCTGAAATGGAAAAAGTATGTAATATGTTTCCTCTATATACTTTGAATGGCGACATAAACGGCAAACACGGAGATCACCTTAATACAGGTGCTTATGATTTTTTAAAATCAATAACAGATAATAAAAAACTTCGTGAAGTGCTTGGAGGCATGAATTCATTATACGCCGGAGTTAAAGACAAAACTCCTATGTATATTCATGCGCTGATAAACTATTCTTTTATAAGGAGTTCATGGCGATTTGTTGATGGCAGCTCCCAACTTGCAACACGAATTGCTGAAGTAGTGAAAAATAATGGAGGAGAAATATTCAGATCAACAAAAGTAACAGGTATTTGCGGTGAGAATAACAAAATAGAATATATTGAGCTGGAAAATGGTGAAAGAGTATATGCAAAAAATTTTATATCAAATATTCATCCGCTTAGCACCTTGAAACTTGTAAATCCTTCCCTGATAAAGAAAGCTTTTCATAAGCGCATTAGTGCTTTGAATAATACAATTGGTATGTTTAGCTTATATCTTGTTATGAAAAAAGACAGCTTCCCATATATTAATTACAATCACCATCATTTTAAAAATGTAAATGTGTGGACTGCAGATTACAATGAAAAAATCTGGCCGGAACATTATATGCTTTATACACCGGCAACTTCAAAATCAGATAAATGGACTGATGGAGTAATTGCTCTTACATATATGAAATATGATGAAGTAAAAAAATGGGAAAATACCTTTACAGAAAACAGAGGTGATGATTATTTGGAATTTAAAGAGAGAAAGGCTCAATTATTATTAAGTTTTATTGAAAAAAAATTCCCCGGAATAAGAAGTAAGATCCAGCACTATTATACTTCAACACCTTTAACATACAGAGACTATACAGCAACACCGGAAGGATCTTCTTATGGAATCTTAAAAGATTACAAAAATCCTTTAACGGGAATTATCACTGCAAAGTCAAGAATAAGCAATTTGTTCTTTACAGGACAAAATTTAAATATGCATGGTATTTTAGGAGTATCAATAAGTTCAGCATTAAGCTGCTCCGAATTACTGGGTTTTGAATATCTGTACAATAAAATCAGAAAAGCATGACAAGTAAAAAACAATATGATGTAATTATTATTGGCAGTGGTCTTGGAGGATTAATCTGTGGGATAATCTTACAAAAACATGGATATTCTACTTGCATACTTGAACAACATTCCCAAATAGGCGGCAACATACAAACTTTTACCCGCAAAGGATGCACATTTACAACAGGAATGCACTATATCGGTTCTTTAAATGATGGACAAATATTGCATCAACTTTTTAACTATCTCGGGATTCTTGACAAAATAAAGATTAAAAAACTAGATGAGGACTGTTTTGAAAAAATCATTATTGAGGATGACGAATATTGTTATGCCATGGGTATTGAAAATTTCAAAAAACGCCTTATAGATTACTTTCCTGAAGAAATACCTGCTATTGAAAAATATGTTCAAAAGCTTGAAGAAATTTGGAATAAAATCAATATCATCAACTTGCGTGAGGTTTCGGAAAAAGATATTTACAAAGCAGATGCCGATCCGAAGAGTGCATATGATTTTATTGATTCGCTGACAGATAATTACAAACTGAAAGCTGTACTAGCTGCAACAAATGGTTTATATGCCGGAGTTAAGGATAAAACCCCATTACATATACATGCAATAATAAATAAGTTTTTTATTCAAAGTGCTTGGAAATTGGATGAAAGAGAAGTGAGTTTTGCAGATGTTCTTCTCGAAGAGTTTGAAAAACAAGGTGGTACAATTAAAACAAGAAAAAAAGTCAACAAAATTATTTGTAATGAGAATAAAGCTGTTGCAGTAAAAACCACAGATCAGGATATTATTTATGGCAAATCAATTATATCAAACATTCATCCTGAACTTACTAATGAATTAATTGAACCCGGCATATTAAGAAAAGCATATATCAACAGGATAAAAGGTCTGGAAAACTCCATCTCACCTTTTAGCTTATATACTGTATTAAAAGAAAAAACATTTAAGCATATAAATTCAAATATTTACTATTCTTCATCATATGACGTTTGGGGCGTTGATACTTATAATTCGGAAAACTGGCCACAGGGATACATATTTTATACTACTCCAAGTTCTGTTCACCAAGGATTTGCAGAAAGTGCAACAATTATAACATACATGAAATACGATGAAGTAAAAAAATGGAAAAATACAACAATTGCTAAGCGTGGCAATGATTATATTAAATTTAAAGAAGAAAAAACAAAGCAATTATTGAATCTTATAGAGAAAAAAATTCCCGGTTTAAAATCAAGCATAGATTCTCTATACTCATCCACTCCTCTAACATTCAGGGATTACACAGGTTCCCCGGGAGGATCGATGTATGGAGTTATTAAAGATTATAAAGATCCGCTAAGTACTTTTTTATCACATAATACAAGAATACCAAATATATTTTTAACCGGACAAAACATTAACCTCCATGGTATGTTAGGAGTTGCAATAAGTGCAATTATAACTTGCTCCGGCTTTTTAGACATTAACAAACTCATAAATGACATTAAAGATGAATAAACCTTTTTATAAAAAAACTTACTTTATAATAGCAATACTTGTTCTAATTATTATAATTTCAATACCAATGGCAAAAATAAGCATACTCAAAAGATTCTACCCACCTGAAGTTAAAGACATGTCAGCTTTGGAGCTTGAGAGGAAGGAAATTGCAGAAAACATTTTTGTTTGCAGCGATAGCTGGCTGAAGAAAAACAAATATGGTTTGTGGGAAATGTATCTTGAAGGAAGCCCTTTTGATATAGGTGCAAAAAACGGCATTCTGACTAAAGAACTCGCTGAATTCCAAGAAGAAGCTTTTATTGAACAAATTCGTCAAATGGTTCCTTCAGAATCCTATTTGCGATTTCTGAAATATTTTATTGGATGGTTTAACAGAAATATGGCATTGCACGTTCCTATGGAATATCAAAAAGAAATATTTGGAATTTCGCGTAATGCTTCAAATGAATATAACTATATATCAAAACCTTATCACAGAATACTTAATTATCATGCTGCACACGACATTGGCCATGCACTGCAAAATATGAATATGGTTTATTGCACTGCTTTTGGAGTAAAAAACCAAAGGTCATCAGATAATAATATGATTATTGGCAGAAACTTTGATTTATATATTGGTGACGGCTTTGCTGAAAATAAAATTGTCACATTTTTTAATCCGGAAAACGGCTACAAGTTAAGTACAATAACATGGGGCGGCATGATAGGTGCAGTTTCCGGCATGAATGAAAAAGGTTTAACAATCACATACAATTCAGCAAAATCCGACATCCCTAAATCTGCAAAAATTCCGGTTTCCATACTGGCAAGAAAAATACTACAATATGCTGCAACCATTGATGAAGCATACGAAATTGCAAAAAGTCATGAAACATTTGTGTCCGGTTCATTCTTTATTGCATCTGCCGAAGAAAACAGAATGGTAGTTATTGAAAAAACGAAAAGAAAGATAGATCTTTTTGAAACAGGAACTAACGATCTTATACTTACAAATCATTATCAAGGAGAAAAGCTAAAGAACAGAGATCTAAATATTCAGAATATCGAGGAAAGTTCATCTATGTACAGATGGGAAAGAACTCAAGAACTACTTGAAAAACAAGAAACACACGACATACATTCTTTTGCGGAAATTCTTCGCGATCAGAAAGGAAAGAATAATCGCGATATTGGAATGGGTAATGAAAAAGCAGTTAATCAACTTATTGCTCATCATTCAATTATTTTCAAACCGCAGGAACTTAAATTCTGGGTCTCAAGCAATCCTTTCCAACTAGGAAGCTATGTTGCTTATGATTTAAACAAGGTATTCTCTGACTCAATTGATATTGAAGGAGATATATACATTGAGGACTTAAATATTCCTGAAGATGATTTCTTACATTCTGAAGAATATCAAAATTTCTTAGTTTATAAAGAAAAATCAAAACAATTTGAAAAGCAACTTAAACAGAAAAAACATAATATTGAAGAACAGGAAATCTTAGAATTTCTCAAACTAAATCCTGAATTTTATAATACATGGCTAATAGCAGGTGATTATTATAAAAGTACAGGAAATATGGCTGAAGCGATAAAGCATTATCAAACAGCACTTTCGAAAGAGATTCCATGGAAATCAGAAGAGGAAAAGATTATGAAATCTTTGAAAAAAATTAAAAAGTAATACTTTTGTGCTTTGATCATTAATCATAAAAAATATTTTTCTCTAATCCATAAATAATTAAAATCTGATTTATGTTTGTCCCTGAATTTGAAATAGGAAAGTTACCCAAAGAAGAAATAAAAAAATATCAGGAAAAAGAGCTTTCGAAAGCATTGGAATATTTATCTTCCCATTCGAACTTTTACAAAGACCTATTTAAGGACAACAAGATAGACATATCAAAGATTAAGACTATTGAAGACTTAAAACATATTCCATGCACCTCCAAAGAGGATTTGCAAACAAGAAATATGGATTTTTTATGTGTGGAGCCGGGCAAAATTGTTGATTATATAACAACATCCGGAACTTTAGGAAATCCTGTAACCTTTGCTGCTACAGAAAATGATTTAAATCGCCTGGCTTTTAATGAATACCTTTCTTTTGTTTGTGCAGACGGTACACCTAATGACATTTACCATCTTATGATAACAATTGACAGGCGGTTTATGGCAGGATTAGCTTACTTTTTAGGATTAAGGAGATTAGGAGCCGGGATTGTGCGTGTTGGCCCCGGAAATCCTGAACTGCAGTTTGACACAATCAAAAGAATTTCTCCAACATATATTATTACTATACCTTCATTTATTCTTAGTCTTATAGAATATGCAGAAGAGAACAGAATTGACTTCAAAAACACATCCCTGAAAGGTGCAATTTGCATTGGAGAGCCCTTGCGCGACAATAACTTCAATCTAAACAAACTGGGACAAAACATTAAGTCTAAATGGGATTTAAAGCTATATTCAACATATGCATCAACAGAAATGAGTGCTGCTTTCACTGAATGTGGGCATGGTAATGGCGGGCATCATCATCCTGAAATGTTAATTGTGGAGTTTCTTGATGCAAATAACAATCCCGTGAAAGAAGGAGAGTTGGGTGAAGTTACCATAACTAATCTTGGAGTAGAAGGAATGCCTTTATTAAGATTTAAAACCGGTGATATTTGCACATATTTCTCCGAACCCTGTGCTTGCGGAAGAAATTCTCTCAGAATAGGTCCCGTAATAGGAAGAAAAAACCAAATGATTAAATACAAAGGCACAACATTATTTCCTTCTGCTCTATTTGAAATTTTAAATGACATTCCTGATGTAAAAAACTATATTATTGAAGTATCTACAAATAATATTGAAACAGATGATATTATTGTCAAAATTGGCAGTGTTGCGAATAACGAACTTTTTAAAAAGAATATAAAGGATCACTTCAGAGCTAAATTAAGAGTTGCACCATCTATAGAATTTCATTCACCGAAAGAAATAGAGAAATTACAGTTTCCTGAATTCAGTCGAAAGCCAATATTATTTATTGATAAGAGAAATAAATTTGATTAGAAAAATTATCACAAACAGCAAGTCAGATATGCTATTTTTTTAATAAAATCCGGAATGTTGTTCCTTTATTAAGTGATGAATGTTTTACAAAAAGTTTACCTCTGTGGTAATTTTCTATTATACGCTTGCTAAGTGAAAGCCCAAGCCCCCAGCCTCTCTTTTTACTTGTAAATCCGGGACTGAAAACAGTTTTATAATTTCCTTTAAGAATTCCTTTACCTGTATCTGCAATATCTATAATTACGCGATTATCGGTTTCCTGAATATGAAAACTTATTTGCCCAATTCCATCCATTGCATCTACCGCATTTTTTATAATATTCTCTATTACCCATTGAAACAAATTTGTATTAAGATTAACCATGATAGAAGAGTCCTCATCCGGCACAACCTTAAACTTAATTTTTCTGGAAGTTCTTGTTTTCATATAATCAATAACATCGTAAATAAGAGCAACGACATTAGTATCAATAAGTTTGGGAGGTGAACCGATTTTTGAAAACCGTTCAGTTATATCTTCAAGTCTTTTTATATCTTTTGAAATTTCTTTAATAATATCTTCATCAATATCTTTTAATTTAAGAATTTCAACCCACGCTAAGAGAGAAGAAAGTGGTGTGCCTAATTGATGTGCAGTTTCTTTGGACATCCCGACCCATACTTGATTTTGCTCTGCATTTCTCGCAGTACTAAACAACAAGTATGCAATCAAAAGGAATATTGCAATCACAATTAATTGAGCCGGAGGATAATATCTTAGCTGAGTTAACAAAAAGGAATTTGTATAAAACACATAACACATACCATGCCCTGGAATTTCGATTATAATTGCAGGATTATTATCTGACATTTTCTGAATAACTTCCTGTGAATTTTTCGGATCGAAAAAATATATGTCATCAATATTTCCGTGAGCAATAATTTTTGTCTTAGTACTATCCGTAATTATGACAGGTACATTGGCCGAATTGATAACTATTTCCGATATAAAAGACTCTATCAGATCATCAAGAACATCGCGCAATTCAGTAAACAATCTGGAATCCTGATAATAAATATATTCGGTTTTTTCATCATAGGAAAAAGGAATAGGTTTATAATCAGAAAATGCTTGTTTGAGCTCACCTTCAAATTTTGAATAATGTTCAAATTCAGGATCAAGATTCATACTGGTAACAATATTATCGTTATCATCAACCAGAATAACAGGAATAGTTGTATTTCCCAATACTATTTCAGAAAAGAAAGTAATATCTTCATCAAGCTCAGCCTCAAAAATCACTCTATATGCTGAAGCCCAAGTTTGCACGCGGTTTTTTTCTTCTTTTTTTATTTCATTAAAAAATTCTTCTGTATATTTCACCAAACTAGCTCGTTTTTGCACTGCATCAGCCCAAAGAGCAACCTTTTCTCTTTCCTCACGTGCTATTTTTCCGACAATAATATCGGTGTACCACAAAGAGGCAGCTATTATTAAAGCAGCAAAACCCAGAAGAAAAAATTTCCAACGTTGTTTTTTGGAATATACTTTAAAGGAAAATCTCATAAATACCCTATATTATTCAATACACATTTTATAACGGTAATAAAGAATGCAAATTTTATAAAACATTACAACTTAATACCGACAATAATGATATCATCAATTTGCTCATTATCTCCCCTCCACTCATTATAAGTTTTTTCGAGCAAGGAGTGTTGCTTACTAAGTGGTTCTTTATAAATATTAAAAAGCAAATCCTTAAATCTGGTAGTATTAAAGCGCCTGTTAGTCATACCACTAATCTGATCTATATATCCATCAGAAAAAAGATACAAGATATCATCAGAAAATAGTTTTAATTTTTGATTTGTAAACTCTGTTTCTGAAGGCGTAAGAGAAACTGATTGAGAATCTCCTTTTACTTCTACAAGCAGATTATCATTATTTTCTGTTAGAATTATCTTTCCGACAGATTCTACCTCTTCTTTGTGTTTGTTAGATCTCAGAACAAATAATGAATTTTTTGCTCCGGCATAATGAGCCTCCATATTATTTTTATCAATAAACAAAACTCCCATATCCATGCCATCATTTGCCTTATCATCATGATGCTTTTGATATAATGCACTTTTAATTTCCTGTCTAAGAAGATTTAGGATATCTGCAGCAGTATTTACATCTTCTTTTCTGGAAATTTCATTAAGAAAAGCTATTCCAAGCATACTCATAAAAGCACCCGGAACACCGTGTCCTGTACAATCGGCAGCAATAACAACTGTATAGTGTTTTATTTGTTTAACCCAATAGAAATCGCCACTAACTATATCTCGGGGTTTATAAAAAACCAGATGTTCGGGTAAAATCTCATCCAAAACCTCTGAAGAAGGAAGCAAGGCTGATTGAATTAGCTGTGCGTAATTGATACTGTCAGTAATTCTTCTGTGACTGGCTTCAATCATGTCTTTTTGTTTAATTACATAATCCCTCTGACTACCTAATTCATCACGTTGAGCCTTAATTTCTTCATTTTTTTGATTAATATCAGCATTTTGCTCAGACAATAATTTATTCGCTTTTTTCTTTGCACGATATTCTCTAAGTAATAGAAATGAAAAACCGGCAACCAGAACAATGCCAATAAGTAGTGAAGTGTTTAACTGTTTTTGTCTTGTAACTTCTTCTTTCTGGTTTGCAATTTCCAATTCTTTTAATGCTTGTTCCTTTAACAAATTATCAATTTCCAACTGTTTTCGTTCTGTTTGAAACTTTGCCTCTGTTTCAGAAATAGCTTTAGCTTTCTCAACTGTGAATATACTATCAGACAGCTCATAACTAATGCGCGAATATCGAAAAGCATTTTTATATTGATCCAAATTTTCATAAGCATTTGACAATATATTTGAAGACTCTAATTCAGAACTCAATGACCCTATCTCCTTTGCCAAATCATAAGCTTGCTTTGCATATTCAATCGCTTTATAATTATCGTCCATTAAGAGATAGCATGCCGCCAAGGAATTCTTCACGCCTAAAATACCGGAAGCATTTCCTGTTCTTTCAAAAATTTCTAAGGCTCGATTATTATAATCAACAGCTTTCACATAATCCTTTAAATCCTTGTAAACTCCAGCCAATCCTGTGTATCCATGAGCAATGCCGGACATATCTTCAATTTCATGTGCAAGATTCAAAGCTCTCTCATAATTTAAAATTGCCACATCAGTATCTTTCTGATGTTCTCCAATCATGCCCATAACCATTAAAGAATTAATCATTCCTTTCTTATCATCAATTTCTTCTCTAATTGCCAGTGCTTTTTCAAAATAAGTCATGGCATTATCATAATTTTCAGACTGAAAATGCACCACACCAATATTATAATGTGCGCTTCCCGCTCTGATTTTATCATTCAATTTTTCAAATAAACGTAATGCATCCTGGTAGTAATTTAAGGCTTGTGAATAATTCCCCTGAACATGAAAGACATTTCCAATATTATTGTATACTGCAGCAATCCTGTCTTCCTCGCCAATTCGCTCATACGCATCTGCTGCCATTAAATTATTTTCCATAGCTTTATCCAGCTCGCCCAAATATCTGTAAATATTGCCCAAATGCAGATAGCAAATACCCAGTAGCAGATCATCATCTCCAACTTTTTTAGCATTATCAAGAGCCTTTTCATAATAATTAAGTGCTTCTTTATAGTCTCCCAACAATCTATAAGTACTACCATAATTATTATATGCATGAGTTTTTTCAGCTAATACTAATCGCAAAATATTATCATCATTAGTGTTTTCTAATTCATTAAGGACGACTAATGCTGAGTCCAAAATCTGCAAGGCTTTTGTAGGATTACTCCTATGAGTAGTTTCAGAGTATGCAGTGCGTACATTTGCTCTGCTGTATAAAACTTTGCTTCTTTCATCATCATTAGATTCTAAAACATTCTTAGCTTGGTTATAGAAAAATATCGCAGAATCAGGAATAACATCCATATACAGAATTCCAAGATCAATATATAAACTAGCTTTAACAGTATCTGTTTCTGCCTTGCTAATTTCAACCCTAAGGCTGTCTATCTCTGCATTATCAGCATATGCAAATGTGAATGTTGTTATAACTACAAGAAAAATAATTGCTTTTTTCATAATACACATCTGTTTAGTTAATACTTTGTTATAAAAACTTTCT
>CAZTPA010000028.1:20772-36806 GCA_964614525.1 uncultured Bacteroidales bacterium | reverse complement strand
CTTGGAATTAGGCAATTAGTGAAGTATTTCTTCAAGAATTTTTGGAGAAACAAGCTCTTTAAACCCGACAACATGTAGCCGGTAATAATCAATGAGCTTATACAAAAGCATTTTTCTTTCATTAGAAGATATAACAATTTTGCTGTCAGAACATAGCTTTTGTAAATTAAAAAAAGCCCGGCTTTCCTCTTTTGAGAGGCAATATGGACTATTAAAATATTCCGGCTGATAACTTCCTTCCTGCAAATCAAACTTCATATGGAAATTATCAAAATTATTGCGTGGGGCAAAGCCAAGAAATTTGCTTAACTCAATCATAAATTGCAGGTGAAAAGTGCTAAGATTCTCGTCATTATTATCCAAAAAAGCTATTTTCTCTAATAAGAAATCAAAGAGTTCCGGGTTTTTCTCCTGTTCTTTCAAACAGCCTTTAAGCACTTCCGCTGCAAACATCACTAAAGAAGTTTTAATCATATCAAAAGAAATACTTTTATGCTGACTTATAAGTCGGATTTCTTTAATGTTTTGAAGCATATTTGTGTCTTTCAAATAAAAAACAACTTCTATACAATTAAGAGATTGAAAGATGTTTTGCTTTCTGCTTGAACGACTTTTTCTGGCGCCATGCACAAAAAAAGACAAAAGACCAAAATCCTCGGTATAAATTCTGGCAATCAGGTTACTTTCGCCCTGCTTAAAACTATTAATAACTATGCCCCTTGTTTTTTGTATCATTGGGCAAAAGATTTAATTAAAGAATAATATTTTGGTAACAGCAGTTTCAGTGCCGTCATCATTTGTAGAAAAAACCACATAAACTCCTGAAGCAGGTTTATTTCCGCTAAGATCCCTGCCATTCCAGATTGCTTGTCCCCCTTGTGCAGTAGTTTTATAAACCAAGTGTCCATTAATGTCGGTTATACGGATATCAGCATTTCTAACTAATCCTTTTATAGCAATATATCCATCATAACCTGGCTTAACGGGATTAGGATATGCATAAACATCTTCATGCTTCTCGCCTCCAGCTGTTGCCCAGTTTCTAAAAGAGGCAAGTCCTTTGTCGGTTGCAAAAAATACTTCGCCTGTTGCCGGTTCTACAGCAATATCATAAATGTTGTTTGAAGGTAAGGGGCTGTCAAGAGTGGTAAAATGGTGATATGTGTTCTTTGCATCCTCCGTCATAAAAAATGCCCCTGACCTGCTTGTGCCAAACCACTTATTGTTGCCCCCATCTATTGTAATAGAATTTACGCGGTCATTTTCCAGCAAAAGACCTGCAAAACCATCTTGTTCAACAATAATTTGTTGAGCATCAAAAGCCTCGGAGGTAAATGCTGTATGTGGAGAATAAAAAACAGCAATTCCATTTTGTGTACCAACCCAAACGTATCCGCTTTGATCAACTGCTATTGAGAAAACATAATTACTTGGCAGCGAACCATTGCCCTGTTGTGTTGAAAGCTTTCGAACCTGAAAATCATTGCTACCCTCAAGAGTATTCTCTTTAAGTATTAATATTCCATCTCCCGGAAGAATTATCCATTTTTGGTCATTATTATCAACCGCGATTTTACCAAGCAATTGATTATTTGAAACAAGTCCCTTTGTACTAAATGCTAACCATTCTCCATTGTTTTTCATAACAGAAACAGGTTTGTCAACTTCCGAATTTGTTACCCACAAGTTTCTATTGCTGTCAAAAGCAGCACCACCTATTCTTATTCGATCATTCAATCCGGCTCTTCTTTGTAATGTGCTATTGTTTTCATCATATAGCACAGCTTCTCTTTCTGTATTTATCCTTAACAAACCTTCACTCCATGAGGAAACATACGCTTGTTTGTTGTTTCCGGGATCGGGGGTAATTCCTATGATATCAAAAACACCTGTCATCAAATCAACATTAAACCTATTTGCATATCTCCATTTTTCATTTTCAAAAAAGAACACACCATTGTAATCAAATGTATTTACACCACCATCAGAAACTCCGCCCGGTGCAACCCAAACAACGCCTTCTGCTGCTCCCAGTCCGGTAGAAGAAGCTGTTAAGGGGCCTTCAGGCATAAAATTTTGAAATTCTCCATTAGTCTTTTTCCTCACAATACCAATATTTGAATCAGAAATCCACAATACACCTTCATCACCAAAAAAAGCATGATTTGGTGCCGGATTTGCAGTGTTATATTCTTCTATACTTTCAGAAAGTTCAAAATCTTCATTGAAAAAATCAAGTTTCTGCTCATTAGCAACCCAAAGTTTATTATTACTGAAACCGATTCCTTTTTTTGGTTCCAAATAAGAATCACCCTCCGGCATCAATAATTGCCAAATTTCATCTTCCAGAAAAAATATCTGATCCATATCTCCGGCTCTGTTCCATAAAACCATCTTATCAAAAGCAATACAAATACCTTGATAATCACCATCCTCAACAGGAACATTCTCTAGTTTTGACCATACGTTGTAATCGGAAAGATTTGGAGAATCTGCTTCTGCTTTCAAAACTCCGGATTGTGTGGCAGCATAGAAATAATTATCATAAATAATTAAATCATTTATCCGGAGATGTGACGCATTTTCTCCAATAAAAAAAGTATTCAGGACAACAAAGTGCTCAATACTAATTTGAACAATTCCAAAATCAGTGGCAACATATATCTTGTCATCATGTATTATAGCATTATTAATTGTTTTGCTTCCAAGTATACTGCTTGTTTGATTTATGTCCGGCACATTATATACAAGACCGCTCTTAATCAAATCGATATTTCCATTTTGGTAACCAACAAAAATTATGTCTTGCTCTTCAAAATAACTAAGCGCAGATAATCCAAAATCAGATAATCCATGCACCTTGTTGAATTTCGAAATGCTATTCTCACTCTTATTATAAACAACCAGCCCGAATTCTGATGCACCATATATTTCATCACCAACTTCAATAGATTTGATAATCTTTCCTGAAGGTAAATGATGACGCCATGCACCAATTTGAACACCTTGGGCAAAAGAACCGGCATTGAAAGAAAACAACGCTAAAAGAAAACACAGTGAAGCATTTTTCATAATTATATTTTATTAAGTAATATGCAAAGCTAAAGAGAAATTACAATAATGTCCATCTAAATAACAACGACAATACTTATCAAAAATTATTAAAACTAAAGCATAAGCGTTTATTATACCAATAATCAAAAACAATTAAACTGCGATTATTATAGAAAAATCATACCTCTGTATTTTAAACAATACTTATAATGCTATAATGTTCAAATGATTTTATAATTTTGTTGTTTAAGGCAAGAAAGACATGAATAAAAAAAATATTTTTACAGCTTCGAATTATCTGGATCGTCAGACCAAAGAAAAATTAGCCGGACAGAAAGGATTAGTAATATGGATGACCGGCTTGTCGGGATCAGGAAAAACAACTATAGCTGTATCTTTAGAACGCAAATTACATAACAATGGTGTTTTATGTAAAGTTTTTGATGGCGATATTATAAGAAAAGGCCTAAATAAAGACCTTGGGTTTTCTCATGAAGACAGACATGAAAATATTCGCAGAATTGCCGAAATGTCAAAACAGTTTGTAGATTGCGGAATAGTTGTAATATGTGGTTTGATAAGTCCATTAAAAAATAGCCGTAGCATGGCAAGAGAAATTATCGGAGATGATGATTTTATTGAAGTATTTGTTGATTGTCCGCTAAATATTTGTGAGCAGCGAGATCCAAAAGGATTGTACAAAAAGGCAAGAGCAGGCAAAATAGCTGAATTTACAGGTATTGACTCTGCTTATGAGTATCCTGAAACCCCACAAATCAAAATTGACACATCTATAATGACAGTTAAAGATGCAACAGATATAATATCAGATTACATTTTCCCTCAAATAAAAGGAAGTATTTAATATGCAAAATTACTATATCAATCATTTGCGGGAATTAGAATCGGAGTCTGTTTTTATAATGAGAGAGGTGGCTGCGCAATTTGAAAAGCCGGTTTTACTTTTCTCAGGTGGAAAAGATTCAATAGTAATGCTTCATATTGCTGTTAAAGCCTTTCATCCTGCAAAGGCTCCGTTTCCGATTTTACATATTGATACAGGCCATAATTTCCCTGAAACAATACAGTACCGGGATGAATTAATGAATAAACTCGGGCTGAAGTTGATTGTTGGCAGTGTACAGAATAGTATTGACACCGGCAGAGCACACGAAGAAACAGGACCAAACAAAAGCCGGAACATCCTTCAATCAATAACATTGCTGGACACTATAGAAAAATACGATTTTGATTGTGCCATAGGCGGCGGGCGCAGAGATGAAGAAAAAGCCAGGGCAAAAGAAAGATTTTTTTCTCACAGAGACGATTTTGGCCAGTGGGACCCCAAAAATCAAAGACCGGAACTCTGGAATATTTTTAATGGAAGAAAAAAACAGGGCGAACATTTCAGAGTATTTCCTCTAAGCAACTGGACAGAAATGGACATTTGGCAATATGTTTTGCTTGAAAAAATAAAAATGCCTTCATTATACTTCAGTCATAAGAGAACATGTGTCCGCAGAAAGAATGTTTTACTTGCAAAAAGTGATTTTACTCAATTGCTGGAAGGTGAAAAGTGGGAAGAATTGCAGGTTCGCTTTCGGACTATTGGTGATATGAGCTGCACGGGCGCATCAATTTCTGATGCATCAACACTGGAGGAAATAATAATGGAAGTAGCTGCCTCAAGATATACAGAGAGAGGTGGCCGAGCAGATGACAAAACATCTGAAACTTCAATGGAAGACAGAAAAAAGGAGGGATATTTTTAGCAATGCAAAATACATACAACTATAGCTTAAACGAATACCTTAATGTAGACCTTCTAAGATTTACAACTGTAGGAAGTGTTGATGACGGGAAAAGCACTCTTATAGGAAGGCTGCTTTTTGACAGTAAAGCAATTTTCGAAGATCAGCTTGAGGCTTTGCAACTTGCCAGCGAACGCAGAGGTGAAGAATCAATAAATTTTGCTTTGCTAACAGATGGACTTAAGGCTGAAAGGGAACAGGGAATTACAATTGATGTAGCATACCGCTATTTTGCAACTCCAAAACGAAAATTTATAATTGCAGATACCCCCGGACATGTTCAATACACCCGAAACATGGTAACAGGTGCATCAACCGCAAATCTGGCAATTATACTTGTTGATGCCAGAAAGGGAGTACTAGAACAAACCAGACGCCATTCATATATTGCTTCATTATTAGGAATTAAGCATCTCGTTCTTTGTATCAATAAAATGGATTTGGTAAGTTTCAAACAAACAGTATTTGAAACAATAGTTAATGAGTTTAAAATTTTTGCATCAAAACTAAGGATAAATGATATTAGTTATATTCCAATAAGTGCCTTGCTGGGGGATAATGTAGTTGAAAAGTCATCAAACATGAGTTGGTATAAAGGCTCAACATTAATGTACTTTCTGGAAAGCGTTCATGTAAGCAGCGACCACAACTTTCTTGATACGCGCTTTCCTGTTCAATATGTTATTCGGGTTGACAATAAGGAAATGCCAGATTACCGGGCATATGCAGGCAGAATGGCAAGTGGTGTTTTAAAAAAAGGAGATAAAATAAAAGTATTACCATCAGGAATATCTTCACAGATTAAATCAATTGAAAGCGCAGAAGGTATTGTAAATGAAGCTTTTGCTCCTATGTCTGTATCTTTAAGGCTGGAAGATGAGCTTGATATAAGCAGAGGTGATATGATAGTAGCCGAAAACAATATCCCATTTGTTGATCGTAATTTTGATGCAATGATTTGCTGGATGAATACAAACAAACTTATTGCAGGAAATAAGTACATAATTCGTCAAACCAGCAAAGAAGCAAAATGTATAATTGAAAAGATTAATTTCAAAATGGATATTAACAATATAGAAAAAGAAAATAACTGCAAGGAAATAACTATAAATGATATTGCTTGTGTATCAATAAAAACAGCTCAGCAATTATTTTTTGACAAATATCATCATAATAGGAATACTGGAAGTATCATACTTATAGATGAATTAACAAATGAGACTGTGGCAGCAGGAATGATTTATTAAATAGCCGACATTTAAAACACATTCTGATCAAAAGCATCCCTTGGGCCTTCTTCCTGTTTGTATTCCGAACAATCCACTTCCACACTCAATGGCTTAAGTGGCCTTTCAAAATCATGGGTTGGGAATTGCAGTTCTTTATCCTCATAAATTTTCTTCATATATAAAGCCCAAATTGGCAGAGAAGTATTGGCGCCTTGACCCAAAGATATATCGCGAAATCGTGCAGCTCTGTCTTCGGCACCAACCCACACTCCTGTAACGAGAGTAGGGGTTAATCCAATAAACCAACCATCCGAATTATTCTGAGTTGTCCCTGTTTTACCTGCTATTGGATTAGTAAGTTCATATCTGTATCTTAGTCTTGCACCTGTGCCGCTTTCTACCACCCCCTTGAGTAACTCAATCATCAAATAGGCTGTTTCTTCGCTCATAGCCTCTTCTTTTCTTGGACTAAAAGACTCAATAAGATTACCATTTTTGTCTTCAATTCTTGTAATAAAAACAGGTTCAACAAAAACTCCTTTATTAGCATAGGTAGCCATTGCTCCTGTCATTTCATATACTGAAATATCCGGAGTACCGAGAGAAATAGCATACACAGGTTCAATCTCACTTGTGATTCCCATTTTTCGTGCAAGCCTGATGACTGCTTCCGGTGAATATCTCTTCATTAAATATGCAGAAACATAATTAATAGAATTGGCCAAAGACCATTTAAGGGTAACCATTTCACCTTCCTTTCTGCTACTTGAGTTTTTGGGAGTCCATGTTGTTCCATCATGCAAATCAAAAGAAACAGGCACATTAGGGACTTCAGTGCAAGGGCTAAATCCACCTTCTTGCATTGCCAAAGTATAGAGAAAAGGTTTAAATGTAGATCCAACCTGTCTTTTGCCGTCATAAACATGATCATACTGAAAATGCTTATAATTTATACCTCCGACATAAGCCCTGACATGGCCGCTCTGAGGCTCAACAGACATTAATCCTGTATTCAGAAAATGCTTATAATACCGTATTGAGTCCAACGGTGTCATTATGGTATCTATTTCACCTTCCCATGAAAACACTTTCATAGGTATAGGTTCTCTAAAAGACATCATAATAGAATCTTCCGGAATATTTGCTCTCTTCATACTCAAATATCTATCTGAGCGCCTGACCGAAAGATTAATAATTTGCTGTACATCTTCCCTTTCCAAATCTGTATCATAAGGAGAATCAGGATAACCCTTCCAATGCTCAAAAAATTCATTTTGCAGATACCCACCAAGATGCTCTGCAACAGCCATTTCGGCATATTTCTGCATTCGGCTGTCAATAGTAGTATAAATTTTCAAGCCATCAGTATGAATGTTATAAGGAGTTCCGTCGGGCTTCATTTTATTTTTACTCCACTCACGAAGTTCCCCTCTGAGAAATTCACGAAAATATGTTGCCATTCCTTCTCTATGATCCTGAATTTTATGTTTAGACATATCAAGAGGGATGGCCATAATTGAATCATATTGCTCAGGTTCTATATAGCCATATCTTGCCATTTGATATAACACAACCTGTCTGCGGCTAAATGCTCTTTCGGGATTTCTAACCGGATGAAACCATGAAGGAGCTTTAAGCATTCCAACCAGCATAGCAGCTTCTTCATGTTTTAAAGAATCCGGTGTAGTATCGAAATATGTTTTAGATGCTGCTTTTATTCCAAAAGCCTGACTGCCGAAATCAACAGTATTAAGGTACATTGCAATAATTTCATTCTTTGTATAATTTCGCTCCAATTTGGCAGCCGTTACCCATTCTTTTAGTTTAATTATTGCAATTTCAGGTGTAGAAAGGTCATTTTGCCGTGGAAAAAGGTTTTTGGCTAATTGTTGGCTAATTGTACTTCCTCCTCCTGCGCTTCTCTGCCCGCCAAGTATGTTTCTAATCAAAACCCTGAAAACACTTCTTGCATCAACTCCTGAATGACTGTGAAAACGTATATCTTCTGTTGCAATAAGTGCATTGACAATGTTAGGAGAAAGCTCTTCAAAACTAACATTTACCCTGTTATCTATATAAAAAGTGCCAAGCAATGCACCATCAACAGAATAAATTTCACTGGCTAAGTTACTTTTAGGATTTTCTAACTCTTCAAAAGAAGGCATAAAACCCCAAAATCCCCAGGAAATAGTCATTAATAATAAAAACAAAATTATAAATGGAGACAATATCAGAGCCCAAAATATTCTCAAATGTTTTTTAAATGAAGCAGCGTCTTTTTTGGCCATTATTTTATAAAGAATTATCGGAAATATTACTTTTTACTATAAGGAAACGACAAATATTATTTATTATTTTTTTCAATTCTCACTCCAATATCAACAATTCCGTTTAGTTCATCCTCTCTCATTGCCTGCTCAATTCTAAACTCATACTTTCCCTCACTTGGAAACCAAACATTTTCTCTAAAGTGAAATCTGTTTGATTTTATGCGTCCAAACCCTTTGCCATGCCATTTACCTGATTTGTCGGCAAGAATGCATTCAAGAGTATCTCTAACTACCATGCCATTGGGCAAATGCGTTTCAAAAAATAAATAAAAATTTCTGTATTCATATTCTGTATTATGCCTTAGGTTAAGATAAATATCATAAAGATTTATAGTGTCATTTATAGATGTAGATAATTCAACTATACTGTCTTTATGCCATTTTTCACCGGGAATCTTAACATTCTCTTCAAAAATCACATTTTTATCACAGGAAATAAATACAACTGCGAATAATAAAACACTAATTATTGACTTGTATTGCATTCTCATTCTGTGTTTGGTTTGTTGTTTTGAATATTCTTTTTATTCTTTTTCCTTTTATTTTTCCTGCGTTTATTCGGTTTTGCTTTGTCAAATCTTGTAAGGCTGTCGTTTTCTATATCTGTTGGAGATGCAAAATCAGCAATCGGTTTTTGCTCCGCAACAGCTTTATTATCAATAAGATTTTCGGGAATAATTCCTTTTTTGTTCATTTCAATAATTTCATTTGCCCTTTGAGCAGTAATCATAATGAAAGAATCCTCGCTGTTCTTAATTGTGTACCACAGCACTTTCCTTAAAATGTCTGTCTTTTGATGAAATGCTATCCCCCTTTTTGTTTTCAGTTCTATTGAAGTATCCGGAAATCCTTCCAGTGCATCAAGATATGCCTCATTTTCATAATTAAGGCAACACTTAAGTTTACTGCACTGCCCGGCAAGTTTCTGAGGATTTAAAGACAATTGCTGAACTCTCGCGGCAGACGTAGAAACCGATTTAAAATTACTAATCCATGTTGCACAACATAGTTCTCTTCCGCAAGAGCCGATACCGCCAAGTCGGCTGGCTTCCTGACGCATCCCTATTTGCTTCATTTCAATGCGGACATTGAAAGCATCAGCCAATACTTTGATTAATTCCCTAAAATCAACTCTTTCGTTTGCAGTATAATAAAAAATTGCTTTAGTATTATCTCCTTGATATTCAACATCACTGATTTTCATGTCCAGATTCAGAGATGATGCCATTTCACGTGATTTATGCATAGTTAACTGTTCTTCACCAACAGAATTAATCCATTTTTCAATATCAGAAGTTTTAGCTTTTCTATAAACTTTTTTTATTTCCTCAGAATCAGGTTTAATCTTTTTGGATCTCATCTGCAAGCGAACAGTTTGCCCAATAAGAGTAACTATGCCAATATCATGGCCGGGATTAGCTTCAACTGCAACTATATCTCCTTCTTTCAAATCCATATCAGGGTTGGTGCGAAAAATCTCTTTTCTGCTGTTCTTGAATTTAACCTCTACGAATTCTGTAAAACTGCTACTTCCTGATTTGTCAACATTTTTCAACCAATTTGTTGCATCCATTTTATTACAAGAGTGCTTGTAAACATTCAAACAACGTTCCTGAATATTAGGAGCACAATGACAACCACGAGTTAGAAATTCACTATTTATATCTTTATTACTCAATTTTTTATCCTTTAAATTTCTAAGCAAAATTAACAAAATAAAATCACTTGACAGCTCTAAGAATGCGAGTCATTTTAAAAGACACATCCGCAAAAAGAATCTTGGGATTAGCATTTCTTTCAATATTAGAATGAGCTTCCTGAAATAATAATGTAATTTTTTGAATATTATTATGATTTACAAATGGAGAAAACCCTTTAAGAAATTCTTTTTCCTCGCCATCAATTCTTAGCACAGCTTGATTGTCAATATTAGTATTCATTAAAAAGCAAACTCTAAACATTTTTATAGCGTATGATAAAAGGTTCTTTTGTTTTTCCCTTCCCTCTTTAGCAAAAGCATCAACAATTTTAAATAATTTTTCAACCTGAAAAGCGTAACTTGCTCTCATCCAATCTCTGAAGCTTTCAAAAACATCAACATCTTCATAACCATATTTAACAATGTTAATGGCTTCCCCCATATTTCCGGCTGTTAAAAAAGCAGCTTTTTTTGCTGTTTGCAAATCACATTCAAATTGATGTTCAAGAAAATCTATAACTTCTTTTTCCTGCACAGGTGGTATTTTTAATACCTGCGTTCTTGATAAAATAGTTTTTAAAATTTGCTGTTGATTTTCTGCAATTAATAAAAAAACAGTATTTTTAGGTGGTTCTTCCAATAATTTGAGAAGCTTTGGTGCAGCAGAATGAAAGAGTTTTTCTACCATCCAAATGATTACAATTTTGTACTTGCCTTCGTAAGCTTTAAGTCCCATCAAACGAATTATTTCATTACAATCTTCAGCTTTGATAATGCCTTGCTTGTTTTCTATCCCGATATGGGAATACCAGGTCATTAGGCTGAAATAAGGATTCTGCATCAAAAGCTCCCGCCAACTGCTAAGATAGGTTGAACAAGTAACATTTTTAGTATTATCCTTATTATTTGCAACAGGATAAAACATGTGTAGATCCGGATGAATTAATTTATTAAACTTATAACAAGAAGCACATACGCCACAGGAATCATCTTCAGAAGGGTTTTCGCAATTCATATATTGTGCATATGCTAATGCAATAGGCAACTTTCCGCTACCTTCGGAGCCAATAAATAACTGAGCATGAGGTATACGCCCGTTAACAATATTGTTAATAAGTTTTTTCTTTATAATGTCCTGACCTGCAATATCTTTAAAAAGCATTTTTTTAGAAATTGTTATGTGTTTAGCAAAGCTTGTAAAGATAAGTTTTTTTTAACAAAATCTAAATTTAAAATCGGCAAACAGAAGGCATTTAAACACTTATCAACAAGCGTTTAAACTCTCTGTGTCGCTTCTTACTGAACATTCATTGGTTTTATTGCTTATTTTTGTATTTAATAAGCAAAGTTGTCAAAATGTTAAAATTTATAAAATTTTAAATTTATATGTATCTTTGTAGTTTGCCTGAACACGGCATAATTCAAAAAATATGAAACGCGAAAAAATCATTAAGCTTAGTTATCGTATAGTTCCGGTATTAATTTTATTCGGCTTGCTTATTGTTTTTGTCCCTTTTGGGTTTGAAAACACAGTGCAGGAACAAATAGAATTAACCGACTTGGAAAGAATACAAGAGAAGGGAGTTTTAAGAGCTACAACAAACTATAATTCCACAAATTACTTCATATACCGTGGTGAACCTATGGGGTTTCATCTTGAACTATTAAAAATGTTTACTCAACAAATAGGAGTTGATCTGGAAATTTTTGTCAGTAATGATATTGATGAGAATTTCTCATGCTTACTTGCAGAAGATGAGTGTGATGTTATTGCCCTAGACCTCACAGTCACTAAAAGCCGGTCAGAAATGATTGAATTTACAAAACCTCATAGTCAAACAAGACAAATACTAGTGCAAAGAAAACCTGAAGACTGGTATAATATGAGATCATCAGAAATTGAAGATAATTTGATTAGAAATCACCTTGATTTGGCAGGCAAAACCGTTTACATTCAGAGTGGCTCTGCTTATACTTCCCGGTTAAAACATCTAATGGAAGAAATTGGAGACACTATTTATATAGTGGAAGTTGACATGGAAGCTGAGCAATTAATTGAGAAGGTTTCTAATGGCGAGATTGATTATACAGTAAGTGATGAGCATTTAGCTAACGTAAACATGGGGTTTTATTCAAACATTGACATTATGACTCCCATAAGTTTTTCGCAAAATTTGGCCTGGGCAGTAAAAAAGAACTCTCCGGAATTGCTAGGTGCTATAAATGAATGGCTTGAGGAGTTTAAACCAACAAGAAAATACGCAAATCTTTATAATAAATACTATAATAATCCCCGTACAGCAAACATTGCACGTAGTCAGTTTCATTCATTAGGAGGAGGAAAAATTTCCGAATATGATGAATATTTCAAAGTTTATTCAGAACAATTTGGATGGGATTGGAGGCTGATTGCTTCTGTTGCTTACCAGGAATCCCGTTTTAACCCAAAAGCAATATCATGGGCAGGAGCTTTCGGAGTAATGCAATTAATGCCAGGAACAGCCGCTATATATAATGTCAACAGAAGTTCCAGAGTAGCTGATAATATTAGAGCAGGTGTTAATTACCTCCATTATCTTAATGATAGGTTCATGGATATTGTTACGGATGATGATGAGCGTTTGAAATTTGTATTGGCATCATATAATGTTGGCATAGGACATGTTTTTGATGCGCGTCGTTTGGCTGAAAAACATGGTAAAGATCCAAATGTTTGGAAAGACAATGTGGATTATTATGTTCTGAATAAATCAAAGCCAAAGTATTATCTTGATCCGGTAGTGCGTCATGGCTATTGCCGAGGACGTGAGCCGTATTTATATGTTATAGAAATTCTTGAAAGATATGAGCATTACAGAAATGCATTGGATGTGTAATTGTTTAAGCAAAAATTAATACGTAAAGGGAATTAAATTCAACAGAGAATTTAATCCCCTTTTTTTAGTGGGCTTCAAGCCAATTATTTCCTGAATTCATATCTACAACAACAGGAACATCAAGTTTTAAAGCTTCTTTCATGTTTTTTTCAACAATGGGCTTAAGAATCTCCAGCTCAGAGATAGGAACATCAAATACAAGTTCATCATGCACCTGCATTATCATTTTGGCTTTCAAATTTTGTTTTTGAATTTCATTATGAATATTAATCATTGCCAATTTAATCATATCTGCAGCCGAACCCTGAATAGGAGCATTAATTGCATTTCGCTCTGCATAGCCCCTTACAGTTGCATTGGCACTATTTATATCCGGAACATATCTTCTTCTGCCCATCATAGTTTCTACATAAGAATTTTCTTTGGCAAACTCTATGGTTTTGTCCATGAAATCTTTTATACCCGGATATTTATTAAAATACTGATTAATTATAACTGCCGCTTCAGTGCGGGGAATATTAATTCTTTCGGAAAGACCAAAAGCAGAGATTCCATATACAATTCCAAAATTGACTGTTTTTGCACGTCTGCGCATTTCTTTGGTAACATCCTCTATATCAACTTCAAAAACTCTGGCAGCAGTAGCTGCATGAATATCAAGATTTTTGTTAAACGCTTCTACCATGCCTTCATCCTTGCTTAATGAAGCAATTATTCTTAACTCAATTTGAGAATAGTCGGCAGCGAGCAATACATGATTTTTATCCCTTGGCACAAATGCTTTTCTAATCTCACGGCCCTTATCTGAGCGAATTGGAATATTTTGTAAGTTAGGATTATTAGATGAAAGGCGCCCTGTTGCAACTATTGCCTGATTGAATGAAGCATGTAGGCGTCCTGTCCTGCTGTTTATCAGCTTTGGTAAAGCATCTACATAAGTTGATTTAAGCTTTGAAAGACTTCGGTACTCAAGAATTTTTTCAACAATAGGATGCTTGTCAACGAGTTTTACAAGAATCTCTTCACCGGTACTATATTGTTTGGTTTTTGTCTTTTTAGGCTTAGCTACTATTTTTAATTTATCAAATAATACTTCACCAAGTTGTTTTGGCGAGCCAATATTAAATGTATTTCCTGCCAGCTCGTAAATTTCCGTCTCAACTTTTTTAATTTCCCCTTCAAGTTTTCCGGAAAAAGTATTTAATGCTTTTGAGTCTATCTTAACTCCCTCATGCTCAATATCAGACAAGACATAAATCAGTGGTACTTCAAGATCATAGAGGAGAGATAAAAGATTAATTTCTTCTAACTTTGGTTTAAAATATTCTTTTAGTTGTAAAGTAATATCAACATCTTCGCATGCATAAGCAGTAACAAGTTCAACATCCACATTACGCATATTATCTTGTTTCGCGCCTTTTTTACCAATAAGATCTTCTATACTTACCGGGCTATAATCAAGATATGTTTCTGCAAGGAGATCCATATTGTGCCTCATATCAGGCTGAAGAAGATAATGAGCAAGCATAGTGTCAAAAAGCTTCCCTTTTACGTAAATACCGTAATTCCTCAAAACGCTGATGTCAAATTTCAAATTCTGTCCGGTTTTTTCTATATCCGGATTTTCAAAAATCTCATTAAACTTTTTCGCCAGAGTCTCAGCCTCTTTTCTGTTTTCAGGAAAAGGAACATACCATGCTTCGCCGGGCTTTAGGGCAAAAGCAATTCCAACAAGCTCAGCGTCAATGCTATAAAGGCTATTTGTTTCGGTATCAAAGCAAAAGCTATCAGATTTTCCTATTAATTCAATTAGCTTATCAATTTCCTTTTCAGAACTTACAAGATTGTAATCCTTTTCTGCAAGAAGTTTTTTCAGTTTCTCGGCAGCAACTTCAAAAGGATTAACAAAAGCTTTTGTTACCGAAAACAAATCCATTTGGCCGGGAACTGCTTTTTCAACTAGCTCCTTTGCGTTCTCAACTTCTTCAACATCAAAAATTCTCTTTGCGAGAGTTCTAAATTCAAGTTCTTCGAATACCGCCAGCAATTTTTCCTTATCAGGCTCTCTGTATCTGAAAAGCTCCTCATCAAAATCCAGAGGAACATCAAGAATAATTGTAGCCAGCTTTTTGGAAAGCAAAGCCTGGTCGGCATATTTTTTAAGGCTTTCTTTGCTTCTTTTCTCCTTAACATCTTCTACATTTTCAAGCAGATTCTCTATAGATTTAAACTTTGCTATAAGATCCTTAGCTTTTTTCTCACCTATTCCCGGCACTCCCGGTATATTGTCTGATGAATCACCCCATAATCCAAGAATATCTTTAAGTTGCTCCGGTTCTTCAATCCCAAAGCGTTTGCAAACCTGATCCACTCCCCAAACTTCAACATCATTTCCCATGCGGGCGGGTTTATACATAAAAATGTTTTCAGAAACAAGCTGCCCGAAATCCTTATCCGGGGTCATCATAAAAACCTTAAAACCTTGTTTTTCAGCTTGTTTTGCAAGTGTGCCAATAATATCATCAGCTTCATATCCATCCAGTTCCAAAACAGGAATATTAAAAGCTTTAATAAGCTCTTTAATAATAAAAAGTGAGCTCACAATATCTTCAGGAGTATCTTGTCTTGTGCTTTTATAATCAGCAAAGTCAGTATGTCTTTGAGTTGGAGCTATAGTGTCAAAAGCTACCGCAATATGTGTAGGTTTTTCCTTTTTTAAAACTTCCAATAGTGCATTTGTAAATCCAAAAGGAGCAGAAGTGTTTATCCCTTTTGAATTAATTCTCGGATTGCGGCTGAAAGCATAATATGCACGATATATCAAAGCCATCGCATCAAGAAGAAAAAGCTTTTTCTTATTTTCCATTTAATATATTGATTAGAAATTTCTACAAAAATTACAAAATTTTTTATTTTAACAAAGATATGGATGTTTGAGGAAAAATATCTTCTCAAAATTTTTTTATCAAATAAACTTTGCTGACAAATTACAAAACACTCAATGCAGACATCTGTTTAAAAAAGCAGTGTTTCAC
>CAZTPA010000028.1:0-20672 GCA_964614525.1 uncultured Bacteroidales bacterium | reverse complement strand
ATTGCAGATGATGGAACTGAAGTTGTTCTTTACGATGATATAATAATAAAAGGGGACGTAAATAACCGCAGCACAAATTCAACACTTTTCAGCACTTTAAGTAATGGTGTTGTTTATTTAAACGGCACAGCTGAACAAACAATTGCAGGCAACAGCGCAATATATTTTCCTTCTGTTGTTTTTGATAACACACTTGATTTCTCAGTTTCACAAATATTAAATATTGGTTCTAATCTTACTTTAACAAACGGAATAATTCACAATGGAGAAAACATAGTAACATTAGGCACATCAGTAGTATCAAGAGGAACATTAACCCAAAGCAACGGCCATTTTTCCGGAAAATTTAAACAATGGATAGAATTTGATGATGGCACAAAAAAAGGCACAAAAGCTGCCCCTGTTCTATTGCCCATAGGAGATTCAACATCTTACCATCCTGTAACAATTACTTTTGATGCAGTGTCACCCGGAGGAAGCATAACAGCTTTTTTTAATACAGCAATAGCCGGAAGTGAAACTTTTATTAGTCCTCCGATATACGATAATGATCAGCTTATAAACAACATCTCTTCTAAAGGATTTTGGGAATTAGATAAAGGAGATGCCATGTTAGAAAATGGCTTTTCGTATTCCCTGACAGCACAAATATCAGATGTTATAGCCGATGATCCGGATCACAATATAGGAGCACCAAATGAACTTAGGCTTTTAAGGCGTGATGATGAATTATCCGCCTGGGAAATTGCCGGAGATTTCAGTGTTGCATCATACGATGATATTAATGATGTAGTAAGCATAACAATAAATAACATTATTGATGTATTTGGTGATTTTGCACTTGGCGGAGATTCTTTAAACAATCCACTACCGGTATGTCTTGGCGATTTTTGGCTTGAATGTGCAATAGACCATATAAAAATTGCATGGGAAACACTTTCAGAAACAAACTCCTGGTATTTTACAGTTGAAAAAAGTTATGACTTAAGTAACTGGAGCGATATAGGTACTGTTCCTGCCAACGGGAACTCAAGTCAAAATATTAGCTATCAGGTTTTAGACTATGGTGTAAATAATAAAACCGCATATTATCGTTTAAAACAAACCGACCTTGATGCTTCTATAAAAATTTATGACCCTGAAAGTATTTTATGTTCAGATTATGACTCAGGACTTTATATACATAGTATAATCGCCGACAAAGGGATTTTAAAAGTGCTTTTCAGCTCAGACACTCAAAATGTAAAATATCATCTTTATACAATAAACGGTAATTTACTTCTCAGTGGAAAAATAAACGATCTGGAAATTAACAGTTTAGAAAAACTACAAGAAAATGTGCCACAAAACGGATTATACATAATTTATCTCAGCAACGCCAATGGTGCAGTAGTTAGAAAGTTTATTTCCTTATAGGATGTACAATATGTTATCCTCTATATAAAATATCAACGCCAATAGTTCCAACTAAAGACTCTAAATATTCAGGACTTTGGATTTGCTGTAATTGCGATTTTGCATACTCCAGTCTGTCGTGTAGCTTTAGTTCTTTAACCACCGGCTCATTAATTTCTTCAGCTATAAAGCTTTCGATATAATCAATGTGCTTACTAAACAATGCTGTGTCCTGTTCTTGTTTTAGCTTAAGTCTTTCTTTATACCATTTGCTTTTCAAAACATAATCTCTTTTAAACAGCTTTCTAACATCAGGATCAGAAACTTCTTTGTTTTCATAATGACCATAAGCCATTATATGCAAGAGCGCCTTCAAAGGAGGAATTGCTGCTTCCACACTTTTGTCTTCAAAATACTGCAAGGCAACCTTTTTCTGTGCTTCACAAATATTTTTTATACCATCCACATAATCTTCCATTGATTGTTTTTCGGGTCTTAGTACTTCCTCCGAAAAAATACTCATAGGCTCTTCAAAAACTCTGCCCAGATATTTAAAAGCAAAAGCCTGATTTATGCGATATCCCAATCTACCGGCATGAATTTTCTCTCCATTATATTCAAAATCCTCAATTTTTTCAAGCACACCTTCTTTTATAAGATAGTCCGGTTGTTTTTCGTGAGTATCAAGTTTACACCAGATTTCCGGAATAAGTATGCTGACATCATGATCAAAACGCATTTTCGGACCTATGTATCCTGCAGCAGTTGAGAAAGCATTATAGCCTGTAAGTATAAATGAAAGCAGTGAATTATTCAAGTCTGTGGTTGGAACCAACATATTGAAAGGGCCTTTTGTAAGCGCACCTTCTGAGCCGGCACCTGTTGTGGATGGAGATTTACCTGTAAGGCTGCAAATGAAATCCATGAACAACTCAGGCAATTCCTGGTAATGAATGGGAGCATAAACGCTTAGAGGTCTAATGCCTTTTTCCTTATCAGAAGGATTGTTTCTTCTGCCGGGCAACACATCATTTACAGGGAAATATGTTGGTTTGTCCAAGGGTATTTTACGTGCAAAACGTATCCCCACATGCGCAAGATATCCATCTGCCGGATTATTAAATTCCGGACTCGATTGCAAATATCTGGGATTTTCCGAAATAGTACCATCATCAAGTTTCCGTGGATGCGATGGGGAAATGAAGTACAAACCTCTTTCGTCTTTTGCACCTCTGTGGATTATCTCCTTTATAGGTTGGGTAAATTTATCAAACTCAATAGCTTCTTCAATTATCAATTTACCATCCTTAGGAGTAAGTGGCTGATAGTTTGTTGTGAAATTATTTAATTGAGAAAGATCAGATTCCGCTTGTTTGTCATAACCTTTATTAATAGCTTCATCCGGTCTTTGAAAAAACAAATGCTCGCAATTTTCAACAAATTTCACACTCTTATTCGGAGTATCTGTTCTTAAGTTCTCAATTTTATCGGCAGGCAAAGTAATGCTGGCAGAAATATCATCTTCCATCTGAACTTTTGCGGCTGCAATAAAATCCGGACGCAAAGAATAAACATTCCAAGAGCCGTTTTTACCAAAACCAACCCTTAGATATGAGGTAGTCATTTTCCGGTGCTTAAACATCAAAGCATGTCCTTTTCTTCCATTGACAATATCAACAGAAAAATTCTTAGCCCAATCCTTTTTCTTTTCAGCGCTAAGGCTAATTCTTTTAATATATAAAACCAAAGCTTTGACATGATCCGGGATGTTTTTCACAAAATCATTGTGCTGCTTTGTATACCCGCGATATGGTGTTAGAAGTTTTATAACAGACCCTAAAGTTCTGTCAGGATCCATTAAACCACGTTTGTCCTTTTTTTGTGATGCCGGGTCTTCCCATCTTATAGAATAATCATAATCAATGACTTCCTGAACTTTGTCAAAATCTTTTTCAATGTCATCAACATGAAAATTACCATAAATTATTGCATTCAGCAATGACTTTGAAATTTCGGACTTCCCACCGCCGGAAACAGTGCTGGGTTTGTGCAGAAAAGTACCTTCTGACTGAGTAACTACTAATCTCCAATCAGGAGCAAAAGGATGTTTCTCCATATGAACCTTGAAACCACAGGGCAAAACATAATGATAATCGCGCAATAATTTTATCTGACGTTCTTTGTCTTTATAATCCCATGTGATCTGGCTTTTATAAAGATCAATTTTAGCATTTTCCGGCAGATAAATTACTTTAGGATAATACTTATCTACACCAAAATTATCCTTATGCACATGCATCATATCTGCATAGTGCTTTTTAATATCCTTAAAAAGATAAGCATTTGGAAATCTTTTTTGCAAAACTGAAGCATCAAAAAAGCCTCCTAAATTTCTCCTGGAGAAAGCCAAAGTACCACCTGCATGTTCTTCTTCACAGTTGCCAAGTAGATTTGCAGCATACGATATTTGCGTTTTCACTTCTTTTTTGCTGTATCCAAAATAGTTGTCGGCTATTAGAGTAATAACCACACCACTATCGTCTCTGCATGTAAGCTTAAATGGAACCCCATTGTTATACAGTTCATCTTCATCCTTCCAACACATGCCATCTCTTCTCATTCTTTCAGAAGCATCTTCCCAACTAGGCAAGCCAACATCTTTCTTTTTCAGTTTTGTAAGATGAGGGGCGAGAATTACGCATCCGGTGTGACCGCTCCAGTTCTCAGGATTAAGAGCAGCATCGTTTTTGTATAAATAAGGATCTCCGGCATTTCCAAAGATACTTTCCACAAAATCAAGATTACTGGCAAATGCCCCGGGTGCAAAAAACCTCACCTCCAGGCTTTTGCGTTCTGCTACACCTTTAACTTCAGGACTTACCACCGGACGAAGCAATAAAGAGACAAACACTTTTGCTTTCTTTTTTTGTGATGCTGTAAAAGGCAAAATCATAAAATCTTCAGGAGGATTAAAAGCCTCATAAAGCATATTTGCAAAAGCAATTTTCGGAACAGCCCTTTTATCCTGAGGTATTGGCAAACCCCCTTTCACAATATGAAAAGAACCTTCAGTGGTGCGACGATCATGAACGGGATTATGCAGAATTCCTTGTCTTATCCTATATGATTTAAAATACGGGGTACTATATTCGTTTTTATCAGGAGGCAGGCTGACTTCTCTTCCTATTCCCGGTTTATCAAGAACAAACGAATCAAATGGAATTCTCAAGGTTTTATCGAATTCCACTTCACTCAAATAGTTATTAATAAAATTTTGCAACCTTCTATCAACAGGGTTAATAACCTCCTTTGAAAGCAGTCTCATTTTCTCTTTATAATTATTGAGAAGGCTTTCGGCAAGGTTAACAAACTCCTGTTCTGTCATTCCATCCTTATTCGTGCTCAGCTGGCCTTCAAAAATGGGTTGTCCCATAGAAGCAAGCTTCATATTAATATAGCGAATAACATCTCGTCGACGCATTCCTGTAAGAGGTTCCGTCGAATGATAATTCATAATATTTTCCATAATTAGTCCTTTATTTCCTCTTTTCCACTACTATATTTTGCGAAACGGCCACTGTTTCTGGGGTGAACATTATCATATCTATCCCATGGCCATCCTCCAAATTGAGTTTCGTGATAATCGAAGATAGCTTTTTGAATTTCTTCCGTAGTATTCATAACGAAGGGACCGTGTTGAACAACTGGTTCAGCAATAGGCATTCCCTGAAGAAAAAGCAGATAGCTGTCTTCGTTTCCACTTTCAATGATAATTTCTTCGTCGGCATGTAGTTCTGCCATGCTTTTGGGTTTAACATCTATTCCTGCCACTTTAATAGAGGCTCCTTTATAAAAGTAGAGCGTCCTTCTGATTTGTGGCGAGGCCTTGGGGATTTTCAAGATTGCACCCGGCTCCATTTTAATTGTATAAATAGCAACTTCATTCTTCGGGTCAGCGGCCCATGAGTCGGGAGCAGGCTTTGGTGCATAAACATCTCCAATTTTGCCGGCAATAAGGTTAATTTCGGTAGTTTTATTCTTATAATCAGATATTTTTATTTTGGGAATTTCTTCAGCCCAAAGCATTTTATAATGGGGCTTTGAGAATTTTTTTGCCTTAGGAAGATTGAGCCAAATCTGGAAAAGTTCCAATGGGTTTTTAGTGTTCTCATTTACAAGTGGAAACATTTCGCTATGTTGCAAACCTGCACCGGCCGTCATCCACTGAACATCTCCAAAGCCATATCTGCCGGCGGCTCCATGAGAATCAGAATGATCAACATATCCATTAAGGACAACAGTAATAGTTTCAAAACCGCGATGAGGATGAGCGGGAAATCCGGGAATAGTTTCACCATGGTACATTCTCCATCCGTCTTTTAGTTTAAAATCCTGACCCAGAAATCTACCCTCAAGAGATGCATTTGGGCCCATTTGTTCATTTCCTTCAGGATAACTGTCTAAATGATGAACACAAAACAAAAACGGGTCAACAGTATCCCACATAAAACCTAATGGTTTTATGTTTACAATTGCCTTATTATACATAATTATTTTCTTTAAAATCTTAAAACAAAACCTATGTCAAAAGCAGGCATTAAGTTATAATCGTAGGGAGAATTGATAGCATAAGACAAACCGGCAGCGAGATTAAAGCCTATGCCAATATTTCTTCCCCAGTTCCAGTCACCGCCAATAAGTGCCGATGGGCCAAGAGTCATGTCAAAATTTGAATAGAAAGAGCTATCGTAACCTAAAATTCCAAATTGTGTATTCAGATAAAGCCCCTTATAAGGAAAAAACTTCAGTCCGGCCGAGGCTCTGACACCTTGCGCAGGGTCAATGCCTCCACCAAAATGGAAACCAAATCCAACTTTCCCTCCTCCTCTAAGCTGAAGCCTGATCCCCAAACCGCCATAACTATGACCATAACCGGTTGCGAGCATAAAGTAATTCCCTTTATAAGCAGGAGGCAATTCTTTTTCTGTGATTACTTCTGCGGGCTCTTCCGGCTCTATAATCTCTTCATCTTCTTCCGCAGGTTGCTCAATTGGAGAAAAGGTTTCTCTTCTTCCATTCTCATAAATAATCATAAAAACCTCATCAATGCCAATGTTTTTTATTGGTCCTTCCAAATAGTCGAATTCTTTATACTTGATTGTTTCACCTGTAATTTCAACAACTTTTGTTTGTAATTCCACACCATTAGTTTTTACAATAACATCCTGTGCAAATGCAAAACCAATAAAAAGCAAAACAAAACCAAAAGATAAAAAAAGCTTTTTCATATCAGTATATTTATTAGTTTAATAAAATCAGTTTTTGGGGTTATTTTAAAACAAGAAAATACTCTTGTTTTAAACAGCATATAAAACTACAAAATTACTTAGAAATTACCAAGAAGCGAAAAAAACAACACACAATTAAAAATTCAAAAAACTAATGCAAAAGATTTATATTAGAATTCAAAGAAAAGAAATAAACACTTATAACGGTTGCGGCGTGAAACGCTGGGGTTTCGGAGCTTCTTCATTATCAAGATACAGTGAACTTTGATGCGAGAACAAAAGACCGAATAACCACTTCTCTCCAAATGTTTTATGACCGCGTGTTATAGCGCGCAAATGTTCTGTTTCTTTACATTCCATGTCCTGGATATCTGAATTGCATTTGTCCTTCCAATGGTTCAATGTTATTAATCAAAGGTTTGATCCATTCAGGTCTATCTGGTACATTATAGTTTTTAACTTTTGTTCTCCATTCCTCATCATTAAAAATCTTTCCTTTGAACTCATAGTAAGAGAATACGGCTCCTCGTGCAATATAATATTCTCCTTTTATGGGAACCATTACGTAAATGTCGTCAGCGTGTCCGACTGCTACATTTAGGTTTGTTCCATTATAAACATAAACATCAGCAATCAAAGCCATTGATTTTTCTCTTTCAGGCAAATGGTCGGTTTCAAGTAACCCAAGCAATATGTATTCTATTGTTCCACCAATGTAATGAAGTTTTTGATATTCTTCTTTTGTTATTTGTTCGTCGTTTAATTCTTTTTTGGAAATATCTCTGAGAATTATCCCAAGGTCTTTAATCCTTCGAAGCTCATCATTAAAAGTTGATTCTTTACTTGTAAGATTTTCTAACCACCCAATCAATTCCAAAGCGGATTCCCAGAAAACAATGTTTGGTTCAACATAGCTGTAATGTTCTGGTGGTTCAGGGCCTCCTCCTTGTCCTGCTTCTGCTGCATAAGGTTTCTCTTGGTACAATATCAGGTCATGTTTAATATGAGTCCAAGAAGATAAAGCAGTAGATAATTCCTTGCGGTTATAGGCATCCGTTTTCATGAAGTCCGGATAGTTATCTTTTTCAGCATAAGCCGACAAGGCAGTTTGAACTCCTTTATATCCATAATTATTATCCCAATCCGAGAAGTGTGAAAACTGTTTTTGAAGTTTTTCTAAACGTGGCAAATAATCAGACCATGCATCATTGTCTTTGTATTCTTTCGTGATAATATTTTGAGCAGTCTTATTGCCAAAAACAGCAGGTATATCCATTCCTCTTGGAAATGGTCTTTTCGAATTAGTAAAATCAATGTGTACTAATTTCGAAAATATGTCTCCACTTATTGAATATGTACTTGACAAGAAATAGACTCTCTTAGTTTCCCTTTCAGAAGTTTGGAAAGATTCTCCAAAAACCTTTTTGATTTTTTCTTTATCCAAAGCCTTTAGCTTATTCTTTAAAGCGGAAATATTGCTTTCTGATAAAAATTCATCCAAATTGTCACCGTCAATAGCATTTACAATATCCGCAATTGAAAGATTGTCTTCACGTCCTGCAAGTTTTTCGATAGTTGAAACGTACTGTTTGTATTGCTGATGCAGGTTTTTATCGTTTTTAATAACGTATGCAAATGTTATCAATCCTTTTAATTGCTCGTCATTTTTTAGGTCGATTCCATTTAAACTAATCCATTTAAAACCTCGAAAATATTTTTTTAGCTTATTGCTTTTAGTGTAATGACCTCTTGGTTTAAGTTCATTATAAGCAACGAACTCGTTTGGGATGAATGACGGAATCCCTTTTTCAGAATCAATCTTTTCCTTTTCTTCACTAAATAAATTGGAATACTTTGCGGGGCAAGATGCTAGACTGTCACCAATTGCATATAAAGCAATAGCATTGTACATTTTCGCCCATTCAATTGATGCTTGGTTTGTTGTACTTGATAAATTATTAAGGTTTTCAGAGGTACTCTTTAGAATTTCCGAAAGTTTAACATAAAGAAAGTTTTCATCTAGTTTTTCTATAAATCGAGAAAAATATTTATGCAGTATGAATAAATATAAATCGGTTGTAATATAATGAGGAATATATTGATAAGCATTCTTATCATATACAAAGAAAGGCATTGACCGATTGGCATTTACTATACTGAAATTTTGATTTTGAAAATCCGATAACACCTTAGAGGGTATCTTTTCAAACTGTTTTGTATTTGCAATTAGTTCAGAATTATAAAGTTCTAATTCATCCTTTACTATGGTTTCATTTTCTTTCCTTTTTGATTCTTCTGCTAAAATAGCATCAATTAATTTTCCTTCTTCCTGATTTAAAACAACTTTAAAAGTATCAACATCGAAAACGGGCATATACCATTTGTATTTGTTGAAATAACCACGCAAATATCCGTCAGAAAACAAATAACCATTTCGGGCAAAGATTTCATTTCTTAACAGCCTTAACTCTTCGTATGATAATGTTGACAAATCTTCAGGATAACTAAGTGCTGGTGGTTGTGAATATTCCATTTCCTGCCATTCGTAAAACTCTTGCATGTGTGGCAAGGCATAATACGCCTTTAAGGATTCTTTACTTTCATCATAGACAATTGAGAGTTTATTGCTTTCCTCTTTTTTATTTACTTCACTCGGCTTATTCTCAATTAATTGTTGGTTATCGGTCGTTTTTGTGTTTTCTTTTTGGTTTTTATTTTTACAACCAGTTGCTGCTATTATAGCAACAAGAAATACAATCTTTAGGTACTGTTTCATTTTTGTATTTTATTTAAATCAGTTAAGGCAAAACCAAAATCATCCCATTTATAAATTCTTTCAATGTTTTCGGAACTATTTGTTTTTTCAATTGTAGCAAGATAATTTAAATTGTTATGATTAATAATGGAAAATGATTCTATTTCGTGGATAAATTTTGTGCCTAACCATAATGGTTTCAAAGCTTGATTTTTAAAAGTATAAATATTGATACGCTTTTTATCTGTAGGGTCAAATTTCACTTTTTTGCTTATTCCAATTAAAACATCGGTTTTGTTGTCATTATTTATGTCTGAAACATGAAATTCAGATAACTTTCCGTGCAAATTCAGAACATTTGCAGTAATTCCGTCTTTTTGGAAACTCAATAAATAAGAACTCGGACTTAACTTTTTGATAGTTGAAATAGTATTTCTTTCTGAAATCATCCAAAGATTGGTATTCTCCGTAAAATCCACATCGCGAGTTTGTTTAATTCTCCATTTTTCGTTTTGCTTATACAAGCAAACATTTGAATATTTGATATGCTTTTTCAAATCAGAAATCTGCTCTTTAAAAGCAATCGGTTCAGGAAAGTACCTGTTTAAATGAATAGGAACAATGTTAATATTTTCAATTGTATTTTTTATTTCTAATTCAACAATATATGACAAATCTGTATCAGGCAAATATGCATCAGCAATGCAGTTTCCAATACTATAAAAAACAGGTTTGTTATTTATAAATTCAATTTTCTGTGTAACGTGGGGGTGATGTCCAATTATTGCGTCAACTCCCAATTCAATCAATTCATTTGCCAAATCTTTTTGCCATTTTTCAGGAGTTGGTTGATGTTCCAGTCCCCAATGAATGTATAGGATTAGGGGAATATCACTCTGTTTTTCTGTGAAACTTGATATACTTGCTTTTAATTGGTCTATGTTTGATATCGGTAATGAATCATTATGAGCTGTCAACGATGCTGATAAAACAGCGCATTGATATTTCCCTTTTTGAATTATTGTCGGTTTTGTAGTGTTACCAATAGGTTTTAGTCCATTTGTTTCAATGGCTTTAATTGTATTTTCATATCCTGTTTTGCAGTAATCTAAAATATGATTGTTAGCTAAAGAAATGTGCGTTATTCCAGCACGCTTTAATATTTCCGCTTTGTCTTGATTAGCTTTAAAGTTGAATTTATCGGTTTGAATATTTCCAGAATCGGTTAATACCCCTTCCAAATTAATCACTAAGAAATCTAGTTTTTGTATAAATCTGAATGCATTAAGCAATAAGCTATCACCATGCAATTTTAATTGATCATTTACACCTCTGTCCAAGATTACATCTCCTGTAAAACCTATTTTCATATTATCCTCTTGTTTGTTACAGGAAATCATTAGGATTATAAGAAATATGAAAATCAGTTTTTTTGTCATGTTGTATGTTGCAGAGTCTTGTTTTTCTGCGCTATAATATTCTGTTAATCAATATTGCTGCTTTCTATAAACTGAACTCTTTTCTTTACTAATTCTTCCTGAACAACAAAATAATTTTCTTCATCCAGTGGCTTAGTAGCATCGGTTATAAGCGCTGCAGAAAACTCTTCACCAACTGCATCCATTATAGTATAATACACACAGATATCAGCAGCAAGGCCACAAAAATAAATCTTTGTGCTTTCTTTCTCCTTGAGATATCCTGAGAGGCCGGTTCTGTTTTCATGCCCATTATCAAAAAAGCCGCTATAACTATCAATTTCCGGATTCATTCCTTTTCTAATAATTGCCTCAATACGGTGGGTATTTAAGTCGGAATGAAATTCTGCACCTTTAGATCCCTGCACGCAATGATCCGGCCATAAGACTTGCTCAATGTCATTTAAGAGAATTTTATCAAAAGGTTTTTTGTCTTTATGATTGGATGCAAAACTTTTATGATTTTTTGGATGCCAATCTTGTGTGGCAATGACCAGATCAAACTTATCCTGTATCTTATTTATTACAGGTATAATTTTATCGCCATCCGGAACTTCCAATGCTCCTCCGGGCATAAAATCATACTGAGGATCTATTATAATAAGTGTTTTCATAACAATTATTTTTTGTTCTTATTAATTAATTTTTCGCGCTCATTTCTTAAGCCCTGACTTATGCCTATTTTATAAATATGAGGATTTTCAAATCTTTTATGCTCTTCGGGTAGCTCCCGTATTCTAATTTGTGAATATTCCTGTATGCTTTTTACTGTTTTTGGAGGGTTAACTCTTTTGCCATCTTTCATGACAGGATTTAACAAAGCTTCCTTTTCAATGGCTTTAAAGCTCAGGGATTTCCCCGGCTCAAAAACATGATACATACTATTAACATCTTCTTCATCCTTAAGAGCTATAACATCACCTAATATTAAATTTTTTCTTGTATTTCTAACTCTGTAAACCTGTTTATAATTTGGCAAAGTAATTTTATTAATGCTTTCAGATAGTTTTATAGATGGCTTATTATTTGAAAAGGCTAACTTATAAACTCCGTCTAGTGCGCCATCAGGACTACCTGTGACAAGGCTGGTGCCAACACCAAAGACATCAATTTCTGCTTTTTGTTCAATAAGACTTCTTATTACATATTCGTCTAATTGATTAGATGCTGCAATTTTCACATATTCCAATCCATTTTCATTCAAAACTTTCCTGCATTCTTTTGATAAGTATGCAAGGTCACCGCTATCTAAACGTATGCCCTTAAGTTTTTTGCCGTTTTTTTTCATTTCTTTGGCAACTTTAACTGCATTTGGGAGGCCGCTTTTCAGGGTGTCGTATGTGTCAATCAAAAGAACACAATTGTCAGGATAAACATTTGCAAAATCACTAAAAGCCATATATTCATCATCATAACTTTGAATAAGAGAATGTGCCATAGTGCCCGAAACCGGGATATCAAAAATTTCACCTGCTTTCACATTACTTGTAGAATCAAATCCTCCGATAATTGCAGCTCTGGATGCCAATAAACCACCCGAAGCCTGCGCCCTTCGGAGCCCAAAATCGATAAGTTTTTTGTCGCCTGCAACCATGCGCATTCTGGCAGCTTTTGTGGCAATGAGAGTTTGGAAGTTTAATATATTCAACAATAATGTCTCAAGAATTTGGGCTTCAATAATATTGGCCTCAACTTGCAAAACAGGCCTGGTTGGAAAAACCACATCACCTTCTGAAGAACTGTAAATATTCCCATTAAATTGAAATGACTCAAGATATGATATAAATTTTTCTTGAAACCCCAATTTTTTCAAATACTGAATATCCTCTTTGCTAAATCTAAAATTCTCAAGAATTTCCAATAGGGTTTCAAGTCCGGCAAACACGGCATATCCACCTTCAAATGGAAGCTTTCTGAAAAAATAATCAAAAACTGCAGTATTATTCTTGTGGCCCTTCAGGAAATAGAGCTGAGCCATGGTAAGCTGGTAAAAATCCGTATATGTTGCAGTATAGTTTATCATTGAATGACAAAAATAAGTTATATCTAAAAATTGCAATATTAACTCTAAAGATAGCAAACATCTAATTTACAAACAAATTCAAAGTAAAGTATAATAATAAATTCACACTTGCAAATTATCTAAGCTTTCCTCTGTATAAAGAAAAGAAAACTCCAAAAAAACAAAGCACAGCAAAAATGATAAATGCGGTTTTTGTCCCTGAAAGAAACAAAGAATAGTTTGCCGGTGAGATTGGCACTCTTCCTATATATAATGAAAACACAATCATAACCACGCCCATGCTAAACATTTGGCCGGTAAGCCTCATAGTGCCAAGGGTTCCTGCTGCAATTCCGAAATGCTTTTTTTTCACTGAACTCATTACAGCATTTGTATTGGGAGAAGAAAAAAACGCAAATCCGAATCCAAGAATAATTAATCCGCTAATAATAAATAGCAAGGAGCTGTTTTCATTCAAAAAAGCAAAAAACACTAATCCCAGGCAAGCCAAGGCCATTCCAACTGAGGCAATTACGCGTGGTTCAATTCGGTCTGACAATTTGCCTGCAAAAGGAGAAAAAACAGCCATTATAAGAGGCTGTGCAATGAGGATTAAACCAGCATCGCGGGGACTATAGTCATGAGTATATTGCAAATAAAGACTTAGCAAAAAAGCGACAGCAAAGGTTGCGCTATAATTAATAAGTGCTGCTATATTGGAAAATGCAAAAACTTTATTATTTCTAAAAAGACTAATATTCAAAACAGGGCTTTTTACTTTATTTTCCCAAATAACAAAAATCAGCAAACCGAAAAGACCTGCCGAAACCAACCAGAAACCATTAAGATTGGGAAGTAAAGAAAAGCCATACATTAATGTTATGAGTGAAATGCAGTAAATTAATGAACCAAATAAGTCAAATTTTTCACCTTTAGCTTCTGCCCATTCGCCTTTCAATTTATAAATAACAAAAGCTACAACAATAAAACCAACAGGTACATTTACGAAAAAAATACTTCTCCAACCTAAATATTCTGTTAAAAAACCACCCAAAAATGGTCCGGAAGAAAGTCCGATGTATACAGCAGCAACATTAATTCCCAAAACTTTTCCCCTTTCATTTGGAGGAAATACTGATGTAAGTATTGCCATTCCGGTACCAAAAATCATAGCACTTCCAAATCCTTGCAGTGCTCTAAAGGCAATCAACATTAGTGCTGAATTTGAAAACCCCGCAAAAAAGGAAGATACAGTATAAATAAGAATGCCGTAAATAAAAATTTTCTTCCTTCCTAATATATCGGCCAGGCGACCAAAGGGAACAAGAAACATTGCTGCTGCAAGAAGATAGGAAGTTGCGACCCAATTTAAAAGAACTGCATCCATGGCAAATTCTTTTCCAATGGAAGGCAAAGCAATATTAACTGCAGAAACCATAAAAGGCGTAAGAAATGACGCAAGAGTTGCAGCAATCAAAGCCGCTTTCTTTTCTGATATAAAACTCATATCAATCTAAAAAAATTAAACTTTCATGTTTTTCCTAGTCAAATATAACATATTAAAATTCAAGAAATTTCATATTTTATTGTAATTTATTAAGAAAACATTTGGCAGCAAAGAATGTTAATATATTCATAAAAAAACATTTGACACAATATAATTCATTTATATTTATTTTTTTTGCACCCCAAAAAATATTATAAAACAAAACTCAACAAAATTTAATTATGTATAAAACTTTTTTTCTATCAATATTAACAGTTCTTTTTTCATTAAATACAATAGCCGAAGAGACAGAGGCACTACTTGCCAAAGGCACAATTAAGGGTTTAGTATATGATTCATTCACCGAACAACCATTGGAGTATGCCACAGTTACTTTATTTAAAGCATCAGACAACTCTTTAGTAACAGGAACAATAAGCGATGAGAACGGGTTTTTCCGTTTAACAGACATTGATTATGATGTTTTTCGCTTGGAAGTTACATTTATTGGTTATGAAACTAAAGTGATTGACAATATAGAATTAAGCTCAGAGGAAAAAACAATAAATACGGGAAAAATATTCGTTGACCCAACAGATGCATCTCTTGAAGAGGTTGTTATTTCTGCTGACAGGCCAACAATGACATACAAAATCGACAAAAAAGTGATTAATGTAAGTCAGCAACATGCATCAGCATCGGGAACAGCGGTTGATGTTTTGGAAAACATTCCTTCAATTACCGTAAGTATTGAAGGAGATGTGAGTCTAAGAGGAAGTTCCAGTTTTACAGTTCTAATTGATGGGAAACCTAGCATAATAGACGCCAATGATTTGCTGAATCAAATTCCTGCCAGTCAAATAGAAAACATAGAAATTATTACAAATCCATCAGCAAAATTTGATCCCGATGGTGTTGCCGGAATTATAAATATAGTTATGAAAAAGCAAAAACTACAGGGATTAAGTGGTGTTATCAATGCCAGCGCAGGCACTCATAATCGTTATGGAGGTGATTTCTTAATAAATTACAGAAAAGAAAGATTTAATTATTTTCTCGGGCTCGACTATAATCAAAGAGGTATGACAGGCGAAAGAAATAGTCGTAATGAAACTTTTCAAACCGATACAACATTTTTATATGGTAGCGGTGATTTTGAAAGAGGGGGCTATTCCTGGGGATTAAGAGCCGGTTTTGATTTTAACATAAATCCCAAAAACACCCTCAGTATGAGTTACAGAATGGGTGACAGAAAAAGTGAATGGATTAACAACTTATTATACGAAGAATGGACATCTGCAAACCCTGAACCCTTAGAATATTCAAGCTTTCAAGAAGGTCACAGAGGTGGATTTTCTCACACCATAAATCTGGATTATAAGAAAACTTTTGACAGTGAAGATCATAATATATTGGCACAAGTAGTTCTTTCTCAAAGAGATTTTGAAGACTTCTCTTTAAACTATTTATATGATGCAAATGAGATTATCCAAAGCGGACAGAAATCATTGGAACATGGCCCGGGAAGCAGATATACTGTTTTACTTGATTATACTTTGCCTGTCGGTGATAATCAAAAGTTAGAGGCCGGATACCAATCGAGAATTAGTTCCTCAGAGGAAAGCAATGATATGTACCTGTATGACACAGATATTTCAGATTTTGTTTTAGAAGACCTTTATACAAAAAATGTTGAATATAAAAACAACATACATGCTGCCTATTCTACTTTTTCGGGTGAATATGAGAATCTCGGTTATCAGCTTGGTTTGAGAGGAGAATATACAGACCGCTTTATTGATTTAGTAGGAGAAACAGAGGAGTTTCCATTGACACGCTGGGATTTATATCCGACATTACATTTATCATACAAGCTTCCTCATGAGCAACAAATGATGACCAGCTACACTCGTCGTTTACAAAGACTTAGGGGTTGGTATCTTGAGCCTTTTTATACTTGGAGTGATGCATATAGTGTAAGAATAGGAAACCCGGACTTAATTCCTGAGTATATTGACTCATATGAAATAAGTTATCAAAACAGATTTGACAGAAATGTTTTTTCACTGGATTTATATTACAGAGTTACACATAATAAAATTGAGAGAGTGCGCAGCGTATTTGAAAACTATGATAATGTTTTGTTAACAACATTTGCAAATGTAGGAAAAGACTATTCTTTGGGTACAGAAATAATGTTCAACTTCGAAGCATTTAGTTGGTGGAATATTGATTTAATGGGAAATATCTATGATTACCAATTAGAGGGGGAACTAAATGGAGAAGATTTCTCGGCATCAAGTTTTAACTGGAATTCAAGGATAAACAACAATATCAAGATTACAAGAAACACAAGATTGCAGATTATGGGAATGTATTACAGTCCTACAATTATGGCACAAGGAAGAAGAAGTGACTTTTACATGGTAAATTTAGCCATCAAACAAGACTTTTTCCAAAATGCGTTATCATTAACATTGCAAGCACGTGATGTTTTTAGCACAATGGGGCGAGAATACATATATGAAGGAACAAATTTTTATACATATAGCAACTGGGCTCCTGATACTCCAATAATAACACTAACGGCATCCTTCAGGATTAATAATTATCGTCAAAGACAAGGCCGGCCACAAAATGGTGAACAATTGGATGACATGAATGGTGGTGAGGAAGGTCTGTAATTTTTATTAAGGTTTTACTGCCACTAACAAATAAAATTGTGAACCTGTAACGGGGTCTTCTCAATATTTCTATTTTTTATGCTTCAATTCGTCCGGCAATAAAAAGCAGAAAAAGCTTTTTAAGTATATTTTCTTCATTTTTGTGTTAAGACAAATATGAAACAAAAAAATCAAGGCTGCATAGTTTTCCCGACGGGTCTGAGTTCACTAAGACTCCGTATCGGTAAAACTCTGAGGCCATGAAAGCACCTAATAATTGTCTGGCAGGAATATTTGCAATATTGCATGCTGATGAAATGATTGAATATTAATTACCTTTTGTAATAAACCACCTATGCCTGAATAGATCGGTGTGCATGCCCGGCAACCGAAACCATAAGAATCCGGAAGTATTCAATTCCTACGGAAGCTGGATATTCCTTTCGGCCGAAGCGCCGAACATCCAGATCCTTCGCTACGCTCAGGATGACACGTAAAGCATTGATAATAAAGGGGAAAAAGGGCGGCTGCGCCGCCCTTTTTCCCCTTCCTCCCTTAATAAAGCTTGCTGTCATTCTGAACGAAGTGAAGAACCAAGTTTTCCGCGAGCTCGCCGAAGGCAATCTCGTTGAAATTAAGAAAGCTTGTTTAAAACCAGCTTTTCCTAGTCGGTAAAAATCTGAAGCCTTGAATTTTTTGTTACTTTTTTATCTAAGAGAAAAGGAAGAAGATAAAATTCTTATATTTACAAACTAAATCAGCAAATCCAGCAGAAAACAACAAACTTTAATGAAGCACCCAAAATATAATAATCTATTAGAGTTTGTAGTGTATATTGCACCTGATCAACCTAATCAATTTAGTCACCCAGATGGAATTCCAGGATTCCAGTTTTCAACCATGAGTGATTGGATTTCTTCAGTTGGGTTAGCTCGTTGGTTAGATTCCGATTATCAACTTATAGAAGGTGCTAAATGGGGGGTAGAAAGAGAGAGTTATAAGGGTGGTAGAGCTGGGCATTCGATTGATACATGGGTTGATGATTGGAGGCGATTTGCAGAAGAACAAAACATTCCTTTTTATGTATATTAATAATGGCATTATGTTAAGATATATTAAACCAGTATTGATTATTCTAACATCCTCAATCCTATTGAGTGGTTGTTGCTGGGTAAAGGCTCGTTTCACCAAAGAGGAAATAAAGTGGCTAAACGTTTATGACGTTGGAGATACATTGATTTTTAAGTCCCAATGTGGGAAAATTGACACCACATATATCATAGGGAAGAGAATTAGGCATATTGAATGCAATCCATTTCTTTCGTACGAAGGTTTCTTTAGACCAATATTGGGCGATGTTTATTATGGTAGAAATCCAGAAGAGAAAATATCTACTATTAATAGTTTAGTTGGACTAATAAAGGATCGAAATAGAACATCACTTTATGTTAGCTATTTATTCGGTTCGATTCTTTTTTATGATATGAAAGAAGAAGTATGGAAATACAATGTGGATAGCATATATGTTTTTGACACTTCTCATCCGAAAGCAAAACCTGAATACCCAAAAGTGATATACTGGCAAGAGGAACACGGTATTATAAAGTACATCACCCACGCAGGTATGGAGTGGAAACGTATCAACCTGGATTTTGAAGTTGATTAAAGTTCTTTGATTACGATGGCAATATAAAGGGGTATTGGTATGATTACGGGGCACGGTTTTATAATCCGCAAATAGCTCGTTTTCATTCTGTTGACCCACTTGCGGAACAATACAGTTTTCAATCACCGTATGTGTATGCAGCGGATAATCCGATACTATATATAGATTATAATGGAGAAGGACCTATCGTTAATGCTATGAAAACATTATTATGGCCTCAAATGGTGATTGCAAAAACAACAGGTTATACAATTGAACAATCTGTTATTGGTAAAGCAGGTATTGGATTAGGAATTTTTGCTGGAGCAGGAGCAAGCAATTCAGCAGGTATAGCATTCGATCCCAAAGGCAATATTGGAATTATTAGCAGAGGTGGTGGTGCAGCAGATTTGTCTTCAGTATTTGGAGGTCCATCTTATAAAGGTGTAAGTTCTGGGAATGTTGTATTAGGTGCTGCTGCAACGATTTCTTGCGGACTAACTTTTCATAATAAATCAAACGTTACTGAACTTTCTGGAAGCAATAATGATGCCGCTTCTATTGGTGTTGATATAGGAAAAATGTTCTCTGGAAGCATTAGTTTAGGAGAAAATAATTTAGGTGCATCATTTGGGGTTGGAATAGGAGCAGCAATTTCAATGATAGGTACAGATAATGCTGTTTTTGCCACTAATTTAAATGACTTAGGGAATTTTGAAGATTCAATTATTAATTCTATGAGTATTGCAAATGAAAATTCCGGTTCAATAATGGCAAATTTTGATTTTTCTGAGGATAACCAAATATCAATAATTATCAATGTTGTGAATAATTCAGGTGAGGTTATTGATACACAAAATGCTATTACATTTTATATTGATAAAGAAGGAGCTACAATTTATACTAATACTGTAAAATAATGATATAATGAGTAAGTTTTACAAAATATTGTTGGTCATATTCCTAGCAATAAATATTTCATCTTGCAATATTTATAATGATGAAGAAATAATTGAATACGGGGAAGAAGCAATAAAATTACATAGTAATGAATTACTAAATATATTTTATTTAGTTAATGAGCTTATTACAGATACTTTTACTATGCATAGTATCACTATTTCAAACTCAACAAACCATTTTGTTTTTTTTACATTTGATTATGATGAAAAATATCATGATAAAAAATTTTTAAGAAAAACTATTAAACTTGAACCGGATTTGAAAAATATAATACGAAATTCTTTCCCAAAGAAAAAAACAACAAGTTTAGTTATTCTAAAAGACATATTTGTTTCTTTTGAATTATATCGTTGCAGAAATAGACAATACGAATATGCGAAATTATTGTATATAAAAAATAAAGAGGCTTTTGTTAAATTATTTTCTGAATATAGACTTTATACGTCATTAACTGAAATTAAAAATAAAACTGATTGGGTTTATTTTTATGATGACAGATGGGCAATAACTACGAGTAGTGATGTAATGAGATTAACAAAAGAAGAATGTAAAAACTAATAAAATGAAGCAGATATTTATATTAAGCTCATTAGGGTTAATTTCTCTAATAGTTGTATTGATCTATTTTAATCCATTTGAGCCAGCGATTGAAGAAATGTACAAAACTAGTTTCTATGCATCATTCTTTGTAATATTTATTGCTTTTTTTGTAAAATATAGATTAATGATTTTTACAGGGAACTTTTGGAGATTTATATTTGCAATGTTTTTTGTTATTAGTATATCATCTGGTATTGGTATAGTAATCAGAACTGCATTAACTGATAGAATAAGTTATTTGGGCTTTACTCTCATCGTTTTTTCTCTATTTTTTATTATTTTAGTACCGTCAAAAAAAAAGAAGTGAGCTTTATAACGACTTATGTGGAATGAATTGGTATGATTACGGGGCGAGGTTTTATGATGCGCAGATTGGGCGGTGGCATAGTGTGGACCC
>CAZTPA010000027.1:0-36903 GCA_964614525.1 uncultured Bacteroidales bacterium | reverse complement strand
AGTCCGGAGAACTTTGCCTCCCCTGTTGATAAAGCTCATCCCCACCCAAATTCCACATTTTCCCAAAAGCAATCTTTCAAATTGATCAAATTAATCATTGCAAGCAGAATATGATTTTTCCTGCTTTTAATCTCGTTTTATTACAAACAAAAACACATTTTAGTTTATATTTGTCTCGCAAAAACATTAAAAATGAAATTATGAAAAAGCATTTTATAAGAGTCGGATTCTTGTTATTATTATTTATGGTGTTTTCTGCGTGTTCATCATTAAAGCAAAAACCTAAACCAAATTCACTTGAGTATTATTTAAGTGATTTTGAAAAAGCTGTTTTAAAACATGATGCGGAGCGTGTGCTAGAGCTGATGGATGAAGAATACGTAAAAAATCAGCATGATAATTTTCTGAGTGGAAACACAACTCAGTTTCTTAATGAGTTTTTCTGTGGTAATTTAATTGATGGAAGCGGTTTTAAGTGCCCGAAATTTACTGAGATAAAATCTTTAAAAAGAACAAGATTGATAGAAGAGCACGAAGGCTTTAGAGTAGTCTATGAAGTTTCCACAAAAAAAATTAAAGTTGAAACCGATTGGGTAATCACAGTAAAGCAGTTTAGCGGGCAAAAAATATTTGGCTTATATGGCGCCTCAGGTTAAATATTGTTAGACAATTGAACTTATTATTTGTATCCATGTTATTCTACCAAATAACAATCTTCTAATAAATATTTAATAATTATGGATACTCAAAACCAATATCGTAAACTTGGCAAAACAGAACTTAAATTATCACCAATTGGATTAGGTACCTGGCAATTCAGCAAAAGAAAAAATCTTATAGGAAAATTCTGGCCTGTATTATCTGATGAGGATAGTTATGAGATTGTTCGTGCCAGCTATGAGAATGGCGTAAACTGGTTTGACACAGCTGAATTATATGGAAGTGGAGAGTCGGAACGGACATTAGCCGGCGCACTAAAAAATGCCGGAATCAAAGATGAAGATGCTGTTGTAGCTACTAAATGGTCTCCGTTTTTCAGAACTTCAAGTTCAATATTAAAAACAATTGATAAAAGGCAGGAAGCGCTCGAGCCATATACAATTTCTTTACATCAGGTACATAACCCAATGTCATTTTCATCAATAAAGAAGGAAATGCAAGCTATGGCGAAATTGGCAGATCAGAATAAAATAAAATATGTTGGTGTAAGTAATTTTTCGGCAGAGCAAATGCGTAAAGCTCACAAGGAGCTGGGTCGTCATGGTTTTGTTCTTGCTTCTAACCAGGTGCAATACAATCTTCTTCAAAGAAAAATAGAGTTTAACGGAATCATGGAAACGGCTAAAGAGCTGGGAATAGCAATTATTGCTTATTCGCCGCTATCTCAGGGCATATTAACCGGAAAATTTCATGAAAATCCTGGGAGTATTAATTCTAAAACCGGATTCCGAAAACGAATACCTGCATTTAAAAAGAAAGCTTTAGATAAATCATTACCACTCATTGACACTCTAAGCTGCATTGCTCAGGATCATAAAGCAACAACTGCACAGGTGGCACTAAATTGGCTGACCAATTTTCACAATGGACAGGTATTTGCAATTCCGGGAGCTTCAAGCGTCGATCAGGCTATAAGCAATGCCAAGTCTATGCAGATTAATTTATCCAAAGATGAATTAAAAACAATAGATAAAGTAAGTAAAAAATTCAACTTGATGTAATATTTGTCCATATCACCCGTATTCATTTAAATAAAGAAACTGCAAATAAAAATTGTCAGATGTATTTGCAGTTTTTCCTGAATTTTCTTCCAGATAATTTCATTTATAAGCCTAAAACCATCTCGCTTCAATCCGGCTCTAATGTCAATTACTTGCAATTCAATGGCTGAGAAAAGCATCTATTTAGCCGGTATAAAACTGGCTTTACTATAAACTTAATCTTTAGTTGGAATAATATCAAATATAAACATAATAAATTTTATTGCTAAAATGCAATAGGATTAAACGGTATCAACTTACCAGAGAATTTTCGTGTTCTTATAAATCCGTATTTGTTAAAACTGTAGTTTTGATTTTGTTTATTATTCATAATATAATCAGAAACATTTACTTTTCTCTCTTTCTTTTTCCCATTTATTAAAAAAAATTAAACTTTAATAAGAATTAATTAATACTTATGGTTTTTATTTAAATATTTCATTTATTATATTTGCAGCTTTTTAAAAAAAATTAATTCAGCGTTCTTAAAAAATTAATAATTTATTCAAAATTAAAACAAACATCTAAAAAAAAGTTCTATGATTAAAAAAGCACTTATTTTCAGTATTTTACTTGTCATAAATACATTTTTTTTGACAGCACAAACATACGTTCAAGAAGGTTCCGGCGATGTGTCTACAACATACCCTGTTTATGGCTCCTGGGCGTATGGATGGCATTCAGCCATATATCCATCCCAAGAAGAAATTGGAAGCAGCAATATTACACAACTGGCATTTTATTGCAACAATGGCCCCAAAACCGCAAATGATCAAAAAATATACATCAAACTTACTAATGAAGATGTTTTTTCCTCAGCTAACTATGAAGATCCTGAAAATAACGGATATACATTGGTTTTTGATGGAGATTTAAACTTTGAAGAAGGTTGGAATGAGATTGACATTACTGACTTTCCTTATGATGGTACAAGCAATATTTTAATTCACTGGGAAAATAGAAACGGAGATTTTAATTATCAGTATCCACAGTTTAACTCAACAACATCAGAAACAGATAACAATAAGGGATCAGGAGATGACATAAGTTTTCCAACAGGTAGTGGATATTTAAATCCATATCCAAGCAGCTTGCCAAACATAAGATTTTATTATGAATCAGAAGGTCCGGCAGCAGCTACTAATCCTTACCCTGCAGAGAATGAAATTAGGGTAGCTGTTGATACATACATAGAATTCTCTCTTGATGAAAGTGTTGATAATTTTGATCTTTACTTTGGCACTCAGGAAGATCCAACAAATCTTATTTTAAGCGAAGAAGCTGCTATTAATGGATTAAATACAATACCTTTTGAGTTGTTAAATGAAAACAACCTGCTTGAATCTAAAACAGATTATTATTGGAAAGTTGTTAGCAGAGACGAAACAAATAACACAACAACCTCGGGAGTATTTACTTTTAAAACTGAACGTCTTCATACGGTATTTCCATATACTCAGGATTTTAGCCAGGACACAGACCATCATGATATAGTTTTTTATCCGGGATGGTATGGCGATTGGGAAAAAACAGACTGGACTTACATTAATAGTCCTGTAAACTGGGGGGCATTAGAGATAGATCCTAATGAGAAGAACAACAAAGAAGTGTATTATTATGCCAGGATTAATCCTATTGGTCTGACAGAAGGAGATTCATACCCACTGATTACGCCACGATTTGATTTAAGTGGGAGTTATGATATAAGTTTTTATTGGATGAATGGGAATGAAGCTCCTGAGCCGGCAAAAGTCGGAGATTATGATGCAACCTATTTTGAGGCTTCTTATGATAATGGAGAAACATGGGAAACCCTTTTAACTCTTCAACCCGAAGTAGCCCAGACGGAGCTTGTATTTGAAAGTATAAACCTGACGGATATGGGAAATGCTGTTAAATTTAGATGGAGATATGATTTAAACGGCGATCCTTATTCTGCGTCAGGTGTTTATTTATATATGTTTCAAGTCACAGAATCATCGGATAATCCGATTATAGACCTGGCAGAAACTGATTACAATTTCAGAGAAGTGGTTATTGGGGGTTATACGAGTTATGAATTAGAAATAACTAACATGAGCAATGAACATGATCTGATTATAGAATCAGCAGATGCTATAGGCCCGTATTCTTGCCCTGTAGAAAATTTGTCAATTTCTCCAACTCAAACAGAAACTGTTAACCTCTTTTTCACTCCTGAAATTGTTGCAGACAATCATGAAGGTTCTATTACTTTCAACACTAATGACGCAAGCGGAGATCATACAATAGAACTAAACGGCTCATCAATAAATACAGTATCAACTATTTATGAGTACTTCGAAACAACTGAAACCGGGAATATTCCGGAACATTGGAATAAAATTGAAAATGAAGATGATGAATTTCATTTTGTAAAAGTAGAAACTGGCATCTCAGGAGAATATAATACAGGTTCAAAAGTACTTAGGCTATATAATAATGACGATATAGTATCTGATCTAGTAGCTGTTACACCCGGAGTTTCCGGTTTTGAGGAAAATGAACTTAGTTTTTATGCAGTTACAAGTTCATCGGAAGAAACAAGACTTTCGGTAGGCGTAATGGACGATCCATACAATGCCGAAACTTTCGTGGAAACAATAGAAATTGTTGTTCCTGAAGGTCAGACCCAAATGTTTACAGTTAACTTCGATCCCGACAATACTAAACCATATATTGCTTTTAAGCATAAAGTCGAAAACACACTCAGCAGCATAAGAATAGACGATGTTGAGTGGGAAAGCAGCATAGGAACTCCGCCAAATGCTGCAGAAATCGTATTTCCAAATGACGGTTCATCCGATTACAACATTTATAATACTAATAATTTAATATGGACCAATGGCGGTGGAGATCCTACAAATTACAGAATCAATTTTGGCACAGACAACCCTCCTACTAATATCATTAATAATCAGGATGTTGGCCTTGTAACTGAATATATTATTGAAGCCGAACTTGATTTTGCTCAAACATATTATTGGCAAATTATTCCGGAAAACGAACACGGACAAGCAGAAGATTGCCCGGTATGGAGTTTTACAACTATGGAAGACCCTACTATTAGCGATTTTCCATATATTGAAGGTTTTGACAACATCCCGGATGACAGCATTTTAGATCATCCATTGGGTTGGAGAATTGAAAACAACAATGGTGATAATATAGAATGGGGTTTAATAAATAATGAAACAACAGAAGAACTTGCTTATACTGCACCGAATGCAATGCATTTGATTTTCAGCTTTATGGATCCTCATGATGATTGGTTATTTACCCCTCCATTACAATTGGATGCAGGCGAAACTTATGAGTTAAGTTTTTGGTATAGAACACTTGGCGATGATTTTGTTCCCAATCCTACTGAACAGCTTAGCGTATATCTAAGTACTGACAACACAAGTGAATCGGTTAATGAATCTGCGATTTATCAGAATACAGAAATTACAAATCAAACCTGGCAACAAGCTACTGTCCCCTTTTCAATAGATGAAAATGGAATATTCCATTTAAGTTTCCATGGTCATAGTATTGAAAATCAAGGCTTATTGATTATCGATGAAGTGGAAGTAAGTATAGTTGTTCCAAGCAGTGAAAATGATATTATTAGCTTTGTTCTTCCGCAACAAACTGATGATGCAATTATAAATACTACGGAAAAAACTGTTACTGTTGAAGTAGAATATGGCACTGATATTTCTGCACTTACACCGGAAATTGAAGTTTCCCAGGGAGCTTCTATAGACCCGGAAAGCGGCACTACTCAAAATTTCTCTGATACTTTTGAATATACTGTCACTGCTGAAGATAATTCAATAGCCATTTGGAGTGTAGATGTTGTTGAGGCTTTAAATAATGAAAATGATATTGTTAGTTTTGTTCTTCCGCAACAAACTGATGATGCAATTATAAATACTACGGAAAAAACTGTTACTGTTGAAGTGGAATATGGCACTGATATTTCTGCACTTACACCGGAAATTGAAGTTTCCCAAGGGGCTTCAATAGATCCTCCAAGTGGCACCAGCACCGACTTTAGCAATGATGCAGAATATACTGTCACTGCTGAAAATGGTGATCAATCAATTTGGACGGTTTCTGTAGAAGTTGCAACAAGCATAGTAAATATTAAAGAAGAGATATCTATATATCCTAATCCGGCAAGTACTACTATAAATGTTAATAAGTCAAACAACAACAGCTCGGAAATAGTCGTATATAACGTTAATGGTGTGAAAATTTATCATGATACTTTTAGTGACAACAAAACACAGATAAACGTGAGCAACTGGGAAAAGGGGGTTTATATTTTTGAAATTAAGTGTAAAAATGAAATATTTAAACACAAAATAATAATAGAATAAGTGAACATTATCTAAAAAAAAAAGAGGCTTTCATTCATGAAAGCCTCTTTTTTTTTGCAATAAATATGATCTTCAATAACTAAAATTATATACTCAGGGTAATTTTTTTCAAAACATTAAACATCCATGAAGATAAGATGACATGCAACATTATCTTATTGTTTTCCCAAAACCCACAACTCTGTCAGTTCTTCATCCCGCCAGCTTTGATTTCGTTTCGTCTTTTTTGAAGCTTGGCCAACTTTGGCTGTTTTAAATAAGTTTAGCTTGTAGCGCGAAGCTGTGTTCAGCTCTTCTTCAATTGGGTTTACATCGCATATATTAGTGATTTTTGCGAGATTAGAAAAAATTATCACAATTTGTCCATCTGCATCGAGCCGATGGTAAGCCTCTTCAAAAAAGCGGGAAAACATGTCTTTTTCGTAATAGATGGCATTATCCAAACCTTTAATATCATTTTGTGCCGGAATCCAGGGAGGATTAAAAACAATTAATTCAGACTTTTCCTTTATACCTGCAAATAAATCACCACATTCAACATTAATCTTACCTGCCAAATTCCTACGTATAACTTCATTATACAAACCAATAATTGCATTAACATTATTATCGCTTGCAAATACTTTGTCAAATCCGGACATTAAAAGTCTGTACGACAAAATTCCACTGCCTGCACCCACGTCATAGGCGTAATTTTTATCTCCTTTATACGACTTTAACCAATTTGCAAATAGCTCGAGATGCTCAAATCTTGTGGGAAAATATGTTCCATAATAAGGATAAATTTTCCTGCCGAGTATGGGTATAAAAACACCTTTTTTATACCACTGCCATGAGCTATTCATTCCCTGAACATCCGTGAAACGCAACATGAAATCAGAAATATCCGGATATAATATTTCCAGCCAGCCAATATCCGGTGATTTTCTAACAACAAGCTTTTTCGCTTTTACTTCAAGAAAAATATGCTGTGAATACTTATGAAAAATGTCACGAAAAACTCTTTGTTTTTTAAATTCTGTTTCTGAGTATAATGTTTTAAGATATTTCTTAAGTTCTGACAACAAATTAAGTCCGGTGCTGTAGAAGTCTGTAATCAAAACATTTCCCCCGGATTTCACATGCTCTAAAACTTCTGCAGCATCAAAATTCTTATTAATCTTCACGATATCAGTTTCTGACATCACAGGATCAGGTCGTGAAGGCATAAGCTCTTTTATATGCTCAGTCATAATTTTTAAAGTTTAAGGGAAAAACGCAACAGACAAGTTTAAGTAATATAATATTTTATTGGTTTAGAAAAATTTATTAACAACATAGGTGAAATCCTCACTTTTAAAAGGTTTGGTAATATATTCGTCCATGCCAAGATTTTTATATTTTTCCGAATCACCTTCAAATGCATTTGCACTCAGACCGACAATCGGTGGAAGTTCTACATGTTCTCCCTTTAATGTCTGTGTTGCCGCAATACCATCCATAACGGGCATTTGCACATCCATCAGTATAAGATCAAACTCTCCGGGTTTAAACATATCAACAGCTTCTTTTCCGTTTTTTGCAATTGTCACCTTATGTCCCATAGATTCGAGAAGCAGGTTTATAACCTTTTGGTTGATTGGCTTATCCTCTGCTAATAATATTCTTAAGCTCTTCGTAGAATTAAACGATTCATCTGTATTAATAAGAGAAGGAACATCATCCCAGTCAGCAATACCGGCTTTAAATGTAAACCAAAATTTACTTCCTACTTTGTATTCACTTTCAAAACCAATTTCACCACCATGAAGAGAAACAAGTTCTTTGCAAATAGAAAGCCCCAATCCTGTTCCATCATAATCCCTGGTGTCAAGCTCATCAATTTGCGAAAAGGGAACAAAAAGCTGATCTTGTTTTTCAGGCCTTATGCCGTATCCGGTGTCGCTAACAATAATTTTTATTACAGCTTCTTTTGTATTAATATTTGTAGATACATGTTCAACGTCCAGCCTGATTGTTCCTTTGTTTGTAAACTTTACAGCGTTGGATATAAGATTGTTTATCACCTGCATTATTCTGCTTTTATCTGCTTTTATAAAAACAGGAACATCCTTAGAAACATGCATTTTAAAATCAATATCTTTATCACAAATACTTCCAAAAAGTTTTTTCGCATTTATAAGAAGAGATTGAAATTGGAATACTTTTATATTTAGCTTTAATTTCCCGGCTTCTATTTTGGAATAATCCAAAACCTGATTAATAATTTCATGTAAATTTTCTGTAGAATGCTTTAATGTGTTTATATAATCATTCTGAACATTGTCGAGATTTGTTTTACCCAATAATTCTATCATACCCATCAATCCGGTAAGAGGAGTTCTGATTTCGTGACTCATATTTGCAAGGAAATTTTGCTTAAACTCAACAGATTTCTTTGCCATTTCAACTTGCTCTCGTAGTTTTTCAGCCTCTTTAGCGTCGAGTTGTGAGGTAAGATAGAAGCTTTTCCTATTATAAAGTTCTATATTATATGCAGCAAACATTCCAAACATAATAACAGCCAAATAGAAAAAGTTATAAGTAATAATTGTTCTAATATCAACTTCCGCCAAAAATATCACACCAACATTGAAGGCAATAAAAACAATCCAACCTGCAATTGTTGCATAAATAAATCTCAGTTTAAAAACAAAAAAACCAGCAGAATAAATCAGCATTAAACCTGTATAATAAACCCAATTATCAGGGATTAACACTATCATAACTATTTTGGAAAGTGCGGCAAAAATAAACCCAATAAGAACAACTATTTGCCATGTTTTTTTAAAAATCTTTAAATAGGATAATAAAAATATTAAGCAAAGAAAAGGTATAATAATTCCAAAGTGCAAAATATTAAAAACCTGCTCATATTCATGCTTATACAATGATTCAACATAACCAAAAAGGACATACATTAAAATTGCCAGTAAAAAGGCAATACGAAATGCACTTACAGATTCTTCATAGAAATTATCCTGATATTCTGATTCTAATTTTTTATGAAAGGAAAGTGTAAATGGATTATATTGCATATTATTTTTTTTTATTAAAGGCTCTTTTTACCAAACTGACAAAATTGAATAATTGATATGAAACTAATTTAATCAAAAAAAACTGCCGCATCCTTTAATGTTTTTGTAAAAATAAAAAAATATATTAGACTTTTCTTTATATGTAAAAAACAAATCTCAAAATGATTAAGCATGAGTACAGGATATTTCTATTCATGATTATTACAATAGGCTGTTAATAATAGGAATACTTTTTGTAAATTTGGAAAAATATTGAATTAATTTTTTCGTTATTTTTCAACACAAACATAAGCAAGATGATTTCAAAAGTATCTCCGGTTTTTTACAAAACACTAATATTACTGTTCTTTATTAAATTGCTACTAATAAGCACTGTAAGTGCTCAATCGAGGCTATATCATGCAGTAGTGGATGATAATTATCGCAAAGCAAGAAGGTTTTTAGCACGAGGGGACAATCCCAATGGCGGAGGTAATGCTCAATATATTCCATTAATTGCAACTGCAGAACATAATAGGTACAAAATAGCCGTTTTGCTTATAAATAAAGGAGCCAACATAAACATTCAAAATCATATTGGCTTCACTCCTCTTATGGAATGTGCCATTCAAAGAAATAACAGAATACTAAGATTCTTAATTAAGAATGATGCTAATCTTGAACTTAAAGCAAATAATGGAGCAACAGCTTTAATGATTGCCGTCACAGCCGGAAATACTTCAACAGCAAGAGTATTACTTGATGCAGGCGCAAAAGTTAATATAAAGGATAATGATGGGATAACTCCACTAATGAGTGCTGTTGAAAACGGAAAAAACATTGAGATGGTACGAATGCTTGTTGAATATAATGCAGATCTTGAGATGAAAGACAATGAAGGCAATACTGCATTAATGGCCTTCCCATACAGAAACCGAATTCCGACGCATGATGAGCTTATTGATTTGGGAGCAAATGTCAATACAACTAATAAAAAAGGAACAACTCCATTGATAAAAGCTGTTGTTGAAGGAAATATGGATATGGTGAAAATTCTAGTTTCCAATGGAGCAAACATTGACACTAGAGACAATGATGGATTATCAGCAATGGATTATTCATACACACAAATGGAAATCAGAGATTATCTTTTACAGGTAATTGAAGAGAATGAAAGTAATAATTAATACTTATTCATCTTGAAATCTGTTTCGTAATCTAATTATGATTCAAAGAATTCTGTTTATCTTTGGTAATGATTCTCCATATATTCATTAAAAACTTGAATCATGAAAAGGAAACAACTGAAAGTCTCTCCAAAGCTTATCATTCTTATAATCACTTCTGTTGCTTTTGTTTTAATCATGTGTGAAAGGACCGTGACAATTAACAATACTGAATTGGGAGGATTGTCTGACAAGGGATTAAACCCGGAATTAATTAGTGCAAAAAATTTTCTTGAAGGAATAGCTCCCGAAAATTTCAAACAATTAAGCGGTGCAAACTACAAACCAAGCTATAATGAAGATCCTGCAATTCCACCCCAGTGCTGGATAGAAACAGGTTATGGAACACAAAATGCTTGTAAATATTGCCATACAGATTACTTGGCCGCTATTGAACATGGCAATAACTTTCCTATTGGAGAAGATCAAATTCTATATTCTTTTCCTACGGCTAATTTGAATAGGATTTTGTGGAGAAATATTTTATTTCCACAGGAGATTGAAAAAAGGCTCAGATCGGAAGGAATTTCATTACCAAATTTCAATGAAGTCAATTATATTAGAAAAGATAATTGGCGTAAGGCTTTTTACAAAGCAAGATCCAACGGTAATAGTAATTGGTTAAATAAAGACACGGAAAATAAAAACTGGATACTTTTCCCTTCTTTAAATCCTGATGATTTATTTCCATATAATGCTGAAAATCCAACAGATAATGGCACGCATGGATATATTGATAATGATGGTTTTGTGAAAAATAAAGATGACCAGTTTACAGGTTGGCGAGCCATTAATTTTTTCCCATACGCAATATTCACACCTCTTACAGGTAGTGTTTCCGGTGTATATATAAGACTTCCGGAAGAATTTATGATGAATGACGGAGAATTAGATATTCTTACTTATAAGAGAAATTTGAATCTTCTAGAAAATAACATCAAAAATCAAGATCCTGAGCAAAAATATTATTATGGAGATGCTTCACATATTGAAGTAAAAAAAGGTTTTTATCCGCTTAATACAGAATTTGCCCATCCACTCCACTATGTTGATCTGAAAGCCGACGGCAGTGCAGGAATGGAATCGGAGGCTGTTGTTGGGAATTCAGGAAAAGACTATTCTTTTCCCGGAACAAGATCAAAAAGAGTAAAAGAAATCAGATATATGTATAAATGGAAAGATGTTGATCTTGCCGACCTTGGTGATGACGAGGAAGAGGAAGAAGAGGAAGAAGTGTATGAAACTTTTATAGGCAAAGAAAATCAGGGATGGGTTGATAATGGAAGAGGATGGATAGTTGCAGGCTACATTGAAGATAGAAAAGGAAATCTACGCCCACAAACTACAGAAGAACTGGCACAATGTGTTGGATGCCACGGAAATGTGGGAAACACTGTTGATGCAATATGGTCTTTTCAAAGAAAGCTGCCGGGAGAATTGGGGTGGAAAGAAATGGATTATGGTAAATATGACCCTGATAGTACAATTTTTACAAAATTGCAAGATTACAGATATGAAAACTCCGGCATGGGAGAGTTTGGATATTTCTTATATACTGTTGTTGGAGCCGACCTTTATGGGGTAATGCCAAAAGAAATAAAAGATGAACTGATTATTTATGCCGAGAAAAACAATCTTACAGAAGAACTTGAGCTTCAACATTCTCTAAAATCGATATTTGATGATGAGGCTAAAAAGTATTATGGAGAAATTGACAGAAAATCCAGATTGCTGGAAGCACAAAAAATTATGCGACATTATGTGGAAAATGCAGCTTATCTCTATTATGATGAAACAGATGAAAAGCATTACATAAAAGGAAATATTTTCTATCCTACCTTTAATACAATGAAAAACAATATTTTCCAATACAGGAAAATTGTTCTTGACCAAACATACAATTTGGGGAAAGATGTTTTTGGCGGTTTGAATGATCAGGTTCCCTTTACATTCCGCTCTGACGGCAATGTAAAAGATGAACACAACAAAATTATTCCTGCAGGCAAAGTAATTACCAGCAGACCATATGATGAAGAAGGAGTTGGAACCACACCAACAGGAATTGTGTCTGTTAATAAGGAAGGAGAAGTAGTTGACAGCGAGGGAAATGTTGTTGATATTGAAGCAGAGCCGGAAAAAGCTGAAGACCATATCTCAAGCGGAGGTACTTTCGACATGATGTACAATCCAATATTAAGTGGAAGACCATTTAGTCCGCGCAAATAAATTAAGCAAAAAAAATACAATGCATTATGGACAAGTCCAAATGCATTGTATTTTTTATTTCTAATTAATTATTTTACTCTATTTCTACTTCAATCCATTTAGACCTATCCGGATCTACTGGTGATTTCCATTTAACAGGAGGATTTTCTTCAAGTTCCTTAAGTAAAACTTCAATAGCTTTTTCCAATGATGGGTCCTCCCCTTTAGCCACTTTATGAGGATAATCAACAACTTCAATATCAGGATAAATTCCAATTCCTTCAATTATCCACTCCCCTTCTTGATTATAAATTCCAAACCTTGGCACTCCGATATAACCGCCATCGACAAGTCCTGCATTACGTGTCATTCCAACCAAGCCTCCCCATGTTCGTGTTCCAATTATTGGCCCCAGATCGAGTTTTCTAAAAAAGTAAGGTAAGGCATCCCCGCCGGATGCAGCATATTGATTTATTAACATTGCTTTGGGTCCATCATGGGCAACAGCAGGTGTTCTCATAGGCTCCGAACCAGCCCTGTGCCACAATGCAAGCGTTTTTCTGTCAAGAAAATCAATCATTCTATCAGGAATAAAACCACCACCATTAAAGCGTTCATCTATTATTAATGCTTCCTTATCATGATAAGCATACATACCCCTATGCAATTCGCGATTACCTTCATATGCGGTATTTGGCACATGCATATAACCTATTTTTCCATCCGACAACTTATCAACAATTGCACGGCGTGTATTAATCCAATCCAGATAAAACAATTCCAACTCGCTCTTAATCGGATGAACAACATAAGTTCTGGAGTCCTTAGCCGAAGGCTTACTATTTACGGTTATTCTAACCGCTTTACCAACTGTATTCTCCAAAAATTTGTATGGATTATCTTTAGTTGTTATATCATTACCTTCAATACTAATAAGATAATCTCCTTCTTTAATATCCACACCCTGAACGGTTAATGGCGAAATTCTATCAGGATTCCAATTTTCACCTTCGTAAATTTTGCTGATTACAAATCTGTTGTTTTTATGATCAGGTGTAAGATCAGCACCCAAAAGTCCGGTTTCTATTCTTTCTACTCTCTTGAAATCTCCATAATCTATATAAGCATGTCCGGTATTAGTTTCTGCAACCATTTCACTAAGAATATAATCTAAATCAAAACGATGATTTAAATATGGTAATAATCCGGAGAATCTTTCATAAAATTCGTCCCAATCAACATTATGGATATTAGCCACATAGAAGAAGTCACGATAAATGCGCCAACTATCGATGAATATCTGCTCCCATTCTTTTCGTGGTTCGATTTTCATTGTTAAATCATCAAGATTCACAATATTTTTATCAGCATCCTGACCGGCACCTAAACTCGCAACACCGTAGTTATCTTTAACAGAATAAACAAAAGTGCTACCATCATGAGAAACAATTCCATTAGATATTCCTGACATTATTAACTCCGATTCTTGTTCTTTTATTTTATATAGATTCATTCCATTATCAGAGAAGTAAACAAGGCCATTTTTCACAGGCTGCAAATTCCAATATCTTCCTGAAGAAAGAGGAAATGCAACAATTCTGTTATTTGAGCCCTCTTCTTGAATTTCAATGTTTACAACATTATTTTCATCACTACTGCTATTATCATTAGCTTTTTCTGTCTTTTCCTCATCTTCTTTGGGTTCGAATAATCTTGGGCTCTTGTCTGTTAATGGAAGAGCGTATATTCGTGTTGCACGGTTATATAAATAGTTAAATTCAAAATCAGAGAAAGTCAGATTAAAATCTCTGTTAGATGCAAAAAAGATATACTCACCATCTTTAGAAAACACAGGATTTCTGTCGTTAAAAACATCATCCGTCATCTGAAATTTTTCAGAATTACTAATATTATAAACCCAGATTGAACTCTGTCCATTTGTATTATTCTGACTGTAAGTTATCCAATGCGAATCAGGAGAGAAGCTGTAATCAAGAATTTCGCCTGAAAAGCCTTTGTCAATTATTGTAAGTTTTTTAGTTTGAACATCAAGCAATTGCAAATTAAATGTCCTGTCAAAAAAAGCAAGATATTTGCTATCTGGTGACCATTCAGGAGAATATTTCCAACCCTTGGAACCTGAAGTAAGCTGTATTGCTTTTGCATCAGGTTTATTTTCAACAATATAAACTTCATATTCACCACTTAGATCAGAATAATAAGCGATCCACTTTCCATCAGGAGACCACTGTGGATATAGCTCTCTAACTCCCTGAGTTTTCGTTAAATTTCTAATTGTACCGTCTTTTGCAGGTACAGAGTAAATATCTCCCCTTGCATCAAACAAAACTCTTTTCCCGGAAGGTGAGATTGCAAAACTGTGTATATCCTTTTTAACATTTTTGAAATATGGAAGAGTATTTGCAAAATCATAATTTATATCAACTCTTATCTTTTCAGTTTTCTCTGTATGCAAATTAAGATTATAAAGATATCCACCGCATTCATATGTTAAATTACCATTGCTGCCGCTTGGCCACATCACATCAAAATTTTCATGGAAAGTAAGCTGTTTGATCTCTTTTGTATTAACATCATAACTATAAATATTAAGTCTAAGGCCACGGTCACTGGCAAAATAAATCTTATCATCATGCCAAACCGGAATTTGGTCTGTCCCTTTAAAGTCAGTTATCTTTTCAGATTCTTCATTTTCAAAATCATAGATCCATATATCCGAAGCTCTTCCTCCTTTATACCTTTTCCATGTTCTGAATTCTCTATCAACGTAAGCAAAAGCCATCTTTTTCCCATCGGGAGAAAATACGCCGAATCCTCCGTGAGGTATAGGCAGGGGTTCCTCTAAACCACCGTCAATACTTATTAAAAAATATTTCCCCATACGCTCTCCATATGGAGTGCGGTTTCCACGAAACAGGATTTTTTTACTGTCAGGACTCCAACCCAAAACCACATTATCAAAACCGCCTCTTGGAGGCATTACACCAACATCATTATAATAGGTAAGCTGTTTGGGAGTTCCTCCTTCGGAAGGCATAACATATACCTGCCTGTTTCCGCTATACTCAGCAGAAAATGCAATCCATTTGCCATCAGGCGAAATTTTAGGAAAAAGCTCAATTCCCTCATGGGAAGTTAATTTTTGTGCCTCACCACCTTTGGCATCTGCTTTCCATATACTGCCGGCATATACAAACACAAGCTGATCTCCGTTTATATCAGGAAAACGCATAAGACGCATATCTTCTTTTGCATCAAGCTGATGAAAAGAAAACAGGACCAAGACTAATAAGGAAATTTTTTTTAAATAATTATTCATCACTTTGAAGTTTTTTGATTTTTAATAAGAATTAATAATTCATTTGTGCTAATAAATTGAAAAATTACTCATCAAAGTTAGCAAATACTTAAAAGCAATTTTAAGAATACACAGCCTTCAAACAAAATTTATCGTTTTTTATGTTAACATTCTCAAATTTTCAGCGTTTATTGGCTTTCTGTGTTGAAGTTATAAACAAGATAATATAACAAGTATACTGAAACATTTATAATTTTGCAATTATTAAAATGCGGTTTTAATATTAACATTAGCTAATCAATGAATTATTATAAATTATTTATTTCAAACTATAAGATCCTGATATTTGGTCTTATAATGGTATTTTTTAGCAATTTCGGGCAAACATTTTTATTGTCTTTATACATACCTTCCTTTTTAGACACCTTTGAAATAAGCCGATCATATTATAGTGCTTTATACTCTGCAGCCACCTTACTCAGTGCATTACTAATAATATTTGGCGGCAAATATATTGACAAAGTAAGTTTGAAAAAGTTTTCGATTGTAGTAGTTCTTGGTATTAGTGCGGCAGCTATATTGGCGGCAATTTCAATGAATTTGGTAATGCTGTTTTTTGCTATTTTCATGCTGCGCTTTTTTGGACAGGGAATGCTCGGGCATATAGCAATGACAACAATGGGGAAATATTTTCATATAGCCAGGGGAAAAGCATTAAGTATTGCTTATATGGGATTTCCTTTAGGTGAAGCTCTTCTGCCTGTTAGCATTGTTAGTCTCATCGCTTTATTAGGCTGGAGAGAAACCATGTTTATAAGTGGGGCTTTTATTTTTATTGTTTTAATGTCTATTGTTATTTGGAGTTTGGGAACATTTAAAGCAGACAATGTAGTTGAAAGTTTCGATATAAAAAGAGAAAAGGAAACAGAGGAAAAAAAGGTAAGTTACAAACCAAGGCCATTGGATGAGGCTGTTCTTTCACAATCGGATGTCCTTAAAAACAAATACTTTTATCTATTTGCACCAATGGTAATGATTACGGGCTTTACCCTGACAGCCTTGTTCTTTTTTCAAACATTTATTGCTGATTACAAAGCCTGGCCTATTGAACTCATGGCTGCAGGCATAACCTCTTATGCTATTTCCTCAATTGTATTTTCAATAATGGCCGGTCCTCTAATAGATAAGTTTTCAGCACGTAAGCTTTTTCCTTTTGTACTAATTCCCTTATCATTAGGAATATTAATATTAAATACTTCCAATCATAATCTTACTCCATTTATATTTTGGGCAATTATAGGAATTAGTGCAGGTATCCATACTCCGGTTTCTAATGCACTTTTTGCGGAAGTATTCGGAACAAAAAGCCTTGGTGCAATAAGAAGTTTATTCACTTTTGCAATGGTTTTAAGCACCGCTATTGCACCTGTTATATATAGCTTTTTCCTTGATTTAGGATATAGCTTTAATGACATTCACTGGGGTATGATAACAATCATACTGTCAATATCAGCACTGACATATATTTTTACAAGTAAGTTGAGAGCTGCTTAATTTACATCTCTTTTTCTTCAAGTCTGCGAAATCCTTCACCCAGAATTTCTGATGCTTCTATTACGGTTAAGAAAGCTTTTGGATCAATTTGTTTTATATAATCCTGCAAAATTGACAATTCCCGGCGCGTTACATTTACAAATAAAACTTTTTTATCATCTCCGTTGTACATTCCCTTGCCGGCAAGAACAGTTCCTCCTCTTTCCAAATCATGTAATATTTTATGACTTATCTCTTCATATTTTTCAGATATAATAAAAACAGTTTTTTCATAGCTGACACCCTCTAGTACTCCATCAATAACTTTACCGGTAATATAAATTACCAACCATGAATATAAGGGAATACTCCAATCTTTAAAAACAACCAAGCCAAATAGTACAATCACAGAATCAACAATAATAAGAAGTTGGCCTATAGGCATACGTGTATATTTACCCAATATCATGGCGACAATATCAGAGCCACCTGAAGTTGCCCTTGCCTTAAATATCAATCCTAATCCAAAACCTATCAAAACGGCACCAAATATAGCAGAAAGTAAGGCATTATCTTCAACAAGCGGCGTAATGCCCCATAAAAGGGTAAGTCCGTCAATAAAAATAGAAGTAAGCACGAAACCTACAACAGTCTTAACTCCAAACCGTGGTCCAAGAATACGAATTCCAATAATTGTAAGAGGAATATTTAAAGCTAAGCCGGTCATACCAATAGGAACTCCTATCAAATGATTTAAAACAATTCCAATACCATACACTCCACCCGGTACGATTTTATAAGGAGTTATAAAAAACACAAATCCGGAAGCCAAAATTAGAGCTCCAATAATGATAAGTGAATATGAAAAAAACCATCTTCTGGAAAAAACTTTTTCTTTAGTTAAAAAAGCCATAATGCAATAATTTTAAAGTTTTTATAAAATTTTGAAGCGGCAAATTTACTTAGTTTTTTTTATCAATAGAGATAAAAAAACAAATTAATTAGTTTTTTGTAAAAAGCAGTTGAAAATACGTATTTTTGCGTGTTGAAAACTTCTAACAAAACAATGATGGACAAGGCAATAAGCAACAAAAGAATCAAAAACGCTTTAATATCAGTATTTTACAAAGAGCCGGCAAAAAATCTCATTGAAGAATTACATAAAAATGGTGTAACAATATATTCTACCGGAGGAACTTTAGACTACATTAAAAAGCTAGGAATAGAAGCTGAGTCAATAGAAAATTTAACAGGATATCCAAGTATTTTCGGAGGAAGAGTTAAGACTTTACATCCAAAAGTTTTTGGAGGAATACTTGCAAGATCTGAAAAAGAGGAAGACAGGGCTCAGTTAAAAGAATTTGAAATTCCTGAATTTGATCTTGTGGTTGTGGATTTGTACCCTTTTGAAGAAACTTTAAAGAGTGATGCAGCACATCAGGAAATTATTGAAAAAATAGATATTGGAGGGATATCATTAATACGTGCCGCAGCAAAAAATTACAAAAATTGTTGCATTGTTCCCTCTCAGGAATACTTTGACGAAATTACAGAAATAATTAAGAAGCAGAATGCCGAAACAAGCATTGAGCAAAGAAAATACTTTGCAGGTGCTGCTTTTAATGTTTCGTCCCATTATGATACAGCAATATTTTCATATTTCAATGAAGACTCTGAGTTTGATGTATTTAAGCACAGTATTTTAAATTCAAAAACACTAAGATATGGTGAAAATCCTCACCAATGGGGCAAGTTTTATGGTAATTATGATGATATTTTTAAGCAGTTAAATGGCAAAGAACTATCATACAACAATATTCTGGACATAGATGCAGCATTTAGTTTAATGAGCGAGTTTACAGAGCCGTCTTTTGCAATAATAAAGCATAGCAATGCTTGCGGAATGGCATCAAGGGCTACAATAGAAGAAGCATGGGAGGCTGCACTTGCATCAGATCCTGTTTCAGCCTTTGGTGGAATACTATTTGCCAACCGCAACATTACTGAAAAAAATGCGTATCAAATTAATGAATTGTTCTTTGAGGTAATCATCGCTCCCGATTTTGAAAAAGAGGCACTAAATATACTATGCAGTAAGAAAAACAGAATTATTTTGCAATTGAACAAAGCATCTTATCCGGCAAAACTATTCAGAACTGCACTAAATGGAGTTTTATGTCAGAAAAGAGATGATACAATGACACCTCCTGATCAGTGGCAAATGATTACAAAGCAAAAACCTGATTCAAAACAAATTGAAGACCTGCTCTTTGCTAACAAACTGGTAAAGCATACAAAATCAAATGCTATCGTATTGGTTAAAGACAAACAATTAATAGGCAGTGGAACAGGACAAACATCAAGAGTTGATGCTTTGATGCATGCAATAGCAAAAGCAAAAGAACACGGACATAATACGGAAGGTGCTGTTATGGCTTCAGATGCCTTTTTCCCATTTCCCGATTGTGTTGAAATTGCTGACAAAGAAGGAATCAAGTCTGTTATTCAGCCAGGTGGTTCGCTAAAAGATAATCTGTCTATTGAGTATTGTAACAACAACAATTTATCAATGGTATTTACAGGAACAAGACATTTTAAACATTAACAAATAAATTTAATATCACATTATGGGTTTATTTTCTTTTTTAACTAAAGAACTTGCTATCGACCTTGGTACAGCAAACACAATTATTATTCATAATGATAAAATTGTAGTTGAAGAGCCTTCGATTGTTGCAATAGAAAGATCTACAAATAAAGTTATCGCAATTGGCAAACAAGCTATGCTAATGCATGGTAAAACGCATGAAAACATAAAAACATTAAGACCTCTCAGAGATGGCGTTATTGCAGACTTTCAAGCGGCAGAAGCTATGATAAGAGCCTTAATAAAATTAACAGACACAAAAAAGCCATTATTTCCGCCATCATTAAAAATGGTTATCTGTATTCCATCAGGTATTACTGAAGTTGAAGAAAGAGCAGTGAGAGACTCTTGCGAACAAGCAGGTGCTAAAGAAGTAAGGCTAATACACGAACCTATGGCTGCTGCTATTGGCATTGGAATTGACGTACTCGAACCTACAGGAAATATTGTTATTGATATTGGCGGTGGTACATCCGAAATTGCTGTTATTGCGCTAGGCGGTATTGTTTGTAATAAATCCATTAGAATTGCCGGAGATGATTTTAATAGCGATATTGAAGAATACATGAGAAAGCAACACAATATTCTAATTGGTGAGCGATCTGCTGAAAGAATAAAAATCGAAGTTGGGGCAGCAATGACAGAAATTGACAATCCTCCTGATGATATTGCTGTTCACGGCCGAGATATGATGACCGGTATTCCTAAAGAGATTATTGTAAACTATTCTGAAATAGCACAGGCTCTCGATAAATCAATCACAAAAATCGAAGCTGCTGTTCTTAACGCTCTGGAAATGACACCTCCTGAATTGGCAGCTGATATATACAGAACCGGCATATACATTGCAGGTGGTGGTGCTTTACTCAGAGGTTTTGACAAAAGAATAGCACTAAAAACAAAATTGCCTGTACACCTGGCAGAAGACCCTCTTAGAGCAGTAGCAAGAGGAACAGGAATAGCACTTAAAAACTTTGATAAATTCCCATTCCTGATTAAATAATAAATTGAACTTTTAAAATATGCGCAATATTATTAACTTCATTCAGAAGCAGTACTTCTTTTTTATCTTTCTGCTTTTGGAAATTATTGCATTTATATTAATTTTTCAAAATCATTTTTATCATAGAACATTTTTTGTTAATTCCGCAAATACTATAGCAGGAAATATTTATGAATCCTATTCCGGTGCAATAGATTACTTTCATCTTAAAAAAATAAATAAACAATTAATGAAAGAGAATACCGCTCTAAGACACTATAGCAGAAATTCTTTTCTCATTAATGATCGACACGTTTTTCATTTTCAAGACACTCTCTATCAGAAACAATATACATATATCAATGCCAGGGTTATTAGTAATTCGGTTTATAACAGAAGTAACAACATTACGCTAAATAAAGGAAGCAACCATGGAATTGAGCCTGATATGGGCATAATAACTCATAATGGTGTGATAGGAATAGTTCTTAATGTTTCAGACAACTTTAGTTCCGCAATGAGTTTACTGCATCCCGGCATGAAAGTATCTGTCAGACATAAAAAAAACAGAAATCTGGGTACGCTTTTTTGGGAAGGATATAACTATAAAAAAGCTACTTTAACTCACATACCTCCTCACGTTAAATTAAATATTGGAGATACTATCGTAACAAGCGGCTATTCACATATTTTTCCGGAAAATATAAATATTGGCACCGTCTCAGATTTTGAAGTAAACAAAGGCGATAATTTCTACACAATAGAGGTTGATCTTTTTACTGATTTCAATAAAATTGAATATGTCAATGTCGTGAAAAACTTGTTTTATGAAGAATTAAAAGAAGTAGAAGATCCTGTTTTATTTGAAAATCCTCAATAAAAGCGTAAATATGGGTACTGTTTTATTAAATCAATTAGTCCGGTTTTTTTTAGTGGTTTTTTTTCAAATATTAATTTTGAATCAAATAAACTTCAGTGGATATATTACTCCATATGCCTATGTATTATTTATTTTATTGCTGCCCTTCGATGTGCCAAAAACTGCTTTGCTAATTTCAGCTTTTGTTCTGGGATTATCTATTGACATGTTTATGGATTCCTTGGGCATGCATGCTGCCGCTTGCGTTTTTATGGCTTTTTTCCGACCCGCTGTGATTAATCTCATATCTTTAAAAAAAGATTTTGAAGAAGGATCCATTCCTACAATAAAAAATAATGGTTTAAGATGGATGGCTGCATATACATTAATTCTAGTATTTATTCATCACGGTTTTTTGTTTTTTGTGGAAGTATTTAGCTTGGCTGAATTTTGGCAAACGATTGGACGTACATTATTAAGTTCTGCCACAACATTTGTCATTATAATCATCTTCTATTATTTGTTTGGAAAATTATCAAAAAAATAATTTTAAAATCTACCCTATTTATTTATAATCACGGGGTTAAAAATTCTTAAATATAAAAGCCATGCTTTAATTTAGGATATCTTTGTAGTCTAATTTAAAAACAAATAAAATGCAAAAATTTGTTTTATTTCTTGCCTTACTTTCAGCTGTATTTGTTGGCTGCGAATCAAAAAAAGAAAAGAAAGACAATCATTTCCTTTTAAAAGGAAAACTTAAAAATGCTCAAAACATTTCTTTCAGCATTGAAGAATTAACTCCACAAGATCTTATTCCTATTGATAGTATCAATACAGATAATGATGGAAAGTTCGCATTTAAGAAAGACATTGAGGAAGCAGGTTTTTACATCATAAAAATAAACAGGGAAAATTCTGTTACATTATTAGTTGAGCCGGGAGAAGAAATCACCATGAATTGCAATGCAGACAGCTTGCTGGAAACATGTAATATTAATGGTTCAGAGGGTTCCCAATTAATGCTTAATCTAAACCGCCAACTTGCAAATAGCTATAAACTTATGGATTCTCTGGCAATATTATACAGAGAAAGCAGATATTCTCCTGACTTTGACCAAATAACAAAGGAAATTAATATTGCTTATACTGAGATTTTTGACAAACAACGGGAATTTAATAAAACCTTTATTGAAGCAAACAAGAAATCCCTGGCTTCTATAATTGCATTAAATCAATATTTGGGAGATAAGATGCTGCTGACCATGAGAAATAATTTTGAATATTTTGATGAGTTAAGTAATAGCCTTTCTTCAAGATTCCCTTCAAACAGGCATGTCCTGGATTTAAAAAAACAAATAAGCAACTTTAAAAGACGGTCAATGCAGCGCAAATTAGCCGAAGAACAGCTTGCTATTGGCAAAAAGGCACCGGAAATTATCATGAATGACCCTGAAAGTAATCCTATTGCTCTGTCTTCACTAAGAGGTAAAGTTGTTTTAATAGATTTCTGGGCAACATGGTGTCCACCTTGCAGACAAACCAATAAAGAACTGAAAAGTATTTATGAAGAATATGAAAGCAAGGGCTTCGAAATATACGGCATCTCACTAGACCGCCAATTAGATGAATGGCTTCAAGGTATTGAAGAAGATAATATCACATGGACACAGGTTAGCGATTTACGATTTTGGAATAGTCCGGTTGTTAGCTTATATAATGTAGAAGGCATACCGCATAATGTTCTGATTGATAAAGATGGGCTTATAATAGATAAAGGAATAAGCACCAATCAATTGGAAAAAATACTGGATGAAAAGCTGGAAGAATAATCTTATATGCTTATTTTTGCATATAAGCCAACGCTAATGATTTTTTCAGCAAGTATTTATGTCTCAATTATTTTTAGAAAAACTTTAGCCTTCTTAACGCTAAGACTATTGTTTTATATGAAAAAAGCACATCTTTCCTTTCTATTATTGCTTTTATTATCAATATCTTTAAATGCTTCCGAAAAGAAATATTTTCAGCAAGAAGTGAATCATAAAATTAATGTTAGCCTTGATGATGTCAGGCACATGCTTACAGCTCATATTGAAACTGAATACATTAATAATAGTGAAGATACTTTAGAGTTTATTTATATGCATTTATGGCCAAATGCATACAGCAGCAACAAAAGTGCATTTGCTGAACAACAACTAAAAATGGGAAAGACAGATTTCCATTTTTCTAATGAAGATGAAAGAGGATTTATTGACAGTCTGGATTTTAAAATCAATAACAACAGAGTAAATTGGCAATATCATAATGACAATCCTGACATTGCATTACTGTTTCCTCTCAATCCTATCATGCCAAATGACACTGTTTACATTAGTACTCCTTTCAGATTGAAATTCCCGGAATCATCATTTTCACGTCTTGGTCATAATAATCAAGCATATCATGTTACACAGTGGTATCCTAAACCGGCGGTCTATGATAAAAACGGATGGCACCCCATACCATATTTGAGTATTGGAGAGTTTTATTCAGAATTTGGAAATTTTGATGTAAATATAACACTTCCGCAAAATTATATTGTAGCCTCATCAGGAGAATTGAAGACAGAATCAGAAAAGGAATTTATAGACTCTCTGGCATACCACTGGCATATGATAAAATTTAGCCAATCCCTCCCCGACAGGAAAGAATTCCCTGTATCATCCAAAGAAAATAAAAGCATTAATTATCAACTTAAAAATGCGCATGACTTTGCATGGGTTGCAGATAAAAGGTTTTATATTCTTAAGGATTCTGTAAAGTTAGAAAATGCTGACAGCTATATTGTGACTAATGTTTTTTTTACTAAACACGACCATTTATGGGAAAATGCTTTATTATATCTACAAAGAACAATCTCATTTATGTCGGAAAATATCGGAAAATATCCTTATCGAACTTATTCGGCTGTTCAGGTTCAAAACTCAGGGGGAGCAAATATGGAATATCCGGCACTCACAGTTATTGGGGGAAAACTAACAGATTTTCAGCTTGAAAGAGTATTGGCACATGAAATAATTCATAATTGGTTTTACGGAATTCTCGCATTTAATGAAAGAGAGCATCCATGGCTTGATGAGGGATTTACCAGCTATTTTGATAACAGATATATTGAGAAATATCATCCAAACAGAAAATTGGCTGGAGAAATAGCCGGCACATGGTTTGCACATAATTTAAATATAAATCATTATCCTTATGCTAAAGAAAATGAATTAAATGTAAATACGTTGGCTCGCTTGAATATTGACAAACCACCCGCATTAAGCAGTGAAGAACTGGATATGATGAATTATTTTTCAATGGCATATAGTAAAGCTGCCACATCAATAAAACATCTTGAAAAATACCTGGGAACAGAAAACTTTGACAGAATAATTAAGATTTTCTATGAAAATTGGAAGTTTAAACACCCCTACCCTGATGATTTGAAAAATACTTTTGAGAAGGAAAGCAATAAAAATCTTTCATGGTTTTTTGATGATCTTATTGGAAGCACTAAAAAACTTAATTATAAAGCAAAAAGCCTGAAAAATACGGGGAATCAATATATCGTATCAATAAAAAACAAAGGCCGGATTGCAGCTCCCATTCCTGTTTCTGCAATGAAAGAAAATAAAATTATGCACACTATATGGCTCGAAGGCTTTGATGATACTGCTGAAGCAATATTTCCTGAAGGAGATTATACTCATTTTACAATAGATCCTAATTATTATACCCTGCATTACAAAAGAAGAAATAACACAATTTATAATAGAAAATTTCTTCCGCGCATACAACCACCTGAGATACAATATTTTGCAAGTATCGAAAACCCTTTAAAAACTCAAATATTTGCATCACCTGTTTTGGGTTGGAATAATATAAACGGCTTTATGCCCGGTTTCGCTTTTTATAATCAGGTAATTCCGTATAACTCCACAGAGCTGTTCTTTATGCCTATGTTTGGACTAGAAAATGACAAACCGGCCGGTCAGGCATGGGCGTATAAAACATTTTTCAACAGAAAAAAAGATTATTTCCATTCGATCAGAGCCGGAGTAGAAATAAAAAGCTATGGGATAAATTCATTTTATTTTGATGATATTAATCATTATGTAAGAGTTCAGCCATCTGTTGAACTTCATTTTAATAAAAGTGCAAGTTCCACTGCACTGAAAAACAGCATGAAATTCAGAACTTTATACATTAAAAAAGACAGGCCTTATATAAGTCCTCCTGATGATTTATTATCTGTTGAAAAATATCATGAATTTTGGATTTATGAATTGTCTTATAATCAATCTAAAAATTACACTCTCAACAGCTATTCCATCTCTTCAACAATACAAATGGATAATAATATGCTAAAAGCCTGGATGGAAGCTCAGTATTCATTTATTTATAATGCAAAGAAAAAGAGTATTCATTTCAGACTTTTTGCCGGTAACTTTTTTATCTCTCCCGAACACCATACACTCACAGATTATAGATTCAGGCTTGGAGGTCATACAGGAAGGCATGACTATCTTTATGATAATGTATATTTGGATAGAGCCGGACGATCAAAGACATTTTTGGGAAATCAATTATATTTGAATGATGGCGGTTTTAGATTTAACACAGCCGTCGGGCAAACAAATGATTGGCTGGTGGCACTAAACACAACAATAGAACTTCCATATATTCCCCTGAATTTATTTGCAGACATTGGAACCTACGAAAATGCAGCAAATGCATATCCCGGATCTAAAATGACACCTTATGTTATAGGATTTGAAGTTGAAGTTGTGAAAGATGTAATCTCAGTTTATCTGCCAATTTTGGTTTCGACAGATATTCAAAAAGCAGCAGGTCCTCTTTATGAAAATTATTGGCAAAAAATCACATTTACAATAAGATATGATAAACTAAATCCCTTTAATGTATTGAGAAATTTTACAGATTATATTAATTAAAGCATTATAACATCAAATGATATAAAATGATAAATAAATTGTCCCGGTTTATTTATAAGCAATCAAGGCTAGTCAATATAGTTGTCATCTTTGCAATATTTTTGATGCTGCTTTTTATTATATTTCCCTATTTCAAAACAAAAATCGGAGATGACAAACAAATCCTTGACCTTCTATTTGCTTTTTCGCCTGATACTGCTTATGAGGTTTTAAATTCATATAATGATTATGAGAAAACAATTTACACTCAAATGATTCTCATAGCAGATTACCTATATCCGATTGTTTATAGCATTTTCCTAAGTTTTGGCATAAGTATTAATCTTAGAAAGATATTAACACCAAAAAGCAGATTACTGAAACTAAATATTTTACCCATCATACCACTAATATCTGACTTTTTGGAAAACTCAAGCATATTACCTATGCTTCATTTACTCCCTCATAGAATTAATGCATTAGCATATCTTGCTTCAACTGCAAATACAATTAAATGGATATCTTTATCAGTGTGTATGCTAATGATAGTATTCATTTTATTTGTAAGAATATTTAGAATAATAAAAAAAAGATATGGCATTAGTGAAGTTTAAATAATCATAAGATTTAATGCATGGGTTTTATAAAATTGTATTTATGCAATTGGTTCCGGTTCTAGTGTGAGGAACTTCCAGTTTCCGGGTAAGAAGTACCAAACCCACAGCCGGAAGTTCCTTCGGAAGCTTCCGGTTCCGGCGGTCACCCTGAACCCCACTAGTTATTTCGTACGAAGTGAGATCACGAATTAGCAGAGTAGCTAAATCCGGTGTATGAGCGCAGACTTCCAAAATATTTATTTACACTAATTTTTGCATTTATCTTTATTTTTATTTTCTTTGCATAATTTTTAATTGTGTTTATATGATTTATCATGAATAATATAGAGGTAATAATCAAAACCAAAATTCACAATATAAGGGGAAAACAAGTTATGCTTGATTCTGATTTAGCTGAACTTTATGGTGTTGATGTTAAAAGATTGAATGAACAAGTTAAAAGAAACCTTGAGCGTTTCCCTGAAGATTTTATGTTTCAATTAAGTGATTTTGATTTTGAGATTTTGCGGTCGCAAAATGCGACCGCAAATATTAATTGGAGTAAAAAAAGATTTTTACCTTTCGCTTTTACTGAGCAAGGTGTTGCAATGCTCTCAGGGATTTTGCGAAGTGATAAAGCTGTTGAGGTTAATATCAGGATTATGCGTGCTTTTGTTGAAATGCGGCATTATTTATCTCAGAATTTTGAGGTGTTTGAAAAATTTCAAAAAATAGACAAGAAGTTTTTAGTTTATGATGATAATTTTAACAAAATCTTTGATGCTATGAAAAAAAAAGAATTTCCTGCCCAGGGAATCTTTTTTGAAGGTAAAGTGTTCGATGCTTTTTTATTCGTTTCGGATATTATGAAAAAAGCCAAGCAAAGAATTATTCTTATTGACAACTATGTAGATGAAAACACTCTTAAGTTATTCTCTGATAAAAAAAAGGATGTTAAAGTAAAAATTTACACTAAAAACGTAACGGAAAAACTTCTACTTGCTGTTAGAAAATTCAACGAGCAACACCAGGGATTAGAAGTTTTTAGGTTTGAAAAAAGTCATGATCGTTTTTTAATCATAGACAAAGAGTTATTTCATTTTGGTGCTTCTTTGAAGGATCTTGGTAAGAAGTGGTTTGCATTTTCTAAATTAACCATAAAGCCGGAGGGAATTTTCTCAGAACTTCAGGCTTTGTGATTTTCTATTGGAGGGAGCTTCCAGCTTCCGCGCCAAGCGGAACTGGAAGCTTCCGGGGAAGAAGTACCAAACTCACAGCCGGAAGTTCTTAGCGCAAATGGAAGCTTCCGGTTCCGGCGGTCACCCTGAACCCCACTAGTTATTTCGTACGAAGTGAGATCACGAATTAGCAGAGTAGCTAAATCCGGTGTATGAGCGCAGACTTCCAAAATATTTATTTACACTAATTTTTGCATTTATCTTTATTTTTATTTTCTTTGCATAATTTTTAATTGTGTTTATATGATTTATCATGAATAATATAGAGGTAATAATCAAAACCAAAATTCACAATATAAGGGGAAAACAAGTTATGCTTGATTCTGATTTAGCTGAACTTTATGATGTGGAAACAAGAATATTAAATCAAGCAGTGAAAAGAAACATTGAGCGTTTTCCTGAGGATTTTATGTTTCAGCTAACTAATGAAGAATCTTTAAGATCACATTTTGTGACCTTAAACAAAAGTAGAGGTCAACATAGAAAATACTTACCTTATGCTTTCACTGAACAAGGGGTGGCGATGTTATCTTCTGTTTTGCGGAGCATGAAAGCAATCGAAGTTAACATTAAGATAATGAGGGCTTTTGTAGCTATGCGCAATTTTCTTCTTAAAAATAAAGATGTTTTTAACCGATTAGATAATCTTGAAAGAAAACAAATAGAATACCAAATCAAGACAGATAAAAATTTTGAAGAAATTTTTGGCGCACTAAAATTGAAAGAACCGGCACAAGGTGTTTTTTTTGAAGGTAAAGTGTTCGATGCTTTTTTATTCGTTTCGGATATTATGAAAAAAGCCAAGCAAAGAATTATTCTTATTGACAACTATGTAGATGAAAACACTCTTAAGTTATTCTCTGATAAAAAAAAGGATGTTAAAGTAAAAATTTACACTAAAAACGTAACGGAAAAACTTCTACTTGCTGTTAGAAAATTCAACGAGCAACACCAGGGATTAGAAGTTTTTAGGTTTGAAAAAAGTCATGATCGTTTTTTAATCATAGACAAAGAGTTATTTCATTTTGGTGCTTCTTTGAAGGATCTTGGTAAGAAGTGGTTTGCATTTTCTAAATTAACCATAAAGCCGGAGGGAATTTTCTCAGAACTTCAGGCTTTGTGATTTTCTATTGGAGGGAGCTTCCAGCTTCCGGATAAAAAGCATCAAACCAGAAGTCGGAAGTTCCTTCGGAAGTTTCCGGTACCGGCGTGATGGTATAATCATTATTTGATGTGCTCGATGTTTTGTGCTTTTTTCGTAGAATGTTTTCCTGTAGCGCATCACATAATGACTATTTCCCATTCACAAAACAAATTACATTTATAATAAAGCACATTATACAAAAATTATCTATATTCGTAGATATAGCCAAAATGAAAATTCAAGCTAAGAAAATAAAAAAAAGATGGCCAAGATACGTTTCATACATTGCTCAGATCTTCATATTGATACGCCTTTTAAAGGATTATCACAGCTAAATAACACATTGGCAAACAGACTAAAAAATGCCACAACAAAAAGTCTTGATAATATTGTAAACCTATGTATAAAGGAAAACGCAGACTTTCTTTTAATCGCAGGAGACATTTTTAACAGTGACCAACAAAGCTTGTCGGCCCAGCTGAATTTTGCAAAAGCTCTCAATCGTCTAAATAACAACAATATACCGGTATATTTCAGCTGTGGAAATCACGATCCTTTAAATTCGTGGTTATCAACATTACACTTACCCGACTCGGCGGTGCGTTTGGGCGGTAAAGAAATTGAAAAACACAGCATTGTAAAGAACGGAAAAATTATTGCAGATTTATACGGAATCAGCTATTTAAAAAAGGAAGTAAGTACCAATCTTGCAAAAGGATTTGAAACAACGGAACCGAATGCCCCATTTTCAATAGCAATGTTGCATGGTACTGTCGGACAGGCAGGTAAACATATTCCTTATGCTCCTTTTAGTCTGGAGGATATAAAAAACAAGCCTTTTGATTATTGGGCACTGGGACATATCCACAAACACAATGTAATTAAAGATGCTCATCCGGCTATTGTTTATCCCGGCAATCCACAGGGAAGAGATTTTGGCGAAACAGGAGAAAAAGGCTGCTATCTTGTTGAGCTCGAAAGTGGAAGCAAACCAAAACTGGAATTTAAACAATTGCAAACTATTCGTTTCGAGGAAGCTAATGTTAATATCGAAGGAATTAATGATATTGGTTCTTTGAACCGGGCTGTTGAAAACATTATCTCTGATTTAACCGTAAATCAGGATGTCGATTTTCTCTTGCGAATAACTCTTCAAGGAAGGACAGGATTACATAAACAGCTGTCTGCAAAAGGAGAAATCCAAAACATTCAACAAAGCATTAATGACGGATTTGCAAATAATACTCCTTTTGTGTTTATTGACAGTATTTATCTGCAAACTTCGCCGGACATTGACCTTAAGCAACTGGAAAAAGGCACAGACTTCACTGCGGAATTATACAGAACTTTTTTAGAGTTGAAAAACAAAACGGAAATTACAGAAAGTTATATTTCTGAGATAATGGATGAATTACCATCACAGGTTAAAAAAGAATTGAGTGATGATGATAATTCAGTGGAAATTACCGCCAATGAAACAGAAGAATTATTAGAAAAAGCTAAATGGTTATTGCTTGATCAATTAATAAAAGAATAAGAATGATAATTAAGAATTTACATATTGACGGATTTGGGATTTTCTCCGATTATAATATTGATAATTTGGGAAATGGAATTCATATTATAAAAGGAAACAATGAAGCAGGGAAGTCAACACTGTTGAAATTTATCAGATACACCCTTTTTGGTTATCCCAGGTTAATAGAAAAAAGAATGGCGCCCTTAAAAGGCGGCAAGCACAGCGGACGAATTGGCGCTGAATTATCTTCCGGAGAATATGCCATTTTTGAACGGGATTTTACCGATAAAATATCTCTTACATATTCAGGCAATCTTATTAATGATGAATCGCAATGGTTTAATTTGCTCGGAAATGCATCTCAGGAATTATTTGAAAATGTATATGCATTCACAATTGATGAATTAAGCGGAATTTCATCCCTCAGCAAATCGGGTATGGAAGATAAAATTTTCAGCGTAGGTTTGGGACTTGGTAATATTACTCTGGGTGAAGTTGAAAGTAAGATTGAAGATATAACAAACAGCATTTACAAAAAACAAGGGCGGGTTCAGATTATCCCGAATATTCTAAAAGAGATTGGCGAACAAAATAATAAAATAAAAGAAATAAAAGCTTTACTCCCAAAGTACAATCAGCTTGTTGAAGAAGGCAAACTACAGGAACAGCAACTGATAACTATTAAGGAAAATCACAAAACAGCCGAAAATGAGAAAAGCTTTATAGATATGCACCTGAAGTGTTATGATAGTTTCGTGCATTATATAAATGCAAAAAAAGAGCTGGAAAAACTGCCTGAATTTAAAGAACTGCCTGTGGACGGCGCAAATAAGCTGGAAAAGATTGAGGCCGAAGAAAGCAGACTTCAACATGAATTCAGCAATCTGCAGGATAATGACATTGAGGGCACAGGTATTAAGCAGTTAAAAGAAAAACTTCATAATATTTCATACAATGATGAGCTTCTGAAATCAAAAGATGCTGTGAATTATATTAAAGATCAGAAAAGTCTTTATAATAAAACAAGAATTGATCAAACAGAAGATTCATTGCAATTAAGCGAACTTGACAAAGAGATCCGGCAATCAATAAAAAACATTAATTCCAACCTCACTATTGATGAGATAAGAGATTATGAAATCGGAAGTATTCACAGCAGTGTATTAAATGATTACAAAAAGGAGCTTGAAGAAGTATCAGCAAAAAAATCTGAATTGCAAATCAGGTATAATACACTATTGTCCCGAAAAAGAAACATAGATTCAAAATCCATTCTTTATGCCTTATCAATAATTTTAATGATTGGTGTTCCTGTCACTTTTTATTATTCATATACCGTTTGGAGCATAGGCTTTTTAATGGCTTCAATTGTTGCCTTGGTTTTTGCGATTAAAACAAAAGTAATTTCCGAGCTCGATGAAATAAAAAATGAGATTAACTTGTTGGATGATAAAGAGCTAAACATTAAATCAAATTGTAGTAATTATATTGAAAAAGAGCTCTTATTATATAAAAATATAAGTCCCGACGCTGCACTGGAATTATTAAAAGACATAAAAACTATTCAGGAAAAAATCAAGCAGCGTGACAATATTTTTATAAGGATAGAAAAACAATCAAGTACAATTATAGAAGTATTCGAAGAGCAGATTAATAAATTATGGACTATAATAAGTGACGAGAAAATTCCTGATAATAAGGAAATGGCTGCCAACAAGATAATCAGTGAATTTGAAGAGGCTGTGGCAAAACAGCAAAATGAGAAAGTATTAGTTTCCGATTTGGACAAACTCGAAAAAAGCCTGGCAGCTGTAAACCTTCAAATTGAAAGCCTGCATGCAGAAAAAAAGGCACTTTTCAATAATGTTGGTGTTGAAAATAGTGAGGATTTTTACAAAATTTACACTGAAAATGAAAAAGTCAGGGAACTAAACGAGAGAATAGAGAATTACAAAAACACAATTGAAACAATTGCCGGAATAAATAAAACCGACGAAGTAATCAATTACCTGAGCAGCAATGACAAACATGAACTTGAGCTGAGAGCATCTGAGCTGGATGATGCGATTTCAGAAACGGCTGACATTATATCTCAAAAGAATAAAAACATTGGAGAGATAAACAAAGAAATATCAATAATATCAGGAGAATCAGAATTAAGTGAAGAGATGACAAAGCTGGAAAATTTAAAAGAAAATTTGCGCTTTGAACGAAATAATTATATCTCCGGCAAGTTGGCATTAAATGTTTTGTCACAAGTCAAAGAAGTTTACGAACAAAAAATGCAACCTGCAGTTATAAAAACAGCGGGAGAATATTTCAAAACAATATCAAACGGCCGTTACGAAAGGATAAACATCTCACTCAGTGATAAAGATTTGCGGATATATGACAATAAGCAAAGCTCCAAAACTATTGATGAGCTGAGCAGGGGAACAAAAGAGCAATTGCTTATTAGTTTGAGATTGGGTTTTATAGAAGAATATGAAAAAAGTAACGAAGCCTTACCATTAATTGTTGATGAAGTTTTTGTTAATTTCGATGCCGACAGAGCAAAAGAAATGGCACAAATACTGGAGGAATTTGCAAAAACCCGTCAGGTTCTCGTATTTACCTGTCATCAATACACAGAACAATTATTCGGCAATCCTGTTATAAAAAAGTTATAAAAAGTTTTGTTTTAATGAATACCGCAAACTACAAGAGCATACTACTTTCTACCGCCTACTTCCCTCCTGCCGGATATTTGGCATATTTGCTCAACAGTGAGAATGTATTCATCGAGATTCATGAAAGCTATCCAAAACAAACATACAGGAATCGCTGTACCATCATGACAGCAAATGGCTTACTTGATTTGAGCATAGCTGTAAAAAAACCTAATGGCAGTAAAACCAAAACCGGCGATATCATTATCGACAAGGATTCCAAATGGAAATTGAATCATTGGCGGGCAATTGAATCAGCTTATCAGAAAGCACCTTTTTACATTTACTATAAGGATTTGTTACAGCCTTTTTTCACAAAGTATGAAGAAGAGTTGCTTGTTGACTGGAATATGAAAATATTAAAAGAGATTTTGGATGAATTTGGAATAGTAAAAAACATACAGTATTCAAAAGAATTTGAAATCCGGCCGGAGAAAAAGCTTGATTTAAGAAATGCAATAACACCTAAGAAATGCAATAAAATTTCCGGCAACCTTTCTTTTCCTGAATACATCCAGGTTTTTGGACATAAACATGAATTTGCAAAAAATCTATCTGTAATAGACCTGATTTTTAATCTTGGTCCTGAAATGGGTGACTATCTGCAAAGCAGGATTATACAATAATCAGGCATCATTCAATGTTGGATAAGATATACGCACATGAAAAATATTCAGTAGTCTTTGTTTAAAAATCTCCTTAATTTTCCTGATATCTTTAAAAGTAATATTAGCCTCTTCAAACTGTCTTTCTTCAATTTGAGAATCAATAATACTTTCAACCATTTCGCTTATTGCATCTTCATCGGGATTGCTTAATGATCGAGAAGCAGCTTCAACAGCATCTGCCATCATCAGCACTGCTGTTTCTTTACTGAAAGGCCGTGATCCTTTATATGTAAATTTCTTAACATCAACTTCTTTATCCGGATTAGCATTCACCTCCATAGTATAAAAATATTTCACCTTAGTATTACCATGATGAGTTCTGATAAAGTCTATAATATATTCCGGAATATTATGCTTTCGAGCTTTTTCGATACCATTTATTACATGTCCCACAATAATTTCCGCACTTTCTTCATTAGAAATTTCATCATGAGGATTATATTCAGAATGTTGATTTTCTGTAAAAAACAAAGGAGCATCCATTTTTCCGATATCATGGTATAATGCGCCTGTTCTTATTAAAATACTTTTCCCGCCGATAGAAAAGATTGCTTCTTCTGCAAGGTTAGCAACCTGTAGCGAATGCTGGAATGTTCCCGGTGCTTTCAAACTCAGTTCTCTGAGTAAAGGAGAATTAATATCTGACAATTCCAAAAGAGAAAAATCTGTTGGCAATCTGAATAATCTTTCAAATAAAAATATCAAGGGATAAGCAAAAAGAGTGAGTAAACCGCTAATTCCAAAGCGGGCATAAACCATTAAATCCATTTCTGCAGGTTTTACACCCTGAACTAAATTTAAGCCAAAATATACTATAGAATATGAAAAAATAATCCAGCCGATGGCAATAAACAGCTGAGATCTTTTCCTTAAACTTACCAGGCTTAAAATAGCTATAATGCCGGCAATAAACTGTATAAAAACAAATTCAAAACTCCTCGGAACAAGAAAACCTATAAGAATAATTGTTATAATATGCACATATAGCGCCAATCTGTTATCAAAAAATGCTCTCATTAAAATCGGTACAATACACACCGGTACAATATAAAGCAAGTTTATATCATACTTCAACACCAGGCTGGTAAAGAAAACCATCATCACTACAGTAAGAATTATAAGAATAATCTTACGGTTGTTGGCAAAAACATCTCTTCTAAAAGTTATTAAGAACAAACTTAAAACTATCATCGGAATACTAACCAGGATAAACTGCCCGAGAATCAGCAATACATTGCCGGTAGAATCACCAATCTGCCTGTTATATTCAGATCGGTATGAATCCAGAATACGAAATTTTTCGGCTGTTATCAACTCACCCTTAGATATTATCTTTTCTCCTTCCTGAACCATTCCTTTGTTAGGTGAAATATTTTCGACAGCTTCTTCTCTGGCTTTTTGCGTAAATTCTTTATTGAAATAAACATTATAGACGAGTGAATTCTCAATAATATCTTTCAAAAGTTCTTCATCTGCATTTCGTACTTTTTCTAAGCTGTCAACCATGAAATTATAGGCTTCTGACATCTCAAAAAAATCATCAATATCCCTAACTTCCGCCACCTGCCCATCTAGTAGCCGAATATTTTCTTTTTCATACTGATTTCTATAATCCTCTTCAAGAAAAATAATTCCCTTATTATAAACTGTATCAAATAAATCAATAAGCAGTTTTTTGTTTAACAACTTTCCGGAATAATCAGAAGCATTATCACCATATTTTTTTTGCCACTTCTGCTCAAATTCCAGATCTACAGATTTCATTACATTTTCAGATATCATTCTGTTATATGAAAAGAAAGGCAAAAAATCCGATAAAAGCTCTTTCTCTTCTTTTTGTAGTTCCTCTTTTGATTTTTGAATTGCAAAATCAAAAGATGCAATCAAATCATCATCTAACCAAGGCCTTCCCTGTGAAAACTCATATTTAAAACTTGCCTGCCGGGGAAACAAATAAACTATTAGTAACACACTTATAACAAAGAGAGAAACTTTGTAAATAAATGATATATTTCTTTGCAGGCTTTGAAGAAGACGTCTCATATATTTAATTATAAAAATTCAATATTCGCAAAATTAACAAATAATAGTGCAATAAGTTGAATTTTAATATAT
>CAZTPA010000026.1:0-37754 GCA_964614525.1 uncultured Bacteroidales bacterium | reverse complement strand
AACGTATGTGAGACCACGAAGTAGCAGCGAAGCTAAATCTGGTTGATGAGCGTGATGCTTTTACAAAACCTTTCCAAGTTTCAACGAGATCCCTCACTGACGTTCGGCATGACGGTGCTTCGCATTAAGGCAGGAAAAATAATTCAACAAGCATTTATCAGCCTGCAATATTAAAAACATTCCTGCCGGACAATAGTGATTCTCTTTATTTCATTAGCACTACTTGAAAACAATATTATTCTTTACCGTTATCTTTTCGCAATAATGGCACTTTAGCCTTATATCTTCTTTGTCGAGCACATCAAAAATTGCAGAAATCTGCTCGTGATTTGTGACGCAATTGGGATTAAAACATTTTACTATGCCTTTTACAATATCCGGAGTTTCAACAACTTTTTTGGATGTAACCTTGTAATCATGAATTTCAATAATATTAGCATGAGGTGCTGCCAATGAAATCTTATTCAAATCTTCCGGCGCAAAATACTTATTGCTGACTTTTATTATTCCTTTTTTACCGTACTTTTTACTTTCCAGATTTGTTCCAAACAAGACCATGTTCTCAAATTTTTCAAGCTTTAAAATTCTTATAACCTGAAAGACCGCGTCAGCAGGGATGTGATCAATTACAGTTCCGTTTTCTATTGCTGATACTTTTAGTTGCTTTATTGATTCGCTCATTGTTTTTGTTTTATGGTTAAAAAAGAATATTAATGCAATCCTAAAATTAATGACATAAGTGCTTGGCGAACATAAACACCATTCAGAGCTTGTTCAAAATAATAGGCTTTTGGATTTGAATCAACATTAATGTTTATTTCATTAACTCTTGGAAGGGGGTGCAGAATTTTTAAGTTTTCCTTTGTGTCGTTTAGCATATTGTTATGCAGAATGTAAGAATTTCTGATTCTCTCATATTCCAAAGGATCGCTGAATCTTTCTTTTTGGATTCTTGTCATATACAATATGTCACTACTGGGAATAGCTTCTTCCAGTTCAGTGTATTGGTGATATGCAAGATTTTTTTCCTTGATGTACATTTTTACCGAGCTGGGTAATTTAAGTTCAATGGGAGACACTAAGTGGAAAGTTGTATTAAAATTGCATAATGCAATAACCAAAGAGTGTACTGTACGTCCGTATTTAAGGTCACCTACGAAAGTAACATGCAAATCATCCAGTGTTCTCTGGGTTTTAAGAATGCTGTATAAATCCAGCAATGTTTGTGTTGGATGCTGATTTGCTCCGTCACCTGCATTAATAATTGGCACAGGAGATATTTCAGAGGCAAATCTTGCACTTCCCTCAATAGGGTTCCTCATTACAATTAAGTCTGAGTAATTAGCAATAGTTAGAATAGTATCGCGAAGAGATTCTCCTTTTTTAACACTGGTATTTGAAGCTTCGGAAAAGCCGACGATTTTACCGCCGAGCCGGTTCACTGCACTTTCAAAACTTAATCTTGTGCGCGTTGAGGGTTCAAAAAACAAGGAAGCAACAACATGATTCTGCAAAATTGTTTGCACCGGGTTTTTTTCAAATTCTTTTGCAAGCTCAAGAATTCGAAGTTGTTCTTCTTTGCTGTAGTCATTAATAGAAACAAGGCTTTTGTTTTTCATTGATTTTTTTGTTTGTTTTACATGCAAATATAAAATAATAGACAAAAAAAAAGGGGCGAAAGCCCCTTTAAATTATGAACAACATTTGCCGCTACTTTTTGTGGCAATGTTTTTTTCTTTCAAAAAATCCCTTATCAATTCGCAAAGGTTTGGTTTTCCAATTTCTTGCAATTCGTATTCAACTTTTGCAGTTGGCTTTTTAATATTAACAATTCTTGAAAGATCAATAGGAGTTGCAATAACAACTGTATCACAATCAACTTTGTTAATAGTTGCTTCAAGGTCAGCCACTTGTTGGTCGCCATAACCCATTGCAGGAAGCAATGTTCCAATGTTCGGATAAGTTTTAAATGTATCAGCAAGTTTACCTACTACAAAAGGTCTTGGGTCTACAAATTCTGCAGCACCATATTTTTGAGCAGCAACTGTACCTGCACCAATCTTCATATGTCCGTGAGTTAATGTTGGGCCATCCTCAACAACAAGAACTCTCTTGCCTTTGATTAATTCAGGTTTGTCAACTGAAAGTGGAGAAGCACCATCAATAACTTTTGCATTTGGAGCAACTTTTGCAATGTTTTCGCGCACTGTTTGAATATTTTCAGGACTTGAACTATCCATTTTGTTTATAACAACTATGTCAGCCAAACGAAGAGTAGTTTCTCCGGGATAATAGTTTAATTCATGACCTGGTCTGTGAGGGTCAACTACTGTAATCATAAGGTCAGGCTTGTAAAATGGGAAGTCATTATTTCCACCGTCCCAAAGAATGATATCTGCTTCTTTTTCAGCTTCACGAACAATAGCTTCATAATCAACACCTGAATAAATAACATTTCCACGTACTACATGTGGCTCGTATTCTTCCATTTCTTCAATAGTACATTTGTGTTTTTTCAAATCATCAATTGTAGCAAAACGTTGTACTTTTTGAGCTACTAAGTCTCCATAAGGCATTGGGTGACGAATAGCAACAACCTTTAATCCAAGATCCATTAAAACTTCAATTACTCTTCTTGAAGTCTGGCTTTTACCACAACCCGTACGAACAGCACCAACAGCAATAACCGGTTTAGTACTTTTTACCATAGTTTCTTTTGGTCCAATTAGAAGAAAATCAGCACCGGCAGCATTTACTATTGATCCAACAGCCATTACTTGCTGATAAGAAACATCACTGTAAGAAAATGCACAAATATCAACGTCAAGATCTTTTATTAATTTTACAAGTTCATCTTGTGCATAAATTGGAATGCCTTGAGGATAAAGCTCTCCGGCCAATTCAGCAGGATACTTACGGCCATCTATGTCAGGAATTTGCGCAGCAGTAAATGCTACTACATTATAGTTTTCGTTTTTCCTGTAATAAGTGTTGAAGTTGTGAAAATCTCGACCGGCAGCACCGATAATTATCACATTTTGCTTGTTTTTAGACATAATGTTTTGTTTTTAAATATGTTAGTGAATTATTTTGAGTAAATATTTTAAATTTTGCACAAAATTAATCCTTTAAGTAATGTAAACAAGCTTTAAATATGTAAAAATTTCTAAAGAAAACACATATAAGTAAGTTGAATATATTATAAGCCTGACGGAGCTTAGCATATAATGATTTGTTATATAGAAAAATATTTTCAAACAAAGCATGAAAAAGTTTTAAATGAAATTTTATTTTAGATGTTTCATTTGTCTGATTATGCATGCCTTATAATTTGTCTTTGATGTATTATTTTGCAATAATTATCATTGTAATAAAAAATTAAAACAAAATCGTTAATAAAATTCTTTTATGGCGATAAAACAAAATCCCACTGATTCTTTATCTTTGCCTTTAAAATATTAATATGATGGCAAAAAGCTCAAAGGCAGTAGAAACTCCATTAATGAAGCAATATTATAGCATTAAAGGAAAATATCCCGGTGCATTATTGTTGTTCAGAGTTGGAGATTTTTATGAAACATTTGGAGAAGATGCCATTAAAACGGCAGAAATTCTTGGAATAGTCTTAACCCGCCGTGCCAATGGTTCTGCGTCTTACGTTGAACTTGCCGGTTTCCCGCATCACGCGCTGGATACATATTTACCTAAACTTGTAAAAGCCGGTCAGAAAGTTGCAATTTGCGACCAGCTTGAAGATCCTAAAATGACTAAGAAAATTGTAAAAAGAGGTGTTACCGAACTTATTACTCCGGGCATTGCTTTTAGTGACAAAGTTCTTAATCATAAAGAGAACAATTTTCTGGCATCTGTTTTTCTTGATGGTAAAAATTCAGGTATTGCATTTCTTGATGTTTCTACAGGTGAATTTTTGCTGGATCAGGGTGAATATGAATATATTGACAAACTTCTGCAGAGCTTTCGTCCCAGTGAAGTTATTATACAAAAAAGCAAAGCCCTCGATTTCCGGGAGTTACTGCCCGGAAAGTATTATATGACCACGCAGGATGAATGGATTTATACAAGAGAATTTGCCGATGATTTATTGTTGAAACATTTTGGAACTACTTCTTACAAAGGTTTTGGTGTTCATGAAATGGATAGTGCTATAATTGCTGCCGGTGCGGTTATGCATTATCTGGGAGAAACCCGACATGATCAATTACAGCATATCACAAGATTATCCCGCATTGATGAATCAAAATTTGTATGGTTGGATAAGTTTACTATCAGAAATCTTGAACTGATTTATTCATATAATGAGAATGCCACAACTCTTATTGATGTATTAGACCATACTATCTCGCCAATGGGAAGCAGATTACTGAAGAGGTGGATAGTTTTGCCTTTAAAGGAGAAATCGACCATTAATGAGCGTTATGATGTTGTTGATGCATTGATGGCTGATCAGGACATGTCCAAATCTCTTGAGAAAAATATTCATCAGATAGGTGATCTTGAAAGACTGATTTCTAAAGTGGCTGTGGGTAAAATAAATCCGCGTGAAGTAATCCATGTTGCTAAAGCACTTAATGCTGTTATACCTATAAAGGAAATATGTAAGTTATCTAAAACAGAAACCTTAAAAAAATTTGCTGATCAAATTAATCCTTGTGATCATATAAGAGAAAGAATAGAGAAAAGTATGATGCCCGAACCTCCTGCGGTTGTGGCAAAAGGTAATGTGATTGCAAATGGAGTGTCAGAAGAGCTTGATGAATTGAGAAAGATTGCTTTTTCCGGTAAGGATTTTCTTCTTGAAATTCAAAAAAGAGAAATTCAAAGAACAGGAATTCCCAGTTTGAAAATTTCTTATAATAATGTTTTCGGTTATTTTATTGAAGTTACAAAAACACATAAGGATAAAGTTCCCCCGGAATGGGACAGAAAGCAAACTCTTGTTAACGCTGAAAGATATATTACAGAAGAATTGAAGATTTATGAAGAGAAGATACTCGGTGCAGAAGAGAAAATACAAAAGCTTGAAGAGGAACTATACAGAGAATTAGTTATTGCAATTTCCGATTATATTGAACCTATTCAAATAAATGCTCAAATAATTGGAAAGCTGGACTGCCTCTTGTGTTTTGCCAATGTTGCAAAGCAATATAATTATTCACGTCCGGAAATTAATGATTCTTATAAACTTGAGATTAAGCAAGGGCGCCATCCGGTGATTGAACAAAACCTTCCTCCGGGAGAAGAATATATTCCAAATGATACTTCTCTTGATCATGAATCTCAGCAAATCATTATGATTACCGGGCCAAATATGTCAGGAAAATCGGCTTTGCTTCGTCAAACAGCTTTGATTGTATTAATGGCGCAAATGGGTAGCTTTGTTCCCGCTAAATCTGCCTCTATCGGTTTGGTGGATAAAATATTTACAAGAGTTGGTGCTTCTGATAATATTTCGTCAGGTGAATCTACTTTTATGGTTGAAATGAATGAAACTGCAAGCATTCTCAATAATATTTCAAACCGCAGCCTGATATTGCTTGATGAGATAGGACGTGGTACAAGTACATACGATGGAATTAGTATTGCATGGTCAATTGCTGAATTCCTTCATGAACATCCTTTGTTTAAAGCAAAAACGCTTTTTGCCACTCATTATCATGAACTTAATCAGATGTCTGCTACATTTCCAAGGATAAAAAATTATAATGTTGCAGTAAAAGAAATTCAGAATAAAATTATTTTTCTTAGAAAATTGGTTCCCGGAGGTAGCGAACATTCCTTTGGTATTCATGTGGCTAAGATGGCAGGTATGCCTTCTGTTGTTATTGACAGGGCAAATGCCGTTTTGTCTATGCTTGAAGAAACTCATGGTGATGATAAAGCGAAACCTTCAAAAGGAAAATCAATTGATAAATCTGATGATTATCAATTAAGTTTTATTCAACTGGATGATCCACTTTTGTTGCAGATTAAAGAAGATATTCTCGCAATTGATGTAAATACTCTTACCCCGGTTGAGGCTCTCATGAAACTTAATGAAATAAAGAAACTTCTTGGAAGATAATTACAAATTAGCATTTTTTAATAAAAAAACTCCATTGTTTAGCTTAATTTTATGACCAATTATAAAAGGAGTATGATTATTAGACTTCCTCAATTTTTTATTAATTATACTTTTACTGTTATTGCAATCAAATTGCTTTATTGCATAAAACGAGCATGTTGATTAATAATGCTCGTTTCATAATATAATATTCGAGACTTTATGATATTTATTAATAACAAATTTTAAACAAATGAAAACTAGATTTATTGCAATTTTATCTTGCTGTCTTTTTTGTCTGCCAATTGCCCCGGCTATTGCAAATAATAGCGAAAAATTCCAAACAAGTACGGACAATGAATTTTTTCACGTCCAAAAGTTTGTTTTAGATAATGGTTTTACCGTTCTGCTTAATGAAGACCCTACTCAAACTGAAATAATGGGTGGTGTTGTGATTAAAGCAGGAGGGAAGCACGATCCCGCTGATCAAACCGGAATAGCTCACTATCTTGAACATATGTTGTTTAAAGGAACTGACCAATTAGGGACTGTTGATTTTGAACAGGAGAATCTCTACTTGAAAAAGATATATGATTTGTATGAAAAACTTGGACAGACTACAGATGCTGACGAAAGGAAGGCCATTCAGAATGAAATTAATGAAAACTCCCTTAAAGCAGGAGAATTTGCAATTTTGAATGAGATGGATAACCTCCTGAGAAAAATAGGATCTCAGAGAATAAATGCTTTTACCGGAGAAGAAATAACATTTTATTTTAATACATTTCCTCCAAATCAATTTGAGCGCTGGGCTGAAATATACAGCCATCGATTTACCAGTCCGGTTTTTAGAGCATTCCAGGCAGAATTGGAAGTTGTATATGAAGAAAAGAATATGTACAATGACAACTTTACTACTGCTTTAATGGAAACCTTTATGAGTAATTTTTATAAGCAGCATCCATATGGACAACAAACAATACTCGGATCTATTGAGCATTTAAAAAGACCGTCTTTAAATAGAATGTATGATTTTTATAATACATTCTATGTTGCAAATAATATGGCATTGGTGCTTGCCGGCGATTTTAAAACAGAAGATGTAATGCCAATTATTGAAAAGAAATTTGGCAGCCTTAAATCCGGTGATGTGCCTGATTATCCGGAATATAAGGAATCTGAATTTGATGGCCGGGAAAGAATAAAAGCCAGGCTCACTCCGGTGAAAGTTGGTTTGATAGGATTCAGAACAGTTCCGAAAGGACATGAAGATGAAGCAGCCTTGAATGTTGCAATGAGTTTATTATCAAATAGCGCAGGGACCGGTTATTTGGATCAATTAACTTTTGACAATAAGCTTATGGCATCAATGGCTTTCCCTTTAATGACAAATAATGACTATGGGCATGCAATGTTTTTATTTGTGCCTAAGCTTTTGTTTCAGTCTCTTTCCAAAGCCGAAAAACTCGTGCTTAAGCAAGTACGAAGATTGGCAGAAGGAGATTTTGATGATGAATTGCTTATAGCTGTGAAAAACAATATGACTGCTGATTTCTATTCTCAAACAGAAAATGTTTACTCAAGAGGAGTTTTTATTGCAAACGCCTTTACACAAAATGAAGATATAAATGAGGCACTTAGATATCATGAAGAATTGCAAATAATCACCAAAGAGGATATTATTGAAGTTGCTGAAAAATATTTTGGTGATAATTATCTTGTTTTGCATTCAAAAATGGGCTTCCCAAAGAAAGAGAAGTTGGAAAAGCCGGGATATGATCCAATTGAGCCTGTAAAAGGTAAAAAGTCTCCCTTTGCAAAATCTTTTGAAGATATTCCCGCATCTGAACCAAATTACAGATTCGTTGATAAAGAAAAGGATTTTATAACTTATAAGCTCAGTGATCAGACTAGAGTGTATTATACAACAAATCCTTTGAATGATGTATTTTCTGTTTATATGCGTTTTTATACAGGAGAAAAAGATCACCCCTTGTTAAAATATACTTCTCAAATGATGAATATGGCAGGTACTTCTGATTTGTCAATGAACAAACTTAGGGAAAAGTTGCAAATGATGGGTTGTACTTATGATGTTAGTAGTGATGATAATTATGTTAATATTAATGTAAAAGGTTTGGAGCAATATTTTGATGAAATTATGGCTATAATGACTAATTTCATTAATAATCCTGTGTTTGAAAAGAGTAAGGTAAAAGTACTTTATAACCAGGAAAAAACAGGACGCAAAGTGGAAAATGCTGACCCTGCCGGAGTTGGTAGAGCACTGCTTGAGTATGCCATGAAAGGTAATAAATCCCCTTTTATAAACAGATTGTCATTAAAAGAAATAAAGCGATTGAAGGTAGAGGAACTTGAAAATGAGTTTGCAAAAGTACTAGATTATCCTTTGGATATACATGTTTCAGCAAGCGAAAATGTAGCAAATAAAGTGCAAGATTTATTTATGCCATTTGCTGATTTAGCAACAAAGCCTGTAGAGTCTAATTCCCCTGTTATGCCTGATTTTGTTAGTTATGATAAGAATAAAGTTTACTTTGTGAATAAAAAGAATGCACTACAGAGCCAGATATATATATTTACTTATGGTAATAATTATGATGCTTCTCAGGAATATCTTATCGAAGCATTTAATGAATATTTTGGTGGAGGATTCTCAGGTTTAGTTACCCAGGAAATCCGAGAATATCGTTCAATGGCATACTCTGCCGGAGCAAGACATTCTAAGCCTCTCAAAGCCGATTACCCAACCACATTAACAGGATTTATAGGCACTCAGGCTGATAAAACGATAGATGCTGTTAGTATTTACCTGGAGTTACTAAATGATATGCCGGCAAAAACCGAAAGACTGGACAATCTTCGAGAGTCATTAATTCAAACTGCCATTACTTCACGGCCTAATTTCAGATGGATTAGTCTCAACTCAAAACAATGGGAAATGAGAGGTTTTGAAGATGATGCTAATAAATTTATGCTGGAACAATATCAAAACTTGAGCATGGACAATATTGTTGATTTTTACAAAAATACTTTGCAGGGTAAACCTTATGTAATATGTGTTGTTGGTGATAAAAAGAGTTTTGATGTTGAAAGTTTAAAATCCTTTGGTGAATTTACAGAACTAAAAGAAAAGGAAATTTATTCAAAGTAAATATAGAAATATAGATAATAAAGAGTTTAAAGATAGAGGTTAGTCAGATTTTCGATTTTTAAACTCTTTTTCTTTTCTTTTCATTTCTTCCTGAGTGGCTGTGAGTTCTTCAATCGTTTGTTGCATTTCTTCCTCTTTTTGGCGCATCTCCTGAGTTTGTTGCTGGGATTTTTCCAGAAGATAAGCTGTTCTTAAATTGATTTTTACGGAAGAGATTGTACCTGCAATATCTTCCGCTACATTTTCAATAAATTCAATATGAGTCTCTTCAAACTCATTAAACGATGCAATCTCAATTACACCCATAATTTCGTCATTTACAATTAATGGAACAAGAAACAGATTTGTAGGATTAGCTTCACCGAGACCGGAAGTTATATTTAAATATGAATTTGGAATATCTTTAAGATATTTCGATTTTTTTTCAAGGTAGCATGTTCCAATTAGATTTTCTCCAATTTCAATACGTTTTTCATCGTACTTTCTTCTGTCATATGCATAACAAGCCATTTGTTCCAAAAACTCTTTTTCATTATCGTCGCTGTTGATTAAATAAACACCGCCTTGATTTGCATTTAGATATTTTACAAGATTATTAATTATGTTATAACTTAATTCATGGAGATTGTCATTCTTTTGTCTTAGAATATCAGCAAACAAAGCGAGGCCATTGTTTACCCAATTTCGATTTTTTTCCTCTTCCTGTCTTTTCTTGTTTTCTTTTTCAGCAGCAATTAAGCTTTCTCTCATCTGAATAAGAGAGTTGCCAAGCTCGTCATTTTCACCATGAGTTTTTAATTTTGTGTCGAGTTTGTTTTTACCAATATTAATTGCAAAATCAGTTGTTTCTTCAAATCTGTTTATTAATGAATTCAAAGCATTTGACATTTTGCCAATTTCATCATTTGAATTCACATCAATTTTTTTTATTCTTTTGAGATTACCTTTTGCAAGCTTTTCCAAAACTTTAGTAGTGCTTTTCAAAGGTCTGACGAATCCCAAATTAATACGAAAAATCAAAAAACAAACGAAAATGCATATCATCAAAATACTTAATACAATTATATTGCTTGTTCTTAATCTTTTATCCAACAAGAGTTGCATGTTTTTTTGTGCTGTATTCGTCACATGCAGACTATTATCAGCAACTTTCTCAAGTGTCTTAACAATATCTGCCTGCAGGAATGTAAGAACTGCAAATTCTTCAAATTGATTAGCATATTCCTGCAAGCCATCGGCAACTTCCTCCATATTACTTTCCCTGTTTATTCTTATAGCATTATTAATAAACAGTCTCCAATTATCAAGATTGCTTTCGCTCGGATTATTGATAAATTCTTTTTCGGATATTTTCGATGATAAAAAATTTATAAATCCTCTGTTGTTTAATTCAATGCCTTCCCTTGCTTTAGCAAATGCAATTTCTATTGCTTTATCTGAAGCAGTTTTCATAACTGACAGTGAGTTATCCTTTGATTTATTATAGTCTTTGTACTGATTACTATGCTTCATGAAATCAATCGCAGCCTCTGTTAGAGTATTCCCTAATTCTTTGTTTTTTTCTTTCTCTTCTGTAAAAATGCTGATGAGAGTCAGTGCATCTTTTATGTGATTTTTTGAAATTCTAAAAACAGAATCTGAAGGAGATTGTATATAGTTTTTTATTTCAAGTCTTGCAAAAAAAATGGAATTTTCAATATCTGATAATAATGCAGACGATTGGGAGTTTTTGCGTGAGATTCCAAAACCTATCCATGCAGTTATACCTAAAAAAAGGATAAATATTGTTATTAATCCAAAAGAAAGGGCGAGCTTATGTTTTATTCTAAGATTTTTTACTCTCATGAATTAATTGACATACTTATATGTTAGCAAAATAATTTATTTGATAAAAATAGTAAAAAAAAACCAACGAACTAATTCGTTGGTTTTTTTTAAATTACAATTATAAAAAAATGCTTATTGACGATAACCCATGTTTTGCAAAACGTCATCACTCAGGTCGTATCTAACATCAGTAAAAATCATAGTTGCACCATCAGCTTTGTCAAATATTACTGCATAATTACCTTTGGTAGCTACTTCTTGTACTGCTTCATAAATCTTGTCCTGAATAGGTTTGATCAGCTCTTCTCTTTTTTTAAACAAATCGCCATCTCTTCCAAAACGTTGCATTTGTAATGCTTTTGCTTCTTTTTCTTTTTCAATGATTTGATTTTCACGTTGGCTTTTCATATCCTCAGGTAAAAGAGCTGCTTCTGCTTGATATTCTCGGTACATTTCATCAATTTGTGAGAATTTTTTTTCAATTTCTTCCTGCCATTTGACAGAAATTTCTTCAATTTCTCGCTGAGCAGCTTGGTATTCCGGAATATTGTCCATTATATATTCTGTGTCAATATATGCAAATCTCTGAGCTAATGCGGAAGTTGCAAAAATTCCAAGGAATAAAACTGCTAAAAATACTTTTTTCATAATATATCCTCCTGTATAATTAATTACTAATTTATTTTCTAATTTGGATTCGTTTTTAAAACTTGTTTCAAAAATAAGTAATATAAGTTTCTACTGTATTACTCAATAGACTGACCTATAGAGAAGTGGAAATTACTTCCGTGATCTCCCGGTTTGCCCGGTATTTCATCAAATCCATAACCCCAATCAAGCCCTAAAAGTCCAAACATTGGCAAAAATACTCTAACTCCAACTCCGGCTGATCTTTTAACATCGAAAGGATTGAAATTATCCAGTCCTGACCATGCATTTCCGGCCTCAATAAACCCCAGAGCATATATTGTTGCCATTGGATTCAAGGATACCGGATATCTAAGCTCAGCAGTGTATTTGCTGTAAACATTAGCGCCAATATAATTATTTCTGGAATCCGTTGGTGTTAGCGAATAATCGCTGTAACCGCGCAAAGGCACGTATTCTCTACCGTCAATTTCCCATCCTGAGATTGGATTTCCACCTAAGTAGTATCTTTCAAAGGGTGAAATGCCGATATCTGAATTATAATAACCTAAATAACCTAAACGAATCCTGGTAGATAATACCAAATTTCCTGCCAAAGCAGTAAACCAATTTGATTTAAATCCCCATTTGTGATATTCCAGTAGTTTGTATCTTTCCTGATCTGTTGCATTCGCATAGTCTTTATTATCAAAAGATGAATATGGCGGGGTAACTTGCAAAGACAGGGATATTTCAGAACCTGACCTGGGATATAATGGAGCATCAATAGAGTTTCTTCCAAATACTGCTTTATAGCTAAAATTGTTTGATATTCCTTTGTCAAAAATAAATGCTAAAGGTGGATTATAAATGTCATAATATTGATACGTAATATTTTGTTGCAAGAAGAAGTAATCATCGGGTACCTGTAATCTTCTTGCCAATCCGATAGAAGCTCCAATTATAGAATAGTAACCATAATCAGGGTGACTTGAGGCATAATTTCTTCTGTGTGTTGTTTGATAAAGCGATACACTGAAAGAATTTGGTTTTTTACCACCGAGCCAGGGCTCCACAAATGATGCAGAGTAGCTTACATAACCACGACCATAAGTTTGAGCTCTAAGTGTAAGTTTTTGTCCGTCACCACCCGGCAGAGGTTTCCATGCTTCTTTATTAAATAATTGTCGGGTTGAAAAATTATTGAATGATAAACCCAGAGTTCCAATAATTCTGTTAGCCCCCCATCCACCGGAAAGTTCAATTTGGTCTGATGATGTTTCTTCAACTATATACTCTATATCTACTGTGTTATCATCAGGATTTGGCTTTGGAATTACATTAATGGTCTCCTGGTCAAAATAACCCAATTGAAGTATCTCTCTCTGACTTCTGATAATGTCGCTGCGGCTAAATAGCTGTCCCGGCCTTGTCCTGATTTCACGCATTACAACATGATCATTGGTTTTTGTGTTTCCATTAATAGAAACACGCTTTATAGTCGCTTGCTTTCCTTCATATATGCGTACTTCAAGGTCAATGCTGTCATTTTCTACTTTAACTTCAACAGGATCAAGATTAAAAAACAAGTAGCCATTATCAAGATAAAGCGAACTGACGTCCATTCCGTCCGTATTCATATATAGGTTTTTATCAAGTTTTTCCTGGTTGTAAATATCTCCTGTTTTAATATCCAAAACTTCGGACAAAACCTCAGGAGGATAAACAGTATTGCCAACCCATGAAATATCTCTGAAGTAATATGTAGGACCTTCATCAATATATAAATCTATTGCTATTCTTTTTTCGCTAACAAAATAAACAGAGTCTTTAACTATAGTGGCATCTCTTTTTCCTACTTCATTATATCTGTCTATTATTTTTTGTTTATCTTCTACAAATTCATCTTCATTAAATTTTGAGGAAGAAAAAATAAACCAAATGCTTCTTTCCCTGGTTTCTTTCATTGTCCATTTTAATTTCCAATCAGACAAAACCTCATTGCCAATAATATTTATATCTTTTATCCTGGTTTTTGGGCCTTTGTCAATATTAAACTCCAGTATCATACTGTTTTGTCTGATTGAATCTTGTTTTTGAACTATCTCAACAGAAGATTTCAGAAAGCCTTTTTCCATAAAAAAATCATTTATGGCACTTTCAGCTCTTACCAATAAATTTTCAGTAATTACATCTCCTCTAACCAGATTTAGTTCTTCCTCCAGTTTTTCTCCTTCAGACTTTTTAACGCCTAAAAACTCGTAGCGTCTTAATCTCGGCCTTTCCTGGATTTCAATATCAAGAAATATTTGATCATCCTGGATAGATGTGACGTTAATAGAAATGTTTTGAAAAAGGTCTTGCTTCCATAAATTTCTTATTGCTTCAGTTATTTTTTCACCGGGAACATGAATTTTGTCGCCAACATTCAGTCCTGAAACCATTACAATAATATTGTGTTCAATGTATTCAACACCGCTGACAGATATTCCACCTATAGTATATTCTGTTGGATTATTATAATCAATTTTTATCTGTTCTCCTGTTAATACCTGGCTATGGGTGTTTATGCTAATTGCCAGAAAAGAGATGGCTATTAATAGAAATTTATAGTTCATTTTTCGATTTGTATTTTTTGCAAAATTAATATATATAATTGTACTATTACGACTATTCTTAAATTGCTTGTGTTTTTCCGAAACGTCTTTCTCTGCTTTGATAGTCTATAATAGCTTCATAGAAATTTTCTTTGTTAAAATCCGGCCATAATACAGGCGTAAAATATAATTCAGTATATGCCATTTGCCAAAGTAAAAAATTGCTTATTCTTTGCTCACCACTTGTTCTTATAAGCAAATCAGGATCAGGGAAATTTTTTGTATTCAGATGAGATGCAAACAAATTTTGATCAATATCCTCAGGAGCTAATAGTCCTGATTTAATTTTTCTTCCAATTTCTTTTGTTGCTTCAATAATTTCCCATTTTGAACTATAACTTAGTGCAATTATTGCAGTAAGTCTTTTGTTGTTAGATGTTGAGACAATCGCTTCCTGTAATTCTTTTTGACAACTCTCGGGCAAACTGGCAATATCACCTATTGCTTGCAATTTTACTCCATTTTTATTAAGATTATCAGTTTCTGCGCGTATGGCTTTAACCAATAAATTCATTAATGTGTCAACTTCGCTTTTTGGTCTTTCCCAATTTTCAGTAGAAAAAGCATAAAAAGTAATATATTCAACACCCAGTTCACCTGCAGCTTCTACCGTGTTGCGTACTGACTGCACGCCATTTTCATGTCCAAATACCCGTTCCTTGCCTCTTTGTTTCGCCCATCTTCCATTACCATCCATAATAAGGGCAATATGTTTTGGTAGTTTATTCTTATTTATTTTATCTTTCAGACTCATGATAATAATTTATAGCATAAAAAAGAGGCACAAAGTTCATAAAATGTTTTAAATAATAAAATAAAGCTTCATATGTTTATGAATTTTTATTTTATGTAATGATATAACTGATAATATTTAATCAATAGATTAATGACATTTCTATATATTTATTATTAATAATTTAATAAACATGGCATTTAATAATACTTGGATTTTTAATTCTGTATGTAAGTATTATCCCTGCGAAAGAATACCAATCATTATTATAAGGGTTTCCTCTTTGAACTCCTGCAGTAGTGCCTGAAATAAGGCTTGAATCTGTATGACTAGCACTTACATCATCCAAATAATCTGTTCCCGTCCTTCTCATTCCCCACTCAATTCCTGCTGTAATACTTTCTGATAATATAAACTTCATCCCAATGCCAAATAATAAATTATATGAATAAAGACTATAAGATCTGTCAGCGTATTCTTCTGTGTTTTGGCTTTCAGTTCCTACTTTTTGAAGCTCAACCCATTGCCCATTATAATTTGCTTTTGGATTATATCTAAAACCACCACCACCGCCAAATAGGTAGAAACTGGATGGATTATCTTTTTCGCCTGTTATAAAAGGTAAAAAATTGATTTCTGCTTGCACTGACAATTCATATATTGAAGAGCGAAAGTTTAAATTACGTTCGGGATTATATCCGATAATAGCGTCATCAGCTTGCACACTTGCATATAAAGCATTAATTCGTGCAGAAATATGGGGGTTGAAATTTCTTCTATATATTACGCCTCCGGCTAAACGTGGCATTGCAAAATGAAGTGAAGGGTTTAAGTCTCCCATGTAGTATGAGCCGCCAAAAGCAACACCAATTTCGTTTCTTTGAGCACTTCCGGGTTGAGCAACTGAAATACAAATAATTAATAAAGAGACTTTAATTATGTTGTTCATTTAGCTAATTTAAAAGCTTTATTAACAAATAATGAATTACTTTTTAATCCATATAATGAAAAACTTCCTGATTATTGCAGGAAGTTTAGGTATAACGTAATATTGTTTATAATATTTTTCAGCTTACAATAATATTAAAACCTGGGAAGGCCATGGGAAGGCCTGAGTTGAGGCATATTGTAATAAATAGTTATCAAAGTAAACATATATGAATCTGAATTATGCGGATTGCCTCTTTGCTGACCGGGAGCTGTAACATTATCTCCAAGCTCTCCTGTTGTTGGGTTAGAGAAGTATTCTGCCAAGGCAATTTTTTCGGGATTTCCTTCATACATTTCGCTAAAGATTGCCGGATCAACATAAGTGAGGCTAACATCATCAATATAGTCCGTCCATGTTTTTCTAAATCCATATTCAAGGCCAACAGATAATTCTCTGTTTATTACAAAAAGAACACCAAGTCCAAAGGGCACACTTATTGAAACCGGTGAATAATTGTCTCTTGTTGAAAAATGGCTTTGTCCTTCTGTCTTTAATGGACGAAGATTATACCAACCATCGCTTGGCAAATCTTCCTGAGGGATGGTGCCGTTATAGTTTGCGCTTTCGAAATTTCCTTGAGGGTTGTAGTAAAATGCACCGATTCCTGCGAAGGCATATGCTGAGAAATTATAACCAAACCAACCTCTTGCACGGGTTACTCTTCTATATCTTGCACCCATTTGGAATGCTCTTACAAAATAGTATTCACCCTGAACTGCCAGTTCCCAAAGGGGAGAACGGAAATGTATATTTCTGTTGCTTCTGTATGGTTCATCTGTGTATTTATCATTTCCCGTAACATATCCAAAAGATAAATTGGTTCTTACAGCTGCATTTTCAAAAACAAAGTAACGATATCCCAGCAAAAATGCCATGTTAGAGGATTGAAAATCAAAATCTTTGATGCCATGAGAACCTTCTCTGTCTGCACCTCCTAAATCACCCATAAATCCCGATGCTCCTAGTCCTATGACTAAATGATCTCTTTCTCTCTTCCATGCTTGGCGCTGGGAGTATGAATCAGGAATTGAAAATACAGCACAAAAGATTAAAGCTAAAAGGAATTTTTGTATCATCTGAAAAGTAGATTTGCTTTAATTTTATAATTAAATTGTTTAAACAAATAATCGCATGCGGGCAAATATAATTATTTTTTTAAAATAAATTGTATTTTTTTAGCCGAATATGTATCTTTTGTGAATTTGTTTTATCTTTTCTGTTTATCTTTTATTAGTTTCTCTTATCTAAACCCCATGTAAGTTTATTACGTATTGTTTGATAAAAATCCTTTTCGCCCGGGCAAACCAGATCAAAAGTATATGGAGCCAGACTAAGAATAATCTCTTTACTGTCTTTTAGAGTTATAGACCTGGAATCCATTACAAGGAGATAGTCCTGAATTTTTCCTTCAACTTTTAGTTTTACAACTGCACTATCAGGTATCACAATAGGTCGTACTGTTAGATTATGAGAAGCAATAGGTGTTATAACAAGGTTTTTTGACTCAGGAGATATAATAGGTCCGCCGCAACTAAGAGAATATCCTGTACTGCCTGTGGGGGTTGAAACAATTATTCCATCAGCCCAGTATGTGTTTAAAAACTGATTATTTACACTTACGCTTATTGTTATCATGCTTGCTGTGTCTCTCTTCATTATGGTTAGTTCATTTAAGGCATAAGCAAAATCTCCGAATAAGTTCTCTGGCGATTTTATTTGAACAATTGATCGAGAGTCGAGAGTATAATTCCCGGTAATTAAACAATCAGAGGCATATGATATTTCATTTGCAGCCACTGCAGAAAGAAAACCTAGCTTACCTGTATTTACTCCCAAAACCGGAATGCCAGAATCTCTTACAAGTAATAAAGTATCTAATAAAGTTCCGTCACCTCCTATGCTAAGCATACATAAAGTATCTTTGTTGAGATGATTATGATGTGAAAACTTTTTAACTTCTTTTGTAAACTTAATACCTGAGCAAAAGAAATCATAAAACTTATCATAAAGAAAGAAACAATTAACCTTTTTTTCAAGGGCTGTTATCATTTGCTGAATATGAGGGAAATAATCTCCGGAGAACTTTCTGCCGTATATTGCTATATTCATATGTAGAGATTTGTGGTTTAAAATTTATTGATTTACTTATTTTTGCTTACAAACTATAATAAATCTAATCTTCTTGCATCTAATTTAAGGAAAATAAAAATCATTAATGTAAATGCTATTAATGAAGAACCTCCATAACTGAAAAAGGGCAAAGGGATACCTATAACAGGCATTATTCCAAGAGTCATTCCTATGTTTACAAGAAAATGGAAGAATAATAAGCTGGCTACACTATATCCGAATATTCTGCTAAAGACTGACCTTTGCCTTTCTGCAAGAATTATTAGCCTTATTAGAAGAATAATATATAATGAGATAACCACAATACTTCCCGCAAAACCCCATTCCTCGCCAATAGTGCAAAATATAAAATCTGTGGTTTGCTCAGGAACAAAGTCGAATTTTGTTTGCGTACCTTTTAAATATCCTTTTCCCCACAAACCACCTGAACCAATAGCAATTTTTGATTGAGTAAGGTTGTATCCCACTCCTTGGGGGTCAATTGAAGAATCTATAAGAACTTCAATCCTGTTTTTTTGATGTTTCTGTAAGAAATTATCAAAAGCATAATCAACAGAGTAAACATAAATAGAGGAAATAAAGAAAAGAATGATAAACATCACAATTTCTTTTTTTCTGTTTTTTAAAATGATAACAGTAATTATTGTGACCACAGCCAGCCCCCCAATGATATAATATTCATTAAAGATTAATGTAAGTACAAATAAGAAAATTGCAGAAGCAAACAAAATCATTGCAGTACCTGAAACATAACCTTCTCTGTATAAAACAAGGATAAAAGCGCTAAAAACCAAAGCGGTTCCCATGTCGTTTTGCAGAATAATAAGAGCAAAGGGGATGAACAACATAATATAAGGTACTATTCTTATTTTAAAAGTTAAGGGTTTGTGTTTGTTATTACTTATAAATCTACCTATTGCTATTGCGGTAGAGAATTTTACAAGTTCAGAGGGTTGTATGTTAAACCCACCAATTTGAAACCAGGATTTTGAAGAGTTTATTTCTGTCCCAAAAAACAGCACAGCAACTAATACTATCAGAGATATTGCATATATTGGATTAGCAAAAGTCATAAGCAATTTTACATCCAGCAAAAGAGCAGTAAATCCAATTAGTAATGCTATTAAAATCCAGATAAACTGTTTGCCGTGATTTTTACTTAAATCCAGTAAGTATTGATCTTCACCTTTAAAGCCAACTGCATATATGTTAAACCAACCTAAGAGAACTAATAGTAGTAAAACAAATAGGATAATTTTATCAAGATTTTTAAAATCGTAAAAAAACTGTTGTTTCATTTTTTATAATTATTGTTCCTTTGGTTTTGGGTCTAGAAAATTAGCTTGTATAATTCGATTCTCATACCAGCTTCTGTTTACTTCGCCCTTTAAATACTTTTCCATCATGAGGCTGGCTGTTGGCGCTGCCCATGTTGAGCCATATCCGGCATTTTCAATTACTACTGCAATAGCAATTTGAGGATTTTCAACGGGTGCAAAAGCAATAAAAACTGAGTGATTTTCACCATGAGGATTTTGTACAGTACCTGTTTTTCCTGCAATACTAATGTCCTCAATTTGCGCAAATCTCGCTGTGCCTTCTTCTGTTACTTTAAGCATAGCTTCAGTAATAGTATTAAAATGCACAGAATCAATATCTATAGTTTTCTTATCTAAATAATCATGGTTAAGATTATCTATTTCTTTTATTGCCTTTACAATATGTGGCGTATAATAAAAGCCTTTATTGGCAATTGTTGCAGCCAGATTTGCTAATTGTACCGGTGTTGTGCCAAGTTCTCCTTGTCCGATACCCAGTGAAATAACAGTGAGTGCTTTCCAGCCTCTTTCACCATAAAGATTGTTAAAGTATTCTGAAGTAGCTAGTTGTCCTGGCAGTTCATAAGGTAAGTCACTGTTGAAAACTTTTCCGAAACCAAAACTGCTTGCATAATCATTCCATGCATTAAAAGCTTCCTGAATACTCGAGTATTTTGAATTTTCCAGAATATTTCTGAAAATAATGCTTGATGCGGTATTGCAACTGTGCTGAATACTGCCAATAACATCCACAGGATTTGGATGGCTTCTGCAGCGTATCATTATAGGGCCCGAACTGTAATAACCCGGACAATTATATTTTGTGTTTCTTGTTAAGACTCCTTCTTGCAAACCAATTAATGTATTCACTGTTTTAAAAACAGATCCCGGTGGATATTGTGCCATTAAAGCTCTATTAAAAAGTGGACGTAATGTGTCGTTTTGCAGCATCCTGAAATTTGGAGTCCTTGTTCGTCCAACTAAAAGGTTTGGATCGTATGATGGAGAAGTTACAAGGGCCAATATCTCTCCACTGGATGGTTCTATTGCCACGATACTGCCTCTTTTATTTTTCATCAGTTTTTCGCCATATTCTTGCAAAGCAGCATCAATAGATACATACAGGTCTGTTCCCGCTTTAGCGCTTATATCATATTTGCCATTTTGATAGGGTCCCATTTCTCTGCCATGAACATCCACTGTAATTATATTCATACCTTTTTCACCTCTTAATTGCTGCTCATAGTGTTTTTCTATTCCACTTACACCAATATAATCCCTGGCTTTGTAATAATCACTGCTGCGAGTTAATTCAGGTCCTACTTCAGCTACGTAACCAAAAGTGTGGGCAGCTATGGGCATTGAATATCTTCTCAAGGTTCTGGGTTGAACAAAAAATCCGGGAAATTTATACAGCTTTTCTTTCAAAACTGCATATTCTTCATTTGAAAGTTGTTTCTCAAAAACCGATGGAAGATGTGTTGCAAATTTTTTGGCATTATTCACCCTGTCTATGAATCTTTCAACACCTATACCCAATAAATCACAAAATTCTAAGGTGTCGATGTTTGCAATTTGGCCGGGAACAACCATAAGATCATAAAAAGGTTCATTATATACCAGCAGTTTCCCATTTCGATCGTATATTAAACCACGTGCAGGATATTTGGTAATATGTCTTGTGGCATTACTGCTTGCTGATGCTTTATAACTGTGATCGATAATTTGAATGTAAAACAATTGAGAAACAAATACCAATGCCGTTATTACTATAACAGCAATTATGACATTTTTTCTGTAATTGAATACATTAGCATTGCTTTGGTTTAACATTTTTCAGAATAATCTTAACTTAATTCATTTGATGCAAAATTAACCAAATTCATTCATTATCAAGTGGCTATTTTGTTTTTTATTTAATAAAGATTTGATATTAGGATGAACTTATTTTAATAGCTTTATCATTAGTGTTGCGTTATTATCCGAGCTTATTCAAACTTAAAAAACTCTACAAGATTATAGTATTCGCAAGAAAATAGTACTTTTGTAAGCTAATGGAAATAATTTATTTTAGTATTACAAAAACGTTAAAAGCGTGCTTTGCAGTGACAGTAATTCAGAGCAGTACTAAAAAAATATGATTATAAAAGAAGGCAAAACTTTGCCTGTTTATAAATTTGAAGATAAAGAAAGTCTCGATAATGGAATTTTTACAAACGCTTCTAAACAAGGATTTTTTGATTAAAATGCTATGAGAATATAATTTTTTTGCAAAAAAACCATTAACTTATAATGAAGTGTGATCTCCAAAATGAGACTTTGAAAAAAACATGAATGTATAAGTATGAAAGATTATTATAAAATAATATCCGGTGATGTGAGATTTAAGGAAGGGTTGAATGCCTGTATGAATTGTGGTGTTTGTACTGCAATTTGTCCGGCAGCGGAGTTTTACGATTATGATCCGAGAAAAATATGCAATATTCTTTTATCAAAAGATAATGAAAAAATAGAAGAGCTTTTAAAAACTGATTTTATATGGTATTGCGGACAATGTATGTCTTGTAAAGCCAGATGCCCGAGAGGAAATGTACCTGCTTTATTAATTTCTGCTTTGCGAAAGCTTTCCCAGGAAACAGGTCTTTTTACCGAAAGTGAAAAGGGCCGTCAGCAATATGCTATATACAAAACTGTAGGTTTAAATATGTTGGAAACAGGCTATTGTGTTCATTTGGATATGGTTGATCCTCAATTGCATCCTGAGCAAGGAAAAATATGGGAATGGTATCACAAGAATGCCGAAGAAGTGGTTGACAAACTTGGTGGAAACTATAAAAAGGATGGGCCGGGTGCATTGAGAACAATTTCGAAAAAAAATTTGGAGGAAATAAAAAAAATTTTTGACGTAACAGGTGCTACTGAATTTTTTGAAAAGATAAAAATTCATTCTGAGAAAAGGGCCGGACAAATTTGCAAAAACACAAATAACTCTGATTCAAGTTCAGAATACTTCTTTAGTGTATATACTGATAATTCAAATAATCATAGTAAAAAATAGTTATGGAAAAAGTATTGTGGAAAGATTACCAGAAGGAAATTGCCGATGATGATTTTTATTATGAAAGAAGTTGTATAAGACAATCTTTTTTTCCCGGTTCTGAGAACACATTTCTAAGAATTCTTAGAGAAATTCTGGGTAAAAAAGTAACAGATGATCAGAATTTACATACTTGTACCGGCATTGGCTATCATGCAGATGTTGTCCCTTTTGAAACATCAATGACAGTTATTGCCAGGCTTTTTTCCCTGATGACAGAAAACGCTTATAAGCATTTTGTACCATCATGCGTAACATCTTTTGGCTTGCTTAACGAAGTTGTTGAAACATGGAATCATTTTCCTGAAGAGCTTGAAAAAACAAGGGAGTTTCTTAGAGAAGCAACAGGACGAGAATTTGAAATACCGGAGAATATTGCTCACCCCTCCGACATTATTTGTAAGTTCAGATTCGAGCTTAAAGAAAAAATGAAATATCAGCTAATCAATAAGCATACAGGAAAACCTCTTAAGGTGGTTGAGCATATCGGTTGCCACTATTCCAAAATTTTCCCAAGACAAGTAATGGGATCTGCCGAATTTCCGCAGGTTTTGACTGATATGATAAAGGCATGGGGAGGCGAAGTTGTTGATTATCCTGAACGAAGACATTGTTGTGGATTTGGTTTTAGACAATATCTTGTAATGGCTAATAGAGGATATTCTGTTGCAAATTCTAAAAAGAAGTTTGAATCTATGAAACCCTACCAACCTGATTTTATTTTGACAAACTGCCCCGGATGTACTATGTTTATGGACAGATGGCAATATACAATAGCAGAAATGGAAGGGATTACATACGATACCGAGCAAAAAGGAATACCTGTACTTACTTATGAAGAGCTTGCAGGAATTTTATTGGGATTTGATCCCTGGGAAACCGGATTGCAATTACATCAGGTGCAGGCTGAGTCACTCCTTGATAAAATCGGGATAGAATATAACACACAGAATAAATACATCGGGAAAAGTGGTAAAGAACTTGGCGAACCACAAAAACCGGAAAATCTTAAATAAGGATTATTGGATTTATGAAGCAAAAGACTGTAATAGTAATTGGTGGAGGACCGGCAGGACTTGAAGCTGCATCAAGACTTGCTCAAAACTCAGTGAAAGTTAAGCTGATAGAAAAGGAGAATAAAATCGGTGGACATATTAAAAATACATATAAGCTATTTCCTAATTTTGAGGATTCAGCAGATATAATTGATTCATTTAATTCAAAGGTAAAGCACGAAAATATTGATGTTTACCTTAATACTGAAATTGAAATTATAAAAAAAGAAGATAATCATTGGACAGCTATAAGTAAATGCGGGCAATCCTGGTCTTCTGATGCCATAATTATTGCCAGTGGCTTCAGACTATTTGATCCTGTTTATAAAGAAGAACTCGGTTACGGTATGTACAATGGAGTTATTACTTCTGTAGAATTTGAGGAAATGTGCAAGAACGGACAAATCCTAAATTCAGATGGTACAATGCCCAAAAGAATAGCTTTTCTTAATTGTGTGGGTTCACGCGACGAAAAAGTAGGAAATTATTATTGCTCAAGAGTATGTTGTATCAATGCTGTAAAGCTTGCTATAGAAGCAAAAGAAATGTCACCGGAATCAGAAGTCTTTTGTTTTTATATGGATATCAGAATGTCAGGACAGTTTTATGAAGAGTTATACCGAAAGTCTCAGGAAAAATATAATGTAAATTATATTCGTGGCAGAATATCTGAAGCCTCACAAACAATAGACAATAGAATTCAAATCAAAGCGGAAGATACATTGAGTCGCCTTCCACTTAAAATGACTATTGATATGCTTGTATTGATGATAGGAATAGAGTCTTCTGATAGCACAACAAATCTTGCCTCACAGCTTGACATTGCAGGAGAATACGGCTTCGCAAAAAGTCTGGGACTGTTTCTTAACGATAATAAAACCAAGCATGAGGGTATGTTTTTAGCCGGAGTTTGCAAAAGACCTTTAACATTACCCGAAACTATGGCAGATGGAAGAGCAGCAGCATTGGCAAGTCTGGAATATCTGAACAAAATCAATATTAACTAAGAACAGGTAGTAGATGAAGAATTGGGGATTTAAAATAGCAGAATCAAGAATTATAGATCTGGATAAAACAAACAGCAATGCTTATAGTATTTTAACTCAAAAAGTACCTTCAGCAAAGAGATGTCTGATGTGTGGCGCATGCTCTGCCACCTGTTCAGCAGGGGAACATACAAATTTCAATTTCAGATTTAACCACTTGATGTTCAGAAGAGGAATTTTCGAGGGAATATCGGAGGAACTGGATAAATGTATGCTTTGCGGGAAATGCAGACTCGTATGCCCAAGAGGTGTGAATACAAGGGCAATTATATACAACATGAGAATAATACTTGATGATCTGAATTATAAAAATCTCGATATCAAACCGGAAACTATTAAAACTGAAAAAATGTAAATATGCATTATAATCATTTTATATTACCCTTTTTAATCGGAGTTATTATACTTCTAGGTATTGTTCTTTTTAAATTTTACAAATGGATAACGGCATTAGACCGGAAACAAGAATATTTTGTAAAAAAGAACATTTTTAGCCTAAAAACTATCAATGCTGTTGGTGAGGTGATTAAGGAAGGCCTTATTCATAATAATATCTACAAAAAAAATCCATTACTTGGATATATGCACATGAGCCTTGCTTTTGGCTGGTTTCTCTTGATTGTTGTAGGAAAAATAGAAAGCTCAGTATATTCAGGTACTGTATTAGAAGAGTTTTGGTTAGGAATATTTTTTAAATATTTTGTAACCGAATCTCATGATTACTTTATGGCTTCGGCATTTGGATTTATTATGGATTTCTTGCTGTTAATAGTGTTGTCTGGTGTAGTATTGGCTTTTATAAAACGGATTCGCTCCAAAATAATGGGCATGAAGAAATCTACAAATCATAGTTTCTTCGATAGATTGGCTATTTCATCTCTTTGGCTTATTTTTCCGCTAAGGTATTTTGCAGAATCAACTAGCTCAGCAATTCATGGACATGGAGACTTCTTAACCGGAACAACAGGTAATGCAATTGCCTTTCTCCCCGTAGAAAATATGGAGTTACCATTATGGTGGGCATATTCCATTGTCTTGTTCCTCTTTTTTATAAGTTTGCCATTCTCCAGGTATATGCATATTCCCACTGAAATAGTTTACATCTTTTTAAAAAATTGGGGTGCCAAAGCAGGAGAGGAATTTTCGGGTTTTACCGAAATTCAGATTCACTCATGCTCAAGGTGTGGTTTGTGTATTGACTCTTGTCAGCTGGATTATGCAGCAAATATCAGTGATGTACAATCAGTCTATTTTCTAAGAGATAGCAGGAGTAATAAGCTTTCAGATGAAACTGCAAATATGTGTCTAATGTGTGGAAGATGCACAGAAGCATGTCCGGTAAATCTTGAGCTAACTGTTATTCGACAGCAATTGCGAAATAAAAAAGAAATAGCAGGTAAGCATTATTTTGAATATGCTCAGAAAAATGAAAATACAAATAAAGCTGACATTATTTATTTTGCCGGGTGCATGACAAAACTTACACCGGGAATTATCAATTCAATGAAAAAAATCTTTGACCAAGCGGAAGTAAATTTCTGGTTTATGGACGAAGACAGCGGAGTTTGTTGTGGCAGGCCAATGCGACAACAGGGATTTATCCAACAATCAAAAGATTTAATAAGTAAAAATCTTAGAATGATAAATAGCTCAGGAGCAAAAGCAATTGTTACTTCCTGTCCTATTTGTTATAAATCTTTTACTGATGAATACGCTTTAGACATACCTGTATACCATCATTCACAGTATATTAATCAACTCATTGATAAAAATGAAATAAAATTAAATAAATCTGCCAATACTGTGGTTTATCACGATCCCTGCGAATTGGGCAGAGGTTCAGGTGTTTATGAAGAACCCAGGAACATCATAAGGAAAACAGGAGTACTTATTGAAACGCCAGAAGAACGTGAAAATGCGCTATGTTGTGGAGGTAGTCTTAGTAATGCAATAATTGAACTTGAACAACAAATTGCTATTAGAGATAATGCCCTTAAACAGCTAACCGAGAACAAACCGGATATTCTTGCAACATCCTGTCCAATGTGTAAAAAAGCATTTATTCACGGGAATAAGGCAAAAGTTATGGATATCGCAGAAATCGTTGCAGATTGTTTGATTACAGTAAAAAGAAAAGAATCGAAAATAAAAAAAGGTAACAAAGTATTGTTTAATGATTAAAAAGAGATCATCTTTCAAATAAATATAATTCGTGCAGCTGTGTTATTTTTAAAAGTTTTTGGACTCTGAACATTTACATCTTTTTTTGTCATGCATTTAAATCTATAATAATAAAATATGAAGAACAGAAAATACTTCCTAAAATGCCGTAAATGTGATTACATAACCCCTGATTTTGGAATTTGGTTCAAACAAAATCAGATTTGTCCCGAATGTAAAAGCAAGCATTCAGAAGTTTGGTATAATAGTGATTACAAAGAGCTTCCGCAAATAATCAAAGGAAACCCTGAAAACTTTTGGCAATATTTTAATTTTCTGCCACTAGAAAACATAGATAATATTATTACCTGTAATGAAGGATCAACTCCTATTGAGAAATGGAGCTTTCTTGAAGAATATGCTAAAAGCAAATATGGAATAGAATGTGATGTTTTTGTTTATCGTAATGATCTTAATGGAGGAACCGGAACCTTTAAAGATGTAGCAGCAGCTCTTGCCGCAAGCCTTTTTAAGGAATTTGGAATAGAAAGATATACTGTTGCATCTACAGGAAACACAGCTACTTCCTATGCCCGCTATCTTGCAATTGCCGGAGTAAATGCTTCAATATTTATCCCCGACAACGCTCTTGAGGCATCAGAAGCTTTTATAAGTGCCTATGGTCAAAAAGTATTTAGAGTAAAAGGAGACTATGCTAAGGCCAAAGAAATTGCGGCAAAATATGCAAAAGAACACAATGTTTTAATTTCTTCAGGAAATATCGATCCCATAAGAGTTGAGGCTAAAAAAACCATGGTCTTTGAATGGCTTAGGCAAATGAATAAAATTCCGGATGTTTATATTCAGGCTATTAGCGGTGGAACAGGGCCAATTGCAATTGATAAAGGGATAAGGGAAATACAATCTGTTTACCCGGAATTAAAAAATCCCAGATTTTTGATGGTGCAACCCGACAAATGTGATCCAATGGTAAAAGCATGGGAAAATGCTACAAAAAAAGGCTTTCCCAAAGATTTTGAAAACGATTATCCTATAATTGAAAATCCTTGCACTACTGTTCCGACTCTGGCTACAGGAAATCCCGCTACTTATCCTTTAATTGCAAAGCTTGTTAAAGATTCCGGAGGTAATTTCCTCCGAATGAAAGAAGATAAGCTTGTGGACTTCGGAAAACTTGTGGCTTATGAAAGAAAACTTCTACTAGGTCCTGCCTCTGCAGTGTGCATTGCCGGATTTTTTGAGGCACTGAAAGCCGGAAATATAAAAAATAGAGAAACTGTTTTACTGAACACCGGTGAAGGAGTGCTAAGAGCTCCGGATTTTGTAAGTAAAATGATCTATACCTCGGAAAACGTAAGCGAGGCCGCAGATTGCAAACCACACAATATAGAGGATTACAGAGAATCTATTTGGAATTCAATTGAAGCTTAATTATGCTATTTTTCTGAAATGATTAATTGTAATAATCTTTTGATAATCAAATTTAGTAGTTTCTAAATCTGATTATCAATTTCATTGCTAATCTTTTTCAGTATAATGCCACAAATGATTATTAATTCCGCATTGCTTATTAGAAACAGGCGGCTAAAGACAAAAACCCGAAATTATTTGATTGCCTGAATGTTTAAATAGTAAATATCTTAACACAAAAATATATAAGAAATTTTGATATTAAAATACAAAAAAATAAATTTGCACACTCGTTTTGCTTATGATAAATAGCCTATAGGTATTGCATTTTAGGGAATCCTAGGCCGTAAGGATTAATGCGAATGCAACAAATGATTAGTAAAAGTGCTAAGGTTCAGTTCACTTCCGCATATTATGTTACATCATAATGATCGAAATCTTTATGATATTATTGTTGAAGTAAGCGGAAAGAACCGAAGCATTATTTAAGCATCACAAAACCGTTAGTAAAACGAGCATACATAATTATAATTTAGCAATATACAACTCATGAGTAATAGCAATACAAATCTTAATGATTTCTTCAGAATAATAGAGAATTTTATATCTAAGCAGGATTTTAATGATGGCAAAGTTGTTGACTATTTGAATCCACAGAAACTTCAACAAAGGATTAACCTTGAAATTACTGATGAAGGTGAGGATTTTAGTTCTTTGAACGATTATGCCAAAAAATATTTCGAACTATGTGTAAATACTGGTAATAAGCAATTTCTAAATCAGCTATATTCAGGCTTTAATTTGCCGGCATTCATGGGTGATATAATAGCTTCGGCTTCCAATACTTCAATTTATACATACGAAGTTGCACCTGTTGCTATAGAAATTGAACGGGAGTTGATTCGCATAATGAATTCATATACAGGATATGAAAATGGCGACGGTATTTTTGTCACCGGGGGCAGTAATGCTAATCTTGTTGCAATGTTTTCTGCTCGAAATTATTTTTTCCCCGAAAGCCGATATGAAGGAACTCCTAAAAATCATAGACTTACTGCCTTTGTGAGTGATCAGTCACACTATTCTTTTGAGAATACTGCCAATATGATGGGAATAGGTGCAAAGGCTCTAATTAAAGTTAAATCTGACAGTAGCGGCAGGATGATTCCCTCTGAGTTGGAGAATGAATTAACAAAAAGTAAGGCAAGAGGTGAAACTCCTTTCTTTGTGGGTGCTACCTGTTCTACAACACTTTTGGGGGCCTTTGATCCGCTGGATAAAATAGGCGAAGTTTGTAAAAGACATAATGTTTGGTTTCATGCTGATGGAGCTTTGGGCGGATCTTTAATTCTTAGTTCAAAGTATAGAGAAAAATTTTTCAAGGGAATTGAACATACTGATTCTTTCACTTGGGATGCTCATAAGCTAATGAATATCCCTTTAATTAGTTCGGTGATATTGGTTAAAAGAGCAGACACACTTCAGCATAATATCACTAATATCAATGCTGATTATATTTTTCATGATATTGAGGAAGGCGTTGAGAAAGATTTGGGAAAAAAATCTTTGCAATGCGGACGCCGTGTGGATGCCCTGAAACTTTGGTTTGCCTGGAAACATTTTGGGAAGAATGGTTATGCAAAACGGATTGAAAATTTGATTGAAATGGCCGAATATGCAGAGCAAATTGTTAAGCAAACTTCGCAGTTGGAACTTCTTGCTCCAAGACAATCGGTGTCAATATGCTTTAGGTATGTCCCCCAAAAAAAAGTAGATTTAAACGATTTTAATCTTAAGGTTCGCGAGACATTGCGTAAGAGCGGGAAGAGCCTTGTAAATTTTGGATACATTGATGAAGTATTAACTATTAGGTTAGTTATTTCTAATGGAGAAATGGACAGAAAAGATGTGGAGCAGTTTTTTCAGAATTTTTTAGAGGTAGCAAGAACTTTGGAGGATGAATTGAATGGATAGCAGTAAAAAAAAATATAATGGGATTGCAGTTGCTCTGGCTTGGCCGGAAACATATTGCAAACAGGCTAATGCCTGGTACGATAAACTTATGCGTTTGCTTGGGTTTAATAATGATTATTTCTATCAGGCAGGCCATGCAGCTGTTCTTCTTGTTGAAAAAAACGGAGAAAAATGTCATTACTTCGACTTTGGGAGGTATCACTCTCCTTTTGGTACCGGCAGGGTTCGTAGCGATCAAACAGATCCTGAACTGGAGGTTAAAACAAAACCACATTTCAGTGTTAATGGTAAAGAGATAATAAATATTCGTGAAATTCTTAGCGAATTGCAATCAAAGTATTCCTATCATGGAGATGGTAGGTTGTACTCGTCGCAGTATGAGATTAACTTTGATAAAGCCTACCAAAAAGCTATTGATATGCAGTCCAGAGAGTTTATGTCATACGGTCCGTTTGTAATTAATGGCACCAACTGTTCGAGGTTTGTCAGCACTGTTATCGCAGCCGGGTCACCTCCAATAATCAATCTTTTGATGCTCAAATTGCTTGTTCCCACAACTCCAACTACTTTAACTAATGTCAGAGCCGGCAGAAAAGGAATTAGTATTCCTAAACTTTGTGATAATGGAGACGAGATTGTTGTAATTCAGCCAAATTACAGGAACTGGGCGAAAGACCTTAGTTGGTTATCCAAAACTTTTCCTCAACCTGAAAAACATTCTGATATCCCTGGCAATGCTCAATGGATTAGTGGTGAGGGTTATGGCTCTTGGTATCATTTGGAAAATGTAAATGAAAGCTTAATACTAACCAAATATTCTCCAAAGGGTGAGTTTGAGCACAGAACCATTTTTACTGATGATTATAATCTTTTCGATCCGGGAAAGCCTTTTTTAATTACTTATCCAACAAATAATCAGAAACTTACCCTTGTACAAGGGGAGAAAAAATTTTCGATAGAAAAGAAACATTAGCCAAAGGATATCTTATTGAAAATAGCGTTGAGTGATTCAGGATTTTGTTCACACTCAAACCTGTCCGATTTATGACTCTACATTTCTCAGTGGTTGAAAAAAGAGAACATTCCTAAAAGATTTTAAACAGCATAAATTAACCATAAAGCAAGCAAACCGGAATGCTTTCTTTAATAGATGGAATAATCTGTGTACTTACCAAAAGCTTCATGCTGTTCCGGTTTCGAGATCCGAAAATGCTGCCTTAAGTGATTTAAGATTCCAATAAAGTGATGGATTTATTTTGCGATTTACAAAAGTGAAATAATATTATTTTTATACTTTATTGTGTTTATTTATTTGGCATTTTTTTAAGATTATGAAAACAATTTTCTTAAATTCGACAAATCAAATTGAATAATAATAATTTTTCAGATATGAAAAAAATAGTTGTACTAGGTGCCGGCATGGTAGGTAAGGCCATAGCAGTCGATTTATGTAAACAGCATAAAGTTACTTCTGTGGATATTGATAGCGAATCTCTTGCTTCTCTTTCGGATAATTATCCGGTTAAAACCATTAATTGTGATTTAAAAGATAGCACTGCATTAAAGAAAATTATCGAAGATTTTGATTTTATAATATCTGCAGTGCCTGGTTTTATGGGCTATAAAACTTTGCAAACTGTAATCGAAGCAGGAAAAAATGTAGTTGATATTTCCTTTATGCCTGAGGATTTTATGGATTTGAAAACACTTGCTGAATCAAAAGGTGTAACAGCAATTGTTGATTGTGGTGTTGCACCCGGAATGCCAAACCTTATTGCGGGATATTATAACAAACAAATGAAAATTCAGTCTTTTGAATATGTTGTTGGCGGTTTGCCAAAAGCTAAAAAATATCCTTTTTTTTATAAAGCTCCCTTTTCTCCGATTGATGTTATTGAAGAATATACCAGGCCAGCAAGATATAAAGAAAACGGCAAAGTACTTGTTAAACCCGCAATGAGCGATGTCGAAATGATTGATTTTGACAAAGTAGGTACTCTTGAAGCTTTTTTTACCGACGGATTGAGATCACTCTTGACAACTTTGGATAATATTCCTAATATGAAAGAAAAAACGCTCAGGTATCCCGGACATATTTCATTGGTAAAGGCTCTGGAGAAATCCGGGTTTTTTAGCAAAACTCCTGTTGTAATTGATGATACTGCCATAAGACCAATTGACTTTACCAGTAAAGTACTTATTAAAAACTGGGAACTTAGTCCTGATGAGCACGAGTTTACTGTGATGAGAGTTACTATTGAAGGGTCTAAGGAAGGTGAGAAAAAGAGAATAGTTTATGATCTTTATGATGAATATGAAACAGTTACATCTTTGTCATCTATGGCCAGAACTACAGGTTTTACAGCTACTGCCTGCGCCGAACTCCTGGTCGAAAATAAGTTTAATGAAAAAGGCGTATTTCCTCTTGAATTAATCGGTTCTAATGAAAATTCTTTTCACTTTATAATGAACTATCTTAAAGAGAGAAAAATCTTTTATACCAAAACAGAAAGTATACTAAGCTAATTATCAATAACAAACAAAAGAAAGAAATATTTTAAAAATTTAATCTTTTACTTCCGGATGAAAAAGAAACTTGAAAGCCAGGATAATTATCAAAACACCCTTAAGGCTATTGGATATGTTGACAGGAAAAACGCCACGCAAGCAGATTATGATCGGATAGGTTTTATGTCAGGCTTAGAAGTTCATCAGCAATTAAAAACCAAAGAAAAGCTTTTTTGCCATTGCCCTGCCGGTATTTATCAAAAAGACGATGAATATGATGCTGAGGTTATCAGACATATGAGGCCAACCTTGAGCGAATTGGGAGAATACGACGGAACAGCTTTAATGGAGTTTAAAACCAGGAAAGAAATTGTATACCGAATTAACAATAAAACAACATGCACCTACGAGGTTGATGATACGCCGCCTTTTCCTGTGAATCGTGAAGCCGTTGATATAGCGATAGAAATTTCACTTCTCAAAAAACTAAATATTGTGGGAGAAATCCATATTACACGTAAACAATATCTCGACGGAAGTATCCCAACGGGTTTTCAGCGTACTGCAATTATTGGCGTTGAAGGTGAAATTGAACTTAAAAACAAAAAAGTAAGATTGATTCAGCTCAGCCTGGAAGAAGATTCGTGCAGGGAGATTTCTGATATTGGTCATACAAGGATTTATAAAACGGATAGGTTGGGTATGCCGCTTATTGAAACGGTTACATATCCTGATATGGTTAATCCTGATGAAGTTGCTGAGGCCTGCGATGTTATCAGGTTTTTAAACAGAAGCACTGATAAAGTCAGAACCGGCATTGGTGCCGCACGCCAGGATGTAAATGTAAGTTGCAAAGGTGGTACAAGAGTTGAAATAAAAGGTGTTGCACATATTAAATGGATCCCGGAATTAACACATAATGAGGCTTTCAGGCAATGGGCTTTGCTTAATATTAAAAAGCTTCTTAATGAAAAAGTTAAAAATATACGGAAATGGAAAATGACTCATGTAAAGCTCGATCCGGTTGCTTTTGATTTTAAAAAGAAACCTTTAAAAGAATTAAAGAAAAACAGATTGAAATTATATGCGGTTAATCTTCCGGATTTTAAAAATATTCTTTCACATTTTACACAACCGGGACATGTTTTTGCAGATGAAATTAGTGACAGACTGAAGGTAATTGCATGTATTGAAAAGCCAAATATGACACATTCAGAGGCATTAAATCCTATTGTGAATGCAGAGACCTTTGAAGGCTTGAAGAAACAATTAGGAAGCAAAGCTAATGATGCACAGATTTTGTTTTGGGGAAAAGCTGAAGATATTAAAACAGCTCTTGAGAGCATAGAAGAGCGATGCCTTATGGCTTTTGAAGGTGTGCCAAACGAAACCAGAAAATCTTTTGAGGATGGTACCACTATTTTTGAACGCGTTTTGCCGGGTGCCGACCGCATGTATCCTGACACCGACTCTGCGCCTATTCCTTTGGAAAATTCTCATATTAATAAATTAGGGAAAAATCTTCCAATTGTTACTATTGAGGCTTATAAGCAAATGAAAAAGTGGAATATCCCGGAAGACACCTATACTTACATTCTTAAAAATAATCTTTTTCCACTCTTGAAAAGAATTGTAAAGGATATTGGACTAAACCCGGTTTTTGCCGGTACATTGTTAGGCCATAGAATGAAATTTGTGGAAGGCCATTATGAAGCTTCAGCGGAATTTAGTTATGAAAAGATTTACGAATTACTGAAAAATATCACTGACAGAAAAATGGATGCTGCTATTATAAGAAAATTGCTGCCTGTGGCATATCAATATCCTAAAATGGATTTCGATTCTTTGCTTACCAGTATTAATTTTAAAAAGCTTAGCAAGGATGATATTGTCACAAATATTCCGTTTTTGATTAAGAAATTTGACAGCATTAAAAAATCTAAAGAGAAAGATGCCCGTGATAAATGGCTGATGGGCCAGGTTAAAAACAGTGCTATTGGCAATGTGCCATTAAAAGAGCTTAAAAAAATTGTAGAAAAAGCTTAAGCTTATAATAAAAAAGCAGAAAGTTTTTTAATTGTATCTAAAAATAACAAATAAAAAATATTACAGATGACAGAAGATTTTTTTCAGGGATATAAAGGTAAAGCACTTGAAGTTTTAAAGAAGTATAATGTAAGAGTTTGGGGTCAGACAAAAATAGAAACCACAAGGGGAAATTTTGTGGGAACTGTTTTGCCCAGATCAGAAAATGACGACCGTAAGCATATTGTGCTTAAAATACCAACGGGATATAATGTTGGCATAGCAATAGATACAATAATAAAAATGGAAGAGACCGGTTATAAGAAAGCTAATTATAAAATTCCTGAAAAGGAGTTTCCATACACCGAAGGATTGCCAAAAGTAAAGCTGATAGGTACAGGCGGTACTATAGCATCTCGTTTGGATTACAGAACAGGTGCAGTGATTCCTGCTTTTTCTCCGGGAGAACTTTATGGTGCTGTACCCGAATTGGCAGACATTTGTAATTTGACAACAGAGAAAGTTTTTGCAGTATTCAGCGAAAATATGGGTCCGGAGCAGTATAAACAACTTGCAATCGCAATAGGTAAAGAAATTGAAAATGGTGTTGACGGTATTGTTATTGGCCATGGAACAGATACTCTCCATCATACAGCGGCAGCATTAACATTTATGATACAGGACTCGCCGGTTCCAATAGTTTTGGTTGGTTCGCAAAGATCATCCGACAGGCCGTCTTCTGATGCTGCACTAAATTTGATGCATGCATGTTATACCGCAGGGCATTCTGATATTGCCGAGGTTATGGTGTGTATGTTTGGTCCCACTTCCGATGATTATGCACTACTTCACAGGGGAACAAGAGTTAGAAAAATGCACTCATCATACAGAAGTACATTCAGAACTATTGGTGATACTCCTTTGGCAAGAGTTACTCGCGATGGTGTTGTTCATATGAAAGAGGATTATAATCAAAGACGTAAAAAAAGCAAAGCGAAAATTTTTCCATATTTTGAAGAAAAAGTAGCAATTGTTTATTATTATCCCAATATGATGCCTGATATGATTGATTCATTGATTGAAAATGGGTATAAGGGTATTGTGATTGCCGGCACAGGACTGGGACATGTTAATATTCCTCTTTACCCTGCACTCGACAGAGCGCGTAAAGCAGGAGTGGCAGTTTATATGACAGTGCAAACATTATGGGGATACACCCAAATGTTTGTTTATGAAACAGGACGTGAATTAATGGCTCTGGGAGTGGTTCCGGCTGAGAATATGCTGCCCGAAGTTGCATATATTAAATTAGGTTGGGTACTGGGACAAACACATGATCCCGATGAAGTTAAAAAGCTTATGCTTACTCCGATTAATGATGAGATTACTAAGCGTGAACCATATAACGGATATCTTGTATACCAAGGCGGAATACCAGAAGTGGATGAGTTTGTGAGAAAACATAGAAAGTAAAACTTCATATTTGTTTTTGTTTTTCGGTTTAGAAATTGAATTTTAGATGCTTTAGTTTTAGTTATAATTAAGACTAAAAAAAGCAAAGAAGTAATAAATAATAAAGCAAACATCCGAATTTATTAACCAATACTTAAACACATGAAAAAAAGATCATTATTTGTTTTTTTGATGCTGCTAAGCTTGTTTTCATTGGGACGTGCACCTGACATAGCTGCAGTTAAGGGTGAGAATACATTTGAAAATACTATTCTTGCAGTTGAAAAACTTGGTGGAATGGAGAGATTTGTGCAGCAGGGACAAAGCCTTGGAATTCTTGTTAATTCTGCTTTTAATGAAAAAGGTGCTTATGTTGACCCTGAAGTTGTTATTGCTGTTGTAAAAATGGCTTTTGATGCAGGAGCTGATGATATCGTATTTTTACAGCCTATAGATTCTGCTTATTGGCATAGAACTCCGCTAGGAGAGGAGTATGAGGAGATTATTTCCCGTACCCGAATGATTCATGCAAATAAATTTCCTGCAGTATTTGACGAAGAGTATTTTGTGAAAATTCCTGAAATTGAAGGGGCAAAAGCTATTTCATGGGAGTTGGAAATTGTTAAAGAGTTTTTTGAGGTTGATGTTTTTATTAATATACCAATTGCAAAACATCATGCTACTACAATATTGACTAATTCCATGAAAAACCTTATGGGTGTGAATACCAGGGCTGCTAATGTGAAATTCCATCTTGATGGACCGGCAAGAAATGATCCTGATTTTCTGGCTCAAAGTATTGCAGATCTTAATTTGCTGAGAAAACCCGATCTTATTATTTCTGATGTAAGCAGCGTCATTACAAGCAATGGCCCTGTTGGTCCCGGCGATTTAATAAGCCCGATGAAAGTTGTGGCGGGCAAAGATCCGGTTGCTATTGATGTTTATTGTGCTAATGAAGTTGGGTTCTTTGTTGAGGATATCCTAACTATACAAAAAGGATTTGAGGCCGGATTGGGGCATATGGATTTGGAAAGAATTAATATCCTGGAAATTGAAAATTGATAATGAATCACCATAATTTTTATGATATGATAATTAATAAATTAATACTGTCAGTACTTTTATCCTTTACCATAAATGTCATATCAGCCCAAACAGCTGAAGATATTTTGCCTGGCGATGGCTGGCATGAAGGATGGACAAAACAGAATGCCCGGTCTTATGCTGGTGACGACCTCTTTTTTCTTATAAATGGAGGTGCCGATTTGTACATGGAGTATGGATTTTCCGATGTTGCGGCTGCTGAATATTCACATGCTGAACAAGGAATTTTGTATGTTGAGGTATACAAAATGTTAAGCGATAGTGCTGCTTTTGGTGTTTTTAGCATGAACAGCAGGGCAGATATTATAAAAATAGAACCATCACCTTGGCTGGTTTATGACAATGACTTTATGCATGTATGGAAGAGTAATTATTATAT
>CAZTPA010000025.1:0-38209 GCA_964614525.1 uncultured Bacteroidales bacterium | reverse complement strand
GGGTTCTCTTGCTTGCTTTTTGGTTATTTCAGTTATTCAAAGATCTTTTTGTTTTCCCCCATTGTCTTTGGGGAGTGCAAAGGTAAATACTTTTTTATTTTTTACAAGAAGTTTTTAGAAAAAAATCAAAAAAGTTTTATTTTTTTTCTAATCAAAAGCAGATCAATCTGATTATTAGCTATTTATATTAGCTCAACACTTCTTTTAACAAACTCTGTAAGTTTTTCACCCTTTAAAAGGTTTTTTGAAATCATTGCAAGATCGACTAATTGTCTGATTACTTTTTCTTTAGTAAGCTCATCCGTTTCCTCGCTTATTTTATAAATAGCAGGATGATTGCTATTAGTCACAAGTGTGTAGCTATCAGGCATTTGCCCCATCATGTTCATACCACCGAGTGCTGACATATCTTTCATTCTTCTCATATATTCAGGCTGAGTGATAATCATTGGTTGTTCTGTTTCACTAAGATTTTCAAAAACAACATTAAAAGAATTTTTATCAATAAATTTTTCAATATCAGCTTTCAATTTGTCTTTTTGTTCTTGTGTTAATTTTGAAGGAAGATCCTCTTCACTATTAATTAATTTATCACCAACTTCTGCATCAACTCTAACAAAACTCACATCTTTGAGCAAGTTCTCCAACAGATTAATAAAATGACTGTCAATTGGCGTATCCATTAATAAAACATCATAGCCTTTTTCTTTTGCTGAGTCAATAAAACTATGTTGGTCTTCTTTATTTGTGGTATAAATATGAACCAATTTTTTGTCTTTATTCGTTTGGTTAGTTTTTATATGATTTTCATATTCATCAAAAGTGAAGTATTTATTATCAACATTTTTAAGCAGACAAAAATCTTTTGCTCTTTCTTTGAATTTATCATCACTAAGCATACCATATTGGATAAAAACTTTGATATCATCCCACTTTTTCTCAAATTCTTCTCTATTATTCTTAAAAATTTCTTCGAGTTTATCCGCTACTTTTTTTGTAATATGGCTACTTATTTTCTTAACGTTTGAATCACTTTGCAAAAAGCTTCTGGAAACATTCAGTGGGATATCCGGTGAATCAAGAACGCCATGCAAGAGAGTGAGAAAGTCGGGAACAATACCTTCAACCGAATCTGTAACAAAAACCTGATTACAATACAATTGAATTTTATTTCGCTGCACTTCTATTTGTTCTTTAATTTTTGGGAAGAACAATACTCCGGTAAGATTAAACGGATAATCTACGTTAAGATGAATATGAAACAGAGGTTCTTCAAAAGAAAACGGATACAGTTCTTTATAGAATTCCTTATAATCTTCATCTTTAAGATCGGCAGGTTTTTGTGTCCAGGCAGGCTTTGTGTTATTAATTATTCTTGGCTTCTCAACAGTTACTTCTTTTTCCTTTCCATCTTTATCTTTTTCTTTTTTAGCTTCTTTTTCAGTTCCAAAGATAATTTCAACCGGCAAGAACTTGCAATATTTTTTAAGCAGGCCAAGAATACGTTCTTCTTCAAGAAACTCTTTAGAGTCATCATCTATGTGGAGTGTAATTTCAGTTCCTCTGGACTTCTTATCAGACGGACCGGTTTTAAACTCCGGATTTCCTTCACAAACCCATTTTACAGCTTCAGCATTTTCTTTATAAGACAGAGTGTTTATTTCAACCTTTTTAGAAACCATAAAAGCAGAATAGAAGCCTAACCCAAAATGACCGATTATAGAGTTTTTACCTTCATAGGCTTTATATTTTTCAATCCATTCTTCTGCACTGGAGAAAGCAATTTGATTGATAAACTTATTAATCTCATCAGCTGTCATGCCTATCCCTTTATCTTTAACAGTAATTGTTTTTGCTTTACTGTCAAGTACAACTTCCACAGCAACATCACCCATTTCTTCTTTAAGCTCACCTACAGAGGCGAGAGTTTTAAGTTTTTGAGTAGCATCTACAGCATTAGAAACAAGTTCGCGTAAAAATATTTCGGAATCAGAGTATAAAAACTTTTTAATAATTGGAAAAATGTTCTCCGTTTGAACTTTAATTTTACCTTTTTGCATTTTACCTGAATTTTATTGTTAGAAACTAATTTTTTCACGAAACTATCAAAGCATGTGCCATGAAAAAACACTGCCATTTTGTCTGTAAAAAAATTTGTTTTTATCTTAGAAGAGTTACAGTGCCCGACTGTGTAATACTGTTTCCATTACTACACAGACCGTTCAATTTCCAAACATAAACTCCTTGTGGAGCTATTGTTCCTCTATGGTATCCATCCCATCCTATCAAGGGATCCGTACTACGAAAGATTAATTCTCCCCATCTGTTAAAAATAGTAAGTTCATATTCTTGCAAACCTTGATATAGAGGATGAAACACTTCATTAGTTGGGTTGCCGGGATTATAATATCCACCTGAAGATCCTGATTTGCTTGGCGTAAAAGCGTTAGGAAAAACTACTCTACAAATTTCATCAACTCTCACAGCATTCTCAAGAATCAATGTATCATGACACTGGGGGTCAGTATCAGTGCTAACGGCAAGCATAATAGAGTATAATCCCGGTTCTTCATAATAATGTATCGGTTCAAATTCTGTTGATGAGTTATTATCCCCAAATTCCCAATAATAGAAATCAGCTAAAATTGATTTATTAATCAATCGTAAGGGTTCGTCCGGAATTCGAACATATAAACTGGCTATTTCAAACAGAGCTGTGGGGTTTTCAAAAACTTCAACTACCTGATAAGTTGTATCAGATCCTCCGTCACCAATTGCAACCATCATCACATCATAGGTACCCGGAAAAACAAAAGTGTGAGTAGGATTTTCTTCAACACTCATAGCCCCGTCACCAAAATACCATCTGTAATCATAACTATATAATGAATGGTTTTCAAATTGCACAGTAAAAGGAGCGCATCCCTGTGTTGAAGGGGAAAAATCTGCAATAGGAACGGGAGATGTTATTGTAATATACTTAACAATAGAATCCGTACACCGATCATTAAATGCAGTTAATTTTGTGTTATAAATAATCGTGGAAAAATCGCCGGCATCTCTCTCATAAGTATGATAAAAAGGATCTCTTGAGTCTGTATTAAAAACATTTCCATCACCAAAATCCCAAATATAATCAAAACTACCGGGACTGGTAAGGTTTTCAAGCAAAACAGTAGAATTCGGAAAAGCTTGTGTCATAGGAGTAGCTTGAAAATCTGCCAAAGGAGATGGAAGCACAGTTATAATATCTGATGTTGTTGCACTACAGTTATAACTTGAATAAGCAGTCAAAACTACTTCGAAATCAACATCATTTGCACCTGTATTTGAAAATACATGTTGAGGATTAATACTTGTGCTCGTGTTTCCATCGCCGAAATCCCATTGCATATAAACACCTAAATTGCTAGAACTTAAAAACTGAACTTCATATCTTGAACAGCCTTCATAAATTCCATCATCTGTTACAAAATCCACAGTTACTTCAGGATAAACAGCGATGGTAAGTGATGATTCATCAACACAGCCATAAGAATTCTCAACATCAAGGATTATATTATAATTTACCGGATCTAGTGTAGTATTATTCCATATATGGTTAAAATCATTAGCTTCATTAGAATTTGTTCCATCTCCAAGATCCCACAAAAAATCAATAGCACCAATAGAAAAATTCTCGATTAACGGTTCGAAAGGTGAACAGCCGGCAGTTTCAGAAAGATTAAAAGCCGACAAAGGTTTAGGATTAACAGTAATTGTTTGAGTATAAATGTCTGTACAGCCAAATTCCGAAACAACTACAAGCTCAACATTAAAATGTTCCTGTTCAATATAATCATGATTGAAAAAGGTATATTCAGGATTTACTTCCTGTGAAGTGCCGCCATCATCAAAGTCCCAAAAATGATAATCGGCTCCAACTGATACATTACTAAAGCTCACATCAAGAGGATGACAACCTTCATTTACAAAATCAAATTCAGCATTTATTTCAGGATATATTGTTACATTTTGATTATATGAATGTGAACAGCCATAAGTGTTTTCTACTTCCAGATTAATGTTAAATATTCCTATTCCTGCGCCAGCCGGTTGAGTGTATGAATGAGTAAAAGAAGAGGTATGATTAAAAACATTACCATCATCCATGTCCCATTGATAAGAATCTGCACCTTCAGAATTATTCTCAATCTGGATTTCATGTGGAGAACATCCAGTATGATTAGGCACAGAGAAATTTGCCAATGGCCTCGGATTTACGATTATCGAATGATAAGTTGTATCAGCACAAGCATTTGCATTATTTGCAACAAGCATTACTTCATAAGTAACCGGATTAGTATAACTATAGTTATTAAAAGTATGCGAATGAATTATTTCCATATTTGTTGAAGAATGCCCATCTCCATAATCCCAATAATAAGCAGTATATGCAGTAGCTCCCTGTGATTCATTATTAAAATCAACAGTTAAAGGGTGACAACCTTCAATAATATTTGGTGTAAACTCAGCAATAATTTCAGGATACACAGTTACTTCATTAGTCTGAGAATTATCACAGCCATAAATATTTTCACCATCCAGAACAATTTCAAAAGTTTCAGAATCATTACCGGCAGCAATATTATATATATGTGAGAATTCAAGATCATTTTGAGTACCATTCGTGCCATCCCCAAAATCCCAAACATAATCTAAATCAGAAAAAGGAATTGATTGATTATGAATAACTGCCTCATGTGGTGAGCAACCGCTAGGATTTTCGACAAAAAATGAAACATCCGGTCTGGGAAATACCGTAATATCATAACTAATTAAATCAGCACACCCATAAACAGATTCTGAGAATAAAGAAGCTTCGAATGTAGCAACATCTGTATAACTGTGATTATAATATGTGTGCAGCGGATTCTCTTCTGTAGAAACGACACCATCGCCCATCTGCCAATAAAAATAATCTGCATTGTTTGACAGGTTAATAAACTCCGGATTAAATGGAGTACAACCCTCTTCTTCATATGAAAAATCTGCTGTAACTTCCGGAAAAACAGTTATAGTTTTCGTTATAAAATCATTACACCCCTCAACATTATCGATATAAAGAGTCAAAACAAAGTCTACAGGATCATTGCCGGTGTTGGTGTATGTATGGGTTACCAGAGGGTCATCTGTATTCGAAACAGGACTTCCATCACCAAAATCCCATTCATATGTGTCTGCTCCCTGTGATAAATTCTCAATTGATATTTCAAAAGGACTGCAACCTTCAGTGTTTTCAATAAAAATATCGGCTTTAATGCCCGGCAAAACACTTACTTCCAAATCTGTTGTATCACGGCATAAATATATTGACTCTGCAATTAACTCAACAGTATAGCTTGTTGGGTTTTCATAATCTGTATTATAAAAAGTATGAGAAGGTTCAAAAGCAGATGCCGTACCTCCATCTCCAAAGCTCCACAAATAATTATCGCCTCCCAGTGTAGTATTCACAAAATCAACATCCAAAGGACTGCAACCACTAATAGGATTTGCGTCAAATTCGGCAATAATTTTGGGATAAACAGTTATTTCTTTTTCGGCTACACTGACACAGTTCTGCACATTTTCAGCTACCAGTGTTACTGTGTAAACAATAGGATCAGGATCGTCATGTTCAAAAAGATGCGACACTTCATTCTCATCAAAAACCTGAGGTGAGCCATCTCCAAAATCCCAATAAAAAGAATAAGAAGAATACCCGACAATATCACTTGTAAAATCAACTGTTGAAAGGTTACATACTGCTTCAGGTGTAAATGAAAAATCTGAGACAAGTTCAGGATGAACTGTAATATCAATATAAGAAGTGTCTGCACAGAAAAAATCAGAAGTAACAATTTGCATCACACTAAAAACAATTGTAGCATCAGTTTTATTCTCAAAAGTATGAATTGGTTCAGCCAGAATAGAACTACCCCCATCATCAAAATCATAATAATAGTAATCAATTCTACCAAAAGATAAATCTTCAAAATTTACAGTTAGCGGAGCACAGCCTTCTATTTCAGATGGACTAAACCCACTCTCCAGATATGGATATACTGTAATTGTATCAGTTGCTATATCGACACATCCCTGAAGATTCGTTACTTCTTGCGTTAGCACATAATCCACAGGATCATTAGTAAAATTTTCTAAAGTATGATAAATTAGAGGATCATCAGAATTTGAAAACGGTACACCATCAATAGAATATTCGTAAATATGCGCACCTATAGAGGTATCCTCTATTGTAAATTCATAAGGTGCACATGACTGAGAAGGAGAAAACCCAAATCCTGCCTCTATATAAGGATGCACAGTAACTAATAAAGAGTCATAATCTGAACACATAAAATTTTCAGAAACAGCATTAAGATAAACTGTAAATGTAGTGTCCTGATCAGAGTTATTATGGAAAATGTGTGTGGGATTATCTTCAACAGAAAAGCTTCCATCACCAAAATTCCAAAGATGAAACAAAATAGGGCCATAAGAATTATTCTGAAAAGATATTTCCAGAGGACTACACCCAATTTGTTCAGCATCGGGGGTAAACTCTGCAACAACCGGAGGTGTTAATTCAAATTCTTTGGTAAAAACATCAGTACAGCCATAATCATCTTCAGCAATAAGCACAACTGTATGCAATTCATAATCTGCCGGAACAGCATATTCATAATAAACAGGATCCATATCATATGTAAAAAACACATTTCCATCAATATGCCATTCAAAAGAAGTTCCATTTTCAGAAAGGTTTAAAAATGTAACTTCATTGCTTTTACAAAATGTTCTTTGCGGGTGAAACTTTGCTTTAACCTTAGGGTGTATTGTAAATGGCTCAGAGGCGCTCGCTTCACATCCATTTACATCAACATATTCGTAAACCACGATATAGCTTCCACTTCCAATTTCTGAAGGATTTATAGAAGTAATATTATACAGCCCTAATGTTGGTATAGAATATGTTCCTCCGGTGGGAGATCCACCGGTAAGTTCAAAATAAGTTTCTGAACCACAAATAGGGTCGAATGGATCTAGAGTGACATTTGGCAACGGATTAACTGTAATAGTAACTTCATCATCAACAGATAATGCCCAATCAACATCATATATTTCAATATAATAGGTAGTTGTCACAGTTGGTGTTACAATCGGATCCGGATTATTCTCCTGTCCAACCAAGGAAGGATCAATAGGATTGCTTGTCCATGTATACTCATAATTACCTGAGCCTCCACTAACCAGAACACTAAGTTGGACTTCGTCCCCAACACAAATTTCATCAGGCACTCCGTCTAATCCAACTATTTCCAGATCACCACCTATTACATATATAATAACCTGATCTGTACTCACACAGCCAGTATCTTCATCAACAACAGTTAATGTAAAAACAGTGGTAACAGAGAGAGGAACTGTTGTGGTGTTCTGACTGTTAGGATCATCAACTTGATCGGCAGGAGACCAATGATAGGAATAATTACCAGTTCCGCCGGCAGCAGCGGAGAGATTAGCGGTGGAACCTGTAACGATAGTTTGATCAGGCCCGGCATCGGCCAGTGGTAATTCATAAACAGTAATAAAAGCAGATGCTTCGTTATAACAACCATTATCATCCTGATATCCATAAAAAAACTCAAAAGTTCCCGGTCCGGAGGCACCAATATCAAATTCCCCACCATTTACATAATCACCAAAATAAAATCCTCCTGAAGGAGATCCCCCTGTCAAAGTATAAGAATCCTCATACATACAAACTTCAAGGTCATCCAGGGTAACTTCGGGCAAATCATAAACTGTTAATGTTTGCGTGTCAGAACCAATACATCCTGTGTCCGGGTCTTCATAAACATATGTAATTTCATAAGTGCCGGGTCCATAAACAGCCGGATCAAACCAAAATGCTAAAACTCCATCAACATAATAGGATCCTCCGGAAGGAGAACCCGGTGCTACTTCATTAAAATAAAATAGCGGATCATCAACACAAACATCGTCAAATGGAGGTAATGTAACATCTACCTCATCAAACTGCATTGATGTAATAATTATGTCATAAGTTGGAGTCCCTGTTCTACAAAATGTAAAATTATGCGGACCGGGTCCATCAAAACACAAATAGATAATATTATCGCTTGGTGTAATGCCTTTGTATTCACAGTTTACATAATAATGAGTATTTCCCTGTGCTGTTGAAAAAGCGATAATAACACCATTAGCATCAGGATGCAAATTAATTTCTATCGTAAAGCAATTATGGTTAGAGGGTGCATCACAGCACTGATCATCAACTTCCAGAGCTTCTAAAAAAACTGAAGCTCCCGGATCAGCAGTCAAATCAACTACATGAAAAGGGCAGTTCTGGTCTTGCCCATAAAAACTTAAGACATTGCCAAAAACCAAATAACCAAAAACCAATATCTGCCAAAAACGAAACAAAATTTTATAATTAATATATATTTATATAAACTACGAACATTAAATTATTGCAAACAAATAACGCAATTACATTTTAGTAAACTTAAAAACAGTAATATTCTTTTTGTTTATTATTTTAATCAAATAAACACCTTCGTTTAATTCTCCAATGTCAATTCTTAAAATATTATTTTCTTTTGAATCTAAATCAATATTCCTATAAACACTTCCTTTCATGTCAATAATTTTGACTTCTGTTTTATCTTCAAAAACATCTTCACATTCTACTATAATGTAGTTATTTGCTGGATTAGGATATACCTTAAATTTATTATTAAAATAAGTTGCAATATCTGTCGCCGGTGAAATATCAACGGTATCTCGGGCAGTACAATTGTAGGTATCGGCAACTTCAACCCAGTATAATCCATAATCCTGAACATCATACACTTGCCCATCGAAACCATCCTGCCAAGTGTATGATACAAAACCTGGACCAGCATCCAGCGAAACCGTATCGGGCATATTTGTATTGATGTCACCACCTAGACTTACACTTGGAAAGCCGGCGTTTTCAATATCAACATCAAAAACATTGTTTTCCGGGTTGGTATCAGCAATATCTATTAATACCGCCACATTATAAACTCCAGTATTTGACAGGTCGGCTGTTTGGGTGAACTGAAACTCGATTTCATCATCTGGCTCCATCTCAGTGCCTAAAACAAAACTTTCAAAAATAAAATCCTGGTCATTCACAGAAAATGCAGCATCAAATTCAAATCCGGGATAAAAAATATCATAACCGGTATTTTTAATTTTATAAGAAACAACTTCATTCTCAAGTAATACACAATCACTAAGTGGCGATACTATATCAGTAATCAACCAATCATAGGTAATTACAAATACAGAATCAGTTGTTGTACATGAATTATCATTTTCAACTGTAACAGAATACCACTGTGAATTTTCAGAATCCACATAGTAAAACCGCTCATCCCATCCATCACCCCACAAATAAGACACAAAACCCTCTCCGGCATCAATTACTAAATCGAGAGGATTATCAGTAATTATAGTATCCGGCAGTTCAGTTACAGGAACCGAAAACACCTCAAACAATTCATTAATCATATTATTTCCTGTATCGTTGTCATCAGCATATTCGATTCTGGCTTCAATGTTATATGTACTAACTTCATTCAATAAGATATCATTATCAAATGTATGTTCCAGGTATGTGTCAGGAAGAAAATCTTCATCAAGAATAATAGATTCAGAAACTTCACTTTGGCCATTAAAACTATAGAATAGGTCAACTGAAGAACCTTCAAATATTGGTGCCGGACCAACATTATATATTGACAATACAATAGGCACAAGCAAATTATCCTCATAGCAAATATCATCAGGAGATATTATTCCATCCAATGCCGGATCAAAAGTTTCAGGTACAACTGTTGTCGAAGCTTCAGCTTCACAGCCAAAGTCATTAGTCACAACCACAGAATACTCACCCCATTGGGTAATGTCAAGGTATTGCGAAGTGCTGCCGTCATTCCACAAATATGAAGCAAAACCTTCACCCGGATCTAGAATAACATCTTCAGGAATATCTGTAACAATGTATTCCGGCAGATACGGCTCAGGGTATCCATGAGCTATAATTGTTTTAGTCAATTCATTATTATCAATATTTGCATCAATATTTACCAATTCTATTCTAAAGATATAATCACCAAACTCTGTTAAATCAAATAAATAATCAAACTCAATATCAACAAAATCACCAATGCCAACAGGAGCGAGAAGCTCATGTTCTTCAGTTACAATAAAATTATCATTAATGAATACTGACAATTCAATATTTCCTTCAGGATATTCATCAAGACCGTTATTAGTTACCCTTGCAGTAAGTGTTTCCTGATTTGTAAACTCACATTGATCCTGGGGTGCTATTAATTCAGAAACTTCCATATCATAAGTTACTATCAACACTTCATCATAGCTACTACAACCAAATTCATCAGTTATCATAACAGAATATATCTGAGTAAGATTGCTTGACACATAATAGATCTGTCCATCATAGCCATCCTGCCATTCATAAATATCCATATTTTCACCGGCATCAAGTTCGACAGTATCCGGCTGTAAAGTATAAATAGTATCACCAAGTTCCAAATCAGGAAAACCATAAGCATTAACAGTGAAATCTTTATTGTTGTTTTCTGCATCAGCATCAACAATATCTATGGAAAAAGAAAAAGAATACTCTCCAAATTCAGTCAAATCAACATTTGCATCAAATTCAACCACAATATTATCACCAGGATTCAGGTCTTCATCGAGAATAACAGTTCTGGATTCAAGTGATAATGTTTCAAAATAAGCATTAATCGGAATTTCAAATCCGGCTTCAAACGGATCATAACCAACATTAGTAACTGAGATGCTTACATTCTGATTTTCCGTAAACTCACAATCACTAATCGGGGACAATAAGTCTGTAATCTCGAGATCCATAGTATAAACCATTACTTCGTCGCTTGCCTGGCATCCATTATCATCGGTAACAATAACTGAGTATGCTTGAGTATTAGGACTGCTCACAGAATATGTTTGTTCAACAGAATTGTCCTGCCAGAGGTAACTAACAAAACCATCACCTGCATCAAATACCAAAGTATCAGGTTGAGTAGTAAAAATTGTATCTTCCGGCCATATAGATACTTCCGGGAAACCGTACACAGAAATGCTTGTTATAAGCGTATCATTATAAACCCCGGGTTCAAAAAAGTCATTATCACCGGGCAAAAGAGTATATGCAGTGATACTATAATCACTTGGTTCTGCAAAGTCAAAAAGCTGAGTAAAAGTCAGCTGAGCAAATTCACTGGGTTCAAGGTCTTCAGTTAGTTCAAAATCTTCAATTACAGGACTATTTTCATTCATATCAACTCCGGCCGGCACAATAGTACCTGCAGGAATTGTTCTAATACCAAAATTAGTAATTTCTATAGTAATATCTTCTTCGTTACTAAGGGCACAATCAGAAGAGGGCTCGATTAAATCAGTTACACCAACATCATATGGAGTTTCATAAATACTTATAGCATCAATAGCAACACCTTCCTGATCATCAACAGGTATAGTACTTTGCGATGCAAAAATGAATCTGAATTTAACTGCACTTTCACCGGAAAGTTCTTCGGGTAAAATCAACTTCACTCTACTCCAGCCTCCTGTTGTACCACTCCAACCGGCACCATTACCGGTTTCATCTTCTAAAGCAATAACATTGGTTTCATCATGCCAATTCCAAGCCAAATCAAGCGACCTCGGTTCAGCTCGCAACCATAAAGCCCCTTCATCTAAAGAATATTCTAGCGCAGCTCCATCAAGGCCATGTTGCGAATCAACATAAATTGAAAACTCAATAACCGGATCCTCAATATCGGAAAAATCAAAACAAGGACTTTCTAAGTATGAAAACTCATCAATATTATAAGCACCATAAGGATTTGTAATCCATGCAAAATGTCCATCATAAGCTTCATTAATTATTGTTGATGAAGGGACTCCCAGTTCAAGTGAAATATTATCACCATGCACAGTCCAAAAGCCATCATCAGATTCGGTCTCATTTCCAAAGTTTTCATAATATGGTGTTTGATATATAGGAATGCTGAATACTTCATAATGAAGAGTGTCATTGCTATTATCCTGATCTTCAGGCAAAAAAGCCTTGGCAATTATATCACTATACCATCCAGGGATTAAAAAATCAGCTGTAGGTTCAAAAGTAAACTGCATTGTTTCTTCAGGTGTCAGAGAAGCACCCCATATAGTATCTCTATGCCAAGTTGTCCCATCATCCAGAGAAAACCCAATAGGAATATCATCATTAATACTTTCCGCGCCTTTATTCTGAACGACTATGGTTACTTCCTCCTGATCGGTTAATCCACAAGAGCTTTCAGGTGTATGCCAATCTACAACAGCCACATCTCTTTCCACGTAACTTCCAGTAACAAACAGTTGATCAATATTCCATCCACTTTGCAAATTACTTGTTCCGGTATCACCTAAAGTAAAACGTATTTTCACGTTAGCTTGTCTGTTTGCAAGGTCAATTGGGTAGATCAATTGCTGCCATGATGCTTCAGCTATCAAAGAGGGGTTATTATTGTGCCATACATTTTCCCAGCTTACTCCACCATCGGTACTAATATCTATTGTAACTTCATACATGGCTGCTATATTCAGCCATCTTTGAAATGACAAAGAAATATTATTATAGTAATAACAATCAATCTCTGGAGATATTGCTTCATATTCCTTTGGGTCAAGATTAGGTTCATAATTTCCCGGATGAGGCTCTATTCCGGAAATATCCGTACCTAAAATTCTTGAACCAACAACAGGGCAGTCAGCACCAGGATTACCTTCTGTATCGCCACCCAGATCGCCACCTTTGCCCAAGGGTTCGTGCATTTGCCACTCACCTGAGAGGAACCATCCTTTATCCGTTTCAAAATCATCATAAAAGATAGTACGGAAAATTGTCCTATAACCCAATGGACTTTGATCATCTTCAGGATAAGTTTCACCTCCAACTAAAATGCCATTTGCAGGTATATATGCATCAGCAATATGTTCCTGTCCGGCTAGTTCTTCAATATCATAAGTTACCCATATATATGAATAACCTGTTGGTAATTCAACTCCAAGATTATTGAAAAGGGCTTCCCCATTAGTGTCAAAATTAGCAGATGCAAGCAAATTATCTGTATTAAACTCTTCCTGCTCTGTAAAATATAATTTAACTCCATTAGGTTGAATATCATTATCATCCGTATTAAGCGAATTTACGGTAAACTGCTGTAATTCAAGTACTCCATCATTGCCGGTTACTCTAAATTCTGTTTTGAGAATCGGGTTGTTATATGTGTTTGTGGGTATAAAATTTGTGCTTGCCTGCGATGTGCTAATATTTGATAATTCACGATCAACAGAATCAATATCCAAAATAAGTATTGCATCAAGACAAACGCTATTGTTAAGCGGACTATCCTGAAAGCCCTGAAAAGCAAGTCTCATTTCAGGTCCTTGAAGGGTGTCGGGAATAATCAGGAATCTCTCCACCCAATCAACAGTTGGTGAAGTATAATTGGCTATTATAACCCATGGGGACTCATCATCTTTTCTAACATAAACTGCCAGCTTGTTATAAATATTATTTTTTGGCACTTGGGCGTAATAAAAAGAAAGCTGTGGCATTACTGCAAATTCAGTATCAATAAATGGCGTAACTGCCTTGGTTATGAGTGTTCCTGATTCTGATTTATGAAAATATAAATTTTGCTCACCATAAGCTGTTGAATCCGGAATCGGTGCTACTCCCTGACTCCATAATCCTGACCCAACTCCTAACCTCCACAAACCACTTCCACCCAGCTGTTCATTTGTCCAACCGTTGGGCAGTGATGAACCTGAATAATCAAACATCTCAGTAAATATCGTATCCTGAGCTGTTGCACTATTTGTCATTAGCAAAAATAAAATTACTATAAAGTTGCTAATGTATGTTTTTATATGATTCATCTTATATTGTATAAAAAATTAAGACTGCCTGATTTTTAAAACAAAAAGGATTATTGTTCAGAGTAAAGATAAGAATATTAATTGTAATAGAAGCACGTGTTTTAAGGATTTTGCAAAAATGTCAATTTTATAAAAAATCGCTCATATAAAGCTAACAAGCATCTATGCCCTTAGCTTATGCATAAAAAAACATAAAATATGTGTTCAAAAAAACTATATGTTCAAAAAAATTATAAACTTGCACAGAATGAAAACTAAATTATTAATTAAAAATTAGAAAGCCATGAAACTAGCTATTTTTTACAATCGTGCATATTGGCACAAACAAACATTTTCACATCAAAAGTGTTATAAAATGAACATGAAAAACTATCTTTTTAAAAAAACAACTTTAATTCTTGCAACAATTTCTTTAATTATTATGATTAGCTGTACAAATAATACAAATCCACTACTTGGAGATTTTAAAACTCCTTATGAAACTCCCCCCTTCAGTAAAATAAAACACGAGCATTATATCCCTGCATTTGAAGCAGCAATGGAAGAGGCACGAAAGGAAATAGACCAAATTACAAACAATACTGAAGAACCGAGTTTTGAGAACACAATAGAGAGTCTTTCTTTATCAGGAAATAAGTTATCTTTGGTAAATAGCATATTCTTTAATCTCACGCAAGCGGAAACAGATGATAAAATGCAAGAAATTGCAAGAGAGATTTCTCCGGCTTTATCTGATTACAGCAGTGATATCTTATTTAATGAAAAACTCTTTAAAAGGATAAAAACAGTATATAACAATCGTGAAAATCTTGATTTAACTCCAGAGCAAAAAACACTTTTGGATAATACATATAAGGGTTTTGCCAGAAATGGAGCAGACTTATCTGAAGAAAAGAAAGCGCGCCTTAGAGATATCTCTAAAGAATTATCTGAGTTATCACTAAAATTCAATGATAATGTACTTGCAGAAACAAATTCCTGGTTTATGCATATAACAGAAGAAAAAGAACTCTCCGGACTTCCTCAGTCAATAATAGATGCAGCTGCAGAAGAAGCCAATAAAAGAGAATTAGACGGATGGATTTTTACTCTTCATATTCCAAGCACTTGGCCATTTTTGCAATATGCTGACAATAGAGACTTAAGAGAAAAAATTTTTATGGCATATAACAAAAGAGCATATAACAATAATGAATATGATAACTCTGAACTTGTATTAAAAATAGCTAATCTCCGTCTTGAACGCGCTAATATTCTTGGCTATCAATCTCATGCAGATTTTGTTCTCGTTGAAAGAATGGCAGAAAGCTCAGAGAAAGTTAACAACTTCTTGAATGAGCTTGCTAATGCATCAAAACCAACTGCTTTAAAAGACATAAAAGAAGTTCAGGAGTTGGCGGATGAAATGGGTTTAAAAGATGATATTCAGTATTGGGACTGGTATTATTATGCAGATAAGATGAAAAACAAACGTTTTGATTATGATGAAGAAGAAGTTAGACCTTATCTCCAATTGGAAAACGTTAAAGAAGGAATTTTTAATCTTTGTAACAAATTATGGGGGTTAACTTTCAAGCCTAACGAAGAAATAGATGTTTATCATACAGACGTTAAAGCTTACGAAGTGTATGACAATGACAATACTCTTTTATCTGTATTATACCTTGATTTCTTCCCTCGCCCGGGCAAAAGCTCAGGTGCATGGATGACAAGTTACAGGAAACAACATAGAATTGATAATAAAAATATTATTCCTCATATTTCAGTTGTAACAAATTTCTCAAAGCCGACATCATCCACACCATCTTTGTTAAATTTCAATGAGTTCACTACTTTTCTTCATGAGTTTGGACATGCTCTTCATGGCATTTTTTCGGATGTAACATATTCTGATTTAAGTGGCACAAGTGTTTACAGGGATTTTGTAGAGTTACCATCTCAAATTATGGAAAATTGGGCCTATGAAAAAGAATTTCTTGATATGACGGCAAAACATTATGAAACAGGAGAAAAAATGCCCGAAGACTTACTTCAAAAAATTCTTGACAGCAAAAGTTTTCATTCTGCATTTACAAGCTTAAGGCAACTTAGTTTTGGATTGAATGATATGGCATGGCATAGTATAACAGAAGCAGTTGAAACTGACCCCGAAGCATTTGAACATAGAGCTATGGAATCTACACAATTATTTCCAAAAATTGAAGGAACTTTAATGAGCTCAGCTTTCGGACATATTTTTGCCGGCGGTTATGCTGCAGGATATTATAGTTATAAATGGGCAGAAGTATTAGATGCTGATGCTTTTGAATCGTTTAAAGAAAATGGGATTTTTGATAAAGAAACCGCAGAATCTTTCAGAGAAAATATTCTTTCTAAAGGCGGAACAGAACACCCGATGATTTTATATAAAAGATTTAAAGGGCATGAGCCTGAAATAAAAGCATACTTAAAAAGAGAGGGTTTAGCTAATTAGTATTCTTTTATTCTAAACGCTGACTATTGAGGTAGGATACGATGAAAGCATCATTATATCCTGCCTCTTTCAGTTTTATGAGCATAGCTTCCGCTTCTTCTCTTTTTGATGTTCCTGTTGTCATATATTTAAACATCCCGTTCTCTTCCTTTTCAATAATCTTGTATTCAAAAACATCTATTGTATCACTTTTTTGTTTCGAAGTTGCAACAATTTGAACATGGAAAAGAACTTCATCAGAAGCATACTCCTTTTCAGTTTCAATTTGGCTATGAACAATATCTATGCTGTCTTTTTTCTTAAACTTCTCAGTACTGATTGAGTTTTCGGACATGTGCTTACGCATTCTTTTTGCAAAACTATTCATTGAAGCAATATCAGCTTCAGACATTTCCAAATCTTCAAGTAAGCCGGCTTCATATTCAGCCACAGGTATAACAAAGAATTGTCCGTTTGGGGTTTCTTTAGTGCGAGGCGAACGATATCTCCAAACCAAATGATGGTTAAAACTTTCTTTAACTATTTCATTTGTGAAAACATTCTTTTTATAAGAAATTTCAAACATCATACCTCCATCAGTATTATATTTTGTTTGATTCGAGATATAGTTTCCCAATGAAAAAACTGTTAAAACAGAATCTTTTTCTTCACCCGCAGAAATATATTTAACAGGCTGCAATACGTGAGGATGCGAACCAATAATTAAATCAACTCCGTTTTTACTTAATAATCCGGCTATTCTTTGCTGATAGCTGTTTTCGATAAGTTTATATTCATCACCCCAATGCATAAGAGCGATTATGAGATCAGGAGCATGTCCTTTAGCACACTCAATATCTTCCACAATTAGCTCTTCATTAATCAGATTAACGAATGTAGGTTCTTCATCAGGAATACCATTGGTGCCATATGTGTAATTCAACAATGCTATTCTAAAACCATTCTCATCAATTATTAAAGGATAAAGGGAATCTCTTTCTTCCATATTTTTAAATGTTCCGGTATGATAGAAATCCAATTCTCTCAAAACATCAATTGTATTAATCAGGGCTTTTCCATATCCATCATTTGAATGATTATTTGCTGTAAGCATTACATTAAATCCGGCTTCTTTCAAGGCACAGGCAAGGGCATCGGGGCTTTTAAACTGGGGATAACCGGCATATGGCGCTTTACCGGGCAGTGTTACTTCCAAATTTCCAACTGTCAGATCAAAATCACTTAAAATGGGCTTTACATATTGAAAGCAATGATTATAATCATAGCTTTGTGTTTCTTCATTCCATGCAGCATCAATCTGCCTGTCATGCCCCATTATATCACCAATAAAAATCATGCTAATTCTTGCAAAGGAATCAATATTTTCTTCTTCTATGCCGTATGTAGTATTTGCAGGGTTATTTGTACAAAAAAGAAAGATATTCATGCTGATGATCAGCAGTATCAACAAACTTAATCGCTTCATACTTTTAAATTAAAATTTACTATTTGCAAAAATAGTGATTTTGACAAACATGGAAATAGTTGCAGCCTTATTGCAAATTATTTTCGAATGATATAGCAGTCTGCATAGAATTTTCAAATTCCGTAGAACAGAAACATCATGCACTCATAACAGAGCAATTCCACATCTTCAAAATATCCAGAAAGGCATTATACTATTATTTTCTAAAAGAAATATTTGAGAGACAAGACTGTCCTTAAGTTTGAAATATCTTTTGTGTCGGTAACATTATATCTTGCATCAGGTGTTCCATAAGCAGCAACATCATACAGAAATTCCAGCCCTATCTGAGCTTTTCCTGAATTGTAAACAAATCTTGGAGCTATCCTGTACATATTAGCAATATTGGCTCCCCTGGCAAATGTCCGTCCTGTAATATCTTCTTTTGCACCCAGATTTTGTACATAACCTGCCATTAAGCCGGCCTTAAATTTTTCACCTGTAGTTTCAAAATCTACCCAACTTGATAAAGCATGAATTCCGGTATAAGAATAAATTCCTCTTTCCGCATCAAGCAATTCAGCTTCACCATAACCACCAAGCATAACCAAATGGCTATTATTTTCTCCATAATTCGTCTGGATTTTAAAAGTTAGCCAGGGGAACTGAATTGTAGAAAAAATATTTGCCTGGAAGCTTTTCATCTTTTCATTAGTTTGGAAAAGAGAGTCTGTTTGAATTCTTGGAGTAAGAACCTGATAACCTCCGGTTGCGCCTATAAGAAAGTTTTCTTTTTTAAAAATAGTTTGGATATATACTTCCGGCTGAACACTATTCCTGATATAAGACGAACTAGCTCCATCAGGCCCGAGAGAAGCGAAATCATTTTGTGATAAGGCTATAGCAGCAATACTAAGCGGGCCTAAGTTATAAGTAAATTTTAATTGAGGTGCTCTGTTTAGTGCATAATATGGAACACCGCCTGCAAAAGTAACTGTATTTGGAAAGCATGCTCCAACAAACATAGGATGCCAGCTTTGTCCCGCCAATAATTCAGATTTCTCCCAGTTTAATTTGATATATGCATGTCTTAATCTGGCCAAAGATTTTAAGTCACCCCGGGTTCCTAGCAAATCACCTTCAAAATGAGCCATAGTTTTAGCTCCAAATGCATCCGGGCCGCCTATTTTCACTCCAAACCTTGAAGATATAATAAGGAAATTAAAGCTGGGTGCTGCATTTATATCATTCCCATCTGCATCAAGTTTTTCATTTTCAGGATATAAAATAACATGACCTTCCCTGGCATTAACCACTTGCCTGGTATCAAACATCATTTCATAGTTAACAAAACCATAAAAATCGAATTTTAGCCGTTTCTCATTATCATTTGCTGACAACTGAGTTACTGATAGAAACATTAATAAGCATGCTAAAAGGATGTGTTTAGATTTTCTCATAATATCAATTTTAAAACTTTTTGTTGCCGAAATTAAATAAATATAATTACATGCAAATAAATTGGGCAAAAGAATTTCTCAATAATTTTTCTAAAAAATTATATTTTGATATTGAGTAAAAACAAATTGCAGAAAGATTAGAAACATAGATATGAATTTATTTTGTTTTTTTATGTATTTTTTGTATCTTTGCACTATGTTCCCAATAGGGGCTGATTTGGATTAGACAGCAAGATTAGGGGGAATATAAGCATGCCGAGCATTGTGAATTTGGCTCGTAAATCATAATTCTCAAGCCTATAAACGGCAACGATTACAATTACGCTCTTGCAGCTTAGTATTAGATATTAAGTTTGAGCTGTTTCCCGGGAAGCTACTCCCAATCGCGTCCCCGTGGAAGCATCGAAAAAATTTGGGATAAGGCAGGCAGAACTTCGATGTCTGTTCGAAAATTAAAGAAGTGTAGGTGAATGACAGTTTGCTTATTTACGGTCTTCACTGAAATTTAAAAATAAGCTAAGCATGTAGAAAGTATTTTTGCTACTTGTTTGGACGAGGGTTCAAGTCCCTCCAGCTCCACAAAAAAAGAGGATGAAGTTTTTTAAATTTCATCCTCTTTTTTTTTATTTGATTAAACTCCAATGCCTTTTACTACTCTAACCGACTCAACAGTAATTAATCCTTCAGATATGGTTTCATTTAAGAATGGAATAATTTTGTTAAGATTTACTTCACTATCAACAATTTCAATTACTACATGCAATTCTTCAGACAAATGCATAGTCTTTTCATGATCTAAAAGACCCGAAGCGGTATAACCCATAATGCCTCTTAAAACAGTGGCACCGGCAAGTCTGAAATCTTTTGCTTTTTGAATAATTGCGACAAAAAGAGGCTTGTCATTAAAAACACTGTCTTCTCTAATGAAAATTCTTAATAATTTTTTTTCTTCACCTAGTTCCATAATATTGAGTTTTTGTGATTTATAAAAAATGCTTAGAAATTAACAAATACTGTTTTAATTTTTCTCAGATAAATAACAATTATGGTACAATTCAAGGAAATATAAAACAATAACAATAAGGACTAAAGGACAATAAATATTTCTGTTTATACCATAAAAAACATATAAAAATAGACAAATAATGCAAATCGACCAAGATTTTTTTTTCAAATTGAAAAATACGGGCTTTCTTTTTTTATTAAAAAAATAATTTATCTATAATAATTATTAAAATACTCATTGTTTTTGCTAATTTTATTGACTTCTTTAAAACCAAACAATAGAATATTACTTTTACATTGAAGAAATCATCAATTAAAAACAATAATAAGCAGGAAAACAATTAACCATCATCTGACATTTTTATTATGAAATTTATTTTTAAAACCCTCCTGAACATTATAGTTGTTTCGATCGTCATGACAATTATTTTACCAACAATATCTAATGCTCAAGAATCAGAATTTCACAGAAAAACGATTCATATTATTGAATTGCAGGAAGCCGGTGAATTTGAGCAGGTATTAAAGCTCTCATCCAAAGATTTTCAGGAAAAAGCAGACGAAAAGATGCTAAAGGATATTTGGAGAGAAATCCAACAGCAATATGGAAACTTATATGAGTTTGGAGAATACACATATAATGAATCGGAAAATGCACACACAATTATCCAGGTATTACGTTTTGAAAACAAGGAAATTGCTGCAAAACTGGTATTTAATGATGAAAGTGAAATTATAGGATATTTTATTCAAGCTGCTCCTACAAAAGATTTTTCCCCTGCACCTTTATATACAGACAATGAACTTTTTGAGGAAAAAGAAATTATTATTGAATCAGGAGATATAGAATTACCGGGTAAAATCACTATTCCGCTTGAAGGAGAAAATTTTCCGCTTGTTATCCTGGTTCATGGCTCAGGACCTAACGACATGGATGAAACCATAGGACCAAATAAAATATTCAGAGACATTGCCTGGGGATTATCAAGTAATGGCATTGCAGTATTAAGATATGACAAAAGAACTCTTAATCATTTCAACAGCATCGACAATAATTGCTTCACATTAAAAGAAAAAGTAGAAAATGATGTTCATAGTGCAATAGAAATGGCATTAAACATTGAAAATATAAATACAGATAAAATTTTTATACTTGGCCATAGCCTTGGTGGATTAGCCGCCCCAAGGATTGCAAAACACAATGATAATGTTTCAGGAATAATACTAATGGCAGTAAACAGCCGAAAACTTTATGATTTGATAGAAGACCAATATGATTACCTTTTTTCAATGCAGGAAGCAACTCAGGAAGTAAAAGATAATATCAAATTCATGAAAGAGAAACTACAAATTGTAAGAGAAGGTGATTTTGATGAATCAACATCTTCTGCTGATTTACCACTTTGGAACGTATGCTTTTGGCTGGATATTAATGATTATGATCATGTTAAAACCGCTGCTGAAATTAAACAAGCGGTTTTAATATTGCAGGGTGAACGGGACTATCAGGTTCCTATGCGGGAGTTTTATGGTTGGAGATCCGGTTTAAGTAAAAAAGAAAACGCAAGCTTTAAATGGTATCCGGGATTAAACCATTTGTTTATGCCCGGTGTGGGAAAACCTAATCCGCAAGAATATTTGAACATGGGTAATGTGAATGAAGTTGTAATCAAAGATATTGTAAAATGGCTTAATCAACAATAGAATGTAAAATATTCTGGCATTCCATTAAAAAAACAAGTGCTTCTTAGAATTGTTATTCCATCCTGCCTGATGACTATATTTTACAAAATAAATTATCACATCAGCCTGATGGCTGTATTCAACGAAATAAATCTTCTTATCAGCCTGATGATCATAATCGACAAAGTACCATTTTCCGTCATTCTTACCGGCCTGATGATTATAGTCTACTTTATATACACTTAAATCAGCCTGATGTTCATAATCAGCAACATAAACTTTAACATCCGCCTGATGGCTGTATTTAACACTATAAACCTTTTGAGATGAAGCAGTAAATGAAACAAGAACCAATGCAAATAAGAAAAAAGCTTTCATAATAATAAATAAAATTGATTATCCTAATCCGTGTTCTACTGCAAAGTTAACCATAGAAGCAATATTTCTGATATTTAATTTCTTAAGAATATTTTTCCTGTGATTATTTACTGTGTGAAAACTAATTCCAAGTTCCGCAGCTATCTCTTTTGTTTTAAAACCTTTAGTAAAATATTTCAATATTTGCAATTCTCTTTTTGACAAACAACTAATTTCTTTGCTGTTTTTTCTTCTCACTTTTTCTCTGAAGACTTCTTTGAGATGTTTATCATAATTGAAATCTATGGAAAAATCAGTCGTAAATCCTACTATTTCAAGTGATTTTTCATCTTTAGTTTTTCGAAAAACTTTCATGCTAGAATATACCCAAATAAAATTGCCCTCTGCATTCAGCACTCTGTATATAGCAGTAAAATTGCCTTTTTTCCCTTTTTTAAAAAAGTTATTTGCCTCAGACAATACCTCAATATCATCAGGATGAAAAAACTTTTTTATCTCTGTCTCCTTAAAATCTCCGGGCGGAATATTATAACCAAAAAGCTTCTTATGATAATCACTAATCCAAAGCAGTTTATTTTGAAATAAATCATATACAAAAACAATGCAACTTAAGTCTTTAAATAACTTTTCGTAAAAAAGCACCTTTTCTTTTTGCTTAATCAATTTATTAGGCTGAAAACCTTTTATGCTAAACTCTCCCCTTTCTTCTGTGTTTTTCATATCCTTTTTTTCGAAACAACAATCTTAATGCAAGTATTTTTGTGTTTTTTTAGACAAGTGTGTTTTTCTTTACAACATAAAGCAACATTAAGCACATATTTATACATCTAAATAAGCTAAATTTTTGCATATATAAGGATAATGCAGTCAGTATTTTTTTAAATACACAGTAGAAACTGCGTAATCATTTGATACTAATGCTTTTAGAAAAATAATAGTTATTAACATAATTAGCATAATTTAAGAAAAAACCGTCATTTAATCGGTTTTTTCTTATTTCTTATAAAAGGCAGTAAGGAAACTCATAATTAATGGAAATATGTTTTATATTTATTATTTTTGCCAAACTAAACTAAACATCATGAACAACATCTTATTTGGCCAAGTTAAACCATTAATATTTTTATTTGCCTTCTTATTTATTTCCTGTTCTAATCAAGGTAACTCAAGCTCCACGGAAAAACCGGCAAAAAAGACTCAAAGAGTTGAAGTACCAGAGTTCAACTCAGATTCTTCATACTATTTTATAGAAAAACAAGTGTCATTTGGCCCCAGAGTTCCCAATACAAAATCACATAAGGAATGTGGTGATTGGCTAATTTCAAAACTTGAAGCATATAGTGATACAGTATATGTTCAGGCAGCTAAAGTAAGAGCTTTTGATGGCAAAATACTCAATATGCGAAACATAATAGGATCTATTAATCCTGAGAAAAGCGGCAGAATATTACTTTGTGCTCATTGGGATACCCGGCCTTTTGCTGATTATGACCCTGACCCCACAAATCATTACAAACCCATAGATGGTGCAAATGATGGCGCAAGTGGTGTGGGAGTTTTATTAGAAATAGCAAGGCAGTTAAACCTGAACTCAGCTGATGTTGGCATAGATATTATTTTTTTTGATGCAGAAGATTACGGCAAACACAAAAATGAGGCAACCACAGCTGATGACAGTTGGGCACTAGGCTCTCAATATTGGTCAAAACAACCACATACAGGAAATTATTATGCAAAATATGGGATTTTGCTTGATATGGTAGGAGCCGCTAATGCTACTTTCTACCAAGAGGAGTATTCTTTATATTTTGCTCCTGACATTGTATATAAAGTATGGAGAATAGCTGAAAAAGAAGGATATTCAAACTTTTTTATTAAAGAAAGAGGCGGATCGATTGTTGACGACCATTATTATATAAATACAATTCGAAATATTCCTACAATAAACATAATACATCAGGAAACCAATCACGGACATGGCTTCTTTGAACATTGGCATACCATGGGAGATAATATGGATGCTATAGACAAGGAAACATTAGAAGCTGTCGGGCAAACTGTATTAACTGTAATTTACAAAAATTAAGAATCATCAAAGTTCATTTGCCAGATTAGCCAATTCAGAGCGCTCTCCTTTTTCTAATCTGATATGAGCATAAATAGGATTATTTTTAATCCTGTCTATTAAATATGACAATCCATTACTCTGTGCGTCCAAATACGGAGTATCAATTTGATAAACATCACCGGTAAATATCATTTTTGTGTTTTCTCCTGCTCTTGTTATAATCGTTTTTACTTCGTGCGGAGTTAAATTTTGCGCTTCATCAATAATAAAAATAATATCCGATAAACTTCGTCCTCTTATATATGCCAAAGGTGAAACTACAATCTTTTCATTTTCTAAAGCCTCAGTAATATTTTTAAAATTCTTATCTTTTTCTAAAAACTGTTTTTGAATAAATTTCAGATTATCATAGAGAGGTTCCATATACGGACTTATTTTAGAACTGATATCACCCGGCAGAAATCCGATATCCCTATTTGACAGGGGAACTATTGGCCTTGCAACATAAACCTGTTCAAACATTTTTCTTTGTTCAAGAGCACCGGCGAGAGCAAGTAGCGTTTTGCCTGTACCTGCAATTCCCTGTAAAGTAACAAGCTTTACATCTTTATTTAAAATAGCATGCAATGCAAATACTTGTTCTGCATTTCTGGGCGTAATTCTTTGGATGGTTTTTTTCTCAACTCTTTCTATTTGTCGGGATACCGGATTATAAAAAGACAAAACAGATTTCTGTCCATCCGAAATTATATAATAATGATTTGCAACAGGATTAGTTATATTCAGGTCAGAAGGTTCGCAGAATCCTTTTTCATATATACTATTAATAACCTCAGCAGAGGCCTCATTAATTTCAGTTTTCCCGGTATAAAGTTCCTCAATATTTTTAATTTTTCCGGTTTCATAATCCTCTGCAGCAATATTAAGAGCTTTTGCTTTTAATCTCAGGTTAATATCTTTTGAAACCAGCACAACTTTTCTGTCAGGATTTTCTTTGGCAACAAATAATGCAGTATTAAGTATTCTGTGATCAGGTTTATCTTCTCCGAAAATATCACAGGCATTGCCATTTCCTGACTGATTCATAACTACCTTAATTCTGCCTCTGCTGTCATTTCCAATAGGAACCCAATCCTGCAAGCTATTATTTATTGATAAATTATCAAGAATTCTAATAAATTCTCTTGTTTCGAAATTTTTTGTTTCATTGCCTTTCTTAAACTGATCGAGTTCTTCAAGGACTGTAATAGGAAGTACAACGTCATTGTCATCAAAACTTGCAACAGAACTGTGATTGTATAATATTACAGAAGTGTCAAGAACAAATATTTTAGTAGTTTTCTTTGTAGTTTTCTTCATAATTAGATTTTATTTAAGTAAAATAATACTGTATTGAAAACAAAGTAAAGTTAAAAATACTTAATATAAATATTACAGCATTTTTAAAAAGATTTTTATTAAAATATAAGTTTGAAAGCAATAAATAATGAAATAATTCATTGATAATAACAGACATTATCACATTTGTCATTTTTAAACTATTATTTTTGTTTTAAAAAATTATCAAAAAGCATAATTGTATCATATTTTTTGTATTTTAGCAAGCTGAAAAACGTTCTTTTTAGATGATTCGATTATTGGAGAGGTGGCCGAGTGGTCGAAGGCGCACGCCTGGAAAGTGTGTATACCTCACAAGGGTATCGTGGGTTCGAATCCCACTCTCTCCGCGATTTTAATAAATCTTTTTATAAATCAATAAACAAAATTCTAACAAAACTTATAAGATTTCGCTATGAAAAAACTATTTGTTCTAATTACAGTAGCAGCTTTATTCACTTTTGGTTTAAATACCATGGTAAGGGCTGAAATGCAAGAAGAAACGGCAGAAGCCGAAGTAGTGCAAAATGACACTATTGCTGACACCGAAGAAACAGAAGAAGTTGATCCTGCTACAGCAGCCGGCCTTCCTACTGATGACGCTGATGAAGAAGAAAGCAAAGGCTTCCATTACATTCTTAAAGAGCAGTTCATTGAAGGTGGTCCCGCATTTATGAGCATTATTCTTCTATGTTTAATTATTGGCTTGGGTCTTTGTATTGAAAGGATTATTTATCTTAATCTTTCAACAACAAATACTTCAAAACTACTTAGCAACGTTGAAGAAGCTCTTAAAACAGGCGGCGTTGATGCAGCTAAAGAAGTTTGCAGAAATACTCGCGGACCGGTAGCAAGCATTTACTATCAAGGACTTGATCGCGTTAATGAAGGAATGGAAGTAGTTGAGAAATCAATTGTTTCTTACGGAAGTGTACTAATGGGTCGCTTAGAGATGAATCTTACCTGGATTTCCCTGTTTATAGCCATTGCGCCAATGCTTGGTTTCATGGGTACAGTTATAGGTATGATTGGTGCTTTTGACGCTATTGCAGCAGCAGGTGATATTTCTCCAACAATTGTTGCATCAGGTATTAAAGTTGCCTTGTTAACAACTGTATTTGGTTTGATTGTAGCTGTTATCCTTCAAATTTTCTATAACTATATTGTTTCAAAAATTGACAGTATCGTTAATACTATGGAAGATTCTACTATTTCTTTCATTGACATATTAATTAAGCATAACAAATAAATATCCGCAACTATGAATGAATTGATATTAGACATAGGGATGTATGTAACATATGCTCTTTTAGCTATTGCTGCATTGACTGCTGTTTTGTTTCCGATATTCTATTTTATAAAGGATTTCAGGAAAGCAAAAGGTACTATTATAGGACTGGCAGTTCTACTAATAATAGTGTTCATTGCTTATGCTTTTTCTAGCAATGAAGCTTACGAAGCTCAGAATGTTGGATCTACAATTTCAAGGTGGATAAGCAGTGGTATTATCACTGTTTTTGTTCTAATTGGCCTTGCTGCTGTAGCTGCAGTATATACTGAGGTATCAAAAATATTTTCTAAATAATTATTAAAAAAAAAGGAGTTCTTCTATGGCTAGAATGAATCCAGAAATAAATGCAGGCTCAATGGCTGACATTGCCTTTTTGCTCCTGATATTTTTCCTTGTAACAACTACTATGGATATTGACTCAGGAATATTAAGGGTATTGCCGCCGCCAATTAACCCTGACGCCCCACCACCTCCTCCTGTAAAAAAGAGGAATGTCCTTGTGGTCCTTGTAGATCAATTTGACAGATTAATGGTTAGTGGGCAAATCGAAGATGTGGCTAACTTGAGAAGTCGTACAAAGGAGTTTATTGAAAACCCTGCAAACGACGAATCAATGCCGGAAAAAAGAACCGAAGAAATTGAACACATGGGCGAAGTTCAGGTTTCCAGAGCGGTTATTTCATTACAAAATGACAGAAATACTTCTTATGAAATGTATATTGCTGTCCAGAATGAATTAGCTGCAGCTGTTAATGAACTTAGAAACGAAACCGCCAAGCAATATTTCGGTAAAGATTTTTCTGAATTGACTGACGAAAACCATATACGAGCAGTGAGAAAAGCTGTCCCTATGGCTATTTCCGAAGCAGAACCTAAAGATGTGGGAGGAAGATAATATGGGTAGATTTAAAAAAGACAGCGCTCCGAAGAGCCAAAAGATTAATACAGCATCATTGCCTGACATTATTTTTATGTTGTTATTCTTTTTTATGGTAACAACTGTTATGAGAGAAACAACTCTTTTTGTCAAGGTAAGTATGCCACAGGCTACTGAAATACAAAAACTGGAAAGAAAGTCTCTTGTAAGTTTTGTTTACATCGGACCTCCTTTACAGGCACAGGTATTTGGATCAGAGCCACGTATCCAGCTTAACGATGCTTTTGCTTCTGTTAATGAAATCCCGTCCTTTATTGAGGCGGAAAGACAAACTAAACCGGAAGCCGAAAGACCTTTAATGATTACCTCTCTTAAAGTGGATAAAGAAACAAGAATGGGAATTGTTACAGATGTGAAACAAGAACTCAGGAAAGTTAATGCACTTAAGCTTAATTATTCAACATTAAGGGGTGATGTAGTTTCTGATAAATAAAGTTATTCGTTTACTTTCATAAAAAGCTGCCTGAATTTACCAGGCAGCTTTTTTTTTATTAATTAAGATTTATTTCTTTTTGCATCTTTCTAACCAAATCTTTTGACGAATCAACCATCGCTTGTATAAAGGTTATTATCTTTTCCGTTGCACCCTTCTTTAACCTTACATACTCTTTAGTAATCTCCGAAACATTTTTTAAAACCTCATAATTACTTAATACTGCATAAGTATGCTCCAGGAGTTCTTCCTTAGTACTTATACTAAAAGCTCCCTTATATTTAATTAATTCACGAGCCTCTGCAAACTTAGTATACTTAGGCCCAAAAAATATTGGCATACCGAAAGCAGCGGCCTCCAGAATATTGTGAACACCTTTTCCAAAACCTCCGCCAATATATGCTACTGAAGCATATTGATACAAATGTGACAGCATCCCTATTCTGTCAATTATCAAAACCTGAGCATCGGGAAAAACACTCTTATCCTCATCGGATAGTTTTACAGTTTTCCCTGCAATTTCTTTTTCTAATTGTGCAATCTTATCTAAATCAATTTCATGGGGGACAATAATATATTTTATCCCTTTATGATTTTTATTAATCAAGGGAACTAAAACCTCATTATCAACCGGCCATGTGCTTCCTGCTATGAATATTATTGATCCCTGAATAAAGCTTTCAACATCGGGAAAAGATTGAGGATTGGCACTTATTGAAGAAACTCTGTCAAATCTTGTATCGCCGCTCACAATTACATTTCTTACGCCAATTTTATTCAGATAATCAACAGATTCTTTATTTTGAACAAAAAAATATGTGACTTTCTTTAAATGCTTTCTAAACCATGAACCATAAAATTTGAAAAAATGCTGATTTTTTCTAAATATCGATGAAATAAAAATCAGAGGAATTTTGCGTTTATAAAGTTCATTAATATAATTATACCAAAACTCATATTTAACAAAAACTGCTATTTCGGGATTCCATATTTCAATAAACTTTCTTGCATTTGCAGGAGAGTCAATAGGCAAATAAAAAATATAATCTGCACCATCATAATTCTTCTTATTCTCATAACCGGAAGGTGAGAAAAAAGTCAGCAGAATTTTCTTCTCCGGATATATGCTTTTCATTTTTTCAATAACCGGCCGTCCCTGTTCAAATTCGCCAAGAGATGCACAATGAAACCAAATATACCGATCTTCTCCGTCTTCAACTTCAAACTCCATTTTTAGAAAAAGCTTTTCCCTGCCCTTAACCCATTGTTTGGCTTTTGAATTAAACAAAGCTGCAGTTTTTATTGATAATTGGTAGCAGTGTATTGCAAAGCTATATAGTAAACGCATATTTTAATTATATTTTAATTGAAGGTATAATAAACAAAGTTAAAAACAGATAAATAATTGCTTTATAAATGAATTCCAAAAGTATAAACTTATTTTATATTTATACAATGTTTATGATACAATATCCATATTCACACGGTAAATCTTTATATATTTGTAAGTTAAAATAAGTATAAATCTAACATAGCTTTTCCAAATGAAGAAAATACAAATGGTTGACTTAAAAAGTCAATACCAAAAAATGCAAGAAGAAATTGACACAGCAGTATTGGATGTAATCCGTTCCACTCAATATATAAACGGACCTGAAGTTAAAGCTTTTCAAAAAGATTTGGAAGATTATCTTGGTGTAAAGAATGTTATTCCATGTGCAAACGGCACCGATGCTTTGCAAGTAGCAATGATGGGATTAGGTCTAAAACCCGGTGATGAAGTAATCACAACTTCTTTTACATTCGTTGCAACAGTTGAAGTTATAGCTTTACTCGGACTTACACCTGTATTGGTTGACGTATTGCCCGACACTTTTAATATAGATCCTGAATCATTAAAAAAAGCAATTACACCAAAAACAAAAGCAATAGTACCTGTCCATCTTTTTGGACAATGTGCTGACATGGAATCCATCATGGGCATTGCAAAAGAACATAATCTTTACGTTATTGAGGACAATGCTCAAGCTATCGGAGCTGATTATATTTTTAAAAATGGTGAGAGAAAAAAAGCCGGTACAATTGGAAATGTCGGTGCCACTTCCTTTTTCCCTTCAAAAAACCTGGGATGCTATGGAGACGGAGGCGCGATTTTCACTAATGATGATGAGCTTTCAAAAGAATTACCAATAATAGTTAATCACGGGATGCAGGTAAGATATTACCACGATTCTGTTGGTGTAAATTCAAGGTTGGACAGTGTTCAGGCGGCAATCCTAAGAATAAAGCTTAAATATCTTGATCAATATGCATCTGCAAGAAGAAAAGCTGCTGATTATTATGACAAAGCCTTTGCGGATTGTTCAAAACTAATTACTCCTAAAAGAAGTGAATTTTCTACTCATGTTTTTCATCAGTATACACTTATAACAAAGGATATTGACAGGAATAAATTACAGGAATATCTGATGTCAAAAGAAATTCCTGCTATGATATATTATCCTGTACCATTGCATATGCAAAAAGCTTATTCGGATCCAAGATACAAAGAAGGAGATTTTCCGGTAACTGAGATGCTTTGCAAGTCGGTGATTTCACTGCCAATGCATACTGAGCTTGACGAAGAACAGTTAGAATATATATGCAAAAATGTTCTTGAATTTACAAATCAATAAGTCTTAACTTTTAGCATCATTATGGAAAATAAGAATTATTTTTCTCATGAAACAGCTATAATTGATGAAGGCTGCAAAATTGGACAAGGAACAAAAATCTGGCATTTCACACATATAATGCCGGATTGTGTTATAGGAGAAAACTGCAACTTTGGTCAAAATGTAGTTATCTCGCCCGGTGTAGTATTGGGAAATAATGTAAAAGTGCAAAATAATGTATCAATATATACAGGTGTAATTTGTGAAGATGATGTTTTTTTAGGGCCCTCGATGGTTTTTACCAATATTGTTAATCCACGAAGTGCTGTTGTAAGAAAAGATCAATACGAGAAAACTTTAGTAAAAAAAGGAGCTTCAATTGGAGCAAATGCAACAATTGTCTGTGGAATTGAAATAGGCGAATATGCATTTATTGGTGCAGGTGCAGTAGTTATAAAGAACGTTCCTCCTTATGCTTTAGTAGTTGGAAATCCATCTAAGCAAATTGGCTGGATGAGCAAATTTGGACATAGGCTTAATTTTGACAAAGAAGGATATGCAATTTGTCCTGAAAGCAAGGAGAAGTATAAGCTTAACAATGAAAAAGTTATCAAATTATAAGAGAATCACATGAATATCACAAGAGAAAAAATAAGATTTGCAGTAATAGGCTGCGGACATATTGGGAAAAGGCATGCTGATATGATTCTTGAAAATCCCCAGGCACAGCTTGTAGCATTATGTGACATAAAACCCAAATCTGAGCTGGGAATCGAAAAGTTCAAAGTTCCTTTTTATTCATCTATGGAAGATCTTCTTGAAAAGGAGGATAATATTGATGTAATTAATATCTGTACACCAAATGGCCATCACGCAGCTCAAAGCCTTTTAGCTTTAGAAAAAAAAATACACGTGGTATGTGAAAAACCAATGGCACTTACAAAAGGTGAATGTGAAGCTGTAATTTATAAATCTCTGCAGGTTTCTCGCCAGGTATTTTTAGTAATGCAAAACAGATACAGCCCTCCATCAATTTGGATTAAAGATGTCATTGAAAATAAATTACTCGGCAACATCCATATGGTGCAGGTAAATTGCTATTGGAACAGGGATGAGCGTTATTATAAAAAAGATAATTGGAAAGGAAAGCAGGAACTAGATGGCGGAACTCTTTTTACACAATTCTCTCACTTCCTGGATATTGTTTATTGGCTTTTTGGAGATATAAAAGACATACAGGGAAATTTCGATGATTTTTCTCATCAAAACCTCACCGACTTTGAAGATTCGGGTATTGTTAGTTTCAAGTTTGTAAATGGAGGAATGGGCTGTATAAATTATTCAACAGCAGTATGGGATAAAAATCTTGAATCAAGCATTACAGTGATAGGCAGCAAGGGCAGTATTAAAATTGGCGGGCAATATATGAATGAAGTAGAGTATTGTCATATCGAGAATTATGAAATGCCCGAACTGGAACCTTGTTCTCCTCCGAATGATTATGGAAGTTACAAAGGCAGTGCTGCAAATCATCATTTCATTATTCAAAACGTAATTGATGTTTTAAAAGGAAATACTAGTATTACAACAAATGCTTTAGAAGGATTAAAGGTTGTAGAAATAATAGAAAGAATTTACTCTCTGAGAGACAAATCCTTATTAAAAAAACAAAAGATAAAATAAATTTTTAAAATGCACTTTACTATCTTTGTTAGAGATAATTAATAATTTAAACTAATATAAATTCTATCATAATATAATATGAATATTTACGAAAAATTACTGGACAAGGAAGCCGTATTATCTGTTATAGGGCTTGGCTACGTAGGTTTGCCTATTGCATTGGAATTTGCAAGAAAAATCAAGGTTATTGGATATGATATAAAAAGCAACCGGGTTGAAAAGATGAAAAACCATATAGATCCAAATAACGAACTTGATTCAAAAGATTTTGAGGGCTGCGATATTTATTTCACAGCCAATGAAGAGGATTTAAAAAAAGCTAATTTTCATATTATTGGTGTTCCAACTCCAATTGACAAGCACAACCTTCCTGATTTATCTCCTGTTTTATCTGCTTCAAGAGCTGTAGGTAAATATTTAAAAAAAGGAGATTATGTGGTTTATGAATCAACGGTCTATCCCGGCTGTACAGAGGAAGATTGCATTCCTATTCTGGAAGATTTGTCAGGATTAAAAGTTGGTAAAGATTTTAAAGTTGGATATAGCCCTGAGCGTATCAATCCCGGTGACAAAGAACATACTATTACCACAATTACAAAAGTAGTTTCAGGATGTGATGAGGAAGCATTGGATAATATTGCCAGAACTTATGAATTAATTGTGACATCCGGAGTTCACAGGGCACCTTCATTAAAAGTTGCAGAAGCAGCAAAAATTATTGAAAATACTCAGAGAGATGTTAATATTGCACTAATGAATGAGCTTTCAATAATTTTCAATCGCATGGGTATAAACACCTATGATGTTTTGGAAGCAGCAGGAACTAAATGGAACTTTCTTAAATTTTTTCCGGGCCTTGTTGGTGGACACTGCATAGGAGTAGATCCTTACTATCTAGTTTATAAAGCAAAAGAATTCCGGTATCACCCGCAAATAATTACCTCAGGAAGATTCGTGAATGATTCCATGGGATTTTATGCTGCAAAGCAATTGGTTAAAAAGCTTATTGCTGCAGGCAAAAACATACTGAACAGCAAAGTGTTGGTTATGGGAGCTACTTTCAAGGAAAATGTCAGTGACATCAGAAACTCAAAAGTAGCAGACGTAATATGTGAGCTGAAATCATACGGAGTAAATGTGGATGTTACTGACCCATATGCCGACAAAGATGAATTAAAAGAAGAATATGATTTTACCTTGGTTGACAAAGTTAGTGATGATTATGATGCCGTTATTGTTGCAGTAAATCATGAGCCTTTTATTAAGCTTGTGGAAGCGGATTTTAAGGCAATGATGAAAAATACAAAAGAACCAATCTTAGTTGATATTAAAGGAATTTACCGTAACAAGATCAAAGATATTTCTTACTGGAGTTTCTAAACAAAAAATATGGGTAAAAAAGTATTAGTAACAGGTGGAACAGGATACATTGGATCTCATACCGTTGTTGAATTACAAAATAGCGGTTTTGAAGTTGTAATTATTGATGACTTATCCAATTCCAGGCAACAAATTGTAAAACAAATTGAAAAAATTACCGGCAAATTACCGGAATTTCACAATATCAATTTGTGCGACCACGGAAAGCTACGCAGCTTTTTTACTTCTTATAACGATATAGACGGAATAATTCACTTTGCTGCTTTCAAGGCTGTTGGTGAATCTGTAAGATTTCCTCTTGTTTATTATAACAATAACCTTTTATCTCTTATTAATCTTTTGGACAGCATGGCAGTTATAAGATGCAATAAAATTGTATTTTCTTCCTCTTGTACTGTTTATGGCGACCCTAATAAATTGCCAATCACAGAAGATGAGCCGGTTAAAAAAGCAACATCTCCTTACAGCAATACTAAGCAAATTTGTGAAAACATCATTCATGATGTTACAAAAAATACAAATTTAAAAAGCACTATTCTTAGGTATTTCAATCCTATTGGGGCACACGATTCCGCTTTAATCGGAGAATTGCCAATTGGAAAACCAAACAATCTTGTTCCATTTATTACACAAACTGCTATTGGAAAACAAAAACAATTGGAGGTCTTTGGTGATGATTACGACACAGCAGACGGAACATGCATTAGAGATTATATCCACGTAGTTGATTTGGCAAAAGCCCATGTTGCTGCTTTAAACAGGCTTATCAATGACAAAAGTGAGCACAGAACAGAAACATTTAATCTGGGCACAGGAAAAGGCTATAGTGTAATGGAAATTATTAAAACATTTGAAAAAACGAACAATACAAAGGTTCCGTACGTTATTGCTCCCAGAAGGCCGGGAGATGTGCCTTCAATATATGCAGATGCTTCACTTGCTAAAGAGAAGCTAAAGTGGAGCGCAAAAAAAGGACTTAAGGATATGCTCGCATCAGCATGGAAGTGGGAGCAAAACATGGCAAATGATATTTTGAGAAAATAATTAGGCATAATGAAAAACATATTAATCACAGGTGGCGCCGGTTTTATAGGCACACACCTTCTTACCCGTTTTGTAAAGAAATATCCTGAATATAACATATATAATCTTGACAAACTCACTTATGCAGGTAATCTCAATAATCTGAGAGAGATTGAAAATTATTCAAACTATAATTTCATTAAAGGTGATATTGGAGATGAAGCTTTTATTTTTGATCTTTTTGAGAAAAATAAATTCGACGCTGTAATTCATCTTGCTGCCGAATCTCATGTTGACAGATCTATTGAAAACCCCATGGAGTTCATAATGACAAATGTTGTTGGCACAGTCAATCTTCTTAATGCAGCAAGAAAAATATGGCATGATGACAAAATCAATAAATTATTTTATCATGTCTCAACCGATGAAGTTTACGGCTCTCTTGGGGACACAGGATATTTCGCCGAAGAAACAGCATACGATCCGCGCAGCCCGTATTCTGCTTCAAAAGCTTCCAGTGATCATTTTGTAAGAGCCTGGTTTCATACATATAATTTACCTGTAATTTTATCAAACTGCTCAAACAATTACGGGCCTAATCAGTTTCCGGAAAAATTAATCCCTCTTTTCATTAATAACATTATCAATAAAAAGCCATTGCCCGTGTACGGAAAAGGCGAAAATATACGCGATTGGCTTTATGTTATTGACCATGCAGAGGCCATCGACCTGATATTCCACAAAGGAAAAATCGGAGAAACATATAACATTGGCGGCCATAACGAATGGAAAAATATTGATCTTATTAAGCTATTATGTAAAATAATGGATAAGAAATTAAACAGGCCGGAGAAAACGTCTGAATCTCTTATCGCTTATGTAAAAGACAGGGCAGGACACGATTTGAGATATGCAATTGATGCATCTAAACTTCAAAATGAACTTGGCTGGAAACCTTCTATTCAGTTTGAAGAAGGACTTGAGAAAACTGTTGATTGGTATCTGGATAATGAAGAATGGCTTAAGAATGTTACTTCCGGAAATTACCAGGAATACTATGAAAAACAATACCTGAAAAGATAATTATGTACAAAAGAGAATTTCATAATCAAGATATTAGCAAACTTACATTCCTTGTTACAGGTGGAGCAGGATTTATTGGCTCAAACATTGTTGAATACCTTCTAAAATATGGTGCGGGAAAAGTAGTTGCGCTGGATAATTATTCTACAGGCTTTAAAGAAAATATTGCTCCTTTTCTCAATCATGAAAATTTTAAAATGATAGAAGGAGACATCACCGAAGTTGAAACCTGCCGAAATGCTTGCAAAAATACAGACTATGTGCTTCATCAGGCTGCACTGGGCTCTGTGCCTCGATCTATAAATGATCCTCTTGCTACCAATCAGGCAAATGTTACAGGTTTTTTGAATATGCTTTTAGCAGCAAAGGAAAACGATATAAAAAGATTTGTATATGCCAGTTCTTCAAGTGTTTATGGAGACAGTCCTTCGCTGCCAAAAGTAGAAGACAAAATAGGTTCTCCCCTGTCCCCTTATGCAGTATCAAAAAAAGTTGATGAATTATATGCAAATGTTTTTGCCCTGAATTATAATATGCCTGTTGTTGGCTTGCGATATTTCAATATTTTCGGGCCACGGCAAAGTCCTGACGGCCCATATGCCGCAGCAATACCATTATTCATTTTTGCTGTATTAACCGATAAAAGTCCTTTTATAAACGGCGATGGTGAACAATCAAGGGATTTTACCTTTGTCGAAAATGCTGTTGAAGCCAATATTAAAGCTTTATTTGCTCCCATCAAGGATTATAAAAATTCCATATTTAATATCGCAGCAGAAAAGCAAACAACAGTCAACCAATTATTTCAAATTATTAGAGACGCTGCAAACAAACCTGATCTTAAGCCCAAATACAGGGAAAAAAGGCCAGGTGATGTTTTACATTCACTGGCAGATATCTCAAAAGCAAAAGATATTTTAGGATATAACCCAAAAGTGGATATAAATAAAGGCATAGAAATTACTCTTCAGTGGTTTATAGAGAAATATTTCTAACAATTATTAATAATGGGAATTTTTTCTAACATATTCGGGCAAAAAAAGCTTTCAGAACCTCTTGATATTTCTGCAATTAAAGTTGATATGCACTCTCACCTGCTTCCCGGCATTGATGATGGTGTACCCGATTTACAAACATCCATTTCCATAATTAAAAAATTTAAAGAACTCGGTTATCAAAAAATAATAACCACCCCTCATATAATGTCGGATATTTATAAAAATACTCCGGAAATAATTATAAGCGCTGCAAATAAAGTGAGAGAGGCTATTGCTAATGAAGGAATAGACATTGAGTTTGAAGCTGCCGCAGAATATCTTATTGATGACTCCTTTAGAGAAATATTAGAAAGTAACAATTTACTTACTTTAAAAGACAAGTATCTGCTGATTGAGTTGCCATATTTTTCTGCTCCGCCCGATATTTATGAAATTCTTTTTGAGCTGCAGGTAAATGATTATAAAATCATACTGGCTCATCCTGAAAGATATGCTTACTGGCATCATGATTTCTCAAAGCTTGAGAATCTTAAATTCAGAGATATTTTTTTTCAGATAAACATTATTTCTCTTACCGGCACATATTCTCCGCAAGTAAAGAAAATAGCTGAAAAGCTAATTGATTTGAACATGGTTGATTTTGCAGGTAGTGATGCACACTACTTTCAACACACAAAGCTTTTGGAGAAGAGCTTATACTTACCTTATACCGAAAAGATGCTAAATTCAGGAAACCTGAAAAATCATTTATTGCTTTAAATAATGCAAGAAAGAGCGGGAG
>CAZTPA010000024.1:30931-43279 GCA_964614525.1 uncultured Bacteroidales bacterium | reverse complement strand
TCCAAAAGATTTTGAATACAAAGTTGGTTTCGATCAGGTAAGAGCAATTCTTGATAGTTTTTGCCTTAGTTCATTGGGCAAAAAGAAGATTGCCGCTATCCAAATGAGTTTGGATTTTAGTGTCATAAATGAGTACTTGTCTCAAACAGAAGAATTTAGACAAATTTTGATAATGGGTGAAAGTTTTCCAGCATCAAATTATTTTGATCTGGATGAAGTTTTTGAAAAGGTTAAGTTTGAAGGTTCTTTCTTTGAAACTGAAGAGATGAGAGACCTGATGCTTTCTCTTGAAACTATTTTGAAAATTAAAAAATTTCTTCTACAAAAGCTTAATTCCGAAACATACAAGTATAATGAATTGAGCAAACTCGCAGAGCAGATAGACATTCCTCAGGAGATAATTACTTATATTCAAAAACTTATTGATCATCAAGGTAATATAAAAAGTAGTGCCAGCGTGGATCTTGCAAATATCAGAAAGAAAAGATCTGCTTTGGAAAGCAAAGCCGGCAATAGGATTAATCAGATTTTACAGCAGGCAAAATCTGAGAAATGGCTTGAGTCAAATGTTGAACTTTCACTGAGCAATGGCAGATTAGTAATCCCGGTTCCTGCTGCTTACAAGCGCAGAGTAAAAGGTTATATCCACGATCAATCTGCTACAGGGCAAACGATTTACCTTGAACCTGAGGAGGTTTTTGAAATCAATAATGAAATTAGGGAGTTGGATTTTGAAGAACAACAAGAGATTATCAGAATATTAAAAGTATTTACAGATTTCTTCAGGCCTCATCTTCCGGCTGTTAAGTCTGCATATAACTTTCTGGGAATTATTGACAGCATTAGAGCTAAAGCAAAATTCGCTATGGAAATTAATGCAATGATGCCAAAATTGCTTGATAAACCATATATGAATTGGGTTAATGCAACTCATCCTCTTTTATTCTTGTCTTTTAAATCTCAAAAAAAGAAAGTTGAACCATTGAGTGTTTTTCTTAATGAAAATCAAAGAATACTTATTATTTCCGGTCCTAATGCAGGAGGAAAATCAGTTGCTCTGAAAACCTGCGGATTATTACAATATATGGTTCAGTGTGGATTATTAGTTCCTATGGAAAGTTATTCAGAAGTCGGAATTTTTGAAAACTTATTTATTGATATTGGAGATGAGCAATCTATTGAAAATGATTTGAGTACATATAGTTCTCATCTGTTAAATATGAAGAATTTTTGTGAAAATATTGACAAAAAAAGTTTGTTTCTGATAGATGAGTTTGGTGCAGGCACCGAGCCAAAAATCGGAGGGTCAATTGCAGAGGCTATATTAAATGATCTTAATGCCAAAAAGGCTTTTGGAGTTATTACTACGCATTATGCGAACCTCAAGCTTATGGCTTCAAAGAATGAAGAGATAGTTAATGCTTCAATGCTTTTTGATACGAAAAATATTAGGCCATTATATCGGTTAAAAATCGGAAATCCCGGTAGTAGCTTTGCTTTTGAAATTGCCAGAACAATAGGTTTGCCGGATAATATACTAAAAACTGCCGGTGAAATTGCAGGAACCACTGAAGTTGATTTTGACAAACAGCTGCAAGACATGGATTTGAAAAAGCTGGAACTGGAAGATAAGGAAAAGCAATTAAAAGCAGCCGATGATTTTCTCTCCGAAATGATTGATAAATATGAGAATTTGTATAAGGATGTTGAGCAAAGAAAACAGGAAATTATAAATGAAGCGAGAAAGGAAGCGAAAAGTATTCTTGCAAAGAGTAATAGTATTATTGAGAAAGCTGTTAAGGAAATAAAGGAATCCCATGCAGATAAAGCAAAAACCCTTCAGACGCGACAGGAAATAAAGGAGTTTGTAGAAAAATTGCAGGATGAAATCATTAATACTGATGAAGCGAGTAGTGACAGAAAGAAAAAGAAAGACAGAAAAAAAGGCATCGTAAAAACAGAACCTGAACTAGATAATACTCCGATTTCTGTCTCAAATACTGTCAGAATGAAAGGCCTTCATACAACAGGCGAAGTTATAAGTCTTGAAGGAAAAGATGCTGTTGTTTCTTTTGGTAATATGAAAATGAAAGTTCCTTTGGCTAAACTTGAGAAAATTAAAGTTGATAAGAAGAGCTCTTCGCAATCTAAAGTAAAACTATCATTTGATATCAATGAAAAAGCAGCAGATTTTAGTCCCCATATTGATGTGCGTGGAGCTCGTGCTGATGATGGATTGCGAAAAGTACGTCGATTTATTGATGATGCTGTTTTATTAAGTGCCCGAAACCTTAAAATAGTTCACGGGAAAGGTGATGGCATTTTGAGAGAAGCAATCAGAGATATGCTGCGAACAATTCCGGAAGTTAAGAAATTTAAAGATGACCACCCTGATAGGGGCGGGGCGGGTACAACTATTGTGGAATTAAATATATGATTGTTTGCTAATAGTCTTTAGAACTGATGAGATTTCCGTTTTCATCCCACATTTCCCAGGTACCGGTTTTTTCTCCGTTTGTATAATTTAATGAGTATCTTAAATTACCCTCGTCATCCCATATTTTCCAATTGCCATGCTTTTTATCGCGCCTATATTTTGCTAAGGAGATTAGCGTGTTCTCTTCGTTATATTTAAGCCACGTTCCATGTTTCTGGCCTTTTCGGAAATTTCTTATTTCCTGAATCTCGCCATTTAGATAATAATATTCAGATTTTCCATGGGGTTTGCCGTTTTTGATTTTTAGCTTTGCTGTAATAATACCTTCCTCATTTGTTTGAGTAAATGTGCCTGTAAACAAATCCCCATTTATATAATATAGACCCTCTTTTATTATAATATTTTGATCCTGTGAAAATGCAAAATTAAAGAGCAGTACAAAACTTACTAAGAATAACTTTCTCATTTATTAAATTGTCAGTGCGTTAATTTTTAAGCCTATCGTTAGGCTCGAATATCTTTTAACAAATATAAGAATTAATTTATTTGTTTGATTTCTATCACATCAAGAGTTTCTGTTGAAATAGAAATTGTTGTTTCCTGGTAAGAGATATATGAAATTTTTATTTCATTATCAGCCATATAAGTTGATGGCACCTCTATGTTAAAGTTACCTTCAAGATCAGTGTAAGCTTTATAATCACTGATATTTATAGTAACTCCTGCCAGGCTTTCTTTTGTCTCAAAGTCTATTACTTTTCCTTCAATTGTTATCATTTGCATATCTGCATTATTTGCTCCTGAATTGGCACTGTTGTTTGCTGAACAAAAAAATGCGACAGATAATAATAGAATTCCGAATACTTGTTTCATGATGTTTGTTTTTTGAGTTAGTTTATGCTGCAAATGTATATCAGCAATATAAACATGTGGTTAAGTTAACCTTATGTTTGTATTACTTTATTGTTAAGAAATTGTTAAGAACATTTATTTTTTGTTTAATTGCCGTTTATTTTAAGGTATTGGTTATTAGCGTGGTAAGTCTAAAGAGAAAGATTTTGTATTTGATTTTTCATAACAAAAAATTGACAATTACTTAACAGCATCTTAACAGTTTTAGGAAGCCTTTTAGTTTATTTTGCACTAAAATTGATTCTAAAAAAAATATTTCAATAAACACATAATATGAGTACTTCAAGATCATTAATGATCATATTGATATTGTTCATTATTCCTGCTATTTCTATTGCACAACAAGCAAAAATCACAGGTGTTGTTAAGGATAAGATTACAGAAGAAACTATTGTAGGTGCTACTGTAGTTATTAAAGGAACAACAAAAGGAACAACAACAGACATTGATGGTAATTTTGTGTTGGGCAACCTTAAGCCGGGCAATTATAATCTGGAAGTTTCTTTTATATCTTATAATAAGGTGGAAATTGATAATATTTCATTGTCTGCCGGAGAGGAATACAATATTGATGTAGAAATGGAGGAAGTAACATTTTTATTGGATGTGGTAACTGTTACAGCAAAAAAGGAAATGTCGGGTGAAAAAATTCTTATGATTGAGCAGAAAAATGCAAGTAATATAACACTTAATATTGGATCACAGGAATTATCAAGAAAGGGTGCAAGTGATGTAAGTAGCGCAGTTGCTAAAGCTTCGGGGGTTTCCCGTGAGGAAGGCTCAAGCAAAATATATGTACGTGGACTTGGTGACAGGTATTTATCTACAACAATGAATGGCTTGCCTATCCCTTCTAATAATCCTGAGTTGAAAAATATTTCTTTGGAACTTTTTACAATTGATATTGTAGAATTTGTCTCTATTGATAAGGTTTATAATAATAGAATATTTGGCGATTTTGCCGGAGGTAATATTGATATAGTAACTAAAAACCGTAATAAAGATAATTTCTTTTTCCTTGAACTTGGGTCAAATGCTAATAATCATGCATATGCACAGGATGAGTTTTTACTTCACCGGGGACCGGATTATTTTGGGTTTTATTCTATAGAGCCTCCTTCTACTTTGCAGCAATACGCTTTCCAAAATTCACTGCAAACAAGTGCACATAATCCTTTAGGAACAGATATGTCCTTATCGGCAGGAAAAGTTTTCCATTTTAAAAAGCATGAACTTAATGTGTTTTCAACTGTGAAATTTTCTAATGAATATCAAAGCTATGAAGGTATTTCATTAAATGTTAACAGTAGCGGCGTGCCTTCAAAAGATCTTTCATTTTTAACTTCATCTTATAATACTAATACTACTGCAATGTTTAATGCAGGATATGAGATTAATAATGACAGTCGCCTGAATTATAACTTTATTTTGGTTAACTCTTCAAACCAAACAAATGAAGATTATCATGGTACTATAATAGATATTGCAGATTATGATAATGGCAGATTAATAAGAGGAACCTATGAAAAGAATACTCTTATGATGAATCAATTACTGGGTGTTCATAGTTTGTCTGCTTCCTCAGATATTAACTGGGGTGTATCATATAATAATGTTTCAAGTGATTTGCCCGACCGTATTCAGAATACTTTTCGCTCTGAAGGGAATACAACGTACTTCGGCCAAAATCAAATTACTGATAATCACAGGTATTACCATTATTTAGATGAATATGAAATTGCTGGAAATGTTGATATTGATTATTCTTTTAATAAAGATAGTGAAGGCAAAAGCAAAGGAAAGATAATAGGCGGTGGTTTTTTCAGAACCAAGAACAGAGATTTTAATTCTACTCAGTTTAATTTTAGAATTGCCGGAGAACATCGCGATACTCCTGTTTTTCCTGAAAACCTCGACCTCTTTTTTAATCAACAAAATTTTGATAACGATTATTTTACTATAGAAACATTCAGAGGTAATTACCAGGTGCCCGGTGTTTTGGATCCCCAGGAATATAGTGGAAAGCAAAATATTTATGGAGGATTTTTAAACCTTGAATATAATTTATCCCCTAAACTTTTGGGTATTATAGGTTTAAGAACTGAGTATATATATCAGCAGGTAAGCTGGAATACTCAATTGGATCCCATGGATAGGGAAGATGCTTTTTACAGGCTGGAGTTTCTGCCAATGCTTGCAAGCAAATATTTAATTTCTGATAAGCAAAACTTAAGATTTGCCGCAAGTAAAACTTATACTTTGCCTCAATTTAAAGAACGTGCATTTTTTATATATGAAGAAGTTACTCAGGTAAAAATAGGTAATCCTGATTTGTATCCTTCGGAAAACTACAATGCTGACCTTAAGTGGGAGTTGTTTCCTTCAAATGGCGAGATTGTTAGTGTTGGAGTTTTTGGAAAATATATTCTTAACCCTATTAACGAAGTTACAATATCATCAGCTACAAATGATATATCTTTCCTAAATTCCGGCGACTGGGGATATGTTGCCGGATTTGAACTTGAGCTAAAAAAAGAACTACTGGATTTTGGTAATTCTAATGTTTTTACAGGATTTAATTTTACATTTCTTGAGACTGAACAGGAGCTGAATTCAGAAAAAGTCAGGGAAGAGACCAGGTATATTGTTTCTTTTACTCATGATAGCTCTGATTTTGCAGGGGCAGCTAATTATCTTATTAACGCTGACATTACTTATAAATATGCATGGAAGAATGATAGAAACAGAATTATTGCAACTCTCGCTTACCAGCATACTTCCGATAAGATATATGCCATTGGGACTGATACCAGGGGTAATATAATTGATAAAGCATTCGGCACTCTTGACTTTATCTTAAAATCAGAATTTGGTAACAGATTTGGTATTGGTATAAACATTAAGAATTTGTTAAATCCGGAAATTCAAAAAGTCCAGGATAATGAAAATTCGGATATTACTGTTTTATCATACAAAAGAGGAATTAATGCTGGAATAAAGATTAATTATAAATTTTAGTTTATGTCATTTCCTGCCGATAAACTTATTACAAATTAACTTTAACTTAATACTAATATAATTTTCTCTTAACAGCTTCAATAAAAGGAACTAATACATTTGCATTGTAATTAAATTATAAACATTAAAAAACAAAACAAGCAATGAAAAAAAACCTATTTAAACTATTTTGCCTGTTGGCAGTAATTTCAATCACAACTATTAGTTGCGATAAAGATGACGACAATGATGATGATGCTAATCAGTTTGACCCAACTGATTTTAAGGGTGAACTGGATTCCGGTGTATTAACACTTGATGCTTCTCAAATTTATAATCTTACAGGTTTATTTTATGTAAATGATGGTGCTGAGCTTGCTATACCGGCAGGAACACGTATAGAAGCTACCGGCGGCACTTCTGCTGCAATTATCGTTAATCAAGGAGGTAAGATAACTATTGATGGTACTGCTGATGAGCCTGTTGTTATGACTTCAGGACTAGATAATAAAAAAGCCGGTGATTGGGGCGGTCTGGTTATTTGTGGACAGGCTATATGTAATTCCGGCGGCGGTATGTCTGAAGTTGGTGATAGCCCGTATGGTGGCGATATTGATGATGACGATTCCGGGTCAATTAGATATTTAAGAATTGAATATTCAGGAGCTGCCTTTAACAGTGAAAAAGAATATAATGGATTCTCTCTGTTTGGTGTTGGTAGCGGAACAACAATTGAATATGTCCAGATATATATGGGCGCTGATGACGGAGTTGAGTTTTATGGAGGCTCTGTGAAAGCAAATTATATCATTTCTACACACAATGAAGATGATCAGTTTGACTGGACTCAAGGCTGGACAGGTGGTGGTGAGAATTGGTATGGTATGCTTGATTCTGGTTACGGTAACAGAGGAATAGAGGCTGACAACTGGAGTAATGACCATGAAGCAGAACCTTATGCTTCTCCTGTTATATCTAACTTAACTCTTATTGGAGCCGGTGACCAGGGAAATGAACCCCAGGGTATGGAACTCAGAAGAGGAACAAAAGGCATATTTGACAATGTTGTTATTAAAAACTGGAAACACGGTATCAGGGTTACTGATGATAAAACTGTTGAATGGATGGGTAACGGTTTGGAACTTACTAATGTGAAATTTATTGATTGTATTACTGATGTTTATGCAAGAGATAGTGAAGAGAATGAGGTTGAAATTCCTGACGGTTTTATTTCTATAGATGAAGACGCTACAGGTGCCGGTGCCGGAACTGATTTGCCTGAATGGGCTAAAGGATGGACTATCGGATTGGAATAAGTTAATTTGATGTTGTTAAAAAAAGTGGCTGCCTCGATTTTTGAGACAGCCACTTTTTTTATTATGATTTCTTACTGCTTACTTTAACATCACTATCAAATAATTCCAGTTGATTCTCTGAAACATAACTTACAGGAGGCATCTCGCTTCTGTATTTTGCAGCCTGCTTGTTAACAATAGATTTTAAATATCTTACAGGAGTTGTTTTATGTCTTTTACAATACTTTGTAAGTGCTTCCTGCTGAAAAGCTGTTATTTTAAAAGCGATTTTCTTGTACTTTACCTTTTTTCTTTTTGCTTTCTTTTTCTCAGGCAAAATGCCTTTTTTTAACTGCTCTTCTGATTTTGCAATAATAGTTTTAGGCATAACAGCTATTACTTAGAGTTAATATTTTACTGTTTTTCTCTTATTAGATAAACAATTGAGGGGTAATGGTCAGAATATCCCCCAAGATATACCCCGCCACCAAATGTGCGATAAGGATATCCTTCAAACCTTCCACTTGACTGGATTAAAAACGGACGGTTAAAAACTTCTGCTCGCCAGTATTGGAATGTTGAATAGTCTTCCTTAACTAAAGTCGGAGATACAATTATTTGATCAAATAAACTCCAGGAGTCTCTATAGGCATTTGAACCAATACCTTTTTTATACATATCGTAAAATGGATTATACAATTCATCTTCTTTTAATCCTTTAACTTTCCCTTTTGCATTTAAATGTTCTTCAACACTCTTATTATCAGGGTCGTCATTTAAATCTCCCATCATAAATATTTTTGCATCAGGCTCAACTTCTATTATTGAGTCAATAATACTTTTTGCTATATCAGCAGCTGCGTTTCTTAAAGGCCTTGATCTTTTTTCACCACCGGCTCGGCTGGGCCAATGTGCAACAATAAAGTGCATTCTTTCTCCTAATAATTCACCTGTTAATAAAAGCTGGTCCCTGGTTTTGAAATCATCTTTGCCTTCTATTATAGTTGGATATGGCTTACTGCTTATATATTTAAAATATTTTGGATTATATAAAAATGCGACATCTACACTTCGACGATCCGGACCTTCATAATGAACAACCTGATAATTTCTTTTACGCAATCTTTCTGTATTTGCTAAATCCTCTAAAACAGCACGGTTTTCAATTTCTGAAACCCCTAACACTGCAACACCATCAGCAATATAATCCTGACCTATTTTTTCAATTACTTCAGAAAGATTAGTTAGCTTTTGAAGGTATTTTTCAGTATTCCATCGGTTTTGTCCCTCCGGTGTAAATTCTTCATCTCGCTTGTCAGGATCATTAATTGTATCAAATAAGTTTTCAACATTATAAAATCCTACGGCTGATACAATAAATTCTTTTTCCTGTTTTTCTTTTGCTTGCGAAAAGCTTTTATGAGGGGAAACTATGCTTATTGAGATTAGAAATATAGCAAAAACTGTTAATTGTTTAATAATTCGAATGTTGTTTTTCATAATTTGTTTTTTTTATATGGTATTATTTTTATATGTAATGCTTAAATTTTATGTTTTTAATAGCAAAATAAAATAAATTACACTTTTCTCAATAAGCTAAAAAGTAATAAAATTCTAGCTATTAAGCAATAATTCATTAATTTTGGATTCGCAAAAATAAGAATTTTTGTAGGAATGTATTATTATATTTTCATAAATCACACTATTGCAAATATAATTGCATTCAGTTTTAAAATATTTTATTAAACAAAAAATTATTTAGATGAATAGATTATTTATTATTTCTTTGCTTCTGATTTTTTCTTCTTTAGTGTCTTTTGGGCAAGCTGAAACTTTTACTTTAAGGGGTAAGGTTGTAAATGCAAATGATGAGACAGCAATTCAGGGAGCAAATGTTGTTGTTGTGGGTTCTTCACAACAAACACTTACTGACAAAGACGGAGTTTTTGTGGTTAATGTTGAGATAGGAGATATGCTGATAATAGAGCATTCAGATATGGAAACTGTTGAGGTTGAAGTTTCTGATATATCTGATATTACTGTTGCTATGTCTCCACTTATTACAGAAGATGAATCAGATTTTGATTCATCTGTTATTTCCTTATCGGCAGATGAGATAGAAAGTGATTCACAGTCACATGATATTTCACGACTCTTAGCTGGTTCAAGGGATGTATATGTAAATACCGCAGGTTATGATTTCGGACAGGCAAGATACAGAATCAGAGGTTATGATAGTGAAAATACTCTGGTACTTATGAATGGTGTTCCTGTTAACGACATGGAAACAGGCCGTGCATATTATTCCAATTGGGGTGGATTAAATGATGCTACAAGAATGACTGAAGGTTATAGTGGCATTGGCGTTATGAGAAGTACTTTTGGACGAATTGGCGGAGCTACAAATATAACAACCCGTGCTTCTCAATTTAGAAGAACATCAAAAGTTACTTATTCGTTGGCAAACAGAAGTTATTCCAATAGAATTATGCTCACTCATGCAAGTGGTGTTATGGATAACGGATGGTCTTTCGCAGTATCTGGCTCAAGGAGATGGGCTAATGAAGGCTACGTTGAAGGTACATTTTATGATGCCTGGGGATATTTCTTGTCTGCTGAAAAATTGTTTAATGATAATCATAGCGTTGGTTTAATAGTTCTTGGAGCACCTTCAAGAAGAGGCTCGCAGGGAGTTTCTACACAAGAAGTTTATGACCTTGCAGGAAGCAATTATTATAATTCAAACTGGGGATATCAGAATGGTGAAAAAAGAAATGCACGCGTTGGTACTTATCACCAGCCGCTTAGTATTTTATCTCATTATTGGGATTTAACAGATAATACATTGTTAACAACTTCTGCTGCATTGAGTTTTGGAAGAGGCGGCAGAACTGCTCTTAACTGGTATGATGCACAGGATCCACGTCCTGATTATTATCGTTATTTGCCGAGCTATTATCCTAATGATCCACAAATGGCGGAGTATTATAATGATCAATGGCAAAACAATCCCGAATTTGGCCAGCTCGATTGGAATTCATTTTATGAAGCAAATGTGAAAAATTTGTATTCGGTTGCCGATGCTGATGGAATTGAAGGTAATACGGTTACAGGCAATAGATCTAAATATTTGCTGGAAGAAAGACGCATAGATCACCAAAGGATTACACTTACCTCTAATATCGAATCATTATACAGTGAAAATCTTGTTCTAAGCGGTGGTGTAAATGTCAGACTACATAAAGGTTACCAGTTCAAAGTTGTTGATGACCTTATGGGTGGCGACTGGTGGCTGGATGTTGACCAATTTGCTGAACGCGATTTTGCTGATCCTTATATGTCTCAAACGGATGTGAATAACCCTAATCGATTAGTAGAAGAAGGCGATAAATTTGGATATGACTATATAGCTAATGTGAACGACTATGAAGGTTATGGACAAGCACAATTTTTCTTTCCTAAATATGATTTTTATGTAGCCGCAAATCTCTCTCATACAACTTTTTGGAGAACAGGTAATATGAAGAATCCAAGGTTCCCGGATAATTCATTTGGCGATAGTGAAAAACAAAATTTTACAAACTTCGGTTTCAAAGGTGGTTTTACTTATAAATTTTCAGGAAGACATTATGTGGAAACTAATCTTACTTACATGACAAGAGCTCCTTTCTTCTGGAATTCATACGTGTCTCCCAGAGTTAGAGATAACCTTGTTCCCGGTTTGTCCAGTGAAACTATTTATGGCGGTGATTTGAGTTATATTATTAGAACTCCCAGAATTAAATCAAGATTAACTGTGTTTTACACTGAATTTAAAGATCAAACATGGTCAAGAAGTTTTTACCATGATGAACTTAGAACTTTCGTAAATTATATTATGACAGATGTTGATAAAAGACATCTGGGCGCTGAATTAGGTATTGATATAAATATTACTTCTACTTTGTCCGGACATATCGTTGCAGGTACCGGTGATTATATTTATAATTCAAGGCCAAATGTTACTATTGCAAGAGATAACGATTTTGAAGTTATCGAAGACCAAAGAGCAGTGTATTTGGAAAATTATAAAATTGGAGGTATGACTCACACTGCCGCTTCAGTTGGTTTAAGATATAATTCACCTAAATATTGGTTTGTTGGTTTAAGTGGAAGTTATTTTGATGATATTTATATTGATATAAATCCTGACCGTAGAACTGAAGAAGCTGTGTCTGATTTTGTTGTTGAAGATGGTGTGTGGGAAGATGTTATTAACCAGGAACAACTAAAACATAATTTTACTGTTAATATGTTTGGCGGAAAATCATGGCGCATTAACAGAAAGTATTTTATTAGGGTTAATGTTAGTGTTAATAACTTGCTTAATAATACAGGATTTGCAATGGGTGGTTTCGAACAATTAAGATATAATAACAGAGAAGTTGATCGTTTTCCTCCTAAGTATTTCTATCTCTATGGCAGGTCTTACTTTATTAACTTGTCATTTAATATTTAAAAATATTTTTATAGAATTATAGCTATTCATTTTAAAGCTTACAATTATGAAATTAAATGTGAAAATTAAATTATCAATCATATTATCCTTAATGCTTTTTGTTGTTTTCTCTTGCGTTAAGTCTGAATTTGACGATCCCGAAACTTCAGGAATCCCATATGATGAGGATAAGGTTGTTACTGTGGAGTATCTGAAGAACAGCCTTGGTG
>CAZTPA010000024.1:0-30831 GCA_964614525.1 uncultured Bacteroidales bacterium | reverse complement strand
AGGAGGATTGTATGAAGGTGATTATGTTAGAATAAATTTGAAAAATACAACATTGAGTCTTTATCAAAATCTTTGGCAATTAGATTCTGTTTATGTTGATAAGAATGTTGAGAAATTGGCTACCTGGGCATGCGAAACTACAACATGGGGTGATCCAAAACCAATCGTTGAACCAAAAATCGCAAGCATTACAATGGCTAATTCGGATTTGTTTCAATCGCAACTTATTAAATTAGAAGATGTTCAGTTTTTTCCGGACGAACTTGGAGAGACATTTGCTGACTCTGAAGATGAATTTACGCCTGTTAACAGAACATTGATGGATTGCGAAGGGGATACAATAATTGTTAGAACAAGCGGCTTTGCGAATTTTGCCGATGAACCGATACCGGAAGGTAAGGGTTCTCTTATTGCGGTTGTTTCAAGATACAGAGATGAATTTCAATTATTGCTAAGAGATTATAATGAAATAGACATGGATGGTGCAAGATGCGAAGATGAAGATGACGATACTGAGATTATTACTATACAAGAGCTTCGTGATTTATTTGATGACGGAACTACTACAATCCCATCTAATGTTGCAGTTAAGGCTGTTGTAATTTCTGATCGTGAAAATGCTAACTTGTCAAGTCGTAATGCTGTTATAATGGACGATTCAGGTGCCGGCATTGCTTTAAGATTTGTTGATAATCATGATTTAAACCTGGGAGCATCAGTTAGAATCAACGTTGGTACATTACAAATGGAATCTTTTAACGGTTTATTGCAAATTAGTGATATTCCTAATGGAAATGCTGTTTATCTTGGAAGTGGCACTTTACCTGAACCTATTGTTGCAACTGTCGGTGAAGTAATTGCCAATACGGATGAGTATGAATCTAAGTTGGTTACATTTACAAATGCAACCATAACGGGTGGCAGTACGTTTGCTGTTCCAGACACATCACATGGCAGCCTCGACCTTTCTGATGGTACAGGTACCATTACTCTGTTTACATATAACTGGGCAGAATTTGCAGGCGAGAGCGTACCGGTTGGTGAAATCGATATTACCGGAATTGTGTCTGTTTATAATGACCCACAGTTCTTAATTAGAAATATGAATGATATAGTTCAATAAAATAAGAGATATGAATATGATAAAAAGAATTTCAAATATTTGGATGTTTGCGTTTATAGCGATGCTTTCTTTTTCAGCTTGTGATAAAGAAACAGATAGACCTCCATTAGCTTCACTGGATCCTAATAGTATAATTACTATTGATTCATTAATCGGTATTTATCAGCATTACGGTGAGTCGGTAACATTTAATGATGCATTTTTTGAAGATACTGAGCGTAATCCTACAGGAGTTTCTGAGTATAATATTTATGCAAATGTTACTATGAGCCAGGAATCAGGCAATATTTATAATCAGGCGTATATTCAGGATGAAACTGAGGCTATTAATGTTAGGTTTTCCAGATCAAATTTACTCCAGGAAGACTCTATCAGAATAAACCTTAAAGGAACTACTGTATCAGAGTTTAGTGGAATGTTTCAGTTAGATTCGGTTGATGCATATGAGCATGTTATTAGATTAGCTTCGGATGTTGCAATTGAACCGGAAGAAGTTGGAATAGCAGATATATTAGCAGGAGGCTATAAGGCAAAATTAGTTAAGCTAAATAATGTTCAGTTTAAATCAGATGAGCTTGGTAATACATTTGCTGATGCTGCCGGATTGAACACTGTTAATCGTGATCTGGAAGACTGCTTTGGTAATAGCATTATAGTTCGTACAAGCGGATATGCTGATTTTGCTTCCAAACAATTGCCCGAGGGAAATGGCTCTTTAATAGCTGTTGTTGGTTTATACAGGCCTGAATGGCAAGACTATGATACATGGCAGCTTTATATTAGGAAATATGAAGAAGTAATTATGGAAGATCCTAGATGTGGCGATGTTGATGGTGTTCTATTACTCTCTGAAAATTTCTCAGATGGCACTGTTGGCGAAGGAGTTGACTTTAATGGATGGAAGTCTTTTATTATCGATGGAAGCAAAGAATGGACTACTTCTACTACCGGCTCTAATTTGTTTGCTCAAATTAATCCTTTTGGTTCCGGCGATGCCAGTAATATTGCATGGCTTACTTCTCCCGAAATTCCAGCACAAAGTTATCAATCATCAGCTATCAACTTTGAAACTGCATTTATTAATTATCAGCACGATGGTTTAGAAGTGTATGTTTCGTATAATTTTGATGGCTCTAATCCGGAAGCAGCTACATGGACTGAGTTAACAGAAGCTAATTTTGCTACAGCAGGCAATACTGCCGACACATGGGTTGGTTCAGGTGCTGTGAGTATTGAAAACCAAGGAAGTGACTTCCATATTGGTTTTAAATACACAGGTAGTGATACCGATGGCCTTAATACTGTATTTAGAGTAGATAATGTAAATGTTTTTGGAATAGAATAAAATGATTTAATTTATTCTAAAAATGTATTTAATAGAGAGATCCCTTTCATTCAATTGTGAGGGATCTTTTTGTATTTGCGCCGTTCATCTCGAGTGGTAAGCCTTGGAAAAGGGCGCCGATGTGCAATGACAAAACCATTATTCCACTCACCTTCATACTATGTTTACTGCACGCCATGCCGAACCTGCACGTCATTTCGAACGTATGTGAGACCACGAAGTAGCAGCGTAGCTAAATCTCGTTGAAACCAGGAATGCTTGGGTAAAAGTAGTAAAAGCATTTTTGTCTTAACACAAAAAGCAAAAAAGTCAAGGCTGCATAGTTTGTTTATCCATTTCTACACTCTATAAAAAGCACCGTCATCCCGACATGTCGGGATCTCGATAAAATTTGAAAAGACCGATTAATAGCAGCCTTATTCCCTACACCGCATTAATCTTATTCCACTGCATATTTCTTAAGTCCTTCAGGTAATCTATCATAATGAGAAGTATATGCCGGAACAATTCCTGCCTGTCCTGATTCTTCCAGTATTTTTAAACCTTTTTCTTTTTCTAAAACAAACTTTACAAACTTCTCTGCCAATGAAGGGTTTTGAGTTTTGTTAGGAATCGTGAGCCCGTAAATCATTGATTGCCCGATTTCTTTAATCGTTTCGCCGGGAGCACTGCCAAGAGTTATTGTGTTTGCATTCGAATACCAATCATCTAATTCCGGATTACCTAAATTAACAGAGTCGGGGAGTGTTATGTATTCAAGCTTGTGTTGCTCAGCAACACTACGATACAAAAAGATATAATCTATATGACCGGATTCCAGCATGGCAATCAGATCAGTTTCTTTTGGCCTGATGTTTTTTGTATCCTTTGATAATAAAGCCGTTGAAAGCTCATCTTCATTATAATATTTTTCTGCTAGCTGGCAAGTAAAAACTGCCCTTACACCACAAGGATCATGTTCAGGATTACTGCGTCCCATACTTACATCTTCTTTTAACAATACTTTATACCAATTGTCAGTAGTTATCTGGTCTGAGTATTTTGATTTGTTTGTATAAACAATTGACATTTCATTTGAAGCAAAATTAATATACCAATCAGCATGTTCAGGTATTAACATGTTTTCAATAACCATATAATCAGCTGACAAAAATACATCTGCCGGATTGTCAAGTTCAATGATTCGGCGGGCTCCTGCCTTGCTGCCCCATGCCTCTGACAGAACCTTAATACCGGGGTTTTCTTCTTCAAATGCTTTACTTATTTTATGAACAGGGTGGGTGAGACTGCCCGCATGAATTACATGCAAAGTTTGAGTTTCTTGCCTGTTATTGCAAGAGGAAAGAAGCATGGCAATAATGCTAATTACAAAGTAAATTTTTATATTTTTCATCATTAGAATTTTTTATTATATTTTTCCTTTTAAAAACTTTTGTCTTATATCTTCATCAAATTTTTCAATTGCATATCTTAACATTGTTCTGGGCATTTTATTATAATGTTTCTCAAGAAAATTATATTCAACTTCATAGTTTCTGTTCCCGATTTCCCGGAGCATCCAACCCACTGCTTTATGTATTAGGTCATGTTTGTGGTTCAACATCATTTCCGACATCTTTAAAGTTTCCTCATGGAGCCCTTGTCTTATGAAATGCATTGTAGCTATAATTGCAATTCGTTGTTTCCATAAATTATTGGAATCAAGCAATTCATATAATAACTTTTTATCTTTATCAATATAGAAAGGTCCAAGAATTTTATGCGCTGAAGAATCCACAATATCCCAGTTGTTCACTCCTGAAATATTTTTCAGGTACTCATTTACAATACTCTCTTTTTCTATCTCAGTTTTGGCTTTCTCATATTTTAAAGATAATATAATCACTGCTGTAAGCCTGTGTTCATGGTATTTGTCGAGCAATAGCAATCCTGTTTCTTTTACACTTATTGCTTTATAATACTTTTTGGCAATAGCCCTTTGGTCAGGGACTGTTATTCCCATAAATTCATCACCCTCACCATAACCACCTTCATAGGACCGGAAAAATTTGTATGATGATTTTGCTCTTTTTGGATCAGCTTTTTTTAAGAGTTCTTTTTTTAATTCTTCTATCATTTTTCTTTATAATATAATGCTTTTGCGAATTTAGTTTTTTTATGAATCCACAAAAAAACATTTTTGTAAGGATATCATTAAAATTTTATAGTTTTGCAGTTCAAATTCTCATAAACACTTATTATAAAACACTTTAGCTTTTATGATAATTTTCTATAAAATAGAGATATTATTCTTTCAAGCCTTGTCTGCAATACCTAATTAGTAGTGTTGTAGTTTAATGCTGCTGCTAATGAAGCTAAAAGGCCTTCAGGGATGACAATCCCATTTGCAAAAGCTTATTTCTTATTTTATAATATTAGCTTACAATTTTACAGAAAAGAATTCAATTAAAAATTTTAATATAAATAAAAATTAAATTATGAAAAAATTATCGGTTATAGCATTTGGAGGAAACGCATTATTGCGTGGTGATCAGGTAGGTACAATTGATGAACAGGAGCAAAATGTTTACGAAACATGTCAGCATCTGGTCCCTTTATTAAAAAGTGGTTATGATATAGTTATCGGACATGGTAACGGCCCGCAAGTTGGAAATGTTTTGCTTCAGCATGAGGCAGGAAATCAAATATTCGGATTGCCAAAGCAGCCAATTGATTTTTGTGTTGCAGAAACTCAAGGTTCTATTGGATTTATGATAGAACAACAATTGCGCAATGTTCTTGCAGAGCATGGCCTGAAAAGAAATATTGTAACTTTGGTTACACAGGTTATTGTTGACAAGGAAGATCAGGCTTTTAAAAATCCTGCAAAACCTGTTGGGCCGTTTTATACAAAAGAAGAGGCTGATAAAATGACCGCTGAAAATGGCTGGGTTTTTCATGAAGATCCTCGCAAAAGAGGATGGAGAAGGGTTGTAGCTTCCCCAAGACCATCAGATATACCTAATTGGCAAGCGGTTGAAAAATTAGCTCGCGAAGGAAGTATTGTTATTACAGTTGGTGGTGGCGGAATTCCGGCTTATATTGACGATAATGGCAAAATGATTGGCATTGATGCAGTTATCGATAAAGATTTAGCTTCGTCTTTACTTGCCAATAAAATTAAAGCTGACGAGTTTTGTATCTTGACTGATGTTCCCAATGTGTATATTAATTTTCACAAACCCGGCGAACAAAAATTAGAAAAAGTTTCTATTCCTGAAATTAAAAAGCACTTAAGCGACGGGCAATTTACAGAGGGTAGCATGGCTCCAAAAGTAAGAGCTTGTGTTGAGTTTGTTGAAAATGGCGGGAAAGAAGCTATAATTACTGAAGCACCGGCACTTGGTATAGAAGGTAAAGGAACTGTGATTCATAGTTAAGAATTTTAATATAATATTTTATCATTATTTAAATTAATAATCTAAAAAAGAAACAAATTATGGCATTCAACTTAAGAAACAGAAGTTTTGTAAAACTGTTGGATTTTACTCCACAGGAAATTAAGTTTTTGCTTGATCTTTCTGTAGATCTTAAAAAAGCAAAATATAGCGGATATGAGCAAAAACGCCTTGAAGGCAAAAACATTGCTCTAATCTTCGAGAAAGCCTCTACCAGGACACGCTGTGCGTTTGAGGTAGCAGCTTATGATCAGGGTGCTCATGTTACATATCTTGGACCAACAGGCTCTCAAATTGGCAAAAAAGAGTCAATGAAAGATACTGCACGTGTACTGGGAAGAATGTATGACGGAATCGAATATAGAGGCTTTGGACAAAATGTTGTCGAAGAGCTTGCCGAATATGCAGGAGTACCGGTTTGGAATGGACTTACTAATGAGTTTCATCCAACACAAATGCTCGCAGATGTTATGACAATGATGGAACATTGTGACAAACCTCTTAATAAGATGGTTTTGTGTTATATGGGCGATGCCAAAAACAATGTTGGTAATTCTCTTATGGTGGTTTCTGCAAAACTTGGTATCGACTTTAGAGCAATTGCTCCTAAATCTTGTCAGCCTGACGAAAAGTTGGTAGCCGAATGTAAAAAAATTGCAAAAGAAACAGGTGCTAAGATTACTCTTACAGAAGATGTTGCCAAGGGTGTTAAAGATGCTGATTTTATTTATTCTGACGTATGGGTGTCAATGGGTGAGCCTGATGAAGTTTGGGTAGAACGTATTAAATTGCTTAAGCCTTATCAGGTTAATAAAAAAGCTATGGAGCTTACAGGAAATCCAAATGTTAAGTTTTTACATTGCCTTCCTGCATTTCATAATAGAGAGACTATTATTGGTGAAGAAATTTATCAAAAATATAATCTGGATGGAATGGAAGTTACAGAGGAAGTATTTGAATCAGAAGCTTCTGTAGTATTTGATCAGGCAGAAAATCGCATGCATACAATTAAAGCAGTTATGGTTGCAACTTTAGGCGCATAATTGTAATTTGTTATAAAATAAAAAGGCTGTCAATGCAATATTGACAGCCTTTTTATTTATAATAATTCTTAGTATATTTTACTCAAAACCGTATATCCTTGCGAATTTCCATTGGCATCATAAGATTCTGTTTTTACAGATCCTAAATCTTTTACCAGGTATTCAATGGTTTTTGTAGTAACAGTTTGATTCATGCCCATTGCGCCGGCTGTAATTACATTGTCATAAGTTACTTTATATGCTTCAAAAGTTCCCGCAGGTGTAGTTACAGTTTCCTTTCCTTCAACTTTTCTGTTTTTAATTTGGAGATCTGTGTTAGCAATTGTCATGCCTGCTGTACTTACGACCATCTTTAAACTTGCATCTTTAAGTGTTTCTCCAACAGTAAGTTCCGAGGGGATTGAAAGATCATTCGTTTCAAGTTGAACTTCCATGTCTTCAAAACCTGCCATCATTGCCGGATCAAGAAAAGATGACATATCAATAGAAACATCATTTCCGGAGCAGCTTACAGTATAATCTCCTTCGTGCATGAGTTTGTTCTTTTTATCAAAAACCTTGGAATTAATAGTTGCTTCAACTGCACCACCAACATTTTTTACATTTTTAACTGTTGCTTCCTGCGTGCTTTCAAGTTTGTCTTTTTTATTAAAGCTTTGATATTGCATCTTGCTGTTTTCTACTAATGGATAATAGAAGTTGCAGTTTTGTGCACTTAAATTAATTACTAAAAACAAGCTTAGAGCTGTTAAAACCAGTTTACTTATTGTTTTCATTTTTGTTTTATTTTGGTAAATATTATGTGAAAAAAGTATGCAAATGTAATTAATTTTATTTTTCTAAAACTGTTCTATGCAAAAAAATGGTTTCTTTATTGTTATATTCTAATGCTTTAAAGCAGGCTTACAGGCATTTTTCTATTCCATTCCAAAATAATGATGCAGCTTTATCCCAACTGTAATTTTGCGCTTGTAATCTTCCTTTTTCAATAAGGCTTTTTCTGAGATTTTCGTCTTTAGCAATAGATATTAATCCATTTGTAATAGAATCAACAGAGTAGGGGTCAATCAGTATAGCAGCGTCACCGGCAACCTCCGGCATAGATGTGATATTTGAAGTGATAACAGGAACATCGCTATTCATTGCTTCAATAATTGGAATTCCAAAACCCTCAAAAGTACTTGGGAATACCAGTGATAAAGCACTTGCGGTAATCTTTCCCAATCGATCCCTGTTTTGCCTCCCAATAAAAAACACCCTGTCTTTATGCTTCATGGACTTATAGTTTTTGCTGAATGATTTTTCGGAAAACATTGCTGCGCCGGCAATAACAAGCATTATTTTGTTGTCCGTTCTTTCGCAAAATGCATCAAAAGCATCTAATAATCTCCCAATGTTTTTCCTGGGATTTAGGGCACCTACAAACAGGAAATAATCATGTCCGTTAGAAATCTCCTGTTTTATTACCTCCTTTTCGACACTGCTTATAGGCTGAAAAACTGAACTTGCACCATTACATAATACATCAATTTTGTCGGGATCGGTTCCGTAATTTTTACATATATCATCTTTGGAGAATTCAGAAACAGTTCCTACTCTGCATGCGTCTTTTATAAAACGAGGGAAAAAATAATTATAATATTTCCTTTCACAGTAGGGTACATTCTTTGGGAAATGTACAAAGTTAATGTCATGAACAACTGTATATGATTTAAATTTAGAGGGAATGTTCCAACCGTCGGGTGAAACAAAAAGATCAACTTTTTTTCTGTTTAATATGTATGGAATATTATAATTGAAATATAAATACCATAATATAGGATGCCTGCTCTGAATTTTTGCTGCTATTGGTGTAATGTTGTCAGAAAAAATAAAATCATCATTCCATGGCCTGTCAAAAATAAAAAGAAAGTTATGTTCAGGGTGCGAAGTTGTTATCCTTTTAATGGTTTCGTATGTAAACCAGCCAACTCCTTCTAATTTATTTTTTAAAAGGAGTCTTGTATTTACTGCAATGTTCATTATTTTTGATTTAGAATTGCTTTGTTTTGACAAAAATGCAATTTTTTTCTGATTTTAAACCTAATAATTCTAACAATTATGATTAATAATGTAGAAATTAAATTACCGGCATATCAACGCGGATATCATTTAATAACAAAAATCATTTATGATAATTTGCCAAATTTGCCCGAAAAAGGACTGCTGCATTTGTTTATTCAACATACTTCAGCAGCGCTCACAATTAATGAAAATGCAGACCCTTCTGTACGTGAAGATATGGAAAACATCTTCAATAGGCTTGTGCCGGAAAATATGTCCGGCTTGAAGCATACAATGGAAGGTCCCGATGATATGCCTGCTCATATTAAATCCTCAATTATTGGAGCCTCATTATCCATACCTATTGATAAGCATAAGTTAAAGCTAGGAACCTGGCAGGGAATATATTTATGTGAGTTTAGAAATAGCGGAGGTTCCAGACGAATTACCGCCACCATTATTTCTTGAGTTTTTTTATACCTTATGTTTTTAAACATCATTGCTTTTTATTTGTTATTAGAATGAGGTTAAGGTGAAAACAAATTTTAGGTATAAATACTATGACTCAGGAAAAAAATAAAAAAGCGAAACTAAAAGTTTCCGGAATGACTTGCAGTAATTGTGCACTGGGAGTTAAAAAAACACTTGAAAAGCAAGGACTTGATGATGTAAATGTTGAGCTTTCGTTTGAAGAAGCTACTTTTAATTATTCAAGTGAAGAAGAAAAACAAAAAGCCATCAAAAGTATTGAATCTCTTGGTTATAGCGCATTGGATGAAGAATCTCCGAAAGAGAAAAAAAAGGGCTTATCAATTATAGAGAAAAAATTCTGGTTTTCTGCATTTTTTACTTTACCTCTTATTCTTGCAATGTTTATCCCTGTGGATTTTTTGCATAATGATATTTTTCAGCTTGCGCTAACAATTCCTGTATTTATTGTTGGTTTTATGCATTTCGGGAAAAGTGCATTTTATTCATTAAGATCCGGCGTTACAAATATGGATGTCCTGATATTTATGGGTAGTACGGCTGCATTTGTTTATAGTCTTATAGGTACCATAAATGGAATGGGACACGATTATCTTTTTTATGAAACTTCAGCCAGTATTATTACAATTGTTCTTTTGGGTAATATGCTGGAGCATCGTTCTGTAAATAAAACCACTTCTGCTATTGATGAACTTATCAATTTGCAAAAAACTAAAGCGAAAATTATTAAACAAGAAATGCATGAAGGCGCTGAAAGCATTGAAGAAGTTGACGCTGAAATGGTTAAAGAAGGAGAGTCGGTTTTAGTTAATACCGGCGACAGTGTACCGGTGGATGGAGTTATATATTGGGGTGGAGGTAGTCTTGATGAGAGTATGATCTCCGGTGAGAGCCTGCCTGTTGACAAAGTGAGTGGTATGAAAGTTATATCAGGCACTATCTTAATGAATGGTAATATAAAAGTTAAAGCAACCGCTACAGGCAACAAAACGGTTTTGTCACAGATTATTGAGATGGTTAAAAAAGCGCAACAAGATAAACCAAAACTTCAAAATCTGGCGGATAAAATCAGTACAATTTTTGTCCCTGTAGTTGTTGGAATAGCATTACTTACTTTTATCGGTTGGTTCTGGGTTGCTGACCTCGAATTTAAGGATTCACTTATGAGAAGTATTGCAGTGCTGGTTATTGCCTGCCCTTGTGCCCTGGGATTGGCTATTCCTACTGCGGTAGTTGTGGGATTGGGAAGAACTGCTAAAAACGGGATTCTGCTTAAAGGTGCCAGTATATTTGATAAAATAAACAAAGTTGAAACTGTAGTTTTTGATAAAACAGGAACTCTTACCCAGGGTAATTTTTTCATCAGAGATATAAAGACCTTTGATATCGATATTGCGGAAGCTAAGAAGATTTTATTTAGTTTAGAAAAACACTCATCTCACCCATTAGCCAAAGCGATAGTAAGTGAATTAAAGGGGCAGGCTGAGATTTCTTTTGCGGAAGTTAATGAAATTAAAGGAGTTGGAATTGAGGGCAAAGATAGTGAAGGGAATAAATATGCCGCCGGATCATATGCAATTGCATCTGAGCTTACAAAGGAAGATCATCATAACATTTATCTTGTGAAAAATGATACTATACTTGCTTTTATTGATATTAAGGATGAAATTAAACCTGAAGCTTCTGATACTGTGAAATATTTAAAAAATCTTGGACTTAAGACTGTTTTGCTAAGTGGCGATCGCGATTTCAGATGCAGGGAAGTTGCCGAAACACTCGGAATCGATGAAGTATATTCTGAAAAACTTCCGCATCAAAAACTTGAAATTATTGAAAAGCTTTCTGAGAATTCAAAAGTTGCTATGGTGGGAGATGGTATAAATGATGCACCGTCATTAGCCAAAGCTTATGTCGGAATAAGTATGAGCAATGCAACACAGGTTGCTGTTAAATCAGCTGAGGTAGTTCTGCTAAAAGGTAATCTATCATTACTCTCTAATGTGTTTTATTTTTCAGGATTAACTATAAGTACCGTAAAAGAAAATTTATTCTGGGCATTCTTTTATAATATTGCTGCAATTCCATTGGCAGTTATTGGATTACTCACTCCGATAGTAGCTGCAGGTGCTATGGCGCTATCTGATATTGTTGTTGTTGGAAACTCACTGAGATTAAAAAGAAGAGGAAAAAGAAAAGTATTGTAAGAAAATTATAATTTAATCTCTTACAATACTTTTTATATAAACTTATTAAAGGCTTGCTATCCATTCATGGACATCAGGAATTCTTCATTTGTTTTAGTATGTTTAATTCTGTCCATTAAAAACTCCATAGCTTCAATTCCTGTCATGTCATTAATGAACTTTCTTAATACCCAAATTCGGTTCATCATATCTTTATCGAGTAAGAGGTCTTCACGTCTTGTACCGGAAGCAACAATATCAATAGATGGGAATATTCTTTTGTTGGAAAGCTTCCTGTCAAGTTGAAGTTCCATATTACCTGTACCTTTAAATTCCTCAAAGATAACTTCATCCATTTTACTTCCTGTATCAATAAGAGCAGTAGCTATTATTGAAAGAGAACCTCCGTTTTCAATATTACGTGCAGCTCCAAAAAAGCGTTTTGGTTTGTGAAGTGCATTTGCATCAACACCACCTGAAAGAACTTTACCTGATGCCGGAGCTACAGTATTAAATGCCCTGGCAAGACGTGTAATACTATCAAGCAATATTACAACATCATGTCCACATTCTACCATTCTTTTTGCTTTTTCTAATGCGATGTTTGCGACTTTAACATGTCTCTCTGCCGGTTCATCAAATGTTGAAGAAACAACTTCAGCATTTACATTACGTGCCATTTCAGTCACCTCTTCAGGTCTTTCATCAACAAGAAGAACAATGAGGTAAACTTCAGGATGGTTTGCAGCGATTGCATTTGCAATATCTTGAAGTAATATTGTTTTACCGGTTTTTGGCTGAGCAACTATTAAACCACGCTGACCTTTTCCAATAGGGGCAAACATATCAATAATTCTAACTGATAATGATGCGTTTGGATGATCTGTAATATTAAATTTTTCTTCCGGAAACAAAGGTGTTAAAAAATCAAATGGAACTCTGTCTCTAACTTCAGCAGGGTTTCTTCCATTAATTTTTTCAACCTTTATAAGCGGAAAGTATTTTTCATTTTCTTTAGGAGGACGAATTCCGCCATTAACTGTGTCACCGGTTTTTAATCCAAAAAGTTTTATCTGACTTTGAGAAACATATATGTCATCAGGGGAATTTAAATAGTTGTAATCAGATGATCTTAAGAAACCATATCCGTCAGGCATTATTTCTAATACTCCTTCAGCAGAAATTATTCCGTCAAACTCATATGCTGATTCGTTGGTTCTGCGTTCGTTGCTTTTTGGTTTGAAAGAACTGCGATCTTTGTCACTGCTGCGGGTTTGTGAATCCTGTTTTTGTTGCTTTGGTGCTTCCTGAGTTTTTTGTTCAGATTCTTTTGCAGCTGGAGCAGGATTTGAAGGTGTAGTTTCCTCTTTATCTAATTTAGTTGCAGGCTCTTTTATGTTTGAATCTATTGTTTTTGACAGAGGTTTGTTATCCGCTTTTTGTTGTCCTTTGTTTTTGGACTTATCCTCGACATTTTTCCAGGAATTTGGATTATTTGATTCTCTGTTAGAACTTGGAATATTATCAGGTTTCGCGGTGGGTTTTTCTTCCTTGGAATCGGCAACTTTGTTGTCCGCTACTTTGGTAGGCTTGTTATCTTGTTTGTTTACAGGTCTTTGAGGCTGGTTTGTTTGTCTTATTCTGGGTTTTTTTTCAGCCTTTAGAATTTCTTTCGATGGGTTTAAAGCCTGAGTATCCAAAATCTTATATATCAATTCCTGCTTCTTGAAAGACTCTACCTTTTTGATTCCTAGAGATTTAGCAATCTCTTTCAACTCTGATAATAATTTGTTGTTTAATTCGATAATGTCGTACATAATTTGATATTAATGTTTTATAAAATATTCTGTAATTCCTGTTTCCTTAATCTATTTGAATACAATCAAGCAAAAGAGCACTCATAGGATTTATAATCTAAATGATTTGAAAATATAGTGAAGATAAATCCGGAAAAATTTTGCCTTAGTAATTATTTAGAAATAAATATGAAAGTTTTTGTAGAAATTCGTCCGCAAATATAAGTATTAAACTATTAACAAAAAAAAATAATGTAATAATTTGATAAAAACTTAATAATTACCCGGATTTAAAAACGAGATAAATTGCTGATGTATTTATTTTGTTATTATAAACAAAATAAAATAAATCATTTATTCTTTCTCATAAGTCCGAAAGGATCAATAAATGAGCCGACAGCATAGGCTTCATCTTCCTCGAAATCAGCATAAGGAATGATGTTTAATACCGGAATATCAGAAATATGAATAATGTTTTCAGCATAATTTCTTCCAAAAATCTCTGATATCATATTTGACTTTTCTGCCACAAAAACAATTAAATTGGCATCCACTTTAGCTGCATAGTAAAGTAAATCTTCATATATAGATTTTTTTGTTTTAGTAATTATTTCTGTTTTTACTGGAATACCGGAGTTTTCTACATGTGAAGCAACATTTTTAATTAAAACTTCCTTTTCTATTTTATAAACACTTCCTGTTGAACTAAGAAATCCGATTAGATGTATAGTTGAGTTAAATAGCTTAGCAATATCAATAGATTTATTTATTTTTTGAGTATTTTCATTTTCAAAACTTATAGGAACTATGATGTTTTTTATTCCTTTTTGTGGATATTCATTTTTTAAAACCAGTACAGGGATTTTTGAATTTTTTACTACTTTAAATGCATTGCTGCCCATGATGTGCTGCAAACCTTTTTTCCCATGTGTACCCATGATTATCATATCAGCTGATATTTCACTTGCTTTGTCTGGTATAGTATTGAGGATATTACCCTTCTCAATAAAACCGGTTGCATTAACATTTGTTGCATTGCAAATATCTTTTGCTAATGTATCTATTTTGCTTGTTGCTTTTTTGAGATCTTTATCTTGAATGGTTTCATCAACTATATGTAAAAGATAAATATTTTGGCCTGATAATTTTGCTATTTCAACTGCATAATCAATAGCGAATTGCCCAATTGAAGTGAAATCTGTCGGAACCAGAAGAGAGTGTGTCTTTACACGTATTTCTACTTTAAACCTTACTTCTTTATTAGACATGTATTCCATTATTCTGTCCAGAAATTTTTCTTTTTCCTTTTTGTCAGGAATTTCTGAAGAATGAATTACACCAACAATATTAACAATGCAGTCGAAAGCTTTTGCATATTTCAGTGAGCTTTTAATTTTATCGACAGTTTCCTGCGGGTAATTTATCTGAACAAGCATTTTATTTTCTTTGATATCAAAATGTTGTTTCTTAACAACCATAACAGGAACAGTTGAATTACTAACAATAGTATTGGCAAAACTGCCTTGCATATTTTCAATTCCCGGAGCTCCGTGCAGACCAATTACCATAAATCCTGCAGAAATTTCACTAATTGTATCCGGTATTGCTTCAAAAATGCTCCCTCTTTTTAAAATATATGATATCTCAATTCCATGTTGTTTCTTATTTGCATCAGCCAGATGCTTTAGTTGGTTTTCTATTTTTTCGATTTCAGCAGGCTTTGCAGTTTTCCCTACAACATGTAATAAATAAATTTGTCGCTCAAAGGTTCTGGCAATTTCAATGGCATGGTCAAGTGCTTTATTGGCAACTAAAGTAAAGTCTGTTGGTACGAGTATGTTCTTTGGTTTTATTAATATGTCAGTTTTGACATTGATGCCTGCATTTTTTATCTTATTTGCTATTTCCTTTAATTGCTGTTCCTTTTTTTCTTTAGATATTATAGTCTTGTATAAACTTCTTTTATGAAACAAGACTCCACTAACTAATACTGAACATTTTAATTCTTTTGCATATTTAATTGCATTTTCAGACATTTGCTTATTGTCATATGAGAAGTTTACCGGTGCTACAATTAAATTATCCTCAATTTTATCATTACAACTTTTCACAATCATCACAGGAACTCTGGAACTGCATATTACATTATAAGCAAAACTTCCAAGTATATCTTTTTCTTTTGGATTTCCATGTATTCCCATTACAATCATCGTAGCAGAAAACTCGCTTACTGCATTCGTGATTGCGTTGAAAATACTACCTTCTTTAATATGATAATTAACGGAAACACTTAAACTACGTGTCATCATTTCAGAAATATCACGGAGTTTGGAATTAACTGCCTCCCTCTCTGTTTTAGGTTTGTTCTTACCTATGACATGAAAAAGAGTAATATTCTGATTAAATGTTTGTGCAATTTCAATTGCATTATCAATTGCACAATCGGATATTGATGTAAAATCTATAGGAACCAGTAGTGTATCAAGTTTTGCAGCTGTCATTTTTCTTGAGTTTAATGTATTGAAAAAAATATAAGCTTGATTTTATATGTAAATGATTGTGTTATAAAGTTAATGAATTTTTATACAAAAAGCACGTTTCGATGCATTTTAACATATATGTATTTTTAATAACTTATTGAGAATTCCATAAATTCTAATAATAGCATAAAAAAATATTTATATTTTTGTAATATAAAAATTTTATTAATTGTTAATAAATAACAAAATTATGATACAAAGAGTTCAGTCTATTTATTTAGTTCTGGTAAAAATATTTGCCATTATGTTTTTGTTTTTACCCTTGGGAAGAATTTCTGTAGAGGCTAATATATTTAATTTGAATATAATTGGTTACGGACTATATGAGCATATAGAACTACCCTCAATAGCAATGTGGATGAGGTATATTATAATTGCAACTACAATTATTGTTTTGATATTGAGTGTGATTACTTTCTTCAAATATAAAAACAGACCATTGCAAATTAAACTTAATCAGTTTAACTTATTGCTTCATATTTTAATAATAGCTCTAAGCTTTTTCTTTTTGGACTACTTCCAAGATATTGTGGAACTGGAATTTAGATATAGCATAGCTGTAATATTTCCATTGCTGTCATTAATATTCTTATTACTGGCTAACAAGGCTATAAAGAAAGATGAAAAACTTGTAAAAGCTGCTGATAGACTTAGGTAATTATTATTCAGAAGTTTTAATAACACAATAAAAAGAGTAATTAGTCAATTACTCTTTTTATTGTATAGTTTGAATTAAACAAACTTAAAGCTCCCATATATTTGAGCTTAAATTTAATCAAATCCCCGACTTTGTATTTTTGCGGATTTTTTTCCAGATTTATCACCAACATATCTGAACTTGCACCTGCAATACTTATATTTTTATCAACCGGTTTAAGAAAATCGGGAGATATATCTAATAAGCCAACATCTAGAATTGCACGCATAGCTGTTTTTCCATAATGTGCCGGATTAATATTAAAGGATTCGCCTGATGGGTTTTCCTGCATTTCTCCTTCCGGAACCAAAGGTTTTTCAATTAATTCAATGATTTCAGCAGAGAAAGATATTACATCATCTCTCATACCTTTAATTGTTTTTCCTGTAACCAGATTATTGCCAAAATATAATGTTTCACCAATTCTGAAATGATTAATAGCCTTAGGTATCTGCTTCTTAAAAATCATAGGTAAAGTAACAGATGTTCCACCTGATAAGAGTTTTATCTTCTTCTTGAATTTTAATTCAATAAGCTGTTTATATAGCGACAATTGTACTAGTTTGTCAGTTGAAGGCATAACACCGTAAAGACAATTTAGATTGGTGCCTATGCCTATAACTTCAATGTTCGGAAGTTTAAATGCTCTGTTGTAAAATGCCAATAAATCTTCACCCATTACACCCTCTCTAAGTTCACCCATCTCAACCATTATAATAACCTGATGCTTCTTTTTTTGTTTTACAGCTTCCTTAGATATTAGTTTAAGAGTTTCGAAGTCAGTATTTAAACTTACATCTGCATATTTAACAACGCCAGGAATACTTTTTCTGGGTGGAGGTTTAATGTAAATAGTTCGAACAGAAGGATCAAGGAGCTTAATGACTCTTAAATTCGATATTCGCGAATCCATCAACTCTTTGGCTCCCAAATCTATTACTTCTTTAATATATAAAGGTAAGCCGCATAGTAACTTAGTTACTATACCCCATTGCATATTATTATCTTCAAAAAGCTTTGTTAAATAATTAAAGTTATGTTGAAGTTTTTTGCGGCTAATTGATATTTCTGCCATGTTTATTATTTTTTATTTTCATATCTCATTTCAAGATACTTACTTGTAAAACCAAGTTTTTCATATAAAAATCTGGCAGGATTGTTATGTTCCACATGCAGTTTGATACTACCTTCAGCAGCTTCAAATGTCTTAAGCATTAATTCTTTGCCCAAACCTTTGCCTCTATAATCTTTATGTACCGCAATATATACTAAAATATTTTCCGGAATATATCCTGACATGCCAGTTTTGTTTATAACAACAGCACCATTTATCATTCCATTATCTCTTGATACAACTACAAAGCCTCCAAACTTATTTTTATCATCCATGGCAAATATTATACTGCGCATAATTGCTTGATATTCATCTCCAAACTCATCTAAATGCTTGAAAAGAAAGTCAGCTACTTCTTTTTGTTGTTCTTCGTTTAATTTATTCTTTGGAGTGAAAATTTCGAATTCCATAATTCTGTTTTTATTTATAATTGTTAATAATTAAAGTTTAATTGATTGTTTTTCACATATTATCGATAGAAATCGATTTGCAAAAAAACAAATATATAAAAAAAAAGCAACTTACACAAATCATTCATTAGAACAGAATGCACGATACCTTGCAATAAAATTTGAGTATAAACTATGATTATTAAGGTTTTGTAATAATTTATTTTACTACATATTTTTCTTATAATTTTGCATAAAAAAATCATTGAAAAATACCTGGGGAAATAACAGAAGATACAATTCATATTCTCATTGGTGCAAAGAGAAATTCGGCAGCAGAATCCAAAAAGTTTCTGTAATTGCTGGCTTTACTTGTCCCAACAGGGATGGAACTCTCGGGGTGGGAGGTTGTTCTTTTTGCAATAATCTTGCATTTAATCCTGCTTTTTCATATAGCAATGATATAGAATCACTGCATTCTCAAATAGATAAGGGACTTGATTTTTTAAAAAAACGTTATAAACGTTCCTCTCAGTTTGTGGCCTATCTTCAAGCGTATACCAATACTTATGCTGATTTAGAGAGTTTGAAAAATATTTATGAAAATGTCCTCTCTCATAAAGAAATATCAGGTTTGGTTATTGGAACAAGGCCTGATTGTATTGATAAAGAAAAATTGTCGTACTTGAAAGAACTTTCTAAGGATTATTTCATTTCTGTAGAATATGGTGTTGAATCATGTTATGATAAAACTCTTAAAAGGATTAATCGTGGACATAACTTTGAATCTTCGAAAAAGGCAATAGAGCAAACAGCAGATATGGGTATTCATGTTGGTGCACATTTTATTCTGGGTTTGCCCGGTGAATCAAAAGCAGAAATGCTGAAACAAATACCGGTAATTTCAGAACTGCCCTTAAACAGCATAAAGTTTCATCAATTGCAAATAGTGAGAGACACAAAAATTGCTGAGGAATATTCTGAGAACCCTGAAAAATTTTACTTTTTTGAGTTAGCTGAATATGTGGATTTTTTGGTTGACATAATTGAAAGGCTTAATCCCAATATCGCCATAGAAAGAATATCAGGAGAAGTTCCACCACGTTTTAACCTTGGAAAAAGATGGGGAATGCTTAGGTCTGATCAGATTATTACAATGCTTGAAAAAAGACTTGAAGAACGTGATACATTTCAAGGTAAGTTATATGGTAAATATTAGAGGAACACTTAATTTTTTATAAAATCGAAAATATTATTCACATTTAAATATTCTATTGGTACAATTTATTTATTTTTGGCAATTATATTATAATATGGCATTTTTGAATATTTGCAGGAATCATAATTAAATTTATTTTATGGGAAACGATAATGAGAATAAGGACTTAGAGGTCACGAAAAAAGGTTTTGTTACCAGAATATTGGGTTCTATTGAGAGAGTCGGAAATAAGCTTCCTCATCCGGGTGCATTATTTGCATATTTTGCAATTGCTATTATTGTGCTAAGTTGGATAGCTTCTTTGTTGAATGTTTCAGCAATTCATCCCGGTACCGGAGAAACAGTTGAACCTTTTAATTTATTAAGCAGAGAAGGACTTCATAAAATTATGACCAATATGGTATATAATTTTACATCTTTTGCTCCTTTGGGAACAGTTTTAACCGCCTTGCTTGGTATTGGTATTGCTGAAACAAGTGGACTTATGTCAACCGGTTTAAGATTGCTGGTTATTTCAGCTCCAAAAAAATTATTGACTTTTGCTATTGTTTTTGCCGGCATTTTATCAAATACAGCTAGTGAAGTTGGATATGTTGTTTTAGTGCCGCTTGGCGGAATGATATTTCTTGCGGTTGGGAGAAACCCTGTTGCCGGTATAGCTGCTGCTTTTGCAGGAGTTTCCGGTGGTTATTCAGCAAATTTACTGCTTGGTACAATTGATCCGCTTCTTGCCGGTTTATCGGAAGAGGCTGCAAAAATAATAGATACTGCATATACAGTTAATCCTGCTTCAAACTATTATTTCATGTTTGTTTCTACTTTTCTTATTGCAATCTTGGGAACCTGGGTTACAGAAAAAATTATAGTACCTCGTCTTGGAGAATATAAAGGAGATGCAAAACCAGAAGAAATAAAGAAACTTGACAAAAGCGAAAAGCGAGGTATTAGAGCTACATTAATCGCCTTGATAATTATTGTAATCCTCTTGTTTTTAAGTGCTGCACCTATAGAAAGTGGTTTTTGGAAAGATATTCCAATATCGGGATTTCTTAGGGATCCTGATACCGGAGGTTTGTTGAGGTCTCCATTTATGAAAGGTATAGTAGCAATAATATTCCTGGTAGCTGGGATTTTAGGGATAGTGTACGGAATAGCTGCTAAAACTTTAAAAAGTGCTGATGATGTGATTAAAGGCATGGGAAAATCTATGTCAACCCTGGGAACATATATTGTACTTGTCTTTTTTGCAGCTCAGTTTGTGGCTTATTTTAACTGGACAAATCTGGGATTAATATTTGCCATAAAAGGAGCGAATGCTATCGGTGCGCTTGATCTGGGCAATATACCGCTAATGATTGCCCTGGTGCTGATTGCTGCAGTTATTAATCTAATAATAGGAAGTGCCAGTGCTAAATGGGCGATCTTGGCTCCTGTGTTTATTCCTATGTTTATGTTGTTAGGTTATTCTCCCGAGTTTACTCAGCTTGCTTATAGAATTGGTGATAGTGTTACAAATGTTATTGCTCCCATGATGGCCTATTTTGCTATTATTGTTGCTTTTATTGAAAAGTATGACAAAAAAGCCGGAATAGGCACCATCATAGCTACTATGCTTCCATATTCATTTATGTTCTTAATCGGTTGGTTGCTATTGCTAATTGTATGGATACTAATAGGTTTGCCAATTGGGCCTGGCTCTCCTTTGTTTTATTCTATTTAGAAATTAGCTTAATTTGTTATTCCTGATGATATAAGCAGGCCTCATTTATTTGATTTATTTCTAAACCATTTTGATGTCGGCTTCAAGGCTAATTAATATTTTTAGTATATTTGTTAATTAAGTTGATACGCTTAATTTAGTTGTCTTTTTAGCAATAAATCACCATTTCTTAAATCTGCAAATGCAGTCTTTGAAAAATAAAATATTAGTTGCGATTGATTTTGAAGAGCAATCATTGAATGCACTTAATCAATCTTATCATCTGGCAAAAATTTTTGATGCTGAGATAGTTTTATTGTATTGCATTGAACCCATAAAAGGTCTGTCGAAATTTATTTTTCCTGATAATTATATTAATAAAATTGTTGCAAATGCAAGAGAGAAATTCGATGAAATAGAATCGCTTGCAAAAAAAACTGAAAAACAAAGCAGAACGCCTGTTTCCAGTATTATCGTAAAAGGAAAAGCCTACGAAAAAATTATTGAAATAGCTAAAGATTATGGTGTTATCTTAATAGTTATGGGCAAGAATAGCCTGCTGGAAAGACAAAATCGCAAATTTGTTGGCAGTAATACTTTTAATGTTATCAGAGAAGCGCCCTGCCCTGTTATTTCAATAAAGGGTAGTAATTTGTCCGGTGCTTTTAATAATCTTTTGCTTCCACTTGATTTTTCTAAGGATACTACTTGCCAGATTAATACAGCAATTGATATTGGAACTTATTTTGGAGCAACTATTAATATTTTTTCAGTATTTCCGAAAGAAAACAAGGTGTTCAGAATTCTTAGGCAAGTGAACGTTAACCAGGCTAAAAAATCCATCCAAAAGCGTGGTTTAAACTGTAATGTAGATATTGTTAATGCAAAGAATAATGAAAATATAGCTCAGACTATTGTTGATTTCTCTAAGGAAATTAACGCTGATATGATTATTATTATGACCCAGCAAAAGAGAGTGTTTGTTGATTTTTTCGTTGGTTCTACTGCACAGGATGTTATAAATAATGCCGGTATTCCGGTACTTACTTTATTGCCTATTATTAATTTCAAACCTGCTGTTGTTTCTTCTTTCGTTGATCCTTTAGATGTAATGAGAAAAAAAGAGAATTAGTTAATTACTAAATAATATACTTTCAAAATGAATGAATCAAATAATAAAATTATTTTAGTTCCTGTTGATTATACTAAAAGAGCCGAATATGCTATTCAGCACGCATTGGTAATGGCTAAATATTTTAATTATGAAATATGTTTGCTGAATGTTATAAGTTCTGATAAAAAATCCAAAAAAGAAGAGGAAAAGAAAATAGATAATTATGCCAAAGAAGCTTCCGAAAAAAGTGGAATTTATATTAAAGGCATGGTTAAAGAAGGTAGTATTTTCACAACTATTGGTCAAGTTGCTGAAGAAATTAAAGCAGATTTAATTATAATGGGTATTCATGGTAAGAAAGGATTGCAGCACTTATTTGGAAGCTTTGCTTATAAAGTTATTAATAATTCTAAAGTGCCCGTAGTTGTTGTAAAAAACCCTATTAAACAAAAAAATATTGATAATATAGTTTTACCAATTGATTTTTCTAAGGAGAGTACTATTAAAGTTACTCAAGCTATTAAATATGCTCACTATTTTAAAGCAGCAATTAGAATTATTGGCGTATTAGATACAAAAAGTTCAGTTGTTAAAATCCAAAAAGAAGCTCTGCTGAAACATGTAATGGATTTTATTAGAAATGCAGGAGTTGAAGTTACTGCCGAAGTATTGGTTAAACCCGGAGATGATGTGCATGAAGCAACCTTAGAATATGCTAATAATATTGATGCAGACCTAATTATAATTGTGGCAGGAAAGGAAGTTAGCTTTTCCGATATCTTTTCAAAAAATTCTGCTGAAGAAATTATAGATAAAGCAGAAATGCCTGTGATGGTTGTTATCCCATTGCCGGGAGAGGTAGATATTACTGATATGCGGGGTAAGGTAGTTAAAACTTTTGTTGATCCTCTTGGATTAATGAAGCATTAAACCCAATTGATTGTAAGTTTTTCCAAAATTCAGGGTGTGATTTTTTTACAACTTCCGGGTTTTGTATTCCCACTTTTTCCAGAATGCAGGATAAAGCTGAAAAGGATAATGCCATTCTGTGATCTTTATATGTCTCAAAAACAATAACATCACTTTTTGTATTTAAACCGGATTTTTCTAAAATCCACTGTTCATCGACTGTTTCATTGAGCAAATAGCCAACTTTTTTTAATTCGTTTTGCAGGGCAAGTATACGATCCGTTTCCTTAATTTTCAGGCTTTGTAAACCTGCAAATTTTGCATTTATGCCTTTGCCGGCTATACAAACCGCCATCGTTTGAGCTAAATCCGGATTGTTTTTAAAGTTTATATCTATTTGTTTTGGAAGTGTCTTTTGTGTCTTTTTTATATAAAGCCCTTGCCGACTAAAATTTGATTCTATACCTAATTGCTCAAACCAGGATCTTATAATGGAATCACCCTGAATGCTATTCTCACTTAAGCCGGGAAGAAATAGTTTTCCTGCTTCTGATAAAGCCAATATAGAATAATAATATGATGCTGCACTCCAGTCTGGTTCAATGGTAAATCTATCGCAATGATATTCTCCCTTTTTTACAATTATTTCATTAGAATGATAGTCAATGTCAATATTGCACCTTTTCATAATATCCATTGTCATATTTATGTAGGGCAGTGAAACGACATCTCCTATAAGGCGCACTTTTAAACCTTTTTCCATTGCAGGCCCAACCATCAGTAGCGCAGAAATAAACTGGCTGCTAATTCCGGCATTTATTTCTACAGTTCCACCTTTTAGTTTTTTTCCGAATATTTTCAGTGGTGGATATCCTTCTTGTTCCAAATACTCAATATTCGCTCCCAAATGCCTGAGGGCATCTGCCAAGTCGCCAATTGGCCTCTGTTTCATCCTGCTTGTTCCGCTTAGTGAAAATTCTCCCGGGGTATTAGCCAAAAATGCTGTCAAAAAACGCATTGCACTACCGGAATCTCCTATGTTAATATTTACTACATTTGAGACGTTGTCTAAGGCTTTCTTTAATACTACAGTATCAGAAGCATCGCTCAGGTTTTTTATCCGGATGGGAGTGGTACTTAATGAATTTATAATTAATATGCGATTACTTATACTTTTGGAAAAGGGCAGCTTTATCTTACCTCTGATTGTATTTTTTGGTGCCGTTAAATATAATACATCCATTATTTTTAGTTTATTCGTTTAAAACTAATGACAGAATTGCTGCTTTATTTTTCTAATTTCCCTTTGTGAGTTCAGATAAATATACTAATGATTGTTTGATTGTTTGTTTGTCAACATTTTGATTAATAATTGCATTTCCGGTTTCTTTTAGCAATGTGAAATTTAGTTGTGATGATGAATGTTTTTTATCATGCATTAAAAAGTAGAAAATGTCTTCAATATTATCATTATGCATTTTTATGTTTGGCATTAAAGGCTTTAATAAATAAATAATTTCATCAAAGTCTTGCTTTTTCAATAGTCCATTATTTAAGGAAATGAAGCTTTCAGCAATCATTCCAAATAATACTGCCTCTCCGTGCAATAATGATTTGCCGGAATATTTTAAATAGCTGGATTCGATAGCATGACCTATTGTATGCCCGAAATTTAAAAGTTTCCTCTCACTATTCTCATAAGGATCTTCTAATACAATTTTCATTTTTATTTTAACAGATATTTCAATGGCAGAATCAATATTCCCGGTATATTTTCCACCAACCAAATCATAAAAATAAAATTTATCTGCAATTAACCCGTGTTTAATCATTTCATAAAAGCCGGCATTAAACTCTCTTTTTGGCAATGTTTCTAAAAATGAACTGTCAATAAATACTGCCTTTGGGAAACTAATATTACCAATGTTATTTTTCAACATCTCAGAATCGATTCCTGTTTTGCCGCCAAGAGATGCATCAACCATTGCCATCAGGCTTGTTGGTATATGAATAAACGGGATTCCTCTCATGTATAATGATGCACAAAATCCACCTATGTCTGTAACAACACCACCTCCTAAATTAATTATTAAAGAATCTTTTTTCGCTTCATTCTTAACAAGAAAACCCCAAATATTCCTGCATGTATCAAGGTTTTTATTGTTTTCTCCTTCGGAAATTGTTATTTTATTGAACAAAAAGGCATCTTTAAGCTTTTCTATAAGTAAGGGGAAGCAGTTTTTATCAGTATTTGAATCACAAATAACGAAAATTTTGGAATTTGGATTTATTGTTTTTGATATGAAAGCTTTAATTTCATTGCTTCTCAGAAAAGAGCTGAAAACAGGATGGGGGTATGCTTTCTGATTTGATTTTGCCATTTTGTCTTTTTTATATCATTAAGCAAATTTATACAAAAAGTAGGTTTTTTTTAGTTTAATATTCACGACTTATAATTATAATGATATGATACACTTTGAAAACACAGGAATAGCTTTTGCAGATAAGAGTAATGCTTATTTACGCAAAGCCAAGTGGATTTTTAAAATAATGTCAAGGCCGTTTATTGTAAAAATAGGTTCTGCATTATTGCAATTCGCAATTAAAATTAGATTGCCGATTAGCTGGATTGTTAAACCAACAGTGTTTAATCATTTTTGTGGAGGAGAAACAATACAAGAGTGTGAAAAGACTATAGGGAAGCTTTCAAAATCAGGAGTACAGTCAATTTTAGATTATAGTGCTGAAGGTTTGGAAAGTGAAAAAGGATTTGATGATACTTTTAAAACTATAATATCAATTATTGATAAAGCTGCTGAAAATGAAGATATTCCTTTTGCTGTATTTAAGCCAACAGGTATTGCCCGTTTTGATTTGCTCGTAAAAGTGAATAGCAAGGAAAAACTTACTGATGAAGAAACTGCGGAATTTAATAATGTTAAATCCAGATTTAGTCACTTAAGCGCACATGCTGCTTCTAAAGATGTGCCATTAATGGTTGATGCAGAAGAAAGTTGGATACAGGATATAGTAGATAAATTGGTTGAGAATGAAATTGAAAATCACAATACTAAAAAACCGCTTATATTTAATACAGTTCAGTTGTATCGCAAGGATCGTTTGGAATATATGAAAAATTATTGTCAAAAGGCTTGGAATAACAATCTGTTTCCTGCTTTTAAACTTGTAAGAGGAGCGTATTTGGAAAAAGAACGTGAAAGAGCTGAGGAGTTAAATTATCCTTCACCTGTTCATGATAATAAGTATAATACAGATAAGGATTTTGATGCAGCTGTGAAGTTTTGTCTTGATAATTCTGATAAGATGGCTACATGCATTGGCACTCATAACGAAGAAAGTGTGGGGTTTGCTGTGGCTTATATGCAGGACATGAATGTGCCAAAAAACAATTCTAATATTTATTTTTCGCAATTGTTGGGAATGAGTGATAATATAAGTTATGGACTTGCCAATCAGGGATTTAATGTCACTAAATATGTTCCTTATGGTCCTCTTAAGTTGGTTATGCCTTATTTAATAAGACGAGCAGAGGAAAATACTTCGGTTGCCGGACAAACAAGTAGAGAGTTGCAGCTGATAAAAAAAGAATTGAAGCGGAGAAAGAATATTTAAGCAAAAAAATTATCTATAATCTCCTTTGTCTTAATGCTTCGTAAGTTATTACAGCAGCAGAAACAGATATATTCAATGAATCTATTTGTCCTAACATGGGAATTCTTATAAGATTGTCTGCATTTTCTTTCCAAAAAGAACTTAATCCTTCACTTTCCGTGCCCATTACAATAGCAGTTCCTTGTTTATAATCAACATCTGAATAATTTATTTTGCCTTCAGGATGAGCAGCTAAGACTTTGCAATTATGCTTTTTGAAAAAAGTCAAAACAGAATTATTATCGGCGATAATAACATTCAGGGTAAAAATGCAACCTAAGCTGGCACGAATCACATTGGGATTATATATATCGAAATTTTGTCCGCAAATTATTATTCCGCTTATTCCGCTTGCATCGGCTGTGCGCATTACAGCCCCAAGATTTCCGGGCTTTTCAATGCTTTCCAAAACCATGTAAAAGCTGTTTTTGTCAGTTGTAATATCTTCCAGAGTTTTTGTAATATTATGCGCAATCATCATTATGCCTTGAGTGTCACCCCTGTAGGCTATTTTATTATATACTTCAGGACTAACTTCATAAACAGGGGTTTCTTGAAAATTTTGAAAATCTATCGGATATAAAGAATCAGCAGAATAAATACTTTTGCATATAAAAAAACTATGTGGCTTAACTTTGTTTTTAAGCGCCAGGGAAACTTCTCTTATTCCCTCCACGACAAACATTCCTTGCTCTTTTCGTTCCGGGGCTTTTTTTTGCAGGCGAATAAGATTTTTCACCTTTTCATTTTGCAAGCTTGTAATTTGTGTATTCATAAGCAATTCTAAAAAACATTAAAATTAATAAAATTTTCAAATTGCTTGTTAGCCGGTTTTTCTCAAATTTCCTGATAAAGCCAAAAAAGCAAGAAAATAAAAGATGAAAGCTCCTGTTAAAACTGATTTAAATCCAATTTCTAATGCTAAAAGCATTGCCAGTGCAGAGCTGATAACGGAAAAGCAGCCATTTATTCCCCATGCCCATGGAATTAATGCATTATTGTTATGCGACATATGTCTTATTGCCATAGGGAAAGGCATTCCCATGAAAAAAGCAGGAATGGAAATTAACATTAAAGCAAGAATTATTTTTAAGCTTACCGAATAATTTAATGTATTTTCCAGAATTTGTGGTAAAATCATAGTATAAACAAACAAAACTATCATAATAATTAAAGCAGTAATTGATGCAGCTCTTCCCGGCATTTTTATTTTAGCGGAGTACAAACTTCCGGCTCCACTGGCTATTAGCATAGTGCTAATCACCGCTGTTATGGCATAAATTGGATATCCAAAATACAAAACAAACTTTTGTATTAGAATAATTTCTAAAAACATATAGCCAAGTCCGAGTGAAGCAAAAAATAAGAAAATATTAACCTTCTTTTTGCCCGCATTTCTAAGTCTGAATAATGGCAAAATAATTAAGATTATAGCCAAAACAGTGCTTTGCACTAAGGTTAAAATTACAGTCAGATAACCTAGCTCAAGAAATGGTAATTGCTTTAATCCGTATACCGACACCACATGTTTTATCTTGTCTATTCTAAGAAATTGCGAGAAATGTGGCTTGTCATCTGTAGATGGTTTGATTGCAAAACCGTAGTCTTGGTATATAGAAGGGTTAGGATTTTCAATTATTTCGTCCAGATAAGTAAAAAAAGAAGAATCCTCCAGTTTGTTGAAATAATCTCGCTCAATTGTATCAATTCCTCTGAGATATGCCGGATCGAAAAACATTTTATTGCAAAAATTTCGGATATTGTTTAGCTCACCATCATTAATCGGATTTTTTTTAATTACATAAGTTATATTACCCCAGCTTCTTATAGCTGCAATATGGTTGCCAACTGAGTCAATGCCGTTATTCCTTGCAGTTTCAACCAATGTAGCAGCAATTTTGAGACTTGTTCGTGCAGGATAATCCATCCATGAAGTAATAGAGATAACACCTTCAGGTTTTAACACTTTCCACATCAGATCGAAAGCTTCGAGTGTAAGATCATAATTTTCATGCAGGGAGTTTAAACCTGAAGTGCCGCCAAAGGCTTCCATAACGGGCATCTTTATGAGGTCATAGCTATTTTTCTCTAAGCCCGACAGAAAAATGCGTGCGTTAGCATGATTTATATTAAGCTTATTGTTATTGAATAAATTACCGGAATTTTCCACATAGGGCCCTTGCATTAATTCAATTATACCATAATTCTCAATGCTGGCATCAATTTTTGACACAGATTGTGACAATGCATGAGCTATACTACTGCCCGTTCCTGCATTCAAAATCAATGCTTTGTCACGTTTCTGCATTATGTATGGCAAAGCCATTGTGGTATAGCTGTGTATATGATTTTTGCCCTGCCAGTCATGAGGTATCACTCCATAAAAATTTCCATTAACAAAAACACTCTTTTTTATTGGAACTTTACCTGTATAATTCATGCTTAATGAGGGAGCATATCTTAGTGCGGGAGAAGATGCTATTTCAATAATCCCATGGGTATCCGGCTTCCTGTATTCTATTTCGGCATCAGGCAGGTTTAGCGTTTTTGAAATGCTTTTGTATTCTGAAGGGTTTAATGAAAAAGGAAATATTAAAAAATATATTGCAATAATTAATGAAATTCCCGACAATAATATTAGGATTCTTTTCTTGCCGGGATGAAAGCTTAATAATCCTGCTGCTATTGACAGTATTGCTGTGATAATGATTGCCTTTTCCGGCAAAAACCATCCCGTCAAAAATAAAATTAAAATACCACCCAAACCTGATCCAAAGAGATTAAAGAAGTAGCATTTTCCTATTTTTTCAGGCATTTTAATAAACAACAAACCGATGGAAGTTGCACCCAGAAAAAATGGAATAAAAAATATAAGATAATTAGCTGCCAGAACCCAAATTTGATTATAATCAGAAAATAATCTAAAGACATCAAACTCAAATAAGCCAATTCTTGAAAGTGGGAATGATATCAGCATGAAAAGGCCTGAGCAAACCATTAGCAATGGATATATCCATGAAAAATTCTTAATTAATCTTTTTCGAAACAAAGCTATAAATGTGCCACTGGCACCAAATCCCAGCATTGCAATAGAAATTACCATGAATGCAAAGTGATGCCATTGTACTACAGAAAGTAATTGCATTAATACTAATTGGAATGCTATAATCGCTGCTGAATGAATTCCAAGGGAGTAAAATATTCTTTTACTGACTGAATTATCAATCATTTTTGATGTTTTTGATCTTCTGAGTATATTATTCTTTTCTTGTAAATGGCACAAATCTTACAGGCATCAAATTTTTTGTAAAAATCTGCTCATCGGATTTCTCAACAAGTACCAATTGTTGAGTCATAAACGCTGATCCAACTGGAATAACCATCTTGCCACCTTCTTTTAGTTGCTCAATTAATGGAGGAGGAATATATTCTGCTGCTGCGGTAACTATTATCGCATCAAATGGCCCTTTTTCTTCCCATCCATAATATCCATCAGCAATTTTTACAAATACATTATTGTAATGCTTTTCCAGTAGTTCTTTTGCTGATTGTCCCAACTCAGGGATAATTTCAATTGTATAAACGTTATTTACAATTTCTGCAAGTATTGCTGCCTGATATCCCGAACCGGTTCCAATCTCTAATACATTATAATTACTATCAGGATCAACCATTTCGGTCATGTAAGCAACTATGTATGGCTGTGAAATTGTTTGGCCATATCCGATAGGTATAGGCCTATCCATATATGCCCATCTCTGATATTTCGGTGCTACATATAAATGGCGTGGAACAGTTTTAAAAGCTTCTATTGTTGCTTCATGACTAATTCCGCGAGCTATTATTTGCTCTTCAACCATCTTCAACCTTTTTCTGTCATCTGAATCCTGCGGTTTTACATCAAAATGTAAAACTGTTGTAAATAATAATAGAAAGAAAATTTTAAGGTAAGTCATTTGTTTTAAATTTGTATCTCAAATTTATTAAATTTTGTTTGATTAAAGAAATTATTAAGCCTT
>CAZTPA010000023.1:3890-43630 GCA_964614525.1 uncultured Bacteroidales bacterium | reverse complement strand
ATATTCTGTTTTGATTAATGTTATCGTGCTAATTATTATTGCACCCCTATCGGGCCACTGGTTTTAGTGTTTTGCATTTCCTTCCTATCGATATTTGTCCTCTACGAGGACTAACAAAAATCACATCGTAGAGGTGAAATAGCGATAGAACAGATTATCATCCATGAAAAACAATTGCCCCGGTGGGTCCGGCGGGGTGAGATAAACTATGAAAAACAATGACAAATAAAGCATGTCAGCATTTGTGTAAAGCAAAATTCAATAATTAATTCACATCGTTTATCATTAGTTTCCATAAAAATCGAAATGATAAATAATCTCCAAAAATTGAATTAATATGTGCTTGAACATCAAGCTGATAAATATTAGTAAAATTACAAACATGACGCTTTTGATGGATTTTCGTTTCAAATCGTTATAAATAAAGAATGCTGCAAGAAAGCTCAATATCAAGCATTACAGATGATATAATATCAATTTTAAAAGATACCAGGGATAAAAAAACTTAACGAACAAATTCTTCAGTATAAGCTTTATAATGAACAACCAATTTGTGTTCATTTGGTATTTGGGAGTAATCAAGAGAAAAAGCATTTTGTTGATAAACATCAATAACAAAATAATTAACTATTCTTCCTTTTTTATCAACAATATGAGCATACAAAATATTTTTTGAAAGGTCATTGTTAATATCATAATTAGCGAGGTCAATTATATCAATATTTACTTTTTCATCATCAACAATAAATTTAAAAGTTGGATTTTGAGGGATAAATTGCTTTCCGAGGAAATAATTCGCATCAGGTACACCATAGCCGTGCGCATAATCAAAATAAGGGTACATGCCGGTACTTTTTTGCATTTCCTCCATAACTTTAATATTGTTCCAGTCAGGATTTATTTGCATAACACAGGCAGCAAAACCTGCAAGCATAGGGCTGGCAAAAGAGGTTCCTGATGGTGTTGAATAAGCATTTTCACCGGCGGCAAGCACAGTACCGATAGCAGATAAATTTGGTTTTATTCGCCAGTCTGTTGTAGGTCCTCTTGAGGAGTATTCACTTGCTAAAAAGGTGTTGGGGTCGAGAGCACCAACACTAAGAACACTATCAGCATCAGCGGGAGTGCAAATAGTTCGCCATGATGCAGAGCTCCCTTCATTTCCGGCAGAAACAACAACAAGTATTCCTTTCCTTGCAGCCATAGTCGCAGTTCTTGCCACCAAAGAAGTTTTCCCATCCATTTGTTCAGGAAAATACCTGTGATATGTATAACCGAGCGAGGAATTTATAATATGCGCACCATTTTTGTCTGCCCATTCAGCAGCGGCCAGCCAGTATTTCTCTTCATAAAATTTCTCAAGCCACATTTCTGTTCTGGCAAGCAAAAATTCGGCTCCGGTAGCCAAACCTAATGGTATAGTATCATAATATCCGGCTATAGTGGAAAGAACGTTAGTACCATGTGCATTATCCTTAAATACATTTGCAATATCATTATGAAAATCCCAGCTTCCAACAATTCTTTTCTCACTAATTAAATGATTAAAAGCCTCATGTGTGTTAACACCGGGGAAACCGGCATCAAATACTGCAATGCGTATTCCTGTGCCATTAATCCTTCGTTCTGAAAACTCAGCAGCGTTTAAATGACGAGTTTGTAAATTCATTAATCGCACCTGATCCGAATTCAACATATTGGAAGTACCTTCAAACCTTGAATAATCAGCTAAAACAGAAATTCTCTTTTCAAGCTTTTCTACTTTCTCAACAAACTTAAAATCCTTCAGCCTTTCTATTTGCTTTTCATCAGCGTAAACAAAAACCGCATTAAACCAACGCGAAACAAAAGACACAGAATCGACTGAACTTTTAATATATTTCAGATAATCCTCTCTAAGCGGCAAATCAGAGTAATCATACAAGTCAATATTATTTTTAACTCTTCTTTCAATAGCTAAGGGATGGAAATATTCCTCAGGATTAAAGCTTACTCCATTCTTATCTGTAAAATACACAAAGTATTCATCAACTTGATTTTGAGCAAAGGAAGTGCCGGCGGTAAGGGAATTAAAAGAAAATAATGAAATAAAAAATAAGCTGAAATATAATCTTCTCACAGGAAATAATTTTACTAAAAATTAAAACATCTTTTAAAAGTAATGTCAACAAAAATATGAAAAAAGATTTATTTACAGATTGTTTTGAGGAGATTTAGCTGTTTTTGGAAATAACTCTTCAAGATTTGTTCCCACTGTAATATGATTTTGTGAGCCACCCAAATGAAAATGTGACCTGCCGTATTGAAATTCAAATTTTGATATTCTTATTCCGACACCCCATGAAAAGCCGACGGTTGACGTTCTGTTTTCATATCCAAGCTCACTTCTTCGGCGATAATTATAACCAATACGAAAATTAAAATTGTCAGTTGGCACCAGTTCCACGCCTAAAGTTAAATGGCGCATAATATTATCTGCAGTATTGCTGATCCAATCAGGTGATTCTTCAGTCGCCTCATCTCCCTCAAAATCATCAAAGTATGATTCGGGTTCATTGTATCTTAGTTTGAAATTATGAAGATTATTTGCTACAATAGAAAATCTAAAAGGAGCATTATTCAGTTTTTTGGAAACACCAAGAATAAGATCAAAAGGTAAAGGTTCCGATTGGTCATAATAGTAAGTAATCTGCCGTCCTGCATTACGTGCTAAAGCGACTAAAACCAGGTTGTTCTCAGGATTCTTATATGATATTGATATATCTGTAGCTAATCCTGATGAATTATAATTATAAAATGAAGAGTTTATATATTTTATCCCGCTTCCAATACTAATTTTATCACTAAGAGGCATGCCCCAGGCTATTCCAACTGAAAACTCAAAAGGTGAAAACTCGCCCAAAACCCATCCAAATTCATCAGTTTCATTAATTGTACCGTAGCTGATATAATTAATAGTGGCTGCAAACATTCCATATTTCTCGAAATTTCTAAAATATGACACATTGCCATAATGTATATCAGCAAAATAATCAGAAAAGTTAAGGCTTATATATTGATTCATAGAAGGATCAAGTACTGACGGATATAACAGAGCCATCCCGGGATCAAGGTCAAGGCCGGGTGCAGCTAAACCACCTAAAGATGATATTCTTGCTGTTGAGGGAAGACTAAGAAACTCAAAAACCCGTCCTGATTGACTTTGTGCTTTTACCTCGGAAGTATAAACCCCAATAAACACTAACAAAAAAACAATCAGGATTGAAAATCTTATTTTATCTTTCACTAAATTTCAGTTTTCCAATAAACGAAAAAAAACAAATCTTATTACTAAACTATCTGCAAAGGAAACAGAAAAAAATCTTAGTTGTTTGATAACTTATGGTGAATTTCCAAAACCTGAGGCATAAGCATCTTATTTTCAAGATTATAAATAACATAATCTGCTTTACTGACTTTTTCTTTTTGAGGCATTTGATTTTTTAAACGATTCATCACATCGCTCTCGGGAATGCCATCTCTCTCTGATACTCTTTTAATCATAAGACTTTCGTCTGATGCAACAACAATTATCAAATCACTATCTCTGAAATATCCGGATTCAAAAAGTATTGCAGCTTCTTTAATAGTATATGGATAAGACTTATGCTTATTCAGCCATTCATGATATTTTTCAATAACAGCAGGATGTATAACAGCATTGAGCTTATCCAGCTTTTCCTTGTCATTGAAAACAATAGAAGCAATTTTGGCTCGATTAGGCAACCCATTCTTATCAATAATTTCTTCACCAAGAAATTCGGCAACTTTATTTAATATTTCGGGATGCTTTAATATTTTTTTCGCCTCATCATCAGCATAAAATACGGGAACACCCAGTGTTTCAAAGATTTTGCAAACAGTAGTTTTTCCACTTCCAATATTTCCGGTAAGGCCAACTTTAATCATTATTTCAATAAAATATAATCTACTTTCCTGGGAAAAATTTCATTAACAGAAACTTTATCCGGAACTTCATGCACAATTACTGTGAGTCTGGCAGCCCTGTTTTCATTATTAAACTCTTTACAATCAACAACAAGAACAAAATCTTCAGCTCTTATATCAGAAAAATCTTTTAGAGCAACCAGCCCACTGATTTTTACTCTACCCGGCAGTAATTTCAAACTAGAATACTCATTATTTTTAAACAATTTATCCTCACATAATACATTTAGGGGTACTTCAAACTCAAATTCAGTATACTTTTCAATTGGGATTTCAATATTCACAGAATCAGGTATAATATCATAATATACTATATCGGAATTTTCAATCTTTAAAGGCAATTTATATTCCATATTTTTATCAAGGGGTTTATTCTCGGGAATATTTACGGCAACGTTCTGAATTTTTTCTGCTTCATTTTCAGGCAAGCGGACTAAAACTGAATCCGGTTCTATTATAATATCTCCAAATAATTTATATCCGGCGCTAAACTTTAAATCATTTTTTATTACAACAGGACATTTTTTTTCAACTACGCTATTTCCAATATAAAACAAAGTGTCCGGAGAAACAGAAAGAATATCCATGTCGAGGTCAAGCCTTTGAGATAAAGCTTTTCTTATCTTATTAGAAGTAACAAAGTAAAAATTAGTATCAGCTTCATGACGAAAATCAAAATTGCTAAAATCAAGTTTGATATTGCCTGCTTTAACAATTATTCCGGAGAAAAGAAACTTGGCACCGGTTGTATTATATTTTACATTAACCGTTGGTTCATTATACGGAGTAAGTTGAAGATCAGGTGGAGTATTTTCTATATTAACAGAGTAATTGTATTCCAGTACATTTTGCCTTGACAGTTTAATAAACAGCCAAAAGATAGTACTCAGAAACAGGCACAAAAAAAATATTGACAGATTTTTTCTACCATTAGCACTACGAATTGACTTTAGTAGCCTGGCAAGACGAATTTTTACCATAATAAAGAATGTATTATAAAAGCAAATGTTTATTCCCACTATAAAAATAGCGGAAATAAACATTGCTGTTGTACTGGTTTTTTCATAAACCTACAAAAAAACTGTACTATTTTTGTGCTAAATTTTCAGATGCACCTTCCATAGCAACAGCAGATTTTTCAATCTTAAGGCGATTTTGTCCTTCAACTTCAATTGTAAAAGATCTTTCTTGTTCTTCAACAATCTTTCCGTGAATGCCACCGATTGTAATTATTTTGTCACCTTTTTTGAGATTTTCACGAAATTTCTTAAGGTCCTTTGATTTTTTCATCTGTGGACGAATAAAAAACAGGTAAAAAACCAAAACAATAAGAATTAAAGGTAAAAATGCACCTAATCCGCCTCCGGCGCCTTCTTCACCGGCAGGAGATGAAAATAATAAAATATTAATTAAAGTGTTCATTAGAATTTGTTTTTAAATTTATATGTAATTTGAGTTATTCTTAATTTGATTTGTTTATTTGACAAATTTATTGATTTTATTTTCTTTATACAATTCATCGACAATTTTATCGAGTACACCATTTACGAAAACCTTACTTTTAGGTGTGCTGTACATTTTAGAAAGCTCTATATATTCATTAAGCGTTACTTTCACGGGAATTTCAGGAAATTTAAGAATTTCGGTGATTGCCATTTTCATAATAATAATATCCATCAAAGCAATTCTTTCAATATCCCAATTTTGTGTGCGCTCTGATATCATAGGATCAAACTCTTTAGAGTTGAGTATTGTTCTTTTAAAAAGCTCACGAGCAAATATTTTATCTTCCGGATCTTTATATAATGGAATAAGAGGCATATCATCATCTGCATTTTCATCAAACATTTTCAATGATTTTGTAAGCATAATATTCACCATTTCCCAATCATCCAGCCAGTATATACTCTCTTCTTCATAAAATGAATGTAATAATTCAAGACTGCATATTTGATCTGTAAAAACATCCACCACAAAATTCAAATCATTTTTAAAGGCTGTATTCTCACTATCAAGATATTTTTTATAATGCTTGCTTTCGATAATTTTATGAAACAATTTTCTAATGAGTTCATCATGATTGTTCCATGAAATATTACGTGCATTTGCTGCTTTTTTCAAAGATGTATTATTTCTTATTTTACTAAGTACAATATTATCTGAAAATTTTTTATTTGGATTGAGATCTTCGGGGCGAGGAAGCTTTTTGTTTCTTTTTTCTTCAAAATGAACCTCAGCAGCATGCATTAGTTCTTTGAGAAGCAACATTTGATATAGATACAATTCATATATCTTATCTATTCCAAATAGTAATTCTTTTTCACCTTTTTCCAGATCATTTTCACCTGATTGAAAAAATGCATACAAACTTTGTAAAACTTTTACACGTAGATGCCTTCTGTTTAGCATATCAATTTCATCTTTTTATAAGAGCGTCTTTTTCCAAAAACATTGCAAAATTAGTCTTTTTTATCAAAACACAATTCACAAAAAGAATATTTTATTCAAAAGAAAGCTAAAGTATCTAAAAAGACAGAAGCAAGCAGCGTAACGCATTACATATCAGGCATTCAGTGTCAAAACCTTATAAATAACCAATATTTTTTATTCATAATTACAATAATTCAAATGTGTTTTATAAATTTGTTGCACATAATTTTAAGAAGGTAGGTAACCAAAAATTTACGTTGATGAAATAAAACCATCACGTTTTTTTTGAAAAAAAGAAAAGACTATGGATGATTTAACAAATGAGAACCAGCAAAACGATTTGTTTTCCAAAGCTGTCAGGGCAGGAAAAAGAACTTATTTTTTTGATGTTAAAGCAACACGATCTGAAGAACAATACCTGACAATTACTGAAAGTAAAAAAAGATTTAACCAGCAAACCGGAAAGTTTTTTTACGAAAAACACAAATTGTTTTTGTATCGTGAAGATTTTGAAAAATTTGAGGATGCATTAAAGGAAAGTTTCGAATACATTAGAGAAAACAGTCCCGAGCCTCCAAAAAGAGAACAAAAAGATTACACCAACATTGAATTTGAAGACCTTGGTAAAGATAAAAACGAAAAATCTGAAGAGGTCAAAAGTAAAGAATCTGAAACAAAAAAAGAATCTGAAGAGTCAGATAACAAAGAAACTGAGGAATAATGTTTTAAAGTTTCCTTTGCAAAAGCCGGCTCACTCAGCCGGCTTTTTTCTATCATAAATGCAAGAAAATCAATTCAAAAGATATTTTTTTAAAAAAAACAATTTTCAAGCGCTTTAAATTGTAAATTTGCAGTTAGGCATATTTGCGAGCCAATAAGGCAAAGTATTATCAATCAAGATGTTAGCCTAATTGTGTTATTCACTTTCATTATAATGAATAAAAAGTAATAATTAATAAATTCAAATTAATAAAATGAGCAAAGTTATCTCTGTTGCTAATCAAAAAGGTGGTGTTGGCAAAACTACAACTGCTATAAATTTAGCTGCCAGTCTTGCAGTATTGGAACACAAAACTCTGTTAATTGATGCTGATCCCCAGGCAAACGCAACATCAGGCATTGGCTTTAATCCGAAGAACATAAAAACCAGCATTTATGAATGTATCATAGATGATGTTGAGCCAAAGGATATTTTATTAAACACAAACACTCCTAATCTTGATTTGATTCCGGCGCATATAGATCTCGTTGGTGCTGAAATTGAAATGATTAATATGCCCAATAGAGAATTTATGATGAAAAATGTCATAGATAAAATAAAAGAAGATTATGAATTTGTGATTATTGATTGTTCTCCGTCATTAGGATTAATTACTGTTAATGCTCTTGTTGCCGGGGATTCTGTCATAGTCCCTGTTCAATGTGAATATTTTGCACTTGAAGGATTGGGCAAGCTTCTGAATACAATAAAAATTGTTCAAACAAGACTAAACACAGCTTTAGAAATTGAAGGTATTCTTTTAACAATGTATGATAATCGTTTGAGGTTGTCAAATCAGGTAGTTGAAGAAGTTAGAAATCACTTTCAGGACTTAGTGTTTGATACTATAATTCAAAGAAATACAAAGTTAGGAGAAGCACCATCCTTTGGTGAAACTATTATCATGCATGATATTCAAAGCAAAGGTGCTATCAACTATCTCAACCTTGCAAGAGAAATTTTGCAAAAAAATGAACTAACAAAACTAAATCAATCTGAAAAAAATATCGACATAGAAAATGAACGCTAAAAAGAAAGCTTTAGGTAAAGGGCTAAGTGCACTGTTGGATAATTCAGCTTATGAAGCTCCAAGCCAAATGGATAGAGATATTTTGCCGGTAGGAACAATTGCAAATATTGTTATTGAGGCTATAGAAGTGAATCCATTTCAACCCAGAAAACAATTTGACGAAAATGCATTGCAAGAACTTGCTGCTTCAATAAAGGAACAAGGTTTAATACAACCTATAACTGTAAGAAAAACCGAAGACAACAGATTTCAGCTTATCTCCGGTGAAAGAAGGTTTAAAGCCTGTGCTTTGGCAGGCCTTACGTCTATTCCTGCATATATCAGGTCAGCTGATGATCAGGCAATGCTCGAAATGGCTATTGTCGAGAATATACAAAGGGAAGATTTAAATCCTTTAGAAATTGCAATGGGTTACCAACAACTTATTGATGAATGTAAGATGACTCAGGAGGTTCTTAGTGAAAGACTGGGAAAGGCAAGATCATCGATTACTAATTTCCTCAGATTGCTGAAGCTTCCAAGTGAAATTCAGATGGGTATTAATAAGGAGCAGATTACAATGGGTCATGCTAAAGCTCTTATGGGCATTGAAGAGATTCAAAATCAAATTGATGTTTTTCATGATATTATTGCTCAAAATCTCAGCGTCAGGGAAGTTGAAGAAATAGTTCAAAACCTTAATAAGCAAGAAGATACAACTGACGAAAGCCCAATTAAGAAAAAGCCAAAAGTAAATTCTGAAAAATACAAAGAAATTCAGGAAAACCTGGCTGCAATATACGGCACAAAAGTACAGGTTAAAGCTAAAACAGGCGGTAAAGGAAATATTGTTATTCCATTTAAATCTGAGGATGAACTAGAAAGAATAATTAGCTTGGTAGAAAACAAGTAATTATTAATCAGCATATCTTGTTTACCTTTTCTAAAATAATGACCGGAAAACTGCGTTTAAAGGTTTTAAAAATATACACTTTGCGTTTTTTAACTGTAAATAAGTATTTAAGCATATTTGTTTTGCTGTTTCTGTTTAAACCGGAAATAAATGAGGCTTCAAAATCGGAATTTGAAGTTATGCATTATAATTTGACTGATAGTGTTACTACAGATACTCTGGAAAATATGCCCAGATCAAGATCCAGACGCTTCTCTTCTCCCGATACATTAATAATCGAAAGTCAGGAAACTGATATCGATGTTTCAGTACCGGAAAAACCTGACACTCTTGACACAGAGGAAACCAAAGCAGAAATCAAAAAATCAGAAAAAAAGGAACACAAACATTCCCCCGCCAGAGCAGCAATGCTAAGTGCAACACTCCCGGGATTAGGACAAATATATAACAGAAAATACTGGAAAGTGCCAATAGTATATGCAGGATTTGGGGCGGTTATCTACTTTGTCAATTTCAATAATACCAACTATCAGGATTTCAGAAAAGCATATATTTATCGAATTGATGGCAACCCAAATACTATTGATGAATACCCTGATTACAGTGCAGATGTATTGGAAAAAGCAATGAATTTTTACAGGAGAAACCTTGAAATTTCTTATATTGCCGGAGGTGTTTTATATGTTTTAAACATACTCGATGCAACTGTTGATGCGCATCTCTTTGATTTTAACGTAAATGAAGATTTGAGTATAAATATAAGACCCGGTATAATGCCCTCTTATTCAAATACAAATAGCTCCGGTTTTGGAACCGGACTTAGTGTTTTTTTAAAGTTTTAATATTATGACTAATCTTTCTATAGCTATTATTGGTTACGGCAAAATGGGCAAGGAGATTGAAAAACATGCTTTAAGCCTGGGCCATAAAGTGATTTGCACAATTGAAAATGAAAACGAATGGGCATCTAAAATTGATTCCCTAAAAAAAGCAAATGTCGCTATTGAATTTTCTACCCCGGAAGCTGCAATATACAATATAAAAAAATGCTTTGAACTAAATATTCCGGTAGTTACAGGCACCACAGGATGGTATGATTCCTTCACGCAAATAGAGCAATTATGCAATCAAAATAATCAAACTTTATTTTATGCCTCAAACTTCAGTTTGGGAGTAAATATCTTATTTGAAATTAATAAAAAACTTGCTTCTTTATTAAATGATTTTGATGAGTACAAGCTCCAAATTGAAGAAACTCATCATACTCAGAAACTTGATAAACCAAGCGGTACTGCTATTGCTATAGCCAAAGATATCACATCTGTTATAGACAGATATAATGATTGGAAACTTATTGAAGAAGCACCTTCAACAACTGATATTCCAATAAAAGCCAATAGAATAGACAATATTTTTGGGAAACATGAAGTTATTTATAGCAGCGAAATTGATACTATAGAAATAAAACACACAGCCAAAAGCCGTAAAGGTTTTGTAAAAGGAGCTATAATGGCTGCAGAATGGGTTGCAAACAAAAAAGGAATATACAATATGCAGGATATGCTAAATATAAAACATTAATAATTAATAACTAAAACAATAGCCATGAGTATTTACATGATTCTTACATTAATATTTTTTAATGCCACAATAATAGGCTTATATAAAATATTTACAAAAGCCGGATATAAAGGTTGGTACGTATTTATTCCGTTTTTCAATTTTTATATTTGGTTAAAAATAATTAATAAGCCATTATGGTGGTTTATCTTCATTTTAATTCCATATATTAATGTATTTACTGTATTGCTGATGGTTGTAGAAACCTTGAAATCCTTTGATAAAAACGGGCTTGGCGAGCAAACTTTGGGCATATTATTCCCTTTTATTTATATTCCCTATCTTGGCTTTAACAAAAATGAGAAATACATACATCCTGAGAAAAGAAAAGTTTACAAACGTTCTGCAGCCAGAGAATGGGCAGATGCAATCATCTTTGCCGTTATAGCAGCAACAATAATAAGGACTTTCTTTATCGAAGCTTATACTATTCCCACTTCATCAATGGAGAAATCAATGCTTGTTGGAGATTATCTTTTTGTTAGTAAATTAAGTTACGGACCGAAAGTTCCGGTTACTCCATTGTCATTTCCTTTTGCACATCATACTTTGCCATTTACAGAAAAAACAAAGGCATATCTCGAATGGATAAAACTGCCGCATTACAGGTATCCCGGTTTTACAGATATTAAAAATAATGATGTTGTTGTGTTCAATTATCCTGATGGAGACACAGTAGCCCTTGAACGACAAAATGAAAGCTATTACTCCCTGGTAAGACAAATGGGATGGGAAACAGTAAACAGAAGATATACTGTAATTTCAAGACCGGTCGACAAAAGAGAGAATTATATAAAAAGATGTGTAGCTACACCGGGAGATATTTTAGAAATTGTAGACGGAAAAATACTTATAAACAACAATAGCCTGGAAGATAAAGGCGGAGTTCAGCATAATTATCATGTTGTTACAGATGGATCAATGCTTTTCCAGGATGATCTTGAGAAGTATGATATTACAGACGGGAGATTAATTAGAGATACTGAGTATGAATATATCCTTGCAATCCCAAAAGAAGTAGCGGAAAAGCTTGAGAAATCTAAAAAAATTGCAAGCATTCAGAAAATAACAAAACCAAAAAATATGCGTGAAGAGCATATTTTCCCTCATCATCCAAACTACAGATGGAATGAAGATAATTTCGGGCCCTTGCAAATGCCCTATAAAGATTTAACGATTGATCTTACTATCGACAATTTGCCTTTATATGAGAGAATAATAGAAGTATATGAAGGTAATAAACTGGAGGTTAAAGATGAAGTTATTTACATTAACGACAAAATTGCAGACACATACACTTTTGATATGGATTACTTTTTCATGATTGGTGATAACAGGCATAATTCAGCTGATTCACGGTTTTGGGGATTTGTGCCTAAAGATCACATAGTTGGGAAAGCTGTTTTTGTCTGGCTTTCACTAAGACCGGACAAATCTTGGTTTTCAGGAAAAATCAGATGGGATAAAACATTCAGATTAGTTCATTAGTTATAGTTTTGCTTTTTATTCAATATATGTAAAGTAAAATCATCACAATTATCAAAAATGTAAGATAGGTAAATTAAGTAGTTTTTAAAAAAAGATGATCAAATAATATGGTCATCTTTTTTTTATTTTATTGCTTATAGTCACAGTCAATAATATTTTCCATATATTTGTTGTTTATTTCATTTATTTAAAAACATGTTTTTTGAGCAATTTCAACTGTCTTACTTTTTGCAATATGATTAAAAAACTTATAAAAAGGATCGGAATTTACATAAAATGAAGAACAAGTACATTGATCTGATTGAACAAACTTTTGAATTTCCGCAAGAAGAATTCAAAGTTATTGACAATGAATTATATTTTCATGATATCTGTTTAATGGATATTATAAAGCAATACGGGACTCCAATAAAGATAAGCTATCTTCCAAAAATAAGTCAACAGATTCAAAAAGCAAAGCGAATGTTTCATGTTGCGATGTCTAAAGTTGACTATAATGGAGATTATAATTACTGCTATTGTACTAAAAGTTCTCATTTTTCATTCATTCTGGAAGAAGCACTAAAAAATGACATAAATCTTGAAACATCATCTGCTTTTGATACATACATTATTGAAGAATTATTTCAAAAAAATCTTATTGATAAAAACACTTATATAGTTTGCAATGGTTTTAAGCGTCCATTATACCTGCAAAGAATCAGTGAACTTATAAATGGAGGTTATGAAAACACAATCCCTGTTATTGATAATAAAAACGAGATTGACATTTATGATGAGCTTATAGATGATAACAAAAAGTGTCAACTGGGAATTAGAATTGCATCAGAGGAAGAGCCGATGTTCGAATTTTATACCTCAAGGCTTGGTGTAAGATATAATGACATATTGCCGTATTATAAGCAAAAGATAAAGAACAATCCGAAGTTTAGCTTAAAGATGCTTCATTTTTTCATCAATACAGGTATAAAAGACAATGCCTACTATTGGAATGAATTATCAAAATGCGTTAATGTATATTGCGAGCTGAAAAAAGTTTGTCCCGAGTTAGATTCGCTAAACATTGGCGGTGGTTTTCCTATAAAAAATACTTTAGGTTTTGAATATGATTATGAATATATATGTGAAGAAATTATTTCTCAAATAAAGAAAATTTGCACACTACACGATGTTGCCGAGCCTAATATTTTTACTGAATTTGGTGCATTTACTGTAGGTGAAAGCGGTGCAATTCTTTATTCTATCCTTGATCAAAAGCAGCAAAATGACAGAGAGTTATGGAATATGATTGATAGTAGCTTTATGACTACCCTACCCGACATATGGGCATCCCGGCAAAAGTTTATTTTACTTGCCATAAACAATTGGGATTCAGAATATGAAAGAGTAAACCTTGGAGGTCTTACTTGTGATAGTCAGGATTATTATAACTCAGAAGCACACGCGAATGCAATTTTTTTACCTCGAATAAAACAGGATGTACCTCAATACATTGGAATGTTTCATACAGGTGCATATCAGGAAAGCTTAGGTGGTTTTGGAGGAATTCAGCATTGCTTAATTCCTGCTCCAAAGCTAATTATCATTGATAAAAACGAAGAAGGTGAATATAGCACAAAACTATTTGCAAAAGAGCAAAGCTACAAATCTATGCTAAAAACACTCGGTTTTTAATAAATATTTAGCTTTTTGGAATATAAGTGCTGTTCTTTTAAACATATTTGTTTTAAAATTTATTATTTTTGACTAAATATTCATTACAAAAGCGAAAATTCTATTAATCTTATGATAAAAGCTATAAAAAAACACAATCGCATAATTCTTATCAGTATAATATTGATAAGTGTTGCAGGCTGCTCAAAAAGTACTTTTCGAGGTACTATCGATTATGATATAAGCTACGCAGGAAGTAGAATTGACTATGCTACACAGGAGGCATTACCCGAAAACATGTCTGTTAGCGCTAATGATAATCTTGTTAAAAAAGAAATGCGCGGCGGTGAATTAATTCAGGTACAGATTTCTGATTCGGAAACTGAAACTGTTAATGATCTTCTTGAAATTATGGGCAATAAATATCATATTAAAAAATCCCGCGAAGAAATACTAGCTAATCTTAAAGAATTACCTGAACCACAAATTGTGCTTACTGATGAGACCACAGATATTTTAGGCTATACCTGTCTTAAAGCAGAGGCAATAACTTATGACTCTGATGGTGAAGAAGTGGTATCTGTTATTTATTTCACTAAAGATATTCCCGGCTTCCCATTTAATTTTGACATACCATATCGTGAAATACCGGGTTTAATGTTGGTATATGAATTGAAAGTCGGCGACATAAAAATGAGATTCGAAGCAAAAGAAGTAAAAGAAAGCAGGCGGGGAACCGGAAAAAGAAGTTTTAAAATTCCTTCAAACTATGAACAGATTACTTATGAAGAGTTAAGAGAAAAAATGAACTAATAATTCTTTGCTGCTTTTTTAACCACCCCTTTTCTCAATAATTTGTATTTTTGCCAATCATAGCATAACAATTCTTTTGTTAATTTCGAGTAAGTTGTAAACCGCCAATAATAATCATGTCAGAAAAGACCAATAAATTTAAAACAAATACTTTTAAGAAGAAAAAACAAACTAAAAGTGATCTTAGTGGAAATGAATTCTCTTTCTCAAATATGAAAGAATTCTTTCAGGATGGAAGATTACGTAAAATATCAGGTTTATTTCTTATAATTATAGCATTCTACCTGTTTCTGGCCTTTACCAGCTACCTCTTAAACTGGAAATTCGACGACAGCCTGGAAAGAGCATGGAGAGACCTTCTCTTTGACAAGGATATTATTGTTAATAACCTCATGGGCAGGCTGGGTTTTGTTATTGCCAAGTTATTCATCAAACAGTGGTTTGGTATAGCATCTTATCTTTTTGTTTTAATCAGTTTTGTTATTGGCACTAAGCTACTTACAAGAAAATCTATTTTGCCGATATGGAAAACTATTAATTACAGCCTATTCGGACTTGTTTGGACCTCCGTAACTCTTGGTTTTCTTTTTAATTCAGGTGAATTATTAATACTTGGAGGAACTTTTGGCTTCCAAAGTAATGTTTGGCTAAATGGAATTTTGGGCAAGGCAGGCACCGGATTAATTATTCTTTTTGCTTTTATCAGCGTTCTGATTATTTCATTTAATTTAAACTACTCTCATATTCAAAAAATTCTTGATAAGCTTTCTCCCTATTTCACAAAAATAAAGCATAGTCTTGAAACCGAAACAGATATTATTAATGAAGATGAACCGGCTAAAAACTCAAATAATGAAATTGCTGATGTTGAGAATGAAGAAATTGAGAGTGAATCTTCTCTTATTAAGAGCATTATTAATAAAAAAGAGGATAGTGATGAGTTTTCTTTTGAAGTAAATATTGGTGAAATGCAGGAAGACAATGAACAGCAAACAAAAGAAGATGCCGGTCCTGAATTAGAAATTGAGAAAAGTGACGGAAAAATTCGCGGTTCAAATTACCAGGAGTTGGATGATCCGTCAAATGAAGAAGGAGTTACAGATGTTTCTAAGCTTCCTGCTTACGATCCTAAAAAAGATCTTTCGGAATATAAAATGCCTACAATGTCATTATTGAATGAACATGGTAGTAATAAGATTGAAATTAACAAAGAGGAGCTGGAAGCAAATAAAGACAGAATTCTGGAAACCCTTAAGAATTATTCCATTCAAATAGATAAGATTAGAGCTACAATTGGCCCTACAGTGACTTTATATGAAATAGTACCGGCACCGGGAGTTAGAATTTCAAAGATAAAAAATCTTGAAAATGATATAGCTCTTAGTTTGTCAGCTTTAGGCATTAGAATAATAGCACCAATTCCGGGCAGAGGCACCATTGGTATTGAAGTTCCAAATTCAAAACCGGAAATTGTTAGTATGAAGTCTATCCTAAACAGCGAGAAGTTTATGAATTCTTCTTTTGAGCTTCCCATTGGTTTAGGAAAGACTATTGCAAATGAGATTTTTATAGCAGATTTGGTTAAAATGCCACACCTTTTGATGGCAGGAGCTACGGGTCAGGGAAAATCTGTTGGACTGAATGCTGTTTTAACGTCAATATTATATAAGAAGCATCCTGCTGAAGTAAAATTCGTTTTGGTTGATCCCAAAAAAGTTGAACTTACTTTGTTTAATAAAATCGAACGTCATTTTCTTGCAAAGTTACCTGACTCTGAAGAAGCTATTATTACCGATACAAGAAAAGTTGTCAGAACATTAAACTCTTTGTGTATTGAAATGGACAATCGTTATGATTTACTTAAAGATGCTCAAACAAGAACAATACAAGAATATAATGCCAAATTCGTTTCACGCAGATTAAACCCAAATGAAGGACATCGTTACCTACCATATATTATTCTGTTTATTGATGAATTTGCCGACCTGATAATGACAGCAGGAAAAGAGATAGAGCTTCCTATTGCAAGACTTGCGCAGCTTGCAAGGGCAATTGGCATACATTTGATAATTGCAACACAAAGACCGTCTGTAAATATTATTACAGGTACTATCAAAGCCAACTTCCCTGCCAGAATTGCTTTTAGAGTAACCTCCAAAATAGATTCCAGAACAATTCTTGATACAGGTGGTGCAGATCAGTTAATTGGCCGGGGAGATATGTTATTATCTACAGGCAGTGATCTTATCAGGTTGCAGTGTGCATTTATTGATACACCCGAAATTGAAAGGATCACAGAGTTTATTGGTTCTCAAAGAGCATATCCTGACGCTTTTCACCTGCCGGAATATTCTGAAGAAGATTCAGGTGATTATGAAAGTGTTGATAGCAGTGATAGAGATGAGCTATTTGAGGATGCTGCCAGAATAATAGTGGCCACACAACAAGGCAGCACATCTCTTTTACAAAGAAAACTCAAATTAGGCTATAATAGGGCCGGAAGAATTATTGACCAATTAGAAGCTGCAGGAATTGTTGGGCCTTTTGAAGGAAGCAAAGCCCGTGAAGTAAAAATTAAAGACGAAGTAGCTTTGGAACAAATTTTGAACAGGAATATTTAATTTAAAAATTTATTATCAAAAAATTCAATAATTCTAAATTTCAGCGTTACTATAATAAAACATTTATAATAATATTCTCAAAGATGAAGAAAATACTCTCTACAATTGCAGTAATAAGCCTTCTAAGCTGCCTGTTATATGCACAGGAAACTCCCAAAACACCCTATGAAATTAAAGGAGAAGAGCTTATAAGTAAAGCCGGCGAAAAAATTCGCGGATACAAATCCCTTAAAGTTAATTTCACTTATATAATGGAAAATAATTCAATGGATATAAATGAAAGTATGGAGGGCACTCTAATTTCTGAAGATAAAAAGTATTATATGGAAGTTGGTGATAATGTATTTATATCCGATGGTGAAACTATTTGGAATTATGTTGATGATATGGATGAAGTTCAGATAAGTTATGCTGAAGATGCTGAGGGAGGCCTCACTCCTACTTCAATATTAGATGAATTTGAAGAACATTTCAAAGCAACCTTTATTAAACAGATAGTTCACAATGGGAAAAAAGTTGATATCATAGATCTTATTCCAAATACTCCGCAAGCATTCTTTAAATACAGAATTGCATTAAACAGCAATGATCATATGATTGTATATTCAATTGCTTACGACAGGCATGGAGGCACATTTACATATAATCTCGACAAAATTCAAACAAACCTGACAATTCCCGAGAATAAATTTGAGTTTAAAGAAAGTATGTTTCCGGGTGCATATATTAATGATCTGAGGTAGTAGAGGTTTTTTCGTATAAAGGTTTTCTAACATCCATCATTCTATAATCTTTAAAAGTTATAATGGTGGATTTTTTATTTTCCCATCCTCCGTCTTCACCAAAAGTCTTTTGAAAATGATATGGATTTTGAAAGACAAGTTCCATATTCAAGAGGCCTATGCATTTATGAAATTCCGTCCCATATAATTTCAATGCGTTAAAGAAATAGAAAGCTGTATTGACACCGGCAAAAGCATCTGAATTAGGTTCAGTATTATATTTATCTCTAAATTTCATAATAAAATCCTGAATATTTTTATCAGAATAATCAATAAAATCAGGGGCAAATAAATGAACATCCAGACTGTGAAAATATTCGAGGTCAATGCTTTCCAAATATCTCCATTGAGGAGTTCCAAATACCATTACATCAAATGTGTCTTTATAATTATGCAATTCTCTAAGAACATTAGAAACATGGACATTTCCTCCAACTAAGGCAATAACAATATTCTCACGTAATGAATCCAGTGAATTTACGATAGTTCCTAAGCTATCCTTTGCAAGAGATACCTCCTTAATATTTTCACTATTCATATAATCCACGAGGGTATCGAGTGAATCGGAAGTGGAATTTTCCTGAGCATTAATCAAAGTGTCATTAAAAAGATAAAAGCTGCTTGTTTTTTCACCCACATATGAGTTTTTGTGAAAATAAGGTTCAATTCTAGCCAGATTAAGACTATCTTTTAAGTACTGTTTTCGGTTAATATTAGCATTCAAATAATCTCTGAACCACTTAATTGTACCAATAACATTCTGCTGATCACTATGAATAAGCACAATATTTTGATCTTCATACTTTTCGCTAAGAATAAAGTCTGCCAAATCCTGCAATTGCAATTCTAAAGACGGAGTGAGCTGTAATACATTGCGGGAAATTTTTAGCTGTTCATTATTAGAATACATAGGACTAATGAGTGCTATATTATTTCTCTCAGCATAGTATGCCACTTTTTTTAAAGATTCTTCAAAAAAGGGTCCTATAATTATATCCATTTCTGAAAATTTCTTACTATTGACAGCTTTTAATGCTTTGTGAGAATCTTCACAGACATCAAAAACATGCACTGTAAAATCAACTCCTGAACTTTCTATTGAGTCAAGTGCTATCATTACTCCTTCATAAAACTGCAAAAAAGCAAAAGACGGATGGTTTAATGGTAATTTTTTGGAATCGAGATCTTCATCGGTAATTTCCTCAAGAAATAGTGGTATCATTAATGCAACATTATAATGATCTTTCAAAACAGGGTCATTACAATACTCTTCATCATACAATAATTCAGAATCTTTTTTCTTTTTTTCGGCGTCAATTATGCTATCATTATAAAAGCTCAGGTTCTTTTCATCTTGTTGCAGATATTTATAACGAGGAATAATAATCTTTTGACCTGCACTAACACCATCAAGAAAATCAGGATTATAAATAGCAAGGGTATCCATAGGAAGATCGAACAATCTGGAAATACCATAAGGAGTGTCTCCTTTATTTGCAGTATAGTAAATAAAATTTTCTCTATCATCTTCTACTTCTGTCTTGTCATTTTCATCTGGCTCTTTTTTAACAGGTATTTTAAGAATTTGCTTGGTTTTTAAACCTTTTCTTGCTTTGGGATTGTGTTCTAAAATTGTTTCCTGGGCAATTTCATATTGTTTAGAAATACCATAGAGAGTTTCCTTACGCTTAACTTCATGTTCAATATAATCTATCTCCTGTTTATCTTTATTTTGCAATACAGGAATTTTTATCATCTGATTATACTTTAAACCGTATTTAATCTCCGGATTCGCTTTAATAATATCATCCTGAGACACACCGTAAGCTTTTGAGATTGAATACAGAGTATGTCCATGGCGTACAGCGTGGAAGTAATATTCTTCTCCATCCACCAACTGAATTGTTTTGGAAGGAATTATTTCTTGATTCTGCATGCCTGAAACTTCGTTCACACATAATAGAGCCAGAAGAAGAAAAACTAATTTAGTAAAGTTCAAAATAGTAAATGTTTTTTTCAATTACGAAATATAATGCAAATTATTGTAATAACAAATTTATTCCCATTCAATTGTCGAAGGAGGTTTAGAGCTAATATCGTAAACTACCCTGTTTACACCTTTAACCTTATTAATAATATCACTTGAAACTTTTGCAAGAAATTCATAAGGAAGGTGTGACCAATCTGCAGTCATACCATCAGTTGAAGAAACGGCTCTGAGGCAAACAACATTTTCATAGGTTCGTTCGTCTCCCATAACACCAACAGACTGAACCGGCAGTAATACTGCAAATGCCTGCCAAACGCTATCATACAAATCATTATCCCGTAAACCTCTGATAAATATATCATCAACTTCCTGAAGTATTTTTACTTTTGCGGGAGTAATATCGCTCAAAATCCTAATTCCTAGGCCGGGACCCGGAAAAGGATGTCTGCTTAAGAGTTTGTCATTTATTTTTAATGCATGCCCTATTCTACGAACCTCATCCTTAAATAAACTATTGAGGGGTTCAACTATTTTAAGTTTCATATACTCAGGCAAACCACCAACATTATGATGAGATTTAATAGTAGCCGAAGGCCCTTTTACAGAGACTGATTCAATAACATCCGGATAAATAGTACCTTGTCCAAGCCATACTACATCTTTAATTTTATGCGCTTCTTCATCGAATACCTCAATAAAAGCGTTTCCTATTGCCTTTCTCTTCTGTTCAGGATCAGTGATACCTTCAAGAGCTTTCAGAAAGCGGTCGGCAGCTCTTACTCCTTTCACATTCAAACCCATATCAATATATGAGTCAAGCACTGCTTCAAATTCATTCTTACGCAACAGTCCGTTATCCACAAATATACAATGTAATTGCGGCCCTATAGCTTTATGCAGTAAAACAGCAGCAACGGTGGAGTCAACACCACCGGAAATTCCAAGAACGACTTTATCCTTACCTATTTTTTCCTTAAGATTATCAACTGACATTTCAATAAAGGATTCAGGAGTCCAATCTTGCTTGCACTCACAAATATCAACAATAAAGTTTTGCAGTAAAGCAAAGCCATCTGTTGAATGGTAAACTTCAGGGTGAAACTGCAATCCGTAAAAATCTGAGTTCATTGCTTTATAGGCAGCAACTCTCACATCACCGGTGCTGGCAATAATCTTGTATGTTGCAGGCAAATTCATAATTGTATCAGCATGCGACATCCACACCTGCGAATTATCTTTAACTCCTTTTAATAAAACCTCATCAGAATCAATAAAGCAAAGATTCGCTCTTCCATATTCACGGGTTTTTGAAGCTACAACATTGCCACCGATATTTAAAGCCATAAGCTGAGCACCATAGCAAATACCAAGCACGGGAATTTTCTCCCCAATAAAAGAAAGATCAGGCTTAGGTGAATTTTTATCTTGAGTACTAAAAGGACTGCCGGACAATATTATACCTTTTATACCATCCAAAGAATCGGGTATATAATTGTATGGATGGATTTCGCAGTAAACATTGAGTTCCCTAATACGTCGGGCTATCAACTGAGTATATTGAGAGCCAAAATCTAAAATTAATATCATTTCTTGCATGCTGCAAAGATAGTTATATGAGATTATTTTTAGATATGCTTTTATTTTTTAATTTAAGATTTTTAAAAAAAATTTGCATATAATATCCTGCTAATCATTATTAGAAAAAAAATATCGCTTTAAAATAAAAAATTATTTATCATAGTACAAAAAAGCTGTACATTTGCCCCCATGAAAATAAATTTCCGCGAAGGCTTATTCAGAATCTGGTATTGGTACGTCAGCAAAGTTGACAAAAATGCCGAAGTTTTATTTATGAATTATGGATTCTCTGAAAATGGACATAAAGTCACTATTGAAAATCAGGACGAATCAAATCGATATTCAATTCAGTTATATGACCAACTGGCTAAAGAAATTGAAATACAGGGAAAAGATATAGCTGAGATTGGATGTGGCAGAGGTGGTGGATTATCATACCTTTTTAATACCTATAAGCCTGCATCGGCGGTTGGAGTAGATTTGAATAAACTTGCTATCTCCTTTTGCAAAAAATATTACAAAAAGGATAATCTTTCTTTTCTGCAAGGTGATGCCCAAAAACTTGCTCTTAAAGATAATTCACGTGATATAATCTTTAATGTTGAATCATCGCACAGATATCCTGACATGAAGGCGTTTTTAAATGAGGTTTATCGTATTTTGCGTCCGGGAGGTTATTTTTTAATAACAGATTTCCGATTTGATTATGATGTAGATTCAATGCTCAGGGATATTGATAATTGTGGAATGAAAATATTAAAGAAAAAAATTATCAATAAGGAGGTTATTGCTGCATTGGATTTAGATGATGCACGCAGACGAGGACTGGTTCATAAACTTGTTCCACGCTTTCTTCATAAAATAGCACTAAATTTTGCGGGAGCTATAGGATCCGAAACTTACGAAAGATTTGTTTCTAATAAGTATGTTTACTATAGTTATGTTCTTCAAAAATAGTTGCTAATAGGTTTTTGTTTATTTCCATTTTGAATCAGGATATTTGCAAGAGAATAATTGTCAGATATCAAAAAATATAAGGCATTTTTTAGAAAACTTTTAAAATTTCAGACAAATTTCGAAATTTTAAAAGTTTTTTTTTAAGAGTATTCACTACTCAAGTATGATTATTAGACGAATTGCTATCAAATAAAAATAAAAAAGCATATAAAACATTGCTAATTCAAATAAAAACATTACTTTTGTACCTCATATAAAATTTTTAAAAGATGAATAAAGGAACAGTAAAATTCTTCAACAGAACAAAAGCTTTTGGATTTATAACTCCGGAAGATGGTGGCAAAGATGTATTTGTACATCAAAATGGTTTAATCGATGAAATTAGCGAAGGTGACACCGTTACTTACGAAGTTGAAGAAAGTCAAAAAGGATTAAACGCAGTAAACGTTAAAGTGGTATAATATTACATTTGACTTTATGCAATGCACTTCACTGTAAATTACAGTAAAATGCAAAAAAACAAAGCTCACGGTTCGAATCGTGGGCTTTATTTTTTTTAACTAAAAAATACCCGAATAATATATAACATAAATTATAATGGAAGCAGGAAAACTTAATACCCTCAGGGTTGTAAAAATTCTTGATTTTGGAATATATCTGGATGGTGGAGAATCGGGAGAAATCTTAATGCCAACAAAATGGGTTCCCGAAGGTACTGAAGTTGACGATATGCTTGAAGTTTTTATCTATTTTGACTCTGAAGACAGGCTCATTGCAACTACACTCAGCCCAAAAGCTATGGTAGATGAATTTGCTTATATGCAAGTAAAGCAGGTAAATAATATTGGAGCATTCCTCGATTGGGGACTGGACAAAGACTTGTTTGTGCCTTTTAAAGAGCAAAATGCAAAAATGATAGAAGGCCAATCCTATCTTGTATTTTTATATATCGACTCTCCAAGTAAAAGAATAACAGCCTCTGCCCGTTTAGAGCATTTTCTTGATATGGAACCCGCTGAATATAAAACAGGGGAAGAAGTAGATTTGATAATTTGGACAAGGTCGGATTTAGGTTATAATGCAATTGTAAATCAAAAGCATCTCGGTATGCTATATGAAAATCAAATTTTCAAAGAGATTAGCACCGGTATGAGAATGAAAGGATATATAAAACAAGTAAGGCCTGATAATAAAATAGATCTTATTCTTGAAAAGCCCGGTTACGATAAAATCGACAATCTTTCTGCCGGTATCCTGAATATTCTTGAAAGCCACAACGGCTTTATAGCAATAAATGACAAAAGTCCGGCAGAAGAGATATACGATGTTTTTCAAATGAGTAAAAAAAGTTTTAAAAAATCCATCGGAGCATTATACAAGCAAAAAATAATTGCTATTGAAGATAAAGGGATAAGAAAAATATAAGTACACACTCATCTAATCAATACGAAAACACAATCACATCAGATTCTTACTTAATTTCATTATTTTTGAAGCCATAATATAATAATTGAATTTGACATATTTTGCATATGCCGATAATCTAAAATAATCAGTCCACATGATTAAAAATCTGACACACTTTTTAAATAGCTTATTCTTTTTTTTGTTTGTAATACTTATTGGACTAATGCCATTCAGACTTATGTATTACTTTTCAAATTTTGTAGCATGGATGCTAAGGAGTGTTATTCGTTATCGTACGGATTTAGTCTCTCAGAATCTTTCGCACACAAACCTTAATCTTACAGAAAAACAAAAAAAGCAACTGATAAAGAAAATCTATAGAAATTTATCGGACATTTTATTAGAAGGTATTAAAAGCTTCACAATGACAAAGGCTTCTGTAAAAAAACGACATAAAGTGTTGAATCCTGAATTGATACAACCTTACTACTCAAAGAGCCAAAGTTTGATACTTGTAACCGGGCACATAGGAAATTGGGAATGGGGAAGCATGTCGGCAGGAATACAAACAGATTTTCGTATTCTGGGTTTTTATAAACCGATTAAGAATAAGTTTATAAACAAGGTTTTGCTCAGAAGTCGTGCGAAATATGAAACAATCCTGGTCCCAATAAGAAAAACCAGCCAAAGCTTTGAAAAATATCTGGATGCTCCCACGGTTTTTTTAATGGCAGCAGATCAAAATCCATCGAAACCGGAACAGGCTCATTGGATTGATTTTTTTGGACGTAAAACTGCATTTCTGCACGGACCGGAGAAACATGCAAAAAACAATCAATTACCGATAGTTTTCACTGAAATAAACAGGGTAAAACGTGGAAAATATGAATTACAACTCTCAATACTTGTTGAAGATCCTTCGAAATATGCCACGGGAGAAATTACTGAAATATATGCCCGCAAGCTGGAATCTGTAATCAGAAAACAACCTGATAGTTGGCTATGGACTCATCGCAGGTGGAAGCATAAAGCCCCAATTACAGCTTAATCATACATCTTTTCTACGAAGCGTGAATACATTTTTTCAATAGAACTTCTTCTCAGCTTGAGAGTGCTTGTCATAGTGCCGGCCTCTATCGTAAATGGTTCCGGCAATAAAACAAACTTCATAACTTTTTCATAAGGAGCAATATCTTTTTGCAGCATTTCAAAGCGTGTTTGATAAAATTCATTTATCTTTCCGGAATCAACTAATTCCTGATCATTTTGATATGAAATATTAAGTTCATTAGCAATTATCTTTAGCTTATCCATGGCAGGAACCACCAATGCACTAACATACTGACGGTTGTCGCCAACTACAATAATTTGTTCTACAAGTTCATCCTGCGACAAGAGCATTTCCAGTTTTTGAGGAGAAACATATTTCCCAACTGAAGTTTTCATCAGATCTTTTATTCTATCAAGCATTATCAGGTTATTATTATCATCAATATAACCTTCATCTCCACTATAAAACCAGCCATCTTTAAGCACTTCTTTTGTATCTTCTTCCTTTTTATAATAACCATAAAAAACCGTTCTTCCTTTAACCAGGATTTCACTATTTTCACCAATTTTTACATCAATACCGGGCATTATACTTCCACAAGTATCAAGAGAATACTCATCCTCTTTGAAGCAAGAAACTGTTGCAGTTGTTTCGGTAGCACCATAGCCATAGTTTACAAATAATCCTACAGCATGGAAAAACTTAAGAATATCATAATTAATTGCTGCACCGGCACAAGGCATAAACCGGATATTTCCACCAAAAACAGACCTAAGCTTTTTAAACACCAATGCATTAGCAATACTATGTTTAAAACTTAGTCCGAAGGGCAGTTTTTTATTCTTTGACTTATACTCAATTGCTTTCATACCCTGTTCGACAGACCATTTGAAAATCTTCTGTTTGAAACCCGGCCATTTTGCGGCCTCATCATGTATACCACCAAAAGTTTTATCAAAAAAGCGAGGAACAGTGCACAATACAGTTGGTTTTACAATTGGCAAAACACTAATTATCTCTTTAGGATTTTCAAGAAAAACATTTACTGCACCGCAGTAGAGTAAATAATGGCTCCACATTCTTTCAAACACATGGCTAAGAGGGAGAAAACAAAGAGATACATCAGTACTTCTCACGTCCAGCCTTGAATCATGAATATTAAAACAATACATAAAATTATCCTGTCTCAGCATAACCCCTTTTGGTTCGCCGGTTGTGCCGGAAGTATAAATAATGGTTGCCAAATCATCGGCAGAATATTCCTCCAATCTATCGGCAGCAGTCATTTTTATTCCTTTATCGGATGATAGTTTCAGAAACTCATCAAAACTAAGTATGTCAGGATTACTATTTTCAGCTTTTTCAAAAGAAACAATTTTTTTAAGAGGACTATCATCCTCAAGCAGTTGCGCAGCTGTGTTCATTTGCTCATCAGCACCAACAAACATCAGCTTCATATCAGTTTCTTTAACAATATATTTCAATTGTTCTAATACGGCTGTAGCATAAAAAGGAACGACCACAGCACCAATTGCCATTGCAGCAAGATCAGTAATTATCCATTGAGGTTTATTTTGGCTGAAAATACCAATCTTATCATCTTTATTCACTCCCATTGCATGCAAAGATGATATAACATTATCAACCTTCTCTTTTAGCTCTTCCCAGTTGACAAACTGATAATTACCCTCACTGTCTTTATATCTATAAACTTCCTTTTTCCCAAATGTGGCTGCACGATTTAAAAACATCGGTATAATATGTGATTCTGTATTCATTTTCAATATCTTATATGAATTCTTATTTAAAAATTAATCAAATGTATTATAAAAAAGGCGAATATATATAAAACTAAGCAATTAGAGACATGCTAGTTCTAATTATTTGCAGAACAACCGAACAAATATTGGGATAGTCATTATTTGATGCGCTAGGTGTTTTTTGCTTTTTATTTCGCACAAAGCCGCAAAAAACATTTAACCATATTAAAGATTTTATAGCATCCTTGTTGAGAAATTTATTAAAATTACTGAAGTAAATAAAGCAAAAGGCTGCCTTATCAACAAGACAGCCTTTTGCTTTATAAAAAAATATTCAATAATTTAAGTTTGAAGAAATAATCTAAATAATTTCATATCATACAAGAAACATACACCGAAAAAATAACGATAATTAAGTGTTTTAGAGTTTCAAAAATTCCACTCTTCTGTTTTTTGCTTTATTTTCGGAAGAAGAATTTGGAGCAATTGGCTCTTCTTGACCTTTACCTTCAGTTTGCATACGATCCGAGGAAATACCAAATTCATTTACCAGCACATTTTTCACATTAGCAGCACGGCGAACAGACAAATCTTTATTTGAGGCCGCATTGCCATCACTATCTGTATGTCCTACAATAAGAATTTTTACTTCAGGGTTGTCTGTAAGAATATTTGCAATTTCTTTAACTGAACCATAAGATTCGGGTTTTACAATATCTTTTCCAACATTAAAATAAATGCCATATGATATTATTTTCCCTTCGGTGAGAAGCTTGCTTCTATTGTCCTCCACAGCATCTGCTATTCTGAAATCAGAGATATTTACATCACATTCATAATTAGAAGAAAATCTTAACTGATTGATTTTAGAATTAGCAGGAAAGGCTCTTTGCACATCAAATACTTTCTTTTGGTCAACATAAAGGCGCATTCTTGTTTTTTGAACCCAAATACTTATTCTGTATAACTTATTCAGCTCAAATAAGTCTTCTTCTTTACTATATCTTCCGGTAAATGAGGTGCTTTTATCATTATCGTATGATCTGAATGAAAACTCATCAACTCCGGAATCAGTGGTTGCAAATTCAACTTCAATTCCAAACAATCCTGAACCCAAAGGATTTGGGAACATATCATCTTCTTCTGTTCCCAGAATTGTTAGTCGGAATATATCTCCATCCTCGCCATTATTAGTTAAAAACATATTATATTCGATTGTAAAATTTTCTGATGCATTTAAGCCATCATTAAGAAAGAAATTACCATCAGTATTCATTTTGAACCATTGACCTTCGAAGGCATTAGTACGGATTATCTCTCCGGAAGCATTAGAATTCCACATTGATGGGAAATCGCCCACACTACCCTGACTAAAATCATCAAAAAAGATTACTTTACTTCCGGGTACAAAATCATAATTAGAGTAGGTTTTAAACTCCTCATCGCCCTGACCGAAGCTTAGGCAAACTGAAAAACTGCTAACAAGAAGCAGCGACATGAATTTTCTTTTCATATTAAAGAGATTTGAAATTAATAAAATAAATTACTTGTACTTAGTTTGCCTGCGGTAAGATGATGCAGGTAAAATAATAAACAGATACGATTTGATTCGTAAAAGTATTTATTTATTTAAAACAACATCAAAAAAAGAATTGAATTTATCATAAAACCTGATTATTTTATTTCTAAAACATATCAGGCTTTTCGGGGATTGTTTCTTCCTATATAGCGAGAAAAGGATTTTGAGCCGGATTCTCCGGAGTTTTTCGCAGGTTTAGCTTTGAAAGTTCTTTTTGCAGAAGCAGGTCTTTTTGATTTAGCATTTGTTGAGTTGCCATTGACTTGCCTCTGTGACGATCTCTGCTGTTTAGTTGCTTTTGCCGGATTATGATCTATTAAAGGGTATGCAATATTCTCAATTACAGGAATTTTCTTTCCAATAAGTTTCTCAATATCTTTCAAATAAGCTTTTTCTTCAGCATCGCAGAAAGAGTATGCTGTGCCCTTAGCTCCTGCCCTGCCGGTTCTGCCAATTCTATGCACGTAGGTTTCAGGCATATTAGATATATCAAAATTGATAACAAATTCCATGTGTTCTACATCAATACCTCTTGATGCAATGTCGGTTGCAACCATAACACGTGTTTCCTGAGATTTGAAATTCGACAGAGCACGCTGTCTGGCTTGCTGACTTTTATTACCATGAATTGCCTCTGTTTTAATATTGTTTTTCTGCAATATTCTCACAACTTTATCGGCGCCATGCTTTGTTCGGGTAAAAACCAATGCTGTTTTAATCTTCTCATCCTTTAAAAGATCCATAAGCAAGGCATTCTTATTTCCTTTATCAACAAAATACACATATTGTTTTACAAGATCCACTGTTGAAGCAGATGGAGTAACCTCAACTTTTATTGGCTGATGTAAAATTGTATTAGAAAGTTTCACAATTTCGGGAGGCATTGTAGCCGAGAAAAACAAAGTTTGACGTTTTGCAGGCAATGTTGAAATAATTCTCTTTACGTCATGAATAAAACCCATATCAAGCATTCTATCAGCTTCATCCAATACAAATATTTCAATATGATGCAATGAAATAAAGCCTTGAGATATAAGATCTAGCAAACGTCCGGGTGTTGCCACAAGAATATCTACACCATTTCTAAGTTTATCTGTTTGCGCTTTTTGTCGCACACCACCAAATACCACGGTGCTTATCAATCCTGTATGTCTGCCGTAAGCCTTAAAGCTTTCATCAATTTGAATCGCCAGTTCCCTGGTTGGTGTAACTATAAGACTGCGGATTTTTCTTTTTTTATCCTGAGAATTTGTTGTAAATAATCTTTGTAAAACAGGGATTGCAAATGCAGCTGTTTTACCTGTACCTGTTTGGGCACATCCCAGCAAGTCTCTTCCCTGCAATACAATTGGTATGGCTTGTTGTTGAATTGGTGTTGGGATTTTGTAGCCTTCTTGTTCTATTGACTTTAGAACAGGCTCAATAATGTTTAATGAATTGAATGACATAAATGTATAAAGTAGATTTTTTTTAGTGAACCAAAACCTTAGCTATTATTAGGGAGGGAAATGTTCGTTATAATTTTTTACAAAGATACGGTTTTAATTTTTAATAAGAGTAAATGTATGTATAACGGCAAAAAGTGATAATATAAGCACATGCTGTTTGGGACAACAAACAGAATCCGGATGATTTGAGAATTGTGTAAATCAATAACAATTGTCAGCACGTGTTCAGTTTACATTCAGGGACTCGGGAGTTTGCTGACAATATATTATCTTAGTGAGGTTGTTCAGCAGGGAATAATGAAACCTGGCAGAAACCTGCAAGATACGTTAACACGGGAAAATTGGCATCGATTGTAACAAAGACCGTTCTATAAAAACTTGATATTATTTTGTACCTTTATATTGACTTTAAAGCACATTTTTGATGAACACATTAGAATTAAACAGGAGTTAATTAACAAGATTTGTTGTAAGAAGACATTAACATAGCAATTAAATCACTATAATACAAGCCAAGCGAAGCATTGAGCAAAATAAGATTAAAACCCAATAAACTTATTAAAAATAATTAATCTATCTAAAGAAATGACAAAAGGAAAACACAATTGGATTTTTATTTTTGGGATATTAGCAATATTATTTTTTTTAAACAATATGTGTAAAAAGGAAGACTCTATTGAAGAACAAGAGTTAATAAAGAATTCTTTAACTTTAATTGTTGCACCCCAAGACTACGGATTTGCTGAAGGTGCTGGAGACTATCCTGCCGGTGAAAGTATTATTGTTAAAGCACAAAATAATGATGGTTACAGATTTGCTTACTGGTCAGGAGATAAGGGGCTAATAAGCAATGAACAGGAATTTGAGTTTATAATGCCAGGAGAAGATGTCATTTTAACAGCTCAATTTATACTTGAAAATAAAACACAGTATGGAGAAGGCGTTACCGACATTGATGGAAATTATTATCAGACTGTAATTATTGGAAACCTGGAATTGATGGCCGATAATCTTCGTACAACAAGATATCAGGACGGAAGTGATATTATCTCTAACATGACAAATGAAGAATGGAGTTCTACATATGAAGGAGCTTATACTGTTTATCCTCATGATGGTGGAATTTGGGCTAATGTAGAGGGAATTGATTCAGATGAAGAAATGAAAGCTGCTTATGGTTTTTTATATAACGCTTATGCAGTTATAGATGAACGAAATATTTGCCCAATAGGTTGGCGTGTTTCAACTGATGATGATTGGGATTATTTAGAAAATTATTTAATCAATGAATATAGTTTATCAAACAATTATTTTGCAATTAACGGCTTAGGTAATGTTTTAAAATCATGTAAACAAGTTAATTCGCCATTTGGAGAAGACTGTCGAACTAATGAACATCCTCGGTGGAATTTTGTTTCCAATCAGTTTGGTGCTGATATATTTGGATTAAATATTTTGCCATCAGGTGTTCGTGCAGGTTATCTGTTTGCTAATATTGGCTTAGATGTTGGCATTTGGACTCCCGGTGAAGACTATTTCCCTGATCCTTGCGATGAAGATTGTGAAGATTGCGGAGGTGAAGGCTGTGAGCATTTTTGTGAAGAAGGATGCACTTATAATCTGCGTTTTCATAAAACTATAAGCCATTTTAACAGATCTTACTCATATAAACGTAATGGATACTCTGTCCGTTGCACAAGAGATGTTGTGGATTAATTTGCAATTCCCAAAAAAGGCTAATGAGTAATTTTTATTAAATATATGGTATCTTACTTGACATATTCGAGTAGGCTGCCCCGCCAGTTAATTTCCGGCAGGGAGAAGTAAAACTTAACCTGTGGAAACAAATAGGGATTATATTGCCTAAACCGGCATCAAAAAAACTATCTTTGTGAAAATCACTTCGAATTGGATTTAATATACTTACGTCTGAACTGCTTGACCAATATAGAAAAGCGATAACGCAATCACCGCTGGGAAAACCGGATAAGATTAAATAGTTTGATATGCCGATAGACTATTTCCGGTTTTATAAATCTATATCATCAGTTTATTCATCACGAATAGAAGGAAAGGATATTAAATTTGACAGTTCTTTCAAACATACTGTTTGAAAGTCAACAAGGATTAATTCGGACAAATCCAATGTTTGTGATTAATCGTTACCAAGCATAACAATTAAAATATCATTAATAAAAATTAAAAGAACAAATTAGTATGAATAAGAAAATTATTAAAATCACAAGAAACACAGAAAATGCACCAGATAATTTAGGCCCATATTCACAAACTGTAGCTTTTTCTCACTACAATAATATTTCGGCACAATTACCTATCGATCCAAAATCAGGTAAAATTGCAGGTAATAATGTAAAAGAGCAGACAAAACAGTGCTTAGCAAATATTAAAGCAATTGTAGAAAGTATCGACCATGTTTTGGACGATGTTGTTAAAATCACTATATTCCTAAGGAATATAGCAGATATTGACGCTGTTGACGAAGTTTATACAAAATTCTTCCAAAATTATCTTCCTACACGAACGATAGTTGCCGTTGCTGCTTTACCTATAACTGATGCTTTGGTGCAAATTGAAGCAGTTATTTCAAACGGTGAAGGGACACCTCCACAAGAAGCTTGCGATCTTAAAATTGTTGCAAAAAATACGGAAAATGCACCAAAAGGCCTATATTCACAAACTGTAGCTTTTTCTCATTACAACAACCTTTCAGCTCAATTACCTATCAATCCTAAATCCGGCAAAATTGTATCCGGCGATGTAAAAGAGCAGGCTGAACAGTGCTTAAATAACATTAAAGCAATTTTAGAAAGTATCGGCCACGTAATGGACGATGTTGTTAAAACGACTATATTCATTAAAAATATCTCAGATATTGAAGCAGTAAACGAAGTTTGTGCAAAATTTTTTCCAGGCTATGTCCCTGCGCGAACAATATTTAACGCTTCTGCTTTGCCTATGGATGCTTTGGTACAAATTGATACTGTTGTATCTCACGGAGATGGCACTCCCCCGCAACTTCCTGAAGACTCCCGACTGATTATCATAGAAGCCAACAATACTGAAAATGCACCAAAAGTTCCTTACTCACACTCTGTAGCTTTTTCTCATTACAATCATATTTCAGGTCAATTACCTTTAGACCCAAAAACTAATAAAATTGTATCCGGTGGCATAAAAGAGCAAACTGTACAATGCCTCAAAAATATTAAGGCAATTGTGGAAAATGTCGACCACCTTATGGATGATGCTGTTAAAATAAATATCCAACTTAAAAATATTGCTGATATTGATGCTGTAAACGAAGTTTACACAAGTTTTTTCAAAAGCGATCTTCCTGCAAGAACAATAGTTGGAGTTTCAGCTATTCCTATAAATGCTTTGGTGCAAATTGACGCTGTTGTTTCTAACTGTGAAGGTACACCTCCAAAAGCATAGTAATAATTGTTATATTTACCAGGCATTGTTCAAGCTAATCATAAAAAAGGGAACTGATAATAGATTTTAAGTTCCCTGATATCCGGCTATTTAATATTAGAAAAATAATTCATAAACTTATTAAGGCTGAAAAACTCTTCAAAGTATAATGAATAAAACTTCTGAGAGAACAATCCGCTGGGGCATAATGGGTCCCGGAAAAATTGCCCGCAAGTTTGCCGAAGACCTCAGGGAGGTTCCACATGCGGAACTATATGCTGTAGCATCAAGGAATTATGGCAGAGCTGAAGCTTTTGTCAATGAATTCGATGCTGTAAAAGCTTTTGGCAGATATAAAGCCTTGGCCGAAGATCCTAATGTTGATGCTGTATATATAGCAACACCGCATACCCTGCACAGGGAATATAGTCTGTTGTGCCTCAACCACAAAAAAGCCGTCTTATGTGAGCAACCATTGGCAATTAACGCCGCACAGGTTGAAGAAATGATAACAGCTGTAAATTGCAAAAGAAAATCATCATTTTTTTGCAAATGTAATGCATCACATTTTTCATATTTTTAATTCATTTTACAATTGTTTAAATTCTCAAAAATTCATTCTCCAGTTTTTAATATTTCTCTTGGAAAACTATTATATTTGAGAAATGTATTGAAGATCAAGGAAGTTTTTAAATATACTTATATGATACCAAACAAACCCTGAGCATATCTAATTATGGTGATTAATTATTTTGAAAAATAAAAATTTAAACATGAAAATAATACTATTTCTGGGATTTACACTTATAAACATTCTCGGTTTTTCTCAAAACACTATTAGAGGCACATTTCCTGATCTTGCCAATCAGTCAATAAAATTGATTGGCTTTTCAGGTTTCGATACTTATACTATTGATAGTGTAAAAGCTAATGAAAAAGGCATTTTTAAGCTTTCATACAGCAAACAAGACTTTGGAATGGCTTATCTTATCGAAGAAGACATTAAAACATTTATTTTAATATTGGCTGAAGATGAAAACCTACAACTTAAAGGCGATAACTTTGCTTTTTCTGAAACCATTATAATTGAAAATGGTATCCAAAACCAATTGTTTGAGCAATATGCATCAGAGCATCCGCGTCGTGAACAAACCCTGAGTGCATGGGATTACCTGTCTAAAATTTATAAAAGAGATTCACTTTTTGCTGTGCATGAAAGTCCTAAAAAAGTAATAGAAAAAGAAAAACAACGCATTAAAGCAGAAGACAGCTTGTTTTTGGCAAATTTGCCGAAAAATTCTTATGTAAGTTGGTATTTGCCGGTGCGTAAACTTGTAAGTTCGGTTTCCACCATAGCCCAATACAGAACAGAGGAAATTCCCACTACAATAAATGCTTTTAGAATGCTTGATTACACTAATGAGCGGCTTTATAAAAGTGGTTTACTAAAAGAAACCATCGAAAGCCATTTTTGGTTAATTGAAAACAGTGGTCGCTCCTTAGATTCTGTTTATATTGAAATGAATAAATCCATAGACATTTTGGTTGAAAACCTTTTATCAGACGAACAGAAATTGAATGAGATAACTGAATTTTTATTCAAACTTTTAGAAAAACGCAGTTTGTTCAAGGCTTCGGAGTATTTGGCGTTAAAACTACTTAATGAACAAGGCTGCACCATTAATAAAGATTTTGCAGCACAATTAGAAAGTTACCGTGCCATGAAAAAAGGAAATACAGCACCGGATAGTGAATTTAAAGGCGATATTTTTGCTCCGGCTTACGAAACAAGTAATATTCCAAAAAAATTATCCGATGTAAAAAGCGACTATATCGTAGTCGTCTTTGGAGCAAGCTGGTGTCCTGCATGTCCACAAGAGCTTTCTCATATTGCCGGCTTATATGAAAACTGGAAAAAATACAATGTTGAAGTTGTATTTGTCTCTCTTGATGAAGAAAAAGATATTTTCAGGAATTTTGTAAAACCTTTCTCATTTATAAGCTTTTGCGACTATAAAAAATGGGATAGTCCGTTAGTTAAAAATTACCATGTATTTGCTACCCCAACTATATATTTACTTAACAACAGTCGGGAAATTTTGCTTCGACCAAATTCTGTAAGTCAATTAGATTCGTGGGTGGATTGGTATTTGGTGCAGGGCAAAAAATAGAAAATCTGCGTTGGTATTATAAATAAAAACCAACAAAATGCAGACGAAAAATAAACTGCAAACGAATTAATGAATAAAATTGAAAGTACCGAACTTTTATATAATTTTTGTAAAGGATGATAATACAGTGCCTCAAAAACACGCACTAAAGTTTAACATCTACCTTTGATAGAATTTTGAAAAAAACATGGATTTTGCTATCTTTTATTTTTCCGGAACAGGCAATACTGAATTAATAAGTAAAGAATTAAAGAAAGTTCTTGAGGAAAAGAACAACAAAGTAGAACTATTGTCTATTGAAGACATAGAGGAAACAGACTCCCTTAATTTAACCAATAAAATAATAGGCTTTGCTTATCCTGTGTATAAATTCACCTTTCCGGATAATTTTCTGAAACTATTTCCACTTTTTAACAAGTTCGGTAAAAACATTAATTACTTCCAATTTTGCACATATGCCAGATTTACAGCAAATGTCTTTTATGACTTTTCAAAAAAATTAACAAAAAATAATTATAGCTTAATTGCATGCAAAAGCTTCAAATCCCCTTCAAATGGCATTTCATCAAGACTACCAGCAACCGACTATGAGTATAAAACTGTAATGTTTTTTGAAGATAGTATTGAGAATAAAATTCGTGATTTTGCAGATGAGATAATAAACAACCTTGAAAACAAAAAGCTTATTAAATTATCCAAACCAGGAATTTTAGCATCGATAAAACTTAAAATTGTTAAGGATATTGAAATCACAAAATATCCTAAGCTGCAAATAGATAGTAAAAAATGCATTGTTTGCGGACTATGCGTAAACAATTGTCCGGACAACAATTTAAAAATGCATGATGATTATATTGAAATTATTAATGAAAGGAATTGTTTACATTGTTTAAGGTGTATGCATAATTGCACTTCTAATGCAATCAGATTTGGAGAATTGACAAAAGGAGAAAACAGATATACGAAAAAACTGCGAAACGAACTTTACGAAAAATCAAAAAACGGACATAAAGAAAAATATTGGACGAATTTTGATGAAACACGAATGCTCTGGAGAAGAAACACAATTAAATACTGGTGGAAACACCGGAATAATCCGGAAATATAAAATCATTCTTAGGTTTTATAAATTTCTAATTCTCCAAAATTCAATCTTAAGCATTCTGCATTTTTTCTAAAAAACCATTATATTTGTCAAATGTACTGAAAATCAAGGCGTTTTTTAAACAGATTGCCCTTTGTTAATATTATTATGGCTTTGTTATCGCTTAATGAATACTCTTTTAAAACCATATTTTTTATGAAAACAATAATCCTGTATTTTAGCATATCCGTATTAACAATCCAAATAACTTTTGCCGAAGGAATTGAACCTATTGATAGCGATTCTAACGGAAAACGTGAAGTTTCATCTTTAGAGCATTTATTGTGGATTGCTTCCACCGCTGAAGGACTCACCTATGACTATGAACAAACTGCTAATATTGACGCTTCGTCAACCCAATACTGGGACGACAGTGATGATGATGACGACGGAATGCTTTACAATGACCCCAACGACCTGACGGATGAAGGTAATAACGAAGGATGGTCACCTATCGGTGATAATATTGATCCTTTCACCGGCTCCTACGATGGGCAAGATTACATAATTACCGGATTAACCATAAACAGGTCAGCCAATTTCCAGGGATTATTTGGGAAAACCGATAATGCTACTATTGAAAACCTGGGGTTTGAAAATGGAAGTATCTCAGGCAATGAATATGCTGGCGGGTTGGCCGGAGCCGTTGCAAACTCCACCGTAGCGAATTGCTACAATACAGGCAGTATGAACGGAGACACAGAGGTTGGGGGCTTAATTGGAAGAGTAAATGCTTCTTCTGTAAGCAGTTGTCATACATCCGGAAATGTTAGTGGTTACAGAGAAATTGGAGGACTGGTCGGGCAAAATAGCAACAATTCTCTAATCACCGGTTCTTATGCAAGCGGTCAAATAAATGGAACTTATAGTTTTGCTGGAGGTTTGGCAGGTTCTAATTATGAATCTACTATCGATAGTTGTTACGCATTGGGCAATGTGAATGGCTGGCATTATGTAGGTGGACTCTCAGGGAATAACAATCTCGGGATGATTTCCAAAAGTTTCGCATCAGGAACAATAAGTGGTACCGAATATGTAGGCGGACTTGTCGGTACAATGCGAGACGCTCATATTATCCAGTCGTACGCTGACGGGAATGTTGTGGTTTCAGCAAATCGTGGAGGCGGATTGATAGGAGATGTTTACAATGCCTCGATAGTATCGAACAGTTATTCTCTGGGAAACCTAAGCCGGACAAATGGTAACGAAACCATTTTCGGGGCTTCAATCGGATACGCCCATGCCGATGCGGAAATTTCTTATTGCTATTCCACGGGGAGTGTTTATTATGAAAATGACGATAATCCCACAGATAAAGGATTTATCGGTCTGGATGAAGGTTCGGAATGCATTTCCAATTTTTGGGACAGCCAGGTTTCTAACCAAATGACTGCTACCGGCGCCCAGGGAAAACCTTCCCAGGATATGAAAATCCAATATTTTTACAGCAATGATGGCTGGGATTTTATTGAGGAGACAACTAATGGAGAAGAGGATATCTGGGATATTGCCACCGGAGAACAAGCTTCATATCCATTTTTAAGTGCCTTAACGCCGGATACTCTCCCGGGTTTGGAAAATATTGTATTTGCCGGTGGCGACGGGTCTCCCGAAAATCCATACCAGATAGAAAACTTAACACATCTGAAAAACACAAGATACAATCTGAATGCATCCTATATTCAAATCGCTGATATTGATGCATCCGAAACATCAAGCTGGGATGATGGTAATGGTGGTGAAGCAGAGGGTTGGCTTACCATAGGATATTATTACTCTAGATTTACCGGCTCGTATAATGGTAAAAATCATGTTATCTCAGGACTAAGCATTAACCGGCCAGGTACCGGTTACCAGGGTTTGTTTGGCTACCTTGAAGGCGCAAACATTGATAGCCTGGGTATTGAAGAATGCAATATTTCAGGAAAAGTATATGTAGGTGCATTAGTTGCGTACATTTATAATAATTCTTTAATAAATAATTGCTATTCTACAGGAAATGTTTCAGCTTATCAGGATGGTGGTGGCCTCTTGGGGCAAATTGAATTGTCAGAATTAAAACAAAGCTTTTCAACTGCCAATGTATTCGTTGAACGCATAAATGGCGGGGGACTAATAGGCACGGCAAACAATGGTTCGCTCATAAAAAACTGTTATAGCCGGGGTAATGTTACAAGAACAGGTAATGAATCATCAACCCATTTTGGAGCTTTTGCAGGTGCCTGTTCTAATGTTACTATTGAAAAATGTTATACTACCGGCAGCGTATTTTATACTATTGAAGATGATCCGGATGCAAATGGATTTGTAGTTTTTGATTTCGAAAATAATTTCCTGGGAAATTTTTGGGATAGTGAAGTTTCAAATCAGAATACAGCAACCGGTGCCACATCACAAACTACAGCCAATATGAAAACTCAGTCAACATTTACTGATGCCGGCTGGGATTTCATGGTCGAAACAGCAAACGGTAATGAAGACCACTGGGGAATCAACAATGAAGATAATGATGGATACCCTTTTCTTAAGTTTCAGGGATATAAATTAAACACAGAAGTTACTGAATGGCCTGTGGCCACGAACCTGGAATGTGGTCAAACGCTTGGTGAATCAGCCTTAACAGGTGGCAGTGCATCTGTTGATGGACATTTTGCTTTCACTAATCCTGATGAAGTGGCCCCATACGGAACTTTTGATTATGAGGTGGCTTTCTACCCCATAGATGCAGAGAACTATGAAACTATTTTCGGCTCAGTAAGTGTTACTGTTGAAGATAATATTGATCCCGAAATTACCTCTACCCATAGTGATCAGGAAATATACGCTGATGATGTATGTGAAGCAATTTTGCCTGATTATACCGGCGATGTAGCTGCTACCGATAATTGCAACAGTGAACTGATTATAACACAATCTCCTGTTTCAGGCACAATTATATCCGGAACTTCAAATGTTGTAAGCCTAACTGTATCAGATGAAGCGGGCAACACAGCAGAGGTGACATTTAATGTGACAGTTATAGATAATTCTGATCCGGAAATTACTTCCACACACAATGACCAAATAATAGATGCTAATGAAACTTGCGAAGCAATTTTGCCTGACTACACTGTTGATGTAATTGCGACAGATAATTGCGACAGC
>CAZTPA010000023.1:0-3790 GCA_964614525.1 uncultured Bacteroidales bacterium | reverse complement strand
AGCAATTTTGCCTGACTACACTGTTGATGTAATTGCGACAGATAATTGCGACAGCGATCTAAGCGTATCCCAATCTCCTGATGCAGGCACAATTATATCCGGAACTTCAAATGTCGTAAGCCTAACTGTATCAGATGAAGCAGGCAACACAGCAGAAGTGATGTTTAATGTAACAGTGATGGATAATTCTAATCCGGAAATTACTTCTATTCACAATGACCAAATAATAGACGCTAATGAAACTTGTGAAGCAATTTTGCCTGACTACACTGTTGATGTAATTGCGACAGATAATTGCGACAGCAATCTAAGCGTATCCCAATCTCCTGATGCAGGCACAAGTATTGCCGGCAATTCTAATACTGTAATTCTTACCGTAACTGACAATGCAGGCAATACAGCAGAAGAATCTTTTAATATTAGTGTTGAGGATAACATCGCACCAACAATTACTTGCCCTGATGATATAGTTGTGGATGCTGATGCTTCCGACTCATATGCAGTTACAGGCACAATCTTTGATCCTGTTTCCTTTAGTGACAATTGCTCAATAGCCAATCTTGAAAACAACTATAATTCTGGCTCAAGTCTTGACGGAGCTGAATTTCCCGTAGGTAATACTACGGTAATTTGGACTGTAAGCGACGATAATGGTAATGAAACATCCTGCAGTTTTGTAATAACTGTAAATTCAATTATAGGAATAACCAATTTGAATAAAAACGGGATAAGAGTATTTCCAAATCCCGCAAAATACAAAATTTCAATAGAATCTGATGCATCCTTTTTGTTAGATAAAATCGATATAACTCTTACTGATGTTTTAGGGAAAACAGCATTAAAGCCGATTTTTGAAACTTATGATAATAAAAGAATTAGCATAGACATTACGGATTTGGAAAAAGGAATCTATTTTCTAACAATTCATTATGATAAAGGATTATTTACTAAAATGATAATAAAGGAATAGTATACTGTTTCTCATAAAATTTTATAATTGTGAAGTAAAGCAAAAAGGCAGTTTTTATGACCCTAAGGCAGGCTTATCAAGTTGCATTTTTTTCAAAAAAGCTCTTTCAGCTTTTTATAACCACTTCTGCTGGCACGCAGTTCTTCTCCGGTTTTCAATTTAACTTTGTAGGTATCTTTTTCCCAGAGAATTATTTGGTCAATAAAATCGACATTCACTATCCATGAACGATGTATTCGAAGAAATTTATTGTTATTTAAATTCTTTTCGTAATACTTCATGGTTTTCTGCTTCAAATGCCTTTTGCCATCTGAGTAAATAAAAACATAATCGTCATAAGCTTCAATATAAGCGATTTTTGAAACCGGGATAACACTTATAATGTTATTCATTTTCACAACAACCCTTTCGATAAAATTTCCAAGCGGCAAATTGATAATAGGCTGCATGCCTGTTGATTGTTGTTCCATTTTTGCGGAAAGCTCAATTTTATTTTTTGCTTTTGTTAATGCGTTTGCAAATCTTTCTTTTGAGAATGGCTTCATCAAATAATCAACTGCATTCATTTCAAAAGCCTTTATAGCATACTCGTCAAAAGCAGTAGTAAAAATTATTGCCGGCGGATTTTCAATAAGTTCAAGCATTTCAAAACCGCTTAGTTTTGGCATTTGTATATCAAGAAAAATCAAATCCGGCGAAAGTTCCTGAATGGCTTTTACACCTGCAAAACCATCATTGCAAATTTTTAATACCTCTACGTTTGGATAATCTTTGAGGTATGCGACAATCAATTCTGATGCCGGTAGCTCGTCTTCAATTATAATAACTTTTATTTTTTGCATAGAAACATTTATTAACTTGTTTCAGGAATTTTTAAGATGACCAAAAACTCATTATTTAAAACTTGCATTGAAAAAAGATCTGCCTGCCCGTAAACCAAACGCATACGCTCTTTCACATTGTTTATTCCTGTTCCGGTTCCTTTTTCAGGAGCAGCATCGGGATCAAAATTATTACTTATGTTGATTATCAAAAAGTTATTTTCAATATATGATCTCAATTTTATAGTTGTAGTCTCTCCTGAATTATAAACTCCATGCTTAACTGCATTTTCGACAAGTGGCTGAAGCAACATCAAAGGAACAGGCCATGTAAGCGGAACATTATCCATATCACAAACAAAATTCAGTCTATTTCCGAATCTTACTTTTTCTATATCCAAATATAATTGAACATGATGAATTTCTTTTTCAAAATCAGCCATGGTATTGCCTTTCCTGCTAAGGGAATATCGAATAAATTCCGATAGTTTTATAATCATTTCACCGGCTTTATTTGGATTTGAAATTGTGAGAGAGTTAATGGAATTAAGGCTATTAAACAAAAAATGTGGATGCAGCTGGGCTCTTAGTTCATTGAGTTGAGCTTCTTTCACAAGTGTTTTCAGTTGCATTTCATTTGCTTGTTTTTCCTGTAATGACTCATAAAACCCAATTGCATAATATACCACTACAGAAGCAATGTAAATCATGAGAGAAGCAAGTATTCTGTATGATAAAATTGTGGATTTATAATCTTGACTCCAATCCGGATTAATTAAAATTATAATTCCCCAAACCAGAAATATCCATATTGTTGTTGTAATTGCATAGATGAAGGAATTATTCAAAATCATTTCTAAAGGAGCACGAATATTTGTTATACCAAATCTTATAGGATACCATAACACAAGAGAAATAAACATGTATATAACAGTTGAAACAACACTGTCTGCAATGCAAAAAGACAAAGAATATCCATTGCTGTAATAAAGAGCAAGAAAATGCACTGTCATTACAAAAAACCATATCACCAGGAAAGGCAATATGGTTTGGCGATTTTTTATCAGAGGATGTACCATGCTATTTATGACTAAGAATTTCTCCGCCTCCCAAAACTGCAATTCCTTTTAATACTAAAGTTCCTTTTGGATTAACAGTCTCGGACAGAAACTTCCTTTTATCTTCAAAAGCTCCTAACACTGATGTAACTTCTATTCTTACATTCCAATTGGAAGGAACAATTACTTTTGTTCCACCAAAAACACAAAATACTTCAAGCACGTGAATCCCTTCAGCCAAATTACTTCTGGTCATATCATAAGTAGAGCCGCCAAAGACATTTACGGTTTTTCCACCTTTGAAATCTTCAGTTGTAACTACTCTTTCTCCACCACTAAAAACAAACATATCGTCAATAATATCATCAGTGCTGCTTTGGCTAACTTTCCCAATTCTGCGACAACCTTTCACGCTGAAAATTACAATAAAAACACCTCCAATAATTACCAGCAGAGGCCAAAATGTTTGAGTGAAGTTTATCGGCAAATCCATAATTCTTGGCATTAGAAAGAACCCACCAACAGACATCAGGATTAATCCAAACAAACGTGATGACTTACCAAATACATTAATAAATCCGGCAGCAATCATAATCATTTGCCATGAAAAGAAGATTCTTTTCATTTCGGGGTCAAGAAGACCCATGTTTCTGTATATGAGCAGAACTCCAGCGGCAATTACAATCAGGCCAAAAACTATTGCTTTTAGTTTATTGCCTTTTTTTTCTTGTTTTACTTTAATTTCATTCATAGTTGCAAAGGTTTAAATTGTTATTAATAATTTCGAAACAAAAGTACTTTACAAAATGCAACTAAAGATAGTAAAAACCGGTGAGCGTTCGAAATTTGTCGGTAAGTTGTGGTTTTTGCATTGTGTTTTAGAACCGGAAGCTCCCTCAACAGAGCAGGAAACTCACGGTAGGGATTTCCGGCTTCGGGTT
>CAZTPA010000022.1:36330-43950 GCA_964614525.1 uncultured Bacteroidales bacterium | reverse complement strand
TTCGGGACGACGAGGTCGGAGGTTCGAATCCTCTCACCCCGATATTTTAAAACCGTAATTGATTAGTGAGTAGTTGCGGTTTTTTGGATTAGCAATATTGCAAATTCCTTTAGAAAACTAAAATAATCTTTTCCGATTATGGGAAAAAGCATTATTAAAAATTTTTCTTTATTTTTCTCGATCAAAATAAATTATTTTATCAGCCTTTCTATATAAATACCATCAAATAATTATTTAATCGTGCAGTAGTGATTCTTTTAATATTTTTGTATAAAATTAGTTGAATATGCGATTTCCTGCTAAAGAAGTATTTATAGGTAATATTCCTGTTGGTGGCAAAAATCCTTGTCGGATTCAGTCAATGACGAATACCCGCACAGCTGATGTGCAGGCTACAATTGCCCAATCTATCAGGATATTTGATGCCGGTGCAGATTTTGTGAGGATAAGTGTGCCAAGCATGAATAATATTGAAGATCTTAAAGAAATTAAGAATGGTTTAAGAAAAGCCGGATATAATAATCCTTTGATAGCTGATGTGCATTTTAACCCGCAAATAGCTCTTGAAGCAGCAAGAGTTGTCGAAAAAGTCAGGATAAATCCCGGTAATTATACAGACAACCCTTCTAAGAATAAAACATTCTGGACAGAAGAGGATAGTAATTGCGAGATTGAGAAACTTGAGAGAAATCTTTTACCATTAATAAATGTTTGCAAAGAAAATTCAACAGCCATTCGTATAGGTACAAACTTTGGATCATTATCTAAAAGAATAATTTCTAAATATGGACATACTCCTGAAGCTATGGTTGAGGCAACAATGGAGTTTTTGAGAATCTTTTCCAAGCATAGCTTTGACAAGATTGTTATTTCTTTAAAAGCAAGTAACCCTCTGATAAATGTTCAGGCATATACTCTTATGGCTTCCAGGATGTTGGAAGAAAAAATGTATTATCCGTTTCATGTGGGTGTAACTGAGGCAGGACTGGGAGAAAACGGCAGGATGAAATCAGCTTTAGGTATCGGATCTCTTTTAAAACAGGGTATAGGTGATACTATACGTGTTAGCCTGAGTGAGCCGCCTGAAAACGAAATTCCTGTTGCAAGAAAAATAGCTGAATATTTCAAAGGTGATTTTAAAAAGAATAATGAAGATGCCGATTATTCTGTTAAGAAATTAGACCTGATGCAAAATAATTTCCTTTTACCCGGAAATAAGAAAGTTGTTTTTGTTTCTAATGCGATGGAAATTGAAGACACTAAAGCCAAAGAAGAATTAAAGCCCGACTTAATTTATATAGAAGAACTTAATAATAATCAGCATAAGAAGAGCGAGTCGGCTGATTATTTCCTCACTCCATCAAAGGAATATTTCAGAACAAATATGCCTTCAAATGTAATACCGCTTTTTGATAGTTTGCCGGAGAATGAAGCTAAGTATGAAAGCGAATTCAATGTTCTAAAATGCTCATCCCTTGACGAGATTGAGAGAATTAAGAGGAGTATTCCCGGATTGATTTTATTGCTTGAAATGACTAATGAAAAATCGCACGAAGGCATTGAAGATCATTTGCTTGATAATAAAATTGATTTTCCGATTATAGTTAAAAAGAAATATAATAATTCTATCGAAGATTTTGCTATAAATGTTGCGCTTGACTTTGGTAGTTTATTGCTTCAAAAAAAGATACAAGGATTGTGGATTGAAAATTCAAATTTGAGCAAAACAAAGATTGCTGAGACGGTTTTAAACTTATATCAAGCTGCGGGTTTGAGAATAAGTAAGACGGAGTTTGTTTCATGTCCTACCTGTTCAAGAACATCCTTTGATTTAGAAAAATTATTACAACAATTACAAAAAAGCATGAGTCATTTGCCCGGTTTGAAAATTGCTGTCATGGGTTGTATTGTTAATGGTCCCGGTGAGATGGCCGATGCTGATTATGGATTTATTGGTACAGGAGCAGGCAAAGTTCACATTTACAAAGGAAGCAATGTTATGCTGAAAAATATTAATCCTGATGATGCCGGAGAAGAATTGATTAAAATATTAAAAAAAGAAGGTAGATATAAAGACTAGGTTTTATTTATCCTCGCTGCTAAGTTTTTCTTTCAAAAAACCGGAGTATTCCTCTGCATCCATGATAATATTAATTAATTCGCTGTACACTTTTATTCCTTCGTATAAACCTTTAACCGGCATTCTTTCGTTGGCCATATGAATTGTTTCCATAAGTTCTTGACTAAGTATTGCAGGAAAAACACCATAAGATGGAATATCGTGCATTCTAAAATATGCATTATCATTATTAGCAGGAAATAAAAGAGGAGCTACACCAACATTGCCATTAATATTTTTAATAGCTGTTGAAAGAGCCTGATAAAATTCTCCTTTTTCGGAAACCGGGGCATTGGGATATTCATGAATAACCGTTAAAGTAACATCATAATCTTTGATCTTATTTTTTACAAAATTCAAAAAGCGATCGGTACTTGTTTCCGGTAAAAGCCTGCAATCAAAAATTGCTTTTGCATTGTTTGAAACCTGATTGTTTGATCCGGGGGCACTGGAAAGATTAGTTAAAGTCATTGTATTTGATATCATTGCTGATAACAGCAAGTCACTTCTTAAGGTTTTTGAAAAAAATGGTGCAAAAATCCCAATATTTCTAAGTACAAATTTTCTTCTGCCTTTTTCGTATTTTCCTAGCTGACGCATCATGTCTCTGACTGGATCGGTAAGAATAATTTGCGGTCTTGCTTCCAGTAATTCAGTACTCGCTCTTACAATTTCTTTGTTTGGATATTGTGGCCTTGGTAATGAACCATGACCGGAGTACATATTTGAAGCTTCAAGAGCAAACCAAAGGCCTCTTTTTTGTGCAATTGATATTCCAAAAAAAGGAAAATCCTCTTTTGATTTAACAGCACCAACAATTCCCGATGGACCTTCGCCATAAACGACGATAGGATTTAATTCATCTAAAAAATTCGTCACAACTATTGATGCACCTAGTAATCCTCCTGTTTCTTCACTTGAAACTGAGAGGTAAGTCACATTATATGGTAAATCAACAGCTTTTGCCATATCAACAAAATTTGCAATTGCAAATAATTGCATTATAGCCATTCCTTTATTGTCGATAGCTCCTCGTCCCCAAACTTGACCTTCGGCAATAACACCTTCGAATGGAGGATATTTCCAAGCTGATAAATTTTCTGCAGGAACTACATCTATATGATTTAAGAAAACAATGTTTGGCTTTTTCGTTTCCAGGGGATATAATGAGGCAGCATAATTATAGCTGTTAATTTCATCAGTAAATACTTTAACATGTAAGCCCATATCAAGGCATAAATTACTCATGAATTCGCCTGCTTCTTTTTCCAAGCCTGTTACAGAAGCATGTTGAATGTATTCACTAAGTATGATTTCCGGAGTCCTGTAGTCTTTTTTCTTGCTTTTTACAGTTAATTCAGAGCTGTAAATATTTGAGGGTGATATTAAAACAAATACTAAAAATAACGCAGAAAATAAAATCTTGTCCAGAAGTTTAATGATTAAACAATTTGTCATAAAACCTGTTAATATTTAAGTTGTTAGAGTTCTTATGCAAAAGTAATCTATATTTTATAATCTGCATAATAATTTGCAATAATGCTTTTTTACTTTTATATATGATGCTTTCGTCTATGAAATATATAAAGGGATTGTTAATAAATATTTTTTCTTTTTACCGATTTTAATGAAGTCATTAATTAGCATATTTTGCCCCTTAAAAGCTTTAATTTGTCAATAAGATAAGAATCTAAAGTTAATGCATCATTTGCATAATAAGATTTAAGAGAGATTAATTCTTTTTTTCATAGATTTTTGTTATATTTAAACCAACGTTTATTTTAATAATTAAAATTAAAATTAAAATTGAAATTAAAATTGAAATTGAATTATGAACTAAATATATAGAGTTATGGAAAATACGATGACCACACAAGAAGTCTTATTTATAGACGAGAGTTACGTAAAAGTATCTCATATTCCTGAGTATGAGCTTATAAAGGCAGTCTGGAATGGACAAATAAATTCCGAAAAGTACAGAGGTACTTATTCGAGAATATTAGATTATCAGCGAGATAATAAACTACCTATTACAAATTATATGGTAGATATGCGAAATCAGGGTGTTGTAAATCCAAATGATCGCAAATGGTTTGAAACAGTTGCAATGCCAACTGCAATCAAGCAGGGCTTAAAGCATGCAGCAGTTGTAACTGATGCAAATGTTTTTAAAAAGTATTATCTAAACCTGATACTCAAAGCAATGAATAAGTTTGGAGTGCCAATGAAATTGTTTGGCACTGAAGAGGAAGCAATAAGTTGGTTTGAGTCTTTTAAAGAGCAGAAATAATAATATATTTAAAAATAGTAAAGGACAGCAGCAGTTCTGAAATTTTCAGGCCTGCTGTTATTTTTTCCAGAAGCTGGGTGAAAACAGCAATAACACAGTAAATAATTCAAGTCTTCCGATAAGCATTAAAAAACTAAGTATCCATTTTCCGGCATCAGGGATATGAGCATAATTTTCTAATGGGCCAACACTTCCTATCCCCGGGCCGATATTACCAATGGTAGCAGCAGAAGCTCCGGCAGCCGAAGCAAAATCCAAATCAAAAATTGTCATTAATAATGTTCCTGCAACGAAGAGCATTATGTAAATCAGGAAAAATGCCAAAAAATTCTGATTTATTTCCTGTGGTATCGTTTTTTTATTTATTCTAACGGGAATAATAGCCATTGGGTGAATTAGTCTTTTAAGTTCTAGTCTTGAATTTTTAAGAAGAATAAGCACTCTGATAATTTTTAGTCCACCACCTGTAGAACCAATGCATCCACCGGTAAACATTAATAAGAACAGAATAAACCACAAATATTGCTGCCATGCCAGATAATCAACAGTGTTAAAACCTGTTGTTGTTAAAATTGATACAACCTGAAATAAACTATCTCTGAATGATTTCTCGAAGCCTGCTTGTTCAAATATTAATATAGAGACAGTGAATACCGCAGTAATTCCTAAAATCAATAATATATAAAAGCGAAATTCTTCATTTTCTAAAACTTTGCTAAAATTTCCTTTTAAAATGTAATAATGCAGAGAAAAACTAACACCGGCAAATATCATGAACAAAATAATTATATACTGAGTATATGGAGTAAACCCGGTAATACTGTCATTATATGTGCTAAATCCTCCGGTTGCCATTGTAGTAAAGGCATGACAAATACTGTCAAAAAAGCTAAGATTACCCAGCATCAAAAGTATTGTTTGAATCAGAGTCAATATTATATATATACCCCATAATCTTTTTGCAGTTTGAGCAATTCTGGGATGAATTTTGTTTGGAGTTGTGCCGGGAGCTTCCGCTACGAAAAGCTGCATGCCTCCAACACCCAGTATTGGCAATACAGCCAAAGTAAGTACAATAATTCCCATACCTCCTAGCCATTGAGTCAAACTTCTCCAAAACAATAAACCTTTTGATACTGATTCTATTTCATATAATATTGTGGCTCCGGTTGTTGTAAAACCTGAAATAGTTTCAAAAAAAGCATCTGTATAACTTGGTATGGCACCTGAGATGTAAAATGGCAGAGCTCCAAATATTGAAATACTTACCCATGTTAAGGTAACAATAATATAACCTTCCTTTTTACCGATATTACGATGGTCATGGTGATATGATAATATATACATTAATAAGCCGGTACATAAAGTAATTCCAACGCTTAATAATATCGCCTTAGTTGCCTCTGTTTCTTCATATTGCCATGACCAGATTGCTGAAATAAGCATAAACCCTGATAGTATTATTAATAACAGGCCATTAAACTTTGCAATTAGTTTGAAGTTTATTTCCTTTTTGCTATCCATCTATCAAAATGATTATGCATTAAATAATTTATCAACTTTATGAAAAGCTTGTGGTAATGCAAAAACAACAACTTTGTCATTTTCTTCAATCTGAAAATCACCCATTGCAATATAACCCTTATTGTCTCTGACTATTCCTCCAATAATTGCTTTATCAGGGAAATTTAATTTTTTTATAGGTTTCTTTGTTACAGGAGATCCGGCTCTGGCAACAAATTCAAAAACTTCCGCATCTATTCCTGTTAAACACTTGGTCGTGAGTACTTGCGATTTTAATGTAAATCTTACAATATAACTTGCAATAGCAGTTTTTTTATTAATAATGGTATCAATTCCAATATTTTGTGATATTTCTATATAATCAAGGTTCTCTACAAGGGCGATGGTTTTCTTTACTCCATATTTCCGAGCCAACAAGCATGTTAGAATGTTGGTTTCAGAACTGTTTGTAACAGAGATAAATGCATCCATTGATCCTATTCTTTCATCTTCCAGAAGGTTTATATCACGAGCATCTCCATTTATTATCAAAGTATTTTGTAACATATCTGTAAGATACTCGGATCTTTCTTTATTCATTTCAAATAACTTGACATTAAACTGCTTCTCAAGTTGTCTTGCAGTTTGGCTTCCAATCGACCCTCCACCAATAATCATAATATTATTAATCTCAAATCTCTCTTTTCCGCCAAGCTTTAATAAATGATCTATACCTCCTGTTTTGGTAACAACGTAAGCCATGTCATTTTCCTGAAATACATCTTCTCCTTTTGGAATAATGGTTTCAGACCGTCGATGAATCGCTACTGATCTATAGTCTAATTTTTTATGCTCCTTTGCAATCTGATCAAGAGATTTTCCTATTACCGGTGCACCTTTTTCCAGTCTAATTAACATTAAAAACAATTGATTGTCTGAAAAGTCAAATATTTCAGCCGCTGCAGTGTATTTTAAAAGATTTGTAATTTCCTTGACAACAATTTTCTCTGAAGAAATAAGATAATCAATTCCAAAGTCGCTATACATTAATTGACAATCAGTTTCCATATATTCGTAATTGTCAACCTTCGCTATGCTAAGCTTAGCACCAAGCTGCTTTCCCATTATTGAAGTCAACAAATTCAGCCTGCCGTCGCTCAAAACGCTAATAAGCAAATCTGACTTTTTTATGTTGGCATTTAATAAAGTTTTTCTTGAAGTTGAATCACCCACCACAGTCATTAAGTCCGAATGTGTTTCTATAACTTTCAATAATTCTTTATCAGGACATATTAATGTTGTGTTATGGTTTTCCATTGCAAACAATTTTGCAAGGTGAAGTGCAACTTCATTATCACCGGCAATTAAAATATTCATTTTATAAAGATTTTATTGAACTGCAAATGTAATAGGTTTTATTGTTCAAAGAATTATTATTCTTTAAAAATTTTTAAAATCAAATATTTTTAAAGTTTCAAATTTGTAAAAAAAATTCATTAGGTTTGTCATGAATATAACTTCTATTTGTGATGATAAGTATATGTATTCCCGTTTATAATTTTGAGGTTGAACCATTAATTAATGAGCTGCACAGACAAGGATTAAAATCAAATAAAGCATTTGAAATTATTGTGTTGGATGATGATTCTAAGGACTTTTTTAAACAGAAAAACAGAGCTGTAAAATCTTTAGAAAATGTTCGGTATGA
>CAZTPA010000022.1:0-36230 GCA_964614525.1 uncultured Bacteroidales bacterium | reverse complement strand
TTTTGGATAAAATTCCTTTTAATGAAAGCCTTAGTGGTTACGGACATGAGGATACACTTCTTGGTTTTGAATTGTCAAAAAAGAATATACCCGTGATTCATATTGATAATCCGGTTGAACATATTGGACTGGAAGAGGCCGATATTATTCTTGATAAAGCTCGGCAGGGCATAACAAATCTTCTCAAAATTTATCATATTACAAACAAGGACCCCGACTTTGTCAAAATCTCCAAGCTATTAAGAGCGTATGAAATTGTTAATAAGTACAGAATTAAGCCCCTCGTAAAATTATTATTTAGTGTTTTTAGAAAACCTATAGAAAAGAACCTTAAAAGCAAATCTCCCGGTATCCGTATATTTGACCTGTATAAACTTGGTATCATTTGCGAGCTTTAAATTCCTTTTAATACTTTTTATGTAAGCAATTAACATATGTATATACAAAAATATTAAATTAGCACACTTTAGTATTTCTTGTATAATGAATTTTGTAAAGACGGATTTATGATTAAGAATAAAAGGATTATTATTACAGGTGCTTCTTCGGGAATAGGAGAGGATTTGCTGAAAATGTTAGCTCCATATAATAAAATTATTGCAGTTGCCAGAAATATTGAAAAAATGTATAAGCATGATAATGTTTTGGCAAAGTCTGTTGATATTTCAGTTCATGAAAATATTGATAATCTTTTTGCTTTCGCAAATGAAACACTTGGCGAAATTGATATTATTTTTGCGAATGCCGGCTTTGCATATTATGAAAGGATTCAAAGGAGTGACTGGAAGCATATCGATGATATTTTCAAAACTAATGTGCATTCGGTTATTTATATGGCAACAAAGCTCAAAGATGAGAAAAAGCAAAAGCCATTTCAGTTTGTCATTACTGCTTCAGCAATGAGTTTACATGCTTTGCCCGGTTATTCTTTGTATTCTGCAAGCAAATTTGCATTGAAGGGTTTTGCAGATGCTTATAGATATGAGTTACTAAAAGGACAGCATTTGCAATTAGTGTTTCCGGTTGCCACTATTACTAACTTTTTTAATGTTGCCGGAACCCAGAAAATGCCGTGGCCAAGACAAAAAAGTGAAGTTGTTGCAAAGAAAATCATTAAAGGAACACTTAAAAAGAAAAAATATATTTTTCCGGCTCTTGTTTTTAGATTTGCGTTGTTCTTAAATAGATTTTTTCCTGTATTGAAGATTTTCAATATTAAAGAAAAGAAGAAATTTTTGCGGGAATTTCCTGAAAATTAATACCTGAGTTTATTATAATATTATTAAGTATTATGAGTCATGATATTGTAAAAGCACCATGGAAGCTTAAAGGAGAAGGTTATCTCTTTTTTTATAAGTTTAAGAAAGATTTTATTCTTGAGAATGCTTTTATACCTGAAAAGTATAAATCTTCCTTTATAGGCGGCATAGGTGCTGTTATGCTTGTGAATTATTCAGAATCTGACGCCGGTCCTTATGGTGAACTTTTAATTATTCCCGGCAAATTTCTTATTAATGGTAAGAAAAAGAACATGATTACCAAAATATATGTCTCAACTCAATTAAGTGTTGATTCCGGCAGAGCAAATTGGGCAATTCCTAAAGAAAAAGCAGATTTTAGCTTTAAAAAAAAGGATAATAATATACTTTCAACAACTTCTGTTAAGATAGAAAAAGATGGTATTGCTTTTTTTGAAGCTGAACTAAAACCTTATTTGTTTCCATTTCCCGTTTCTACTGCATTTGTTCCTTTTCCTTTGGCTCAACCTCAAAACGAAAAAATATTTTATACAAAATTCAACGGAAAAGGCATTGGTAGGTTTTGCAAATTGAAAAACCTTAAAATCGATAATTCTTTTTTTCCTGATATTTCCAATCAAAAACTCCTAATGGCTGTTAAAGTTGATCCTTTTAATATTGTATTTCCAAAAGCAATTGTAAAATAATGAACATCTGTGGTAGTTTTTTGTTTTTATAATGAATTTAAAACATAACATTATGAACAAAAAAATAGTCATTATGGCGATATTTACGCTACTGTCAAGCATCCTCGGATACAGCAAACAAAGTAAACCTGAAGAAGCATCAAGTAAAACTTCATTTTACGAGCTAAAAACAGTATCTCTGCAAGGTGAGGAAATTGATTTTGCCGATTTTAAAGGCAAAAAAGTTCTTATAGTAAACACTGCTTCTGAATGTGGCTTTACGCCTCAGTATGAAGGACTAGAAGAATTGCACCAAAAGTATAAAGATAAATTGGTAATAATCGGATTTCCTGCTAATAATTTTATGAAGCAAGAACCGGGCACTAATGAGGAAATTGCCGCTTTTTGCCAATCTAATTATGGTGTTAGCTTTATTATGAGTGAGAAAATTTCGGTTAAAGGAAGCGATATGCACCCGGTTTATAAATGGCTGACTGAAAAAGAACAAAACGGATGGAATTCTAAAAGTCCAAAATGGAACTTTTATAAATATCTTGTTGATGAAAATGGTGAATTAATCTCAGTTTTTGCATCAAAAGTTAAACCTTTAAGTGAGGAAATCGTGTCTGAATTATAGAGAAAGAACAATCTTGTTAGCACCTGAAAATGAGTGCTATAAGTAATGATTTTTTGTATTTTCAAATAACTTATTTTAATATTGCAGGTATGTGTTTTTATATCATTTACCTGCAATATCTTTTTTTTCATCTATTTATTATTGAAAATAGTTGTAAAATATTCAGAATTTTGTATATTTGAAAGTTCATTACAATTAATTGTTAAATATTTTTTCTATGGAAACAGGTACTGTTAAATTTTTCAACCAAAAAAAAGGTTATGGTTTTATTGTTGACGATAAAACGGAAGCCGACGTTTTTGTTCATCATTCAGGTCTTTCAGAGCCTATTAACAATGATGATCGGGTAACTTTTGAGATCGAAGAAGATCAAAAAGGTAAGAAAGCTGTGAATGTAAAAAAAGAATAAAATATCTTTTTTTTACAAGTACCACATTTTTTTAAGCCTCTGTTATTTCAGGGGCTTTTTTATTGATAAATTTGCAGAAAAAATTTTATGAATATTTTTCAGGCTGAAAACTTAAGCAAAGCATTCGGAACTAAAATTCTTTTCGAAGATATTAGTTTTTCTATTGACCAGGGACAAAAAACAGCCTTAATAGCCCGCAATGGAGTTGGGAAAAGTACTCTCTTAAATATTATTGCAGGCCTGGAAGATGCCGATTCAGGCAAATGCTCATATAAAAATGATATTCAAATTGCCTACTTACCACAAAATCCCATATTTGACAAAAGAATTACACTAGCACGTGCATTACTGGATACTGATGACCAATTGGCACAAACCGTTCTTGAATATGAAACTTTAATGGAGGCAGGCGAAAGTGCCGGAGATAAAGATCATTCCTATATAAAGAAAATTGAAAGTATTACTCAAAAAATGGATGACCTTAATGCATGGGATTTTGAAGCTACCTTAAAACAGATTGTAGGAAAACTGCAAATTGGTAATCTCAACAGAAAAGCCGGTGAGTTATCGGGCGGGCAAATAAAAAGATTGGCCCTTGCTAAAATTCTTATTAAGGATTTTGATTTTCTTATCCTGGATGAACCGACAAACCATCTCGATATACAAATGATAGAATGGTTTGAAGATTATCTTTCAAGAAAGAATATCACTCTTTTGTTGGTAAGTCACGACAGGTATTTTATTGATAAAGTATGTAATGATATTCTTGAGTTGGAAAACGGAAATGTTTATAGATATAATGGCAATTATTCCTATTTTGTTGAGAAAAAAATAGAACGTAAAGCCGCCGAAGAATCACAGGTAGAAAAAGCTAAAAACCTGCTTAGAAAAGAAGCTGAATGGATGAGGCGATCTCCAAAAGCACGAACTACAAAATCTAAATCAAGAATAAAATCATTTTATGAGCTGGAAAATAAAGCAGAACAGACATCTGATGATAAGCCTAAAGATATAGTTATTGGCGCCGCAAGATTGGGAAAGAAAATTCTGGAACTTAACAATGTCAGCAAATCTTTTGATGATGTTCTAATTATAAAAGACTTTTCTTATACTTTTAAAAGATTTGAGAAAATAGGAATAGTTGGCCCTAACGGCAGTGGAAAATCTACATTTCTTAATATTATTACAGGAGCTCTTAAACCTGATTCGGGAACTGTTGTAAAAGGTGAAACAATTAAATACGGTTATTACAAACAGGATGGACTTGTCGTAAGCGAGGATAAAAAGGTTATTGATGTTGTAAAGGATATAGCCGAAATAATACCGCTTGGGAAAGATAAAACTTTTACTGCTTCACAGTTCTTGTTTTATTTTAATTTTCCCTTTGAAAAACAAAATGATTTTGTTAATAAATTGAGCGGCGGAGAAAAGCGCAGATTATACCTGATTTCAATACTTATGGCTAATCCTAATTTCCTTATTCTGGATGAGCCTACAAATGATCTGGATATTGATACTCTTAATGTTTTGGAGGATTATCTTGCCTCATTTCAAGGTTGTCTTATTGTTGTTTCGCACGACAGATACTTTTTGGATAAAGTTGTAGATCATGTTTTTGCTTTTAGTGAAAAAGAACCCATAAAAGATTTTCCCGGTAATTATACAGATTATTCAATCTGGCTTTCTAAACAAAAAACAGCTGAAAAACTGACTGAAAAATCTCAAAAGAATAAAAAACAGGATGTCAAGCCAAAGGAAAAAACTAAGCTTTCTTATAAAGAACAAAAAGAATTTGAAAGTTTAGAACAGGAAATCCAAGCTCTCGAAGCAAAGAAACAAATTCTTGTGGAAAAGATGAATTCAGGTGAACTGGAACATGATGAATTGCTCGAAGTATCTGAGGCTTTTTCTAAAGTAGAGAAAGATTTGGATGTAAAAACGAACAGATGGATTGAACTGTCTGAGTGGGTGTAAAAAAAGCTAATGCCGTATTATTTACTCAAAGCTTCAAGAAATAGATCAGCCATCTTTTTGCTAAGTTCTATTCTGGAATATTTTTCAAGGTTTTGAGAATTTACTTCCAAAGATTTGTTTTTAAATTTTATGAATTGTTCTTCCAGATAAGATTGTATTTGATGAGTTTCTTCATATCCAAAGCTTTTGCCACTTTTGGTTTCTTCTATTGTTTTTGCAGCATCTCCGGCATTATTTCCGATTAACAATATAGGTCGTTTTAGTGCCAGATATTCAAATATTTTACCCGTCATAATACCCATAATATTTGGTGTATTATTTATAGGCAATAAGAGTATAGCAGAATTTGATGCCAATGAAATTGCTTCATTATGAGGTAAATACTGAATGTTCTCAAGAAAATTTAATAAATCATATTTTTCAATATCATGTATGACGGAAAAGTCGGTCTTGCCAATTAATTTAATTTTTAAGAAATTCTCAAGACCAGGAGTTTCCTTTAGCAAATTTCTTAATGCTATCCATAAAGCTTCGGGATTCCTGTCATTATTCATGCTACCTAAATGAGTAATTGAAAAACTTCGATAGTCGAATTGTTGAGTTTTTCGGAAATCTTCAGGATCATATCCATTCGTGACTATTTTAACTTCTTTGTTTGCTATTTTTTCCAGCTCTTGAGCACAGTGCTTACTAACTGTAGATATAATGTCAGCATTTGTTAATACAGTTTTTTCCAGTCTTTTATGTTTTGTGTCAGCTCTTTTGGATAACATTAAATAATGGTAGAAGTCTATTTGTGTCCACGGATCTCTAAAATCCGCAAGCCATTTTATGCCCAATTTCTTTTTCAAGCCTAATGCAATTAAGTGCATACTATGAGGTGGGCCGGTAGATACAACAATGTCAACCGGATTATTTTTTAGCCATTTGGATAGAAATATTATCGACGGTTTTATCCAGAATTTCCGTGCATCAGGTATAAACAGATTTCCTCTCAACCATCGTGAAAAATTTTCAATTCTGCTGTTAGTTGGAGATTCACTTAAAAAACTCGACTGAATTTTATCTGTCGATTTTTTTCCGGATAAAAACCTGTAAATCTTATATGGCTCTCTTATTGGCCTTTTTATTATGGTAATATCTTTGGGAATATCTTTAAGAAAAGACTTGTCTTCAGAAGGATATTCAGGATTTGAAGGAGTGTAAATAATCGGTTCCCATCCAAACTTTCTTAGATATTTAGCAAACTTCAACCAGCGCTGAACACCTGAACCTCCGCTTGGAGGCCAGTAATATGTTATAATCAGGACTCTCTTTTTGCTCATGCTGCCGGTGGTTTCATAAAATACTTAAAGCAAATTATTGCTGAATATTATCGCTTTTTTTATCAATACATTTATGATGTTTGTAAAGCTTATATCCCAAATATGATAAGACCAGCAGCACTAAAAGGATTGAAAAAGCAAGTGCAATATTTTCTCCGGCAAAATAGGATTTTGGTTTAAATTCAAAAATAATCTCATTTTCACCAGCAGGAATTACCATTGCACGCAATATGTAATTTGCCCTGAAATGTTCTGCCTGCTCACCATTAATTGTTACATTCCACCCTTTTGGATAATATATCTCAGAGAAAACAGCAAGAGAAACTTCCGAATTATTGGAAGTATATTTGAGTTTATTTGGCTGATAATCAATAAGATCTATTTCTGCTGTAGTATCATGATTTAATGTAAGTCCGGAAACATTATCTTTAAAGCTTTTGTCTATTATTGCCGTATTTTCAGGATCAATATCCTTCAATAATAATAATTCATCATCAGGATTTTCTGCAACAATATAATCACTGACAAACCAGGCATTGCCAATTGCATTCATATTAATTAAAGGCATATTTCCGGGATTTATTATTATATACCTTGTATTTAGCATATTCAGTACCGGCATTTCTTTTAGCAATGCATAAATGCTATCCATTGATATCTGCTGGTTTAGTTCAGATATAAGCTCATTAATATTTTTAGAGATGTAAAAGTCGATTATATCCTGATAACGTTGAAGCTTCGCCCCATGATAACCTCCGATTGACTGATGAAAATATGATGTCCTTGAACTGTTAAATGTGCTCTCAGTCAGGTCAAGTACTCTAACCCCAACATCGCTGTCTTTCAAGATGAAATCATCAGCTTTTGTTTTAGTAAATGGTTTTTCAACTCTGCGCTTTGATTCAAAGTTATCGTCATTCATATACCGACGATCAATTGTCCACATATCAATAATTATCAGGGCAGTTATTCCTAAAACAAATACCTTGTATGAGAATTTTTTCATTGAAAAAATAATTACAAAGGCAGCAGCAACAGTAACAAATAAAAAGCTTCTTATTGCATCTGCTCTGAAAATATTAATTCTGGCACTTGTAAGATTATCAACAAACAATGATAATTGGTTTGCTAATTCCGGATTAGATGCTTTTTGGGCAGCTATTGCTTGAGATTCTGTTTCACTAATAAAAGAAAAGAAGGCTGAAGGCATTAAGTAAAAAATAAGTGCCAGGCCACCGCTTAGCCCAAATGCAATATATATGTATTTGTTTTTATAATTAAAAATTTCCGGTTTTTCAATTATTTTGGAAATCCCCAAGGCAGCAAGAGCCGGAATACAGAAAGCTGCAATTGTCAAAGTCATGGATACTGCTCTGAATTTATCATATCCCGGCACATAGTTTACAAATAACTCTGTAAGAGGCAAGAAATTTTTTCCCCATGCCAGCATAATAGAAAGTATTGTAGCAGCAAGCAACCCATATTTAATAGGCCCTTTTATATAAAATAAACTTAAAATAAAAAAGAAAATAACAATAGCACCAACATATACAGGCCCTGACGTAAAAGGTTGATCACCCCAATAATGATTTTGTCGTGCAATTTCATTTTTAAACCTGGGATCAACTTCTTCCATGGCTGATTTATTTTCTCCAATAGCCTTTGTTTCACCACCTTTGATGTTTGGAATTATCAGCGAAAAAGTTTCTGCAACTCCATAACTCCATGCAGTGATATAATCAATATCCAGCCCTTTTGTTTTTTCTGTCAATGAAAGCTCGGAGCCACCTCGCATAGTTTCCTCAGTATATTCGTAGGTTGTCCAAATGCGACTGAAATTTATGCCAATAGATAAAATTGCTGCCAGAACCAGTATTCCTAATGCTTTAAAAAATTTGGTGCTTTCTCCCTGCCGGATTTTTCTTATTAGCTCAAATAATCCATAAAACACAACAATAATTAGCAGGTAATATGTTATTTGATAATGGTTTGCAAATAGCTGTAAAGAAAGAAATATTGCAAACAAAATTCCTCCTGTAAGATATTTGCCCCTGAAAGTATGTATTATTGAACCCAGAACCGGCGCCATATATGCTATTGCAACAGCTTTTGAATTATGTCCTGCTGAGATAATAATAAAATTGTATGATGATAATGCAAAAGCAACAGCACCTAAAAATGCCAGCCATGGATTAAGTCTTAAAAGCAAAAGAAAAATAAAAAAACCTGCAAAATATAAAAATATCATATCAGCAGGGCGGGGCAACCATAATGTCATAACATTATGTAAGAAATTAGAAATATTATTGGGATATTCAACAGATATTTGAAAAGCCGGCATTCCTCCAAACATCGAGTTTGTCCATAAAGCTTCTTCACCGGTTTCTTCTCGAAAATCTTTTACCTCCTTTGACATGCCTTCAAATTTAACAATGTCGGGCTGATTGATTTTTTTCCCTTCAAGTATAGGGCTTACATATATTATGGCCATTACAGCAAAGAGTGCTATAATTAGAGGGTAAGGGAAAATTTGTTTCCGGCTTATGTCTTTTGAAATAAGATTTTTCATGTTTTTGTTATTTTAGCATAAAAGAGTTATTCCTTTTCTTTATTTTTTTCCGTGGGAATATCTTCATAATCAACATATTCTCCTATATTGTCCGATTGGGTTGAACTTTTCTCTTCGTCAACCGAAATATTGATGTCGTCTTTTTTATATTGTCTCGATTGCTTTTGTCTTGATGTATTTTCGTTATAATATTTTTCCCTTTGCTTTTTAAGATACGTTCTAAGAGCCCAGGGGATAATTATTCCTACCAGTATCCTGAAGAAAATATATATTAAAATAAAAATTCCTATGATTCTAAGCATTATTTATTGTCTTTTATTAGTAATGCGGTCATAAAGTTATTGAAGTATATTTTTAATACGCAAAAATATAAAAAATATCAGGAGTTTTACTTCTTTTTAAAGTAAACGCCTAATAACAAATAAAGCAGAAATCTGTAATACAGACTTCTGCTTTATTAAAAAAATAAAATAATTAAGAATACTATTTGTGAGTTTTCTCACTAGACACGGTAAGTCTTTTTCTACCTTTTGCTCTTCTTGCAGCTAAAACTTTACGTCCATTGGCAGATTCCATTCTTGTTGCAAATCCGTGCTTGTTTTTCCTTTTCCTTTTCGAAGGTTGATATGTCCTTTTCATTTTATTTAAATGTTTTTATTTTCTGAATATCTAATCTCGTTTTCCTAATAATATTACCATGTGCTAAACGGCCTTAAGTAATTGCTTGATTTTTTAGGACTGCAAAGTTAAAAAATTTATTTTAACTCACAATGAGTTAGATGAAACTTTCTTTATTTTTTTGGAGCATTTTTTAATGTTTCAACAAGAAAATCCCAAAATAGCTGCACGGATTTGATATTTACTTTCTCATCCGGTGAGTGAGGGTTCTTGATTGTAGGTCCAAAAGATATCATGTCCAGATTTGGATAAACACCTCCAATAAGACCACATTCCAGTCCTGCATGAATTACTTTTTGCTCAGGTACTTTGCCAAATTTATTATTATAAACTTCCTTCATTGTTTTAAGAATAGGAGAGTTTACATTTGGTTTCCATCCAGGATATGCACCTTCGTGCTCAACTTCCGCTTCTGCTAATTCAAATACCGATCTGATCATATTTGCTAAATCATCTTTAGCTGAATCAACAGAACTTCTTTGTAAACTTGAAACTTCAATTTCATTATTTTCTGATTTTAAGATTGCTAGGTTTGTGCTGGTTTCAACAATCTCCGGCATGTCACTTATCATTCCCATCACTCCGTTAGGGCAAGCGTATATAGCGTTAAAGAAGTTTTTGGCAACTTTTTGTTCAATAATAGCTTTTGGAGTTTCTGTTTTTTCTGCAGTTAGCGATAAACCGGGATCAACATTGCCCAATTCTTTTTTAACAATTGCTTCTGTTTCTTTTACCAAAGATTCAAATTTTGGCGCATTTGCTTCAGGAATTGTAATGATTGCATGAGCTTCTCTTGGAATTGCGTTCTTAAGGCTTCCTCCATCTATTGAGGCGAGTTGCAGGCCTAATTCGCGATTTGCTGTCCACAACACTCTGTTAAGAATTTTATTGGCATTGCCACGCCCTAAAATAATATCTAAGCCGGAGTGCCCGCCTTTTAATCCTTTTACTTCCAGTTTATAGGCTATATGATCAACAGCTACAGTTTCGTCTTTATATTTAAAAGAAACATTAGTGTCGATACCACCGGCACAGCCAATATATAATTCGCCTTCATCTTCAGAGTCAAGATTAAGAAGAATATCTCCGTTTAGAAATCCTGGTTTCAAACCGAATGCGCCTCCCATTCCTGTTTCTTCATCAACAGTGAAAAGCGCTTCAATAGGTCCGTGCTTTAGACTATTGTCTTGTAGTATAGCTAGTGCAGCTGCTGCTCCAATTCCATTGTCAGCACCTAAGGTTGTTCCTTTTGCTTTTACCCATTCACCGTCAATAAACGGTTCTATTGGATCTTTTGTGAAATCATGGTCTTTGTCATTGTTTTTTTGAGGAACCATGTCAAGGTGTCCCTGCAAAATGATAGTTTGTCTATCTTCCATCCCTGCAGTAGCAGGTTTTTTTATAACAACATTGCCGGTTTCATCTTCAGATACTTCCAACCCAAGCTTTTTTCCGAAATTTTTTGTGTATTCAATAATTTTTTCTTCATGCTTTGATGGGTGAGGAATATTGCAAATCTCTTCAAAGATTTCCCAAACTGCTTTCGGATTCAATCCGCCTAATACTTTACTCATGTTTTTATATGTTTATATTTATTAATAAATATTTGGATTTCAGTGTTTTAAAATAAATCTGTTTTTCAAGAACCGTAAAATTACAAAGTTCTGTTTGATTATCCTATTGCTTTAATAAAATTTCAGTTTTATAAATAATAAAATTGTTGGTAATTATTTGAATGCCGAAGAAGTTGTTTCTAAATTATAAAACACTAGACATTATAAAATATAACCAACTCTTCTGTTTTATTAATCGATAAATAAATATGAGATATTTCAAAGTCTAAAACTTCTCAAAAACACCCAGTCCAAACAATGCAAAATCATATTTTACAGGATCGGTTTTGTCCATTGTGCGCAAATTTGAATCTAGTTCCTGAAGTGCTTTTGCATCATTTTGCTTACGGTTTAGCAATCCCAGTTTTCTTGCAACATTTCCCGAATGAACATCCAGCGGACAAGACAGGGCAGAGGGTTTTATACTTTCCCATATTCCAAAATCAACACCGCGCTTATCTTTTCTCACCATCCATCGCAGAAACATGTTTATTCTTTTTGCAGCGGAACCTCTCATTGGATCGGAGATGTGCTTTGTAGTTCTTGCCGGATGATCTATTGAAAAAAATACTTTTTTAAACTCATGTATTGCCTGTTGAGTTGATGTGTCTGTTGATGAATGAGCAAACAATTTCTCAAGTCCGCCGTGATGAAAGTATATATTCTTAAGTGCTTTAATGAAGAATTTCATATCGGTGGGATTAAAAGTTCTGTGCACGAAATTATCAAATCTCTCAAGATGATGTTCTTTGTGATTTGTAATAAAATCATAGGGGGAATTACCCATTAATTTCATTATTTTGAATGAATTATTGATTATGGATTTTCTGTTGCCCCATGCAATAGTGGCAGCAAGAAAGCCTGAAATTTCGATATCTTCTTTATATTCAAAAGAATGAGGAATAGAGATAGGGTCAGATTCTATAAAATCGGGATTGTTGTACTTGTCAACCTTTTCATCCAGAAATTCTTTAATATCGCTTATTATAGTTTCCAATTTCTTCAATATGTTTTTACAAATATATTGAAGAATGTTTAATTTCTAATATATATGTTGTGGTTTATAGAAATAAGGCCCCGAAATCTGAAATTTTGGGGCCTATATATTCTCAAAGCGACAAAATGCTTTGTAAAGTTTACTGTTTAACTAATTTGCGAACAATTCGTTCACCATCTTCAGAAACAAAGGATAAGAAATATATTCCTGCTGCCAGGTTTTTTGTGTTTATGATTTTATCTCCGTCTGCTTTAATGTTCATTATTTCTGTTCCCATTATATTGGTAATTATTATATGATTAATAGCAGAAGCATTTGATATAATTATTTCATCTCTGAAAGGATTTGGATACACATTCACATCATTTATTGTTACTTCCTCAATAAGTGTTGTAGCTTCGAATTCTACAGCAACATCAACATCTTTATCAAGGCCAGGATAAGTATAACTATTATCAGTATGAGAGAGGGTGGTGCCATTTACTACCCATGCCTTTACTTTATAGCCGGTATCAGCAATTGCATAAAATGTTATATCTGAGCCTTCAGTTATGTAATCACCATTTGAAATTCCGTTTTCATCGGAAGTGGCTGTTATCACTCCATTTCCTCCATCTACTTTGAATGTTACCCTGTATTTTGTCTCAGCATAATACATTTCCGCATATTTGATATTTTCTGAACCAGTATAACCGGATGCAACAACAAATACTGAATTGCCATCATAATGAAATGTGCCACAGGCACCGTAGTTAACAGCCGTGTTTTTATCCGCTACCTGGGTCCACTCATCATCATATATATCATAGATAAATGTAGAAGGAATTGCTGTATTATATCCGCCAACACCATCATTGCCTCCATTTACAATTAATTTGCCGGAACCAAAGTTTGCAAGCTGGTGCTTATAAACTGCTACAGGCATTGAAGATACTGCGCTCCAGCTTATATCTGCCGCGTCATTCGGGTTTATTATTCCTTTAAAAACTTTATTGGAAAGGGTACTACCATCTTCATTTGCACCCCCAATGTAAAACAATGTTTCATTATCACAAACAATTTTGCCACCTGCCTTTTTTTCAGGCAATGGGATTGCAGTTTCCCACTCATTATGTTCTATACTATATACATAAACTTCGTCTTTAAAAGCAGACATATCATGTCCACCGGCAAAATATATCACATTATTAGCTTCGCAATATGCCATATCTCCCCATGCAATAGCCTCGGGAATATTTTGTTTTACTGACCATGAATCGTCGTTTACATCATAGGCCCAAAAGGCTGTTGTGTATCCTGTCGGACCTTGTCCCTGGTTGGCATATACAACTCCATTCGCATACACAGCACTGCCATAGTTTGAATCACCCAACAATGCTGCACCGCTGGCCCAAGAGTCGTTTTCCACATCATAAATAAACAAGCCAGTATAAGTTGGTTCGCCACCAAATGTATAAAGTAAATTATCATCAGGATTATAGGCCGAAGATCCTAAAACTGTTGCTTCAGGCATAATCTCATATGAAGTAATCCACGAATCTGATGCAGGTATGCCGTAAATACCCAGGGATAAGTCATGTTCTGCGGATCCTAATGCATCCTGTCCTGTACCCCAGTCAGTATAACCAGTTCCAAAACCATCATTGGGATTTTTCCAGTTCCATAATGCACCATTACTTGTCACTGCTTCATTCCAGTACCATTGACCTAGAGGATCAGCATCCATATCTGCAACTATGCTTACCCAGTAAGTTCCGTTTTCAAGTACTACTGTTTCCGGTAATTCTATTGTTACAGTTCCGCTTTTATTTTCTGTGACACATGGAATTGTTATAAATTCTTGTATTAATGCACCGGGAATGGCGGAATCGTCTTCGTAAAAATATACATGAACATTCTCAAGTCCGCCTCCACTACCACCGGAACCATAGCAAGATAATACAGTTATTGACCACGGGCCATTTGTTACTACAAAATCATCTGCTGCCTGACAACTATATTGGTTCATTCCTTCCCCAAAATCTTGGGATGCCCAGCCTGTAGCTGATTCTTCCTGATACCACAATGTGAATTTTCCCATCTTAGTAATGGGTTCGCTTTTTGTTATTGATTCTGTGGTTGAGGATAGCTTAATTATTTTCTCTTGGGCAGTTAATGAAAATCCAACAAGAGAAATACTAATAAGAAGTAATATTTTTTTCATAATTAATAGGTTTTTGTTGATTTGTAATTAAGAATTTGGTTTTGTTAAGTTTGTGTTATTATAGATAATTTAAGATATGACAAGACACATGGAGTGTATATAGAAAAATAACATTGATAAATCGAGAATAAAGGTATAAAATATATTTTTATAATAAAAAGATAAATTAACTTATTTTAAGAAAATTTCATTTAGCATGCTCTATATTTGTATAAAAAATGAATATTATTATGCTGTCTTGCTTTACCATAGTATTATCTGCAAATAGCTGCAGAATATAATATTGAAAAGAGATTTTATGAGAATTGATATTTTAACTATTTTCCCGGAGATGTTTGATGGTCCATTTTCCTGCTCAATTATTAAGAGAGCAAAAGAAAAAGGCCTCGTACAAATACATTTACATAATATCCGTGATTATTCAACAAATAAACACAAACGTGTTGATGATTATCCTTTTGGAGGAGGAGCGGGGATGGTTATGATGATAGAGCCCATTGCAAAGTGTATCGAAAAACTTAAATCTGAGAGAGAATACGATGAAATTATTTTTCTCACACCGGATGGAGAGAAATTAGTTCAATCTAGTGTTAATCATTTATCTACCTTGAAGAATATAATTGTGCTTTGTGGTCATTATAAAGGTATAGATGAAAGATTACGCGAACACTATATAACTAAAGAAATATCTATCGGCGATTATGTTTTATCGGGCGGAGAGATCCCTGCAGCGGTTTTGTGTGACAGTATAATTAGAATTATTCCGGGTGTAATAGGTGATGAAACTTCCGCTTTGTCTGATTCTTTTCAGGATGATTTACTCTCACCACCTGTTTATACTCGTCCGGCAAAGTTCAAAGAATGGGAAGTACCTGGAATATTGCTTTCAGGACATGAGAAAAAAATTGAAGAATGGAAACACAAACAAGCGATTGAAAGAACAAAGAAAAGAAGGCCGGATTTACTTGATTAAGTGCCCTTCCATCTGATTTTTTATAAATGGGTTAATGTTATAGAAGTCTTTTAAAATTTATACCCGGCTGATATTTTTATTACCCTATTGTATATTTTGTGCTTATTTGTATATAAAGGTATAAATCCCATCTCGTAACTTGCGCTAATAAAAAAGCCAAGGGGAAGATTCGTATGTGTACCTACAACTAAAGAAAGATCCGGACTGGAAAAATCAAAATCTTCATATTCTTCTGTGTATGAATTTTCCAAACCTTCTGAATCAATAATAACATATTTGTTGTTTAGATAAAATGATGCTTGTGGACCAACAAACAAACTTATCAGAGGAATTGGTTTAAAACGAAGCAAAATAGGTATGTCAATATAATTAAATGAAAAATTTGATTTCTGGAAAATTTCTCCGTATTCATCTTTAGTAACAGCAACCCAGCCTTTTTGAGAAAAATAGACTCCTGATTCTACTCCCACTATGCCTAGTAAATTCACATCAATAAATGCTCCTGCATGAAAGCTTGTTTTATAATAGGAAGCCGCATGCCAGTCTGTGCCGGATAAATTAGCGAAATTAAGTCCGCCTTTTATACCATAATTTATCAAACCCGCATTTGCTATGCTTGTGCAGGCAAATATCAGTATAAATATTAATCCAAATTTTTTCATTTTTTTGTTTTTTTTGTTTTCTTCTTGTAAAAGTAAATAAATCAATCTTATGTGAAAAGAGAAATGAATAATTATTGTAAAATTCATTAAAATGGTAATTTGATATTCTTTTAATACAGGTTTGATAAAAAATTGTGATAATTTCGAAAAGAAATATCCTATACAACTCTGATAGAATAAATATCACATATATTTAGGCTCATTAAATAATGACTATACCCACTCACAAAAAAATATTAAATAAAATTGCAATCTATTGTTTTGTATTTCGAAATTAATGTCTAAATTTGCACTCCTTTAAAACTTAGGTCGTAAGAATAATAAAATATATACAACGATGAATAAGAGTGAGATAATGAAGTTAGCGCAGGATACCATGATTGAAAAGAAAGAATGGCCTGTGTTTAGTGCCGGTGATACGATTACAGTTCACTATAAAATCAAAGAAGGTAACAAAGAAAGAGTTCAGCCTTTTCAAGGCGTAGTTCTTCAGGTTAGAGGAGAGAGCTTTACAAAGACTTTTACAGTTAGAAAAATTTCAAGCAATATTGGTGTCGAAAGAATTTTTCCTTATAACTCACCTTTTATTGAAAAGATTGACGTTAATCGTCGTGGACAGGTTAGAAGAGCTCGAATTTTCTATTTACGTGAATTACGAGGTAAAAAAGCAAGAATTAAGGAAAGAAAATACTAGTATTTTTTAGTTTTCCTTATAAAAAGATATAAGCCCTTAAAAAATAAGGGCTTTTTTTTTAGCTTGTTTTTTTATTATTTGATTAGCACTTAGTATTTTCGTAGAAAAATTATCGAAAATTTCAAAAAACCAAAAAATATTCCCATTATGAAAAAATTAATTGAATGTGTCCCCAATTTTAGTGAAGGCCGTGATATGGGTATTATTAACCAGATTACTACTGAAATTGAAGCAATTGAAGGTGTTAAGCTGCTCGATGTAGATCCCGGCAAAGCTACAAATCGCACAGTTGTTACATTTGTTGGAACTCCTGAGGAGGTTATTGAAGCTGCATTCAGAGCTGTAAAAAAAGCTTCTGAACTTATAGACATGAGCAAGCATAAAGGAGCTCACCCGCGCATGGGCGCAACAGATGTTTGTCCTTTGGTTCCTGTAGCTAATATTACTATGGAAGAAGTTGTTGAATATGCCCATAAATTGGCAAAGCGTATAGGAGAAGAATTAAAAATTCCTGTTTATTGTTATGAAAATGCAGCAAATCTTCCCGAAAGAAGAAATCTTGCATATTGCCGTAGCGGTGAATATGAGGGTTTGGCCATTAAATTCAAAAAATCGGAATGGGCTCCGGATTTTGGCCCCTCGGAGTTTAATCCATATAGCGGTGCAACAGCTGTCGGAGCACGTGACTTTTTAGTTGCTTATAATATCAATTTAAATACTACATCTACCAGAAGAGCGAATGCAATAGCATTTGATGTGCGCGAAAAAGGCCGTGTAAAAAGAGAAGGAAACCCTATTACAGGGAAAAAAGTTCTTGATGAAAAAGGAAATCCCGTATATATTCCAGGTACTCTGAAGGCTGTAAAAGCTATTGGATGGTTTATCGAAGAGTATGGCATTGCACAGATTTCTATGAATCTGACAAATATAAGTATAACACCGGTTCACCTGGCTTATGAAGAGGTTTTTAAGAAAGCTGAAGCCAGAGGTGTGAGAGTAACAGGATCCGAACTTGTCGGTTTAGTTCCTCTTAAAACTATGATTGATGCAGGAAAATATTTTCTTGCAAAACAGCAGAGAAGCTTAGGCGTTTCTCAGGATGAGATTATTAAGATCGCTGTGAAATCACTGGGATTAGATGAACTAAAACCTTTTAATCCTAAAGAGAAAATAATTGAATTTATGATTGATGATGACAGCGGCAGTAAACTTGTGGATATGAATCTTCAGGAGTTTGCAGATGAAACTGCCAGTGAGTCTCCCGCACCGGGCGGCGGTTCAATTTCTGCTTATATTGCTTCTCTTGGCATTTCTTTGGCTACAATGGTTGCAAATCTTTCTTCTCATAAGCGTGGCTGGGATGACAGATGGGATTTCTTTAGCAATTGGGCTGAAAAAGGACAAGCTATAAAGGATGAATTAATCCGCCTTGTTGACGAGGATACAAAAGCTTTTAATAAAATTATGGATGCTTTTGCTCTACCCAAATCATCTGATGAGGATAAAAAATTCCGCAAACAAGCAATTGAAGATGCTACTAAGTATGCAATTGAGGTTCCTTTCAAAGTAATGAAGAAATCTCTGGAGTCTATGGATGTAATAGAAGCTATGGTAGATGAAGGAAATCCTAATTCAGTTACAGATGCCGGCGTTGGTGCTTTATGTGCAAGATCCGCTGTTATAGGAGCATACCTTAATGTTAAAATTAATGGAGAAGGTCTGGAAGATAAGAAGTTTATGGATAATATTCTTAAAGAAGCCGGAGAAATAGAAGCCAAAGCTCGTAAAAAAGAAACTGAAATTCTTAAAAAGGTTGAAGAAAAAATTGCAAGCTAAGATTTACAAACCTACTCTTATTATCAATAAAGACATCTGCCGTGCAAATATTCGCAGAATGTTGAAAAAGGCTGAAGATTCTTCTTCAGTTCTGAGACCTCATTTCAAAACTCATCAGAGCATTGAGCTTGGAAGAATTTTTAAAGAAGAAGGGGTCGATAAGATTACGGTATCGTCGGTTGAAATGGCTAAATATTTTGCAGATGCCGCTTGGAATGATATTTTAATAGCATTTCCTTTTAATCCTCTGGAGGCTGATGAAATAAACTCTTTGCTTAAAAAATATAAGATTGGATTGCTGGCTTCATGCCCAGATTCAATTCCTCTGATTATTGATTTGATTGAGAATCAGACCGATGTTTATCTAAAGATTGATGTGGGAAGTTTGAGAACAGGGTTTAATCCTGCCAATATTGACAGCATCACTGAAGCAGTAGCAAAAATTAATGAAAGTGACAAACATGTTTTTAAGGGTTTTGTCGCTCATGCAGGACATACTTACAATGCAAAAAATCATAGTCAAATAAAAGATATCTTTTACCATGGAGTTTATGAGTTGAAAAAGCTCAAAAATATTTTTGGAAGCCGGAGTAATAATATAATTATATCCTGGGGAGATACTCCTTCATGCAGCATTATTGAGAATTTTAAGGGAATTGATGAGCTGCGTCCCGGAAATTTTGTGTTTTATGATTTGATGCAATTAAATCTTGGTGTTTGCAAATTTGATGATATTGCTATGACGCTTGCTTGTCCTGTTGTTGCTTTGCATCATGAGAGGAATGAGATTGTTGTTTATGCCGGAGCTGTACATTTGTCTAAAGAAAAAGCTTTTTGTAAAAAGGGATTTGCTCATTTTGGAATGGCGGTTGGCTATGATGACGATATGAAATGGAAATTCCTTGAAGATGAGTGTTATATTAGAAGAGTATCCCAGGAGCACGGAATAATTAAAGCTTCTGCCAATATCATGAGTAAAGTTTCTGTAGGAGATATTTTGGGAGTTATTCCAGTCCATGCTTGCCTAACAGCTGATTTGATTCGTGACCATTATTATATTGAATAAAAATGCAATGATTAAAGATCCTAAATTAATTTCTATTGATAATTACACCTATTCTTTACCGAATGAGAGAATTGCAATATTCCCCCTGCCTGAAAGAGATACGTCAAAATTATTAATTGCAGCTAATGACTCAATTTCAGATGATGTTTTTAAGAAGATTCCATCATATCTTCCCGGAGAAAGTCTTGTTGTATTTAACGATACCCGCGTTGTTCAGGCGCGTTTGATATTTTACAAAAAAACAGGAGCTAAAATAGAGATTTTTTGTCTTGATCCTTTAGACGATTCACGCGATATTCAGATTTCTTTGGCAAAAAGCAGTCCTGTAAGATGGAATTGCCTGGTTGGAAATGCTAAAAAATGGAAGAATGAAGTTCTGCAAATAGAAGATAAAAATAAAGCTTTTGTTTTAAATGCTTCTGTAATAGGTAAAACTGAAGAAATCAAGCAAATAGAATTTTCGTGGGAACCAAAAAGTATGTCTTTTGCAGAGGTTCTTGATATGGCGGGTAAAACGCCTCTTCCACCTTATATTGATAGAGAAGTGATAGATAATGACAAAAGTCGTTATCAAACTATTTATGCCAATAATAGTGGATCGGTTGCTGCACCTACTGCCGGATTGCATTTTTCAGATAATGTAATGCAAAAACTTAAAGAGAAAGAAATAGAAACAGCAAAACTTACCTTACATGTAGGAGCAGGAACGTTTAAACCGGTATCTTCAGGACAAATCGGTAATCATAGCATGCACGCAGAGCAAATACTTGTGTCCAAAGATACATTGCTCCAATTAAAAAAATATCTGGATAAAAAAATTATCAGCGTTGGAACTACTTCTGTGCGTACGCTTGAAACTCTGTATTGGTGGGGAGTTAAACTACTGAAGTCTGAACAGCCTGACAATCATTTTTTCGATTTGCAGCAGTGGTATCCATATGAGAAACATGATAATTTGCCAATTGCCGAATCAGCTATTGATGCTTTGTTAGATTATATGGATATAAATAATCATAATACCATTAGAGGAAAAACTGAATTAATAATCGTTCCGGGATATGATTTTAAGATTACGGATATTTTGATTACAAACTTTCATCAGCCCGGAAGCACTTTGCTTTTATTGGTTGCCGCTTTTTTGGGTGAAAAGTGGAAAGAAGCTTATAAATATGCTATAGATAATGATTTTAGATTCCTTAGCTATGGTGATAGTTGTTTGTTTTTTAAAGAATCTTAATGTGATTACTTTGAAGAAAATGAACCACATTTTAAAATAATTAAAAAATGAAATTTATATTATGAAAAAGGAAGCTGATATTTTTGGTATAGCATTTAAAGATTTTTTGAATGGAAATGTTGACGGAATAATTGATATTGAAACTGATATTTCAGGGATAGAAGAATTGCCGCTTATGTATTTTTTCAGAGGTAAAGATGAATTGCCGGAATGGGAAAAAATTGCACTTGAGATGTGTAAAGGTAGAGTTCTGGATGTTGGTGCAGGCGCCGGAAGCCATTCACTTATTTTGCAGAATAAAGGACTGGAAGTTACCGCACTGGATATTTCTCCGGGAGCAGTGGAAATTATGAAAGAAAGAGGAGTAAAGAATGCAGTTTGCGAAGATTTTTTTCATTTTCAGGATGATGAATTGTATGATACAATTGTGTTTTTGATGAATGGTATTGGCCTTGCAGAAACTCTTGATGGTCTTGTCAAAACTTTCAACCATTGCTCTAAGCTTCTGAAACCCGGTGGAGAAATAATTCTTGAATCATCAGACTTAATATATTTGTTTGAACAAGAAGATGGCTCTTTTCTGATTGATATTTCTGATAAATATTATGGAGAAATAGAGTATGAATTATCTTACAAGAATATAAAAGGAGAGGCCTTTAAATGGTTGTTTGCTGATTTTGATAATATGTCTGATGCAGCAAATAAATGTGGGTTTAGCTCAGAGCTGGTTTTTGAAGGTGATAATTATAACTATTTGGCACGATTGAAAGAAGCATAAAAAAAAGGCCGGTTTAAAGAACCAGCCTTTCATATGTCATTATAATAACTAATTAAGACATTTGTTTCGCTTTGCCAGCATATAAAAGGATAAAAACTAATGTTGCTGCAAGACTAAAAATTAATGAGAGTATCCCAAAATTAAATATTGTTACAATAATAAATATGAAAATTTGTGCTACAGTATATAATATAAAACCCATTTTTTTCATCTTCATCATTTGCAAAACGCCAAATATGGATAATGAGTAAAAAAGAATCATTAAAATGTGTGGGAGAACAGGAGATACTCCTCCCGGAACAATAAATACTCCCAATGCAGGTATTAGAGCCAGTGCTCTGGTGAAGCTCAATCCTGGGATTAAAGCTAAAATTGAGAAAAATAATGCAATGCCACCACCAATGAGTGATAAAATACATAAAACCTTAAGTCCTGAGGGTAAACTTTTTGTTTCTGTTGTCATAATTGTAATATTTTTATTGTTATAAATTTATTTGTCGTTGCTAAGTTATTTATTTTTTTATATCATCAGATATGATGAATTTGAAATAATAGCAATTATTTTTTAATAAGTATTAGTATGATAAATTTTTTAAACAGGAGTATTATTCCAACTCTGGATGGGTCTAAAACTGTAAGCCTTTCAGAATCAAAAGAATGTTTTCATTCTGTTAATGGTGCATATAACGAATCTATGCATATTTTTATTGATAATGGGTTGCTATATAAAGCAAAAGAATTAACAGAAATTAACGTTCTTGAAGTAGGAATGGGTACAGGATTAAATGTTTTATTAACAATTAGAGAAGCAATAGAAAAAAAATTAAAGATAAATTACACAGCCTATGAGTTGTATCCACTTTCCTTAACAGAGATATCAAAACTAAATTATTTGAGTATTGTTAAGTTTCCTGATAGTAATAATTATTTCAGGATAATACATGAATATCCTTTTTTTGAGAAAAATAGCGTATGCAAAGATTTTAATCTGCTGAAAATGTATGAAGATGTTTGTAGTGCCAATTTTCCTTCTAAAGCCTTCGATTTAATATACTTTGATGCATTCTCACCTGCAATTCAACCGGAACTTTGGAGTGAAGATATTTTTCGTAAGTTGTTTCTCTCTATGAAGAATAATGGTGTTTTGCTTACATATTCTTGCAAAGGAACAGTAAAAAGAAACCTTGTGGCGGCCGGATTTAACATAGAAAAACTTCCCGGGCCATTAGGAAAAAGAGAAATTCTTAGGGCAAGAAAAAATATATAATGAGTGTATATAGTGTTATTGTTTAATATCTTCTCTTTTTTCAGCTAATTCTTCAGTGTTAATATTTTTATCATCATGTATTTGTGCTGTAGGTGCATAATACGAGCATGATGATAAGATTATAATGGATATTGCACAAAAAATAATTCTTTTCATTTCTTTAATATTGGTAAATTGTTCTTAACTTGTATTTTTTATTTAGTACGAATGTATTAATAATAGTACTTAATCGAGCTAGTAAAAACACTTAGTTCAAAACAGGACAATAACTGTAAAATAAAGCAAGTAGGGTATTTCATTTGCATTTAGACTTTTTACAACATTCAAAATACTTGTTTTATCTTTGTTTTTCCGAATCAATGTTTTTTTTCGGAACAGTTAAATAATGTTAATGGTTTGTGGGTTTTTAGAATGATTTAAAATTATTTGCAAAAAAGCGGTACAAAAAAAATGCATAAAGAGCAATATATTATTAATCAATCAGGGGTTTTTGATCAAAATATTGTTGAAAAAATTTTAAAATTGATTAAAATTGAAGTTAGCAAAATAGAGCTTGACTGCTTGATTAATAAAAGAATATATTCAGCTGCTGTTGAGTGCCTTGATAATATACTTAAGCATTCTGAATTATTAAAAAACTATGATTTAGAACAAAAGTATCCGTCTCGGTTTTATCTCAAAGATAAAGGAGATACTATAATAATGTATTCAGGCAATGTTATGCTAAATGAGAATGTCAGGGTTTTAATGAATCAGTTTGAGGAATTGAGCACAATGAAGTTTGACAAATTAAATCAACTTTATAAGTCAAAGCTTCAAAACGCAAAAATTTCAGATAGAGGCGGGGCAGGTTTGGGATTGATAATTATGGCTAAAATCGCCGGGAAAAAAATTAGTTATAATTTTGAAAAAATTAATGATAAGTTTTCTTTCTTTGCATTACAAATTGAATTTAATAAAATACTTTAATAAACATGGAAGGTATTAATATAGCTGCCACTGAGCAGACACCTAAAATAGTTTTAGATCCTTCAAAAAGGATTTTCGAAATTGAGGGTGAATCAAGACCCGAAAATGTTCATGATTTTTTTTCACCCATATTAGAAAAATTAAGATCATACATGAAAAGTGTTGATAATGAATTTCATAGAGATATTTTTATGGAATTGCCTTTTACAGCACACTTTAAATTAATGTACTTCAACTCTTCTTCTGCAAAATTTATTTCTGATATTCTATTTATATTTAAAAAGTACTTAGATAAAGGTTTAAAGATTAAAATATACTGGTATTACAGTGAGGGAGATGAAGATTTAAGGGATGTCGGGGAGGATCTTGCCGAAATGACAGCTTTCCCTTTTTACTTTGTAATGGTAAAATAAAAGGGAATATCCTTTTTAGCGAATATTCCCTTTTAATAATTTTAATTTCTTTCTTTACCCTGCAAGTTTTTCTATTCTTCTTCAAGATATTCCATTACTTTTTCTTGCAAAGACTCACTTTGCCTTACAGCTTCCATTATTTGCTGGTATCGGTTAACTGTTAATCCTTCGTTTATTATCTTCTCTTCCATTTCTTCCTGCGCCTGCATCTCTAAAGAAGAAATCCTTTCCAGTGCTGAATTAAATTTTTTCATTTCTTCTTCAGTAGCTTCAATTCTACTGTCAGGGTTTTGGCGGCTTTGAAAAATTTCATTATAACGTTCTAACTCTAAGCCTTCTTCAGTAACAGCGACTGCCATATTTAATTGTATTTGCTGATCCACTGCTTGTACTTTTTTCATTGCAGCAGCAAATATTTGCAGTTCTGCATCAGAAATAGAATCCTTGCCGAGAGGAATTGGATCTTGTCCTACACCTTGTGCAGGTAATAATGCAATGCTTGTTAAAGAAATAATAATAATGATTAAAAATGCTTTTATTAGATTCATAGTGATAGTTTTTAATTATTAAATATTCTTTAAGTTTATTAAGCATAAAGATAAAAAAAAAATATTCAAAACAAAAATATTACAACATAATAATAAAAAATGTATTATAAGTAAAACTTTATGTTCTTTAAAATAATATTTTTTATTTATGGCACCGGTCCAATCACCAATCGCATATAAAAAAAAGAGTCACAGAAAAATCATCTCCGCAACTCTTTTTTTGTGGGACGTACTGGAATCGAACCAGTGACCTCTTGCCTGTCAAGCAAGCGCTCTAAACCAACTGAGCTAACGCCCCTTTATTATGAAGGAGCAAAATTAATACTTTTTTTGTAAACTTTTTATCAAAAGAATGATAAAGAAATAATGATTATTTTGTGGTTTGTCATTTTCTTATTCATTATGATATGGCTCATTTTTAATTATGCTAAATGCACGGTATAATTGCTCAGTAAAAAATAATCTTATCATTTGATGAGAAAAGGTCATTTCAGATAATGACAGTTTCATGTCTGCTATATCATATATTTCCTGGGCAAAACCGTGAGCCCCACCAATAATGAATGTAAGATTTTTAATACTTTGTTGCATTTTTAATTCAATGAATCTTGCAAAATCCAGCGATCGCATTGCTTTTCCTTTCTCATCTAAAAGAATACAATAATCTATGTTTTTCATGTTCTTCAATAATAATTCCGCTTCTTTTTTTAATATTTGATCAGGACTCAGGCTTTTAGTATTCTTTAGTCCGGGGATGGTTGTTATCTCAAAGGGTATATAATGTTTTATCCTTTTTTTATAAATATCAACACCTGTTTGAAGGTATTGATATTCTGTTTTTCCAACAACAATTAAATTAATTTTCATAAGCAATTATAAAATATATGTGAACAAAATTATGTAATTCAACCGAATATAATTTAATTTTAATCATTTATAAGCTTCTGTATTAATACCCATATTAAGATTCTGATTTTAGCACATGTTTAATATTTGTATATTAATAAAAAAATCTTAAGTTTGTATAGCTTATTTCTATTAACGAAAGAAACTATTTGTTACATTATTTTGCAATGTGTTTTGGATTGATTTTTGATTATAAAATTTGGTGTTTATTGAAAATGCAATGAATACCAAAACATTAAAGCATTTTTTATCTCAGTATTTCTGCGGAACAAGCATGAGTTAATAAATATAATAAAAACAGAAAGACATGAAAAATCTTAGAAATATTTCAGCAATAGTTTTGATAATGTTTGGTTTATCACAAATGAGCATTGCAAATACCAGTTCAGACGCTTTGATAAATGAAATTGCTTCTGCCATTAAGAAGGGTAGTGCCGGTAATTTGTCTAATCATTTTGCTTCAAGTATTGAACTACTGCTACCTGGAAATGAGGGGACATATAGTCGTAAACAGGCAGAAGTTATGCTGAGAAGTTTTTTCAATAAAAATCAATCCAATGGTTTTTCTGTTAATCATCGCGGATCTTCACGAGATGGTTCAAAATACGCAATTGGTACTTATAAGGCTAAGAATGGCAAAAGTTTTAGAGCCTATTATTTAGTGAAAAAAGTATCAAATAGTTTCCAGCTGCATCAATTGCAGTTTGAAGAGCAATAAGAATTTTAATTATATTCCGGATAATCAATTCCACCGATAGCATAACTATCGGTTTTTTTTTAATGTTTTGTTTTATGCTGTATTTGTTTTAAAGTATTTATTAATTTTATCAACAAAAAATAACGGATATGTTGAGTTTAGAAGAAATAATTTTTCATGCATTAAAAGAAGATATTGGGAATGGCGATCATACAAGTCTTAGCTGTATTCCACCAGCCGCTATGGGCAGGGCAAAGCTGACAGCAAAAGAAGATGGTGTACTAGCCGGAGTAAAAGTAGCTGAAAAAGTTTTTAAAACTCTTGACAATAGTACCCGTTTTAAAGCATTAATAAAAGATGGTGAAAAAATAACAAAAGGTGATGTTGTTTTTGAGGTTGAGGGCAAGTCACTGTCACTGCTAACCGCCGAACGTTTAGCTTTGAATTTTTTGCAAAGGATGAGTGGAATAGCTACAAAAACTGCTTATTATGTTTCTCTGATAGACGGAAGTGGCGCAAAATTGCTAGACACCAGGAAAACTACCCCTAATCTGAGGCTGCTGGAAAAAATGGCAGTAAAAATCGGAGGTGGATATAATCATAGACTGGGACTATATGACATGATTATGATAAAGGATAATCACATCAATTTTGCCGGCGGAATTAGCAAGGCTGTGGAAAGAACCGTAAAATATCTTAAAGAAAATGGGCTTGATTTAAAAATAGAAGTTGAAGTAAGAAGCTTTGATGAAATTGATGAAGTTATTAGCACAAATGCTGTGCAACGTATTATGCTCGATAATTTTTCTCCGGCAGATTTAAAAAGGGCAGTGAAGTATATTGATAAACGACTTGAGACTGAGGCTAGCGGAGGTATTACCGAGAAAAATATTAGGGAATATGCTTTGACAGGAGTTGATTTTATTTCAGTTGGAGCTCTTACTCACCATATCAAAAGCCTTGATCTTAGTCTAAACGCTTTTTAACCTCAACCTAAACCTTAACCTCAACCTATGATTACATTTGAAATTGGAGCTGTACTTGTAATTCTGGTCATCGCTGTTGTTTTGTTTGCAACCGAGAAACTCCCTGTTGATTTGGTTGCATTATTAATTATGGCACTGTTGATTGTATTGGGAATTGTTACTCCCGAGCAAGGGGTTTCCGGTTTTAGCAATTCAGCAACAATTACTGTTGCTTCCATGTTTATTCTGAGTTCTGCTTTGTTTCGCTCAGGTGCTGTGGTTAAGCTTGGTTTATTAATGGCCGGACTATTTAAGTATAGTTTTTGGCTGGGTATTTTCTGTTTGATGATTGTAGTTGGGATAGTTTCAGCTTTTATAAATAACACTCCTGTAGTTGCGATTTTTATTCCTATTCTTGCCAGTGCTGCTGCAAAAAATAACATGCCACTTGCAAAAATGCTTATGCCACTTTCTTTTGCATCTATGTTTGGTGGTGTATGCACTCTCATTGGAACATCAACAAATATCCTTGTTAGTGGAATAGCTGCCGAGCATGGACTGGAACCTTTCGGTATGTTTGAAATGAGTAAGCTTGGAATAATATTTTTTGTTGCAGGTATTGCTTATATGATGTTAGTTGGAATTCATTTAATTCCGAAAAGAAAAAGCGAAACCGACCTTGTAATGAAATTTGGTATGGGTGAATATCTTACCGAAATTGTTTTAATGGAAAATGCTCCTTCAGTTGGTAAAGCAATAAAAGATTCTCCCTTAAATAAAAAACTTGAAATAGATATTTTTGAGATTAAAAGATACGGACAAAAGTTTTTTATGCCAAGTGATACCATGGTTCTTGAGAAAGGAGATGTTTTAAAAGTTAGATGTAATGTTGAAAAAATAAGAACATTGCAAGAGCGTGAGGGCATTGAGTTGAAATCCAACTTAAAGATGCAGAATGATATTGAATCGGAAGATAGTATTCTTATTGAAGCTGTTATTGCACCAAATAGTGATTTTGAAGGTAAAACAATAAAGCAAATTGATTTTAAAAATTCTTATGGAGCAATTGTTCTTGCAATACGTCACCGCGGTGAAGTTATGAGAGAGAATGTTGCAAATACTGTGCTTCGGGCAGGGGATACTTTGCTGATTGAAGCTCAAACAGAACAATTTTATTACCTCAAGCAGTTGGAGTTAAAAGGGAAAAATACATTTCTAATTGTTACTCAGGTTGGTTTGCCTAAGTTTAAAAAAGAGAAAATATTTACTGTTGTATTTACTATGTTGTCAATTATTGTTTTGGCTTCTTTGAATATTTTGCCTATAATGGTGGCTGCTTTGCTGGGTTGTGTTTTCCTGGTTATTAGCGGATCTATATCAATGGAAGAGGCATACCAGGCAATTGACTGGAAGGTGATTTTTTTGCTGGCAGGTGCTATGAGTCTCGGTGTTGCCATGGATGAAAGTGGCACTGCTAACATGATTTCACTGAAATTGGTAAGTTTTGCAGGAGACCTAGGCCCTGTTGTTATTGTTTCAGCACTGTTTATTATTACCTCTTTCCTTACCGGAATAATGAGTAATAATGCAAGTGCTGTTTTATTAACACCAATCGCTATTGCAACAGCAGTAAGTATGGATGTTGATGCACGCCCTTTTTTAATGGCTATTACTTTTGCTGCTTCTTCAAGCTTTATGACACCGGTTGGCTATCAAACAAATACAATGATTTATGGTGCCGGAAATTATCGTTTTGCTGATTTTTTGAAAGTCGGGACTCCATTAAATATTATATTCTGGATTATTGCTACCTTTATGATTCCAATATTGTTCCCATTTTAATGTTTTTATAAAATAAATTAAATTATGGAATATTTGTCATCATTTTATGAAAAAGTGAAGATTGTTCTTAACTATCCTTTATTTGAATTAGGTAAGAGTGAAATTACCCTTGGTTTAATCCTTTATTTAATAGTATCTGTTACACTGCTTTTATATATTTCATCTAAATTAAAAAAGCTAATACAAAACAGATTACTTGTAAAATATAATATAGATATAGGAATAAGACAGGCTATTAGCACAATAATCAGATATGTAATTCTGGTTATTGGTTTTACTGTGATTATACAAATCACAGGTATAGACCTTAGCTTTCTTGCCATAATAGCAGGTGCTTTAGGTATCGGTATCGGTTTTGGATTACAAGGTATAACAAATAATTTTGTGAGTGGTCTGGTAATTCTGATAGAAAGACCGGTAAAAGTTGGCGACAGAATTGAGATTATTACCGAAAATGATGAAAGAATTGCCGGTGATGTTATTGACATTTCTTCGCGTGCAAGCAGGATACTGACAAATGACAATATAACCATTATAGTTCCCAACTCAAACCTGATAAGCTCTACTGTTATTAATTGGAGCCATAATGATCGTCGGGTACGTTTTAATTTTGAAATCCCCGTGCATTATAAAGAAAATCCTGAAGTTGTGAAAAAACTTCTTAAGGAGGTTGCTGACGAGGAAGAAGGCGTTTTGAAAAATCCTCCGGCTGATATATTGTTTCAGAGTTTTGACGACAGTCAATTAAGTTTTAATCTGCGTGTATGGACAACTAAGTTTATTCAAAGGCCGGGAGTATTAAAAAGCAGACTTTATTATGCTGTATATAAAAAATTCAGAGAGAATAATATTGAAATTCCGTTTCCTCAAAGAGATTTGCATCTTAGGAGCGGGTTTGACATGAAATTTGCAACTGAAGAAAATAAAAGTAAGCCGGGTGCCGAAAAAAATAATAAGGGATAAAACATAAACAGAACAATTATCTTTTTAAGAAATTCCCTTTTGGTTCACATAAAATTTCCCCGTTTTTAGTTACAGCTATGCCTTTAGTTATAACGTATTCAGCTGCCCCAACTGTTTCGAAGTTTTCAAAAATATTTAAATCGCTGTTTTGATGATGCGATTTGGCTGAGATGATGTTTTTTATTTCCGGATTCCAAATGAGTAAGTCAGCATCAGAGCCCACGGCGATTTCACCTTTCTGAGGATAAAGTCCAAATATTTTTGCAGCATTTGTAGATGTAACCTCTACAAAACGATTTAAGCTAATTCTGTTTTTTAATACACCATATGTATAAAGCAATGACATTCTGTGTTCTACACTTCCTGCTCCATTAGGAATTTTCCTAAAGTCGTCTTTTCCCATCTGCTTTTGTTTGAGAGTAAAAGGGCAATGATCTGTTCCGATTGTTTGAATAATATACTCTTCTAGTTTTTGCCAAAGAGCTTCACAGTCTCCACTTTTACGTAAAGGCGGACTTAATACAAATGCACAGGTTTCATCAAAATCACCCTTATATTTAGTGTCGTCTAAAAGCAAGTGATGAGGACAAACTTCAGCAAAAACCATACGGGCTTGTTTTCTGGCGTCAGCAATATGCATAATGGATTCTTTTGCAGACACATGAACTATGTATAAAGAACACTGATTTTTTCCTGCCATATCAATGATTTTTCTAACAGCCTCACTTTCAGTATATGGTGGTCGTGATTCGGCGTGATATTCCGGTGTGAGTTTGCCTTCTTTTGCGTATTTATCTCTTAGTTCTTCTATTGTATCATCCATTTCAGCATGAACAACAAGCAGGCCTTTTGCTTTTGCCACTGCTTTTACGACTTTTTCCAATGATTTATCATCAAGGCCTATAGATTTTTTATAAGCCATGTAAACTTTAAAAGATGTAATTCCTTCTTTTATGCAATTGTTAATTTCTTCTTCGGTATTCTTAGTCCATTCAACAGGACTTACATGAAATGAGAAATCTATTAATGACTTTTCTGCCTCTTTTTTCCGCATTTGGAGCGCTTCAACTAATGATTGTCCTTTTTGAGGAGTTACAAAATCTATGATTGTTGTAGTGCCGCCCAGTAGTGCCGCCTTACTGCCGGTGTAAAAATCATCTGAGGAATATCCGGCAGGTGTTGGTAAGTTCATATGAACGTGAGGGTCAATGCCTCCCGGAAAAATATAACGATCGTTTGCATCAATGATTTGATCATATTTATCTGATGCCTTTATCTGCTCGCTAATTAATTCAATACTTTCATTTTTAATTAATATGTCTGATTTGAAAGTTTTATCAGATGTAACTATAGTGCCGTTTTTTATTAGTATTTTCATATATGGGTAATTTTTTAAACAGCTCAAATGTCTGCCTCGCCTTTCCGGAGAAGGAAACTCAATGAATGATTCTTCGTTTGTATGAGAATAAAAATCTCATCTTGTTTAATATAAACATTTTGCTTGATAGTAAATTATAAAATATCTAAGATCTAACATTTTTTAATTTCAGCTCAAACAATCCTTCTTTTATTTCTTTAAATCCGGATTTTCTCAAATATTTAATATGTTTTTTGTTGCTGCTTGCCGTAATTACTTTTGAATAACCCGCTTCAATAAAGCTATCCTGCAATCTTTTGTAAATAAATTTCCCGTTTTTAAAATCTCGGTATTCAGCCAAAACATAATCAAGCCCAACTCTCAAAATATGTTCATTTTCTCTTCGGGCAAGAAATAAACCGGCAACAGCCATGTCTCTAAGTATGAAGAAACTAAGTGTGTTTTTCTCAGGAATATATGTAAATCCGGGAAAAAACTTTTGAATATCCTTTTTATAAAAATCTACAAATCTTAAAAGATACTTATTGTCGCTGCGAACTTCAAGTGTTTCAAATATTTCTTTTTTTGCAAAAACAGTGTATAAGAAATAAATGTCAACGCTTACAATAAAAGTGTTTAATAAGCCTATGGGTAAGGCTCCTATTAAATATCCGTATGTAGCAAACAAAGTAGCGCCGCAAAGATTGATAATTCTAAACTTTACAATTGAACTCATAGTCATTGATAAGGCTATGATAATGGAGGCGCAATATCCAATAATATCCAATATATTTAATTCCATTTTTATTAATTTTTATAAATGCAAAGATGGTGATTTTTTGTATCATCTTAAAGCTGTTATGTTATATTAGATGCAATTTATTGATTTTCTGACATTCAAAAATCAGGTCTTCTGATAGCTTAATAAGCTGAATTATAATTTCTCAGCATAAATTAGTATTTTTACTTATAAATAATTAAAGCTGATTTAGTATTTTAAAAGTTGCTTGATTTTTATTTACTAATAGCAGCTATTTTTCTGTTATAAAACCTATTGCTATGAAAAAGCTAAACTTATTTCTTATAATTATTATTTTAATAGCAGCATCTTGCACCCGCACTGTGTATGTGCCGGTTCAAAAGCCAGCAGCTGTTTATGTAGGCTCACATATACAGAACCTGGCAATTGTTAATCGTTCAACTCCCGAAGATAGCAAGCTGTCAAATGCTACTGATATGCTAACCGGAAGTTTGCCCGGCATTAATAAAGAAGCTGCCCACAATGCAATAGAAGCATTATATAGAAATCTGCAAAACAGCTACAGATATGAAAATGTTGTTCGCGTGGCAGAGGAATACAAGACTCCTGTGTTATGGGGTAATTGGCCACCCGTTCTTTCATGGGATGAAATTGAAAAAATTTGCAAAAAGCATGATGTTGACGCTGTGATAGTTTTAGAATCTTTTGATTCAAATTTTTTAATTACTGATGGTTCAAGAAAAGTAACAAAAAAGGATAGTGAAGGCAAAGAAAGTGCACTACGAGAGTTTTATGCCGAGGGCGTGGCTACTGTTAAATTAGGTTTTAGAATGTATGACCCTGCGAGAAAAGAAATTACTGATGAACATATGTTTCAGCATGTTAAAAAGTGGGAATCTACCGGCAATGCTTTGCAAATTGTTTTGGGTGGATTAATAGATAATAATAAAGCAGTTAATGAAACAGCTATAGTGTCAGGTAGTGTGTATGCCAACAGAATTAGCCCGCAATGGCAAAGAGTTAACCGTGAGTTTTATACAAAAGGACGTGGCAATGCTGATTTTAAGATTGGTGTGAGGCGTGCTACTGTTAATGACTGGGAAGGAGCAATGGAAGCATGGCATAAATCAGTTAATTCTTCTAAAAGGAAAACAGCAGGTCGTTCTGCTTATAATCTGGCACTTATGTATGAGATAATGGGAGATCTGGAAACAGCAAAAGAATGGGCACAAACAGCATATATAGATTATGGTATTAAAAAAGGCAGAAAATATTCAAATATTCTTCAGAGAAGAATAAGGGAAGCTGAATTATTGCCTTAAGATGTAGCTTAAAACTATAAATTCTTTATCTGACAGAAATCCTAATACACAAATTTTGTTTTTCATAATGCTTTCATAATAAATATGTGAAAACTTATGTTAAGCAAATTTGCTGCGAGTATTATATCGCGATGATATTTATTGTATCATCTTCCACAATTTTTTTCCAAGCTTTTGCGACTCCAGGAGTATCGTATTTTCATCAACACTTTCAATATTTCTATCCTTAACAATGAGTTTGCCGTTTGATATCACATCTGTTACATGGCTTGAATTTATGCCAAAAACAAAATGTCCTAAAAAGTTCTCCTGATTTATTTCTGTTGCTGTTTTATAATCCAAGACTACAAGGTTGTTATCTCCGTCACCATTAAAATTATTTCTGCTGAGGTAATTATGTACATTTCTGAATCTTTGATATACTGAAGGGTAGTCAATTATGTCATGTTTTTGTCCAACAAAGAATGCAGCTTTTGCGCTTTGCAGCATGTCGCTGTGCATGCCGTCGGTGCCAAGCATTATATTATTGCCAATGCCTTTGCCGTTAAAATATCCTACATTATTATTTAGATTACTTTCCATATTTTCAACAACCCAGCAGTCCGATTTATTGATAAACTCCCTATCAAGTTGATCAAGATGCAGGCAGTGGACAAGTATGGTTTTTGGAAGCTCCAAAACCCCGGCTTCATGAAATCGTTGAACTACACTTTTGCCGTATGTTTCCTTAGTATATTTTTGATCATATAAGTCTTCGGCAACATGAACATGCAATCCGCTATCGTGTTTTCTTGCTATATCAACGGCATTGCTTAAACTATTTTCGCCAAGGGTAAATGAAGCATGTAATCCAACCAGACCCTGCCGATTTTTTATGTATTCTTCTGACTCTTCAAGTCCTTGCTGGGCTTTGTCAAGGCCATCTCTGTCGGTAATTTCATAGCAAAGCAAATGATTTACACCAACTTTGTCAAATGCGTCTGCAATAATATTCAAAGAGCCCTTAATGAAATTTGGTGAAGCATGATGATCTATGGCAAAGGTTGAGCCTGCCTTAGCGCAGGCCATTGCTGTTGCCAATGCACTATATTCAATCATTTCCTTATCAAGACATTTGTCAATAGTCCACCACACATATTTTAAAATCTCACAAAAATCATCAGGTGATTTCTTTGGCGGCGGCATGCCTTTGGCCAAAGCTGAATATACATGATGATGTCCAACTGCAAAAGATTTTGTAACAAGCTTTCCGGTACAATCAATAGTTTGTTTTATTTTTTTTGAATCAGTCTGTTCTACTTTATCAATAAATTGAATTTTACCATTTATTCCTTCTTCAACAAGAATATTTGTGTTTTTAAATTCAAGTGTTTGCCAGTTTATAAATGTGGCGTTTTTTAATAGTATTGCCATTTGTTTTGTTTTTTATTTCTATAAAAGCAAAGATAAAAATTTCTTTAAGTAATTGTCAGTTTTTGATTCATGATTAATTTGCTTAAAATCTCCCATAACATTTATTGAAGCACAATTAAGGATGTATCATTTTTAATATTTGTTTTTCTGGTATAAAAAATCTATATTCACATGATTAAAAAGACAGAAAATAATACTAAAATATTTAACCCCATTTATTTATTAAATCCTTTAAAAATCACAGACTATGAAAAAGCTTAAACTTTTATTTCCAATTATTGCCGGAGCATTTGTTTTGGCTTCGTGCAGCGGAACTGTTAAAGATCCTGCAAAAATTTCCGAGGCCCTTGAACCCGGTGAAAAGCCGGAAGAGGCAATTATTAAAAAGCTTGATACAGAAGAGTCAACAATTACATGGGAGGGAACAAAACTTGATGGCACTTCACATGACGGCATTGTTGGTGTTAAATCCGGAGAGCTTTATGTTGTAGAAAATCAGGTTGTTGGAGGAAAAAATGTAATTGATATGACTGAAATTGTTGTTTTAGACCTTGAAGATCCTGAAATGAATGCTAAGCTTCAGGGACATCTTGAATCAGATGATTTTTTCTCTGTAGAAAAGTACCCCGAGGCATATTATGATATGGCTAGTATTTCTTTAATTGAAGATGCAAAAGCTGATGAACCAAATTATATGATTCGTGGAAACCTCACTATTAAAGGTATTACCCATGGATTCTCTTTTCCGGCCTTTGTGAGTATGAAGGATGATAAACTTCATGCTGTTGCCGATTTTTCTTTTGATCGTTCGTTGTTTGACGTTAAATTTGGAAGTGGTAAGTTTTTTGATAATCTTGGTGATAATTTAATCCACGATCATGTCAATATAGGAGTGGATGTTTTTGCGAAATAATTAATAGTTTTATTTCTGACTTTAAAACAAAAGTAGATACTAAACGAAGTATCTGCTTTTGTTTTTTATAATTGATTACTAATAGACACTAATGATAAACGATGTGAATTAATTATTGAATTTTGTTTTACACAAATGCTGACATGCTTTATTTGTCATTGTTTTCATAGTTTATCTCACTCCGCTGGGGTGATTGTTTTTCATGCATGTCCATTTGTTCTATCGCTATTTCACCTCTACGAGGTGATTTTTGGCCCTCGTAGAGGGCAAATATCGATAGAAAGGAAATGCAAAACACTAAAATTAGCGCCCCGATAGGG
>CAZTPA010000021.1:0-45278 GCA_964614525.1 uncultured Bacteroidales bacterium | reverse complement strand
ACCCCCTACCCACAATGCAAATATTTCCTTACCAGCTTCATTGTCTCTTCCTTATTGCAGGAGATTTTCTCACGCAGATTTTCGTCATTAAATTCAAATAATTTATTGGCAGTGCCTTTGATTAAACTTTCTGTAAAAACATCATGTTTTTTAAATACTTCGGCTTTTTCTAAAAGGTCTTCGGCTGCTTTTTTGCATGAAAAAGGCAGTTGTGCAAGTTCATCCTGCTTAGATTTGTGTTTATCGTCAAAGATATTTACATCAATATAGGTTTTTTGTGCATATTCCAAACTATTCGGCATTTCAAAACCATGTCTGGCTCCTACACATAGGCCTGCTATCAGCAAATAAATATCTGTAGATCCGTCGGGACAGCGGAATTCAAAGGTTTGCTTATCGCTAAAATCCGCTTTAAAATCTTTTTCGTTTGGATTTGCGCTTTTAATCATATTGCCGGTTTCAGACCAACCCAATGGAACCCTGATAAGGGCTGAACGATTTCTTTCTCCCCAGCAAACATTTGTTGGTGCTTCCTGATGCGGTACCAGGCGAAAATAACTTGTAGGAATGGTATTTCCAAAGGCAGATAATGCAGGTGCCAAATCAAGTACTCCCGCAATAATTCTTTTTGCTACATCACTTATTTTGCCGTTTTCCAATGTGGCATTTTGGCCGTTTTTCATTGGTCTCATATGAAAATGCATTCCACTACCCGCTTTTCCTGTTGTAATTTTGGGGGCAAAACTTACTGTTACTCCATATTGATAAGCAATCTGTCGTAATATCCACTTGGCAATAATCAGCTGATTAGCAGCATCTTCAACATTGGTTGGCAAAAATTCTATTTCATTCTGCTCGTATTCATGATCTTTGTCAGAAAAATTTCCAACTTCCGAATGAGAATATTTAATATTAGCACCTGTTGAAGCCATCGCCATCATAGCATCTATCCTAAGCTGTTCCCATTTTACAAAAGGTTCAGATTCGTGATATCCTTTCTGGTCGGTGGCTTGATAAAGTTCATTCTTATCACTGATAATATAATATTCAATTTCTCCCATAACATCAAGGCTATATCCGGTTTGTTCAACTAAAGCTGCATGAGCCTTGCGCAAAATGTTTTCCGGAGCGCTTGCCAAGGGATTGCCGTCCTTGTCAAAATAAGAACACATTATATCAACACAGGGAATTTCAGAAAAAGGATTAAGAAAAGCTGTTTTGAAACGAGGAACAACATATAAATCACTTGATCCCGCTTCAAGGAAATTAAAAAGACTGCTTCCGTCAACTCTTTCACCCGAGGACAAAACATTATCCAGGTGTTCTCTGCTCTGTATTACAAAGTTCAGAGTTTTCAGACGGCCGTCACCACCTACATAGCGGAAGTTAATCATTTGAATATCATTATCTTCAATGTATTGAATAATGTCCGATTTTGTAAATTCTTCGGGAAGCTTTTTAAGATGTCTAACCAGGGGGTTAGGATTTAATTTAAATTTATCGCTCATATAGATTTTTTGATTTTATTTTGATTTTAATGAATTTTATTTCAAACATAAGTAAAAAAACAATAACATATAAATTTTCCGTTTATAAAAAGACTTAAATAGAACAGATTTTTTGTAATTTTGGCTTATGCAAAGGTTTTCGTTGATTCGCTGTATAATAGTACTATTTATCATCTCTTTATTTTTCGGATGTCATAGCCATAAAAAGACAGGCAGAGGTGATAGAATAGATCAAAATTTCGAAGCATATTTGAATGAAGTTGAAAAATCCAACTATTCAGAATATTCGAAAATACTCGGTTATCCCTTAAATGGTAATGAAGACATAAAACTTTTGAATGAAATTATTTCCTGGCTTGGAACACCATATTTGTATGGTGGTAAAACCAGAAAAGGAACAGATTGCTCGGGTTTTGTGGGAGAAGTTTATCGTGTCGTATATGGAATTAACCTATATCGTTCAACTGTAGATATGGTTAAAAATGGTCGAAAAATCAACAATAAAAACAGATTAGAAGAAGGAGACCTTGTTTTTTTCAGAATATCCGGGCGGAAAATTTCTCACGTTGGTATTTACATAAGTAAGGGGCATTTTGCTCATGCGAGCTCCTCCAGAGGAGTTATGATAAACCATTTAGATCAAAAATATTATAAAGACAGGTATGCTTTTGGAGGAAGAATAAAAAAGTAATCTAGAAGAAATGCCTGAAAGGCACTAATACTCTTTCAAAAAAGCGCTGAATCTTAGGCCTGTTTTCCCAGCTTTCTATATCAAATGCTTCTGATTCTTTTAATGTTTCATTAGAATGATTTATTATCTGTCTTATTAAAGATTTGTTTTCTCCCATTAAGCAGATTTCGTGCTGATAGCGAAAACTTCGATAATCAAAATTTGCAGAGCCAACTAAAAAGGTTTTCCTGTCAAACATAAACACTTTAGCATGAAGGTTTTGTGGCATGTAAAAGTAAATTTTTATCTTTTGTCTTGACAGTTCTCCAAGATATCGGCTTGTTAAAATATCCATTACACCCACATCCGACTTTTTTGGGATTACTATTTTTACATTTACTCCTCTGGCGCTGGCTTCAATTAAAGCTTTTCTCAAATTGCTGCCCGGCAAAAAATATGGTGTTTCTATCAAAACCTCTTTTTGTGCATTATTAATCAGTTCCAGCAGCTTTTTCTGTACAGGCTGAAATCTTAATGCAGGCACATCTCTCAATATCAGGTAATTATGATATTTGACGCTTTTGGTGTATTCGTTTTTATCATAAAAAAATTTATTGTAAATATCATAATTTTCAAAAAAGATCTTTGTCATCTTCTTTGCTATACTGCCTTTTATCCTGAACATAGATTCTCGCCAGTTCAAAGCATATCCGGATATATTACCGGATCCGATATAAGTTATATCATTATCTATAATAATAATTTTCCTGTGATCCCGGCGATGATTTTTTGTGAAAGTATCCCAACTAAATTTAATTTTTTTGAAAAATCTAAGTTCACCGCCATTTTCGATAAGTTCACTAAAAAAGTGATAATTGGATGAAGCACCCCAGGAATCAATTAAAAGCTTAACCTTAACACCTTCTTTTGCCTTTTTTATAAGATAATCACGAAAACGAATGCCGATAGGGTCATTTACAAATCTGTAAATCTCTATATATATAAAATCCTTTGCTTCATGAATGTCTTTAAGCATAGCAGCGAAATACTTAAAGGGGTCAGAATACATTTTAAACTGCAAAGGATCTTCTTGCTTCATAAAAACTACAATTATTGATATGTAAAAGAAAATAAATCAAAGTTAAAAAATAATTAAAACAAGATTAAAATAAAACATGTTTCTTTAGTTTATAATTTCCGGAACGCTTAGTCAATATAAAACTTGCTTTCTTTATATGCTTTAGCCGGATTAATTTTGCTGAATAAGTCTGTCTAAAATATAATTCAAAACATCAAATATAAACTTCAGGACTGCCAATATGACCTGTTTATTTTTCCAAAACCCTTGTCAATGTGCCATATTGGCGTATTTTTCTTATAAAAATATAATGGTATTCGTTTTGTTAAAACAGAAATAAAAAAATAATAATTAAAAGGAGGAAAAAATCATGACAATCATTAAATGGAATACCAAGCCTGCTTATAACAGTATTTTTGACAATCTTTTTGACAAAGAACAAAGCACAGGATTTGGAAAAACAAGCGGATGTTTGCCGGCGGCAAATATTTTGGAAAAAGAAAAATCTTATGAAATTATGCTGGCATTTCCCGGCGTAACTAAGAAAGATCTTGAGATCTCACTGGAAAACAATATTTTAACCGTTTCTTATGAAAAAAAGGAAGAAAAAGAGGAAACTTATATCAGGCAGGAGTTTCAACCTGATTCGTTTAATAGATCCTTTATTATACCAAAAGAAACAGAAACAGAAAAAATAAAGGCCACTTATGAAAACGGTATACTAAAAATTGAGATACCCAAGATTGATGTTGAAAAAACCAAATTATCAAAAAGCATAAGCATTTCATAATCAACAAAAAATTACAACAATAATATTCACATGGTCTGTAAAATAATTTTGCAGGCCATTTTTTTTTTGAAATAAATAGTATAATCCCATATGTAACAACGAAAAAAAATTTGTACTTTTGGGCAAAAATTTTTTAATCCTCTAAAAATCAAATAATTTAATCATATGCTTAAAAGTTTATCAGACCTTCACAAATTGGCAAAAGCCAATACAAAAAAGAAATTAGTTTTAGCCGCAGCGCATGATGAAAATTCAATTTCAGCTGTAATTAACGCCTGGAAAAATGGGCTTATTGATGTAATCTTAGTTGGAGACGAAAAAAAAATTAACGAGATAGCAAAAAAGAACTCTTACGATCTGAGTTCATTTGAAATTATAAATGAGCCTGATGTTGATAAGGCAGCTGCTATTTCTGTGAAGGCTGTTAGCGAAAAAAGAGCAGATATATTAATGAAAGGTAATCTGGGAACAGCGAATTTATTGAGAGCTGTTTTGAATAAAGAGTATGGATTAAGAAGCGGTGAACTTTTATCACATTTGGCAATTTTTGAAGTACCATCATACCATAAAATTATTGCATTAACTGATGCAGCTATGAATATTTCGCCGGATTTAGCAGGAAAAGTGTCCTTGATTAATAATGCTGTTACATATTTAAACAAACTAGGCGTTGAAAATCCGAAAGTTGCCATCCTTAGTGCTGCCGAGACTGTCAATTTTAACATGAAATCAAGTACAGAAGCAGCTATCATTTCTAAAATGAATGATAGAAAACAAATAAAAAATTGCATTATAGACGGTCCACTTGCTTTTGATAATGCTATAAGTGAAAAAAGTGCTAAAAAGAAAGGCATTGTAAGTCCTGTGGCCGGCGATGCAGATCTTCTTGTTGCCGACGACATTGACGCTGCAAATGCTATTTATAAATCTTTTATTTACTTTGCAAATGCTGAAATAGCAGCGGTAATTGTTGGTGCTGCTGCTCCAATAGTTCTAACTTCCAGGGCAGATACGGATAAAGCAAAACTGGACAGTATTGCATTAGCAGCAGCAGTTGATTTTTCAAAATAATAAAAATTTGAAATGACAGAAACAGAAGGCCTTATTTTAGCAATTAATCCCGGATCTACCTCAACAAAAATTGCTGTTTTTAAAAAAACAAAGGAACTCTTTTTAAAAAATATTAAACATAGCTCAGAAGATCTTGAGGATTTTCAAAACATTACAGATCAGTACGAATTCAGGAAAGATATTATACTAAAAGAGCTTGAATCAGCAGGCATTCATCTTAAAGATATAAAAATAATTGTTGGTCGAGGAGGCTTGGTAAAACCAATAAAATCAGGCATTTACAATGTCAATGACGCCCTTATTCGTGACCTAAAGGTTGGAGTTTTAGGCCAACATGCTAGTAATCTCGGCGGACTTATTGCTAATGATATTGCAAATTCAATTGATGGCGCCAAGGCGTTTATTGCCGATCCCGTGGTTGTTGATGAGCTTGAAGATATCGCCCGTATTTCCGGACATCCGGAGTTTGAAAGAATCTCTGTTTTCCACGCATTAAATCAAAAAGCGATTGCCAGACAGCACGCTAAATCGGTATCACAAACCTATGAGGCATTAAACCTTATTATTGCCCATCTTGGAGGTGGAATTAGTGTGGGAGCGCATAAGCAAGGCAAAGTAATTGATGTTAATCAGGCCTTGGATGGAGAAGGCCCGTTTTCTCCTGAAAGAAGCGGAACATTACCTGTAGGTGCATTGGCAAAATGTTGCTTTAGTGGAAAATATACTCTGGATGAAATAAAAAGTATGATTACCGGAAAAGGAGGTTATGTGGCCTATCTGGGAACTAATGATGCTTACCAGGTAGAAAAAATGGCTGAAGCCGGAGATAAAAAAGCAATATTGATACAAGATGCTATGGCATATCAGGTTTCTAAAGAAATAGGAGCTATGGCTACCGTGCTAAAAGGAGAAGTAGATGCCATAATTCTTACGGGTGGAATTGCTTATGGAAAACCTTTCGTTGAAAGCGTTTCCAACAGGGTAAGATACATTGCTCCAATTTATGTTTATCCCGGAGAAGATGAAATGAAGGCTCTCGCTATGAACGGAAATATGGTGCTTAATGATGAAGCGGAAATCCTTGAATATGTTTAAATTATTTGCTATCGATCCCATTTAGCTTCACTCTTCCATTCGGTATAATATACTATTATATCGGCTTCTGATTTCCATTCTGTATAATACACAATTATATCTGCATCTGATTTCCAGCTTGTTATATACCAAATTCCGGAATCCGGCTTAGCCTCTGATTTCCATTCTGTAAGAAAAGCGATAACATTTGCTTCGCTCTTCCATTCTGTCACATAAACAACATGATCTGCCTCGCTTTTCCAGTCTGTTTCAAATACTACCTGAGAATAGGAAGATAAAGAACTCATTAACAATAAAATAAATAAAATTCCAAAAGTTTTCATATCAATTAAGTTTATGTAAATAATTTATTGGACAGGCATTTTTACAAAAAATGAAGAGCCCTTGTTTGCTTCACTGTAAAAACCGACAGAACCACCAAACCCCTCTATTATGCTCTTCACCATGGCCAATCCTAATCCCATTCCCCCGGTTTTAGTAGTAAAATATGGTCTAAATATATTTTTTCTTAATTCCTCGGGTATACCTCCACCATAATCTTTTACTTCAATAACATAATTGCTATTTTCACGATATAATAAGATATCAATTACAGCAGTTTCTTTTTTATCATAAGCCTGAATAGCATTTTTAATCAGATTATTAAAAACTCTGATCATTTGCTTTTTATCGGCTCTTACATTCATTTCATTTTCTTCCTTAAATGTAACATTGATTTTTGTGTTCTCAAAATCTTTATATAAATCAATTATTTCAGGAATAAACTCTTTAAGATTAAGCTTTGTAAACTTTCCAACCGGCATTCTAGCAAAATCGGAAAAAGCAGAAGCTATCTCGGATAAATTATCTATTTGCTCAGTCATAGTAACGCAAAACCTTTTTAACCTTTCATCCCAATTAGGATCCTTATCTTTCCAGGCCTTATCAAGATATTGCACGCTCAGTTTCATTGGTGTTAAAGGGTTTTTAATTTCGTGAGCAACCTGTTTGGCCATTTCGCGCCAGGCCGATTCTCTTTCGCTTTGAGCTAATAATTCTGCACTAGTGGCTAATTCATCCATCATTCTATTATACTCCTGAACCAATTGTCCAATTTCATCGTTCTTTGTCCAATCTATTTTAATATTTGCAGCCCCCAGCTTCATACTTGAAATACTATCTTTCAAAAGTTTTAGAGGACGTGTTATATGGTTAGAAACAAAAAAAGCGATAACAATTGCCAATACCAATAACAACAAATATATATTTATAAAAGCAACCAGGAAGTGCGCTATCTCGCTTCTAAACTCGCCATGTTTTGCAAAATACGGTAAGTTTATATAGGCCAATACGTTATTATCTTCATCTCTTAAAGGCAAATAGGCAGATAAAAATTCTAATTTACCAATTTTCTCATGATGAACGTAAAGAAGCTGTTTGTGTCCTTTTAGGCGTTGATAAGCTTCGGGGTTCATAAGTTCCGAGATAAGACCCTCTTCAAAAACGCTGGGCCTTGATGAGGCTATTAATTGCCCCTGTGATGAATATACATTTATGTCTGTAAAAAAAACATTTGATAGTTTTAATAGCAAATCATTCAGATATACCTGATACTCTGTGTCCAAAACAGGAACATCCATTAAGTTGTGTTCCATTTCTATAAGAACACTATATGCTTTTTCATTAATGAATGCTTCGTTTTTGTTTTGATATATATTATAAATAAACCATGCAGAAACACTAACGATAGAAATTAATGATATCAAAACTATTCCTATCATAGATACTTGCAAACGATTTTTAAAGTTTAAATTAAGGGACAATATTGTTCTGAAATCATACTTAAGAACCCAATAAATAATAATAAGAAGAAAGAACATTATAAAAAGATAAGAAAATGGAGCTATTTTCTCGAGCAAAGATTCTTTCGGTTTACTTATAATTAGCTCTGTTTCAGCATCTTTATAAAAGTGTAAATGAATATATGAGTCAAATTCAAATTCAGTAAACTCCTCTTTAAAGTCTCCGTAAACAGCGGCATTTGTACTATAAAAAAATGGCCCGAATTTATTAATTAATTTCCCGTATTTATAAACAGCATAGGAATAATTATTCAGATATTCCGGTAATTCAATTCCCTCATCCAGCAGCAATTCAGGAAATCCAAGATCTCTGGGTACAAATTTAGAATCAAGTTCCACAAAAATAACATAATTGTGTTCCTCCCATTCTTTGGCAAAGACAAGTTCTATAGGTATTTTAATAAGATAACTGCTCCTGCCGGTATCATTATCCAAAAATATAAGGTTATCGCTAATAGTTGGTTTGGCAAAATCATCTATATAATTCTCAAAAAATTCATAGCATCCAATTTCAACATTTGCCGGCCTTACCAGCAGATTATCATAGGGAGTGCAAACAGTAATTTGCATATCATATTTGTCCCAATAATCATAAAAATAATTATTTTGTAAATAATTTGATATCGCAGCATTGTCGTATGGATCCCGAGCAAGCAGATTCATAAGAGAATAATCATTGAATAGTTCCTCCTCCATTTCGCTAAACATGAATTCTGCTATAGGATCTTGTTCCTGAGATAACTTTATGGCAGTAGTTTTCATGGTTTCAAGTTCTTTTTCTTTATAAAAAGATATAAGAATAAGAGTGGAAACCATACAGAAAACAAATAAAGTCAGAGCTAGGTTAGATAAATTATGAGAAGTTTGATTATTGGAATCCGAATTTAAAATCAAGATTAGGGGTAAAACAGCCAAAAACATCCAAAGGTATGTTATATCAATAGAAATCAGTAGCCATAATAATACAAAAACTAAGAAAACACTAATATAAAGAAATATTATAGAAATGGTTTTTTTAAACATTTTTCCCACTATACTTAATAGAAATGATGATATGAAGTAAAATGAGAAAAATAGCCCGCCGATAATTAAGATTCCAACAATATTAAATAAATTAACCTCATTAATGAAACTAGCGTTTAATTTTAATTGGGAATTGAAAACCAAAGTATTAATCAAATAAATAATTAGCCATTGAAAAATAAAAATAAACGAAACCAAAGAGCCTGCAACTAAATATTTAGTTGATGCTTTTTTAAATTCGAATTTAATTTTATCTCTGAATGAATAAAAGAGGACAAATGAAATAATTGCGAAAAATATTACATTTAAAAACAAATCACCTAATGAGGGCAAAAAAACACTACTTGCATATATCGAAGGCGAAAATAATGTGCTTTGATAAAATACAGAAGGAATTTCAAAAACAAACAGAACAATTCTCAATAAAATAAATAAAGCAATAAGAAAAGTGGCTTTAGTCAATTTCTTATTATTCCAAAATCGCTTATCTTTATAACATCTAATAAAAATCCACAAAAATAAAAAAACAGCAATAATTGAAAATAAAAAAGCTAAACTTACAAATATGAAACTCTCAGTTTTTGAAGATTTGTTTTCCGGGACTACACTAAATGCATAATTTCCGTTTTTTGAATAAACGGGATAATCTAGTGCGGGATTAGCAGATATCCAAAATTCTCTTTTAATGCAAAAGTCATCTTGAAATTTATTTTTCAAAAATTTATTTTGATACTTATAATCATTTTTTAGAAGAATATAAGTCCAAAAATTAAATTGATTATGTTTTTTCTTAAAAAAATAATAATATCCATTTCGGATGTCATCCATACCATGAATTTGATTTGGAAGTTGATAAGAAGTAATCGGAATAGAATTATCTGACCAAAAAAGAATTTCTTCATCATCTGCTATAAAAAGGGAAATTTTATATTTATCAAAAACGGATTGAGTTTCTTTTAAAAACTCTTCCTGGTAAATAACATCAATTCCTGACTTATCGATTTTGGATATAATATCATCAAGAAATAATTTTGCAGTTGTTTCTTTTTCCCTAAAAACATTTTGCACTTCTTCAACATCATTTACCACATCATAATTAATCAATCTATTAGAGTAAAAAATGTTTGAAAAAATAAGAAGACAAATTGCAATAACAAATAATATAAAATTATTTTTCACGTCTATCTGTTCAGGTAATTATTCTTTCATTATTAAGCACAAAAACAATTTGTAGTAAAAATTTCATCAATTCTACTCTTTTTCAAAAACATAAATTTGAGAAGAAAACGATTTCTTTGAAATTCTCGCGAAAATATTTGACAAAACTCCAATAATAAAACCATTAAAAAGCACGAAGACTTTGCTTCTTCCTCTATTTTTTTCACTAAGCATTGATGCATAATAGCTATCATAAGTAAGTGCTTTCTTTTGTATCAGTTTGCATCCAAGATTAGACATTAATAAGCTCAAAGAATTTTCATTAAAATGAAATAAGTGTCTTGGAACATCATATGCAGCCCAGTATTTTTTATAAACTTTGGCATCAAAAGACAAGTGTTCAGGAATAGCTAAAAAGATTTTTCCTTTAGGTTTAAGAAGTGCAATCACATTGTTTAAAACACTTAAGTCATGAACGTGCTCAATCGAATGCCAAAATGTAACAACATCCAAAAAAGAGTCGGGTATTCTTCCAAGCAAAGTCTGCTCCCCTATTACAGTAATATCTTTTTCAAGAGCTTTTTTTCTTGCATAAATATTTGGTTCGAAACCTAAAACAAAAAATTGGTTTTCCTTGGCCTTTTCAAGAAAATCGCCGCTTCCACAGCCATAATCCAATACATATATGTTTTTAATGCTTTGGAAATGTGATTTAATTAATCTCATTTTCTTTCTGAGCATTTTCTTTTTCACTTTTTGATACATTTTATCAAAAAGTGTTTTTCTTGAATTTGTATGCGAAATATAATCTTTTGAATCATAATATTTAGGCATTTCTGAAAATTCCGGCTTGGGATTTGTTACCATAAGTGTGCATTGGGGGCACTTAACAATATTAAATTCCTGCTTGGAAACTAAATAATCCTTACTTACTATATAAGGCTTTTCTTCAAACTTTGTATTACAAATCGGGCAATTTTCAATCTTTTGCATCATATTCACATTAATTAAAACCGTATTTAAAAACATTATATAAAATGTTCCACGTGGAACCAATTATTATAAAAAAATGATTTTCGATAAAATGTTCCACGTGGAACATAAAATTATCTTCCCAAATATACTAATAAAACTGAAATATCAGCCGGCGAAACACCACTAATCCTGGAAGCTTGTCCTATAGTTCGTGGTCTGATTTTATTCAGCTTTTCCCTGCCTTCGGCTGAAATTCCAAGAAACTTTGAAAAATCAAAGTCCTCTTTTAATTCTATATTTTCAAATTTCCGGATTTTCTCTGCATTTTCTTTCTCTTTTTCCACATACCCCTGGTATTTTACCAAAATCTCTACTGACTCTAAAACCTCTTTATAAAAGCTTCGTCTTTTAATCTTGCTTACAAAATCTTTAATCTCTTTAGAAAAATTTAAAATCTCATTCAATTTAACCTGTGGTCTAAGCAAAATATTGTAAATTCTAGTAGGTTGTTTTATTGTATTTGTTCCTTTTTCTGCCAAATACTCATTAATGCTGTCAGGAGAAATATTCGTTTTTGAAATTATTTTTGAAAATTCTTGAGAAAGTTCTTTCTTTTTCTCTAGCCGAACAATTCTGTCTTTATGTAGTAATCCTATTTTAAAACCAATATGACTAAGTCGGCTATCCGCATTATCCTGTCTTAGTAAAATTCTAAATTCTGCCCGACTGGTAAACATGCGATAAGGTTCGTTGGTTCCCTTTGTTATAAGATCATCTATTAAAACACCAATATAGGCTTCATCTCTTTTTAAAACAATCGGATCCAATTGGTTTATGTTCCTGTGAGCATTAATTCCCGCCATTAATCCTTGGGCTGCTGCCTCCTCATATCCTGTTGTGCCATTCACCTGTCCGGCAAAATATAAGCCTTTTACAAACTTTGATTCCAAACTATCAATAAGTTGCGTAGGCGGAAAATAATCATACTCAACAGCATAACCGGGTCGTAAAATTTGAGCATTCTCAAAGCCACTGATCTTTTTTAAAGCTTCTATTTGGATATGCAAAGGCAAGCTTGAAGAAAATCCATTTATATAATAATCAATAGATTTCCATCCTTCAGGCTCGATAAACAATTGGTGCCTGTCTTTATCTGAAAATCGTTCAATTTTATCCTCAATAGAAGGGCAATATCTGGGGCCGCTTCCTTTTATCCTACCAAGAAACAAGGGACTATCATTAAAACCCTTTCTCAAAACATCATGAATTTCTTCATTTGTATAAGCTATATAACAACTTTTTTGTTCCTTTAAAGTTGGTGTGTTTGAATAAGAAAATTTTCCGGGATCCTTGTCGCCCTTTTGTTCTATGAATTTTGAGAAATCAATTGTTCTTCCATCAACCCTGACAGGAGTTCCGGTTTTTAATCTTTCGGATTCTATTCCAAACTTTTTAACACTTTTAGTTAAAGTTGTTGCGCTCTCCTCTCCTATTCTTCCACCAGCAAATTCATTTTTGCCAATATAAATTTTACCATTTAGGAAAGTGCCACTAGAAACTATTACACATTTTGCTTTAAAATTAATTTTATTCTGAGTCTCAACAATTAATTCTTCATTAGCATTTTTTGAAATACCTGTAACACTGTCTTGCCAAAAATATAAATTCCTGGTGCTTTCTAAAACACTCCTCCATTTTTTTGAAAATAACTCCCTGTCGCTTTGAGCACGAGGACTCCACATCGCAGGACCTTTAGATTTGTTCAGCATTCTAAATTGTACCATAGTATGATCAGTAACAATAGCACTATAACCACCCAAAGCATCAATCTCCCGAAGTATTTGCCCTTTTGCAACACCACCCATGGCAGGATTACAACTCATTTGAGCTATATTCTCACGGTTCATGGTTATTAATAATACCCGCGAACCTAATCTGGCAGCAGCCGAACTAGCTTCACAGCCGGCATGACCTCCACCTATAACAATTATATCAAAATCAAATTTCATTTCATTCTAAAATAAATTTAAGATATGCATTTTCCTTTTTACGCATAGTCTTAACTTCCGAATCAGTTTTATCACTGTACCCGAGAACATGCAAAACTCCATGTACTATAACTCTATACAGTTCTTCATAAAAACCACTATTATATTCACTAGCATTAAAATGAACTCTATCCACACTAATAAATAAATCGCCACTTACACAATCATCATCATTATAATCAAAAGTAATTATATCTGTATAGTAATCGTGATTCAAATATTTTTTGTTCATATCAAGAAGAAACTCATCTGAACAAAATATAATATTAAAAAAACCAAAAGTGGATCCCTCGGCATTAACAACCTTTTGAATCCACTTTATTACTTTATCACAATTAAATTCTATTTCTTCTACATCCTCCCAGAAAAAACTAATATCATTATTACAATCATTCATGAGCTTTTATACTCCTTTGAATCTTTTCAAAATATTCGTTAACAGATTTCTCTCTTAACAGGCTGGTATTATAATTAATACTACTAATATAAAAAACAAGCTTTAATGAATTATCATTTTCATCTACTACAACTTCATCTGATAACATTTTGATTATCATCGAAGATTTTGAGGAGTCCTCGCTTAAGTTATCATTAATGTCAAGTTCCTTATAATTAACTTTCTTAACATAAACATCCTTCAGTCCTTTAATTTTAAAAACTAATTTGTTTTTCTCTGACCAAAAGTCTAATTGAATATGCTCTTCATTCTTATCATTCATAATAACAAATGAAGTTTCGCATGCCTCCATAACAGCCATCATAATATTGCCAAAATATGCGTTGAAAATATTGAAATCATCACATATTTCTTCAATAAAACCTTCAATTTTATGCGTATCTTGCTCATTTACAGCTACATAAAGCTTCCTTTCTTTTTGAACCATAATTATTCTGTATCAATGTTTAAAAAATAATTTTCAATTAAACTTTTAAAATAGGACTTATATTCAGGTGGCAAATTTTTCAACATTTCAAGTTCTCTATTCATTATTCTATTATACTCAAAAATTTCATCCGGGTTACTAATTTCGTAATATTTTGCAGTATTTCCTTCTCTTCTTTCCTCTTTCTCCCTTTCCATCTCAGCTCTCTCATGCTCTAACAATCTGGAGCGTATACGTTCCTGTCTCAAAAGAGTTTGTTGGCTCACTTTATTTCTAATAATTTCCATTTCGGTGCGTTCCATATCATTAAGCATCTGATCCATATTTTCAAGCTTTTCACCATTCTTCTCATATTTATCACCCATTTTTTTCAGTTCATTTCTAATAGCCTGTTGCTCTGCTGCCATTCTTGCAAGTTGTTCGCTCATGCCCATCCCTCCTTCTCCCGTCTCACCAGGCATGGGTTGCTTGCCTTCCTGCAATTTTTCAAGCATCTCATTCATTTGATCCTGCATTTCTCCAAGATTTTTGAATGATTGTTCACCCTCTCCTGATTGATCACTTTCCATTCCTTCTCCTGATGAATTAGCCATTTCACTATTCATATTTTGCAAACTCTCATTCAATAACAGAACCAAATTGTTTATATGCATCATAACAAATTGCTGGCGCGATGAAGCAGAATGTTTTCTTCTTTGCACCAAATCAGTGAGTGCTTTATCAACATTCATATTAATATCAGCTATTTCCCGAGTTATAAATGATTGTACATGAATTTGTCTTTTTGATAATGCTACTAAAGAATCTTCAATAAACTTTAAATCATTAGATAGTTTCTGTTGTTCTTTAATAAGTTCAAGATATTGGGGATCAGAATAATTGGTCTTTTTTACATTACTAATTAACTCTTCCTGATTAAAGCTGGTTTTCAATAAATTTTCCATTAAAAGTCTTAATGCCTTAGCATCCTCTTTCAAAGTATTTTCAAATAAACTCTCCTGCATTTTCATAAGTGTGCTCTGCAAATCATTTAAATCCTGAAGGTTTTGACTTTGCGGTGGCTTTGCTTTACTATTATTACTTTTATTTAATTCATCCAAAGCTTTTTTGATATTTTCCTTGATAGTTTTACGCTGTTCATCCGTATTTTGAACCTTATTTGGTTTCGAGAGCTCCTCATTTTTTATTTTAAAATCCTCTAAAAAATCATCAGCGATATCAAACAAATCTTCAGTATCTTCTTGCGAATCCATAATATCTTCACTTTCTTTATTGTCTAAATTCTTATCCAGGGCCTCTTTTTGCTTTTCTAAAGCCTGTTCAACTGCAGAAATACTTTCATTCAGAATTTTCTCAAGTTCAAGTTGTTTATATAATTCTAATAAACGATCAATCTTTCTCTCCATATCCTTGAATTCAAATTGCATTTGATCAAGTTTTTCGAAGACTTCCTCTTTTTGCATTTCGGCAAGCTTCTCCTGAATAGCATCATACAATTCCTTCATTTCATCAGTAAAAACTTCTTCAAAAAGCTTTTGCAGTTCCTCATGTTTCTCTTTAAAGCTTTCATCCTGTTCTGTAAACTGACTATTTCTTTTATCGCTGTCCTCATGAAATTCTTTCAAATCTTTAATAGATTCTTCAATTTCATCCTTCTTTTCAAAAATATTCTTAAGCTCCTCTTTTTGCTCCCAGGATAATTTATCCTGTTCTATCATAGATTTTTTAATATCTTCAATTTTTTCATAAGCTTCTTTAGTATCAGATACATTAGATTTCAAATTATCCTTAACATGTTTGTCACTTTCCTTAGTATCTGCGATTATATCTTCATAATCCGGAAGTTGATAAGTAAAAAGCTTGCTTTTAGTTGATTTGAAACCGGCTATTTCATCATTATCAGTAACTTCAAAGAAATACTCTAAAGTCTCACCGGGTCTTACATCAATATCAGACAAATTAAATTGATGATAAAATACCTGATTCAAAACATCCGAACTAAACTCTAATTTTTCTTTATTAAAATCTTCATTATCATAACTATTACTTTTAGAATCATAAATTCTATACAAAAACTTCAGATTTGTAAAGCCATAGTCATCATTAATAACACCGCGAAAAAAAGAATGGGAAATCAATACCGGATCTCTTTGTTCTTCCACAGTAATAAAGGGATATCTATCCTCAATAACTTCAATAAAATAATCTAATGAATCACCTTTATATAATTCCCGTCCATAGGTAAACACTTTATAATTAGCATCTTCATCAAATCTTTTAGAAAATGTAAATACTCCCTGTTTCACATTTTCGCAAATACTAGTATCATTATCAATAACAAATTCCAAGGTTTCAACATTTTCGCAGAAAAAATTCCAGTCTATAATAGATCCTTGAGGAACTCTATGATCTCCAGTATTATTCAAATTTTCTTTCTTAATGTCTGTATAATCAGGTGGGTCCACACTAACCGTAAAAGACTTAATTGTAGGTCGCATTAATACATTTATACTATAAGGACCAAAATAAAAGTCAGCACCTCTAATTTGAAAATCAATACTTTCCCGAACATTTCTAAAATTATAAGAAAATCGATTCTCTTTAAGCCTTTCCATCCTTAAAACTTTAGAATCCTGAATAATGAATAATTCCCCGGGTATGTTCAGTCCACTCAATTCAACCTCTAAATTAAAATCATCATTATTAAATACTTTAAGACTATCATTAATAAGGTTTATTTCAAAAGGTGCGGGCCTTTGATAATGTTTCTCATAATTAATAATTCTTTTTGCAGGTTCAGAAAAAATTGAAGGTAATTTTAAAATTCCGAGAGTAATAATAATCACTAAAATAACAGCATAAGGAATAAACCTTAAACTCCTCTTCATATCAACCGCATTTTGAAACTTATAATAAATAAGTTTCTGCGATTTTTGTTCTATTCCGGCAATTAATATATCGAGATTTCTATTATCAAGCTCCATCAATTCTCCCAATTGAAGAGTATTAATAATTTTATCGTCAATTTCCCCTTTAAAATGTTTCCCAAGAATTCTGGCCGCTTCGTAATTATCAATTGTTTTACCAATTTTTATTAATCCAAGAACCGGAATAACCAGGTACTTAATTAGTATTACAACATTTATAATAATAAAACCGAAAAATAAAACAGCTCTAACAATATTGTTTAAATAACCAAAATATTCAATTAAAGAAAACAAAAGAAACAAACTACCAAGAAGTACTAAGAAAATAAGTAAGCCTTTAATAATCAGATTATAATAATATCTTTTTATAAATTGGCTAAGCTTATTTTTTAATATAGAAAAATATTTATACATCAGCTAAAATTAAATTGGGTGCATCAAATAATAAAATTTAAATAATACTAAGTAAAAAATGACCCAAGTTCTATTAAAACAACATCAATTCGAATTAATTAATTAATATTCAAATTTTTTCTAACATTCTTATTACTTTTATACAAAGATACGACCAGAAAACACAAATATTTCAAAAGAAATCAAAATAATATGTCAAAGAATAAAGAAAAAATACAAAAAGCCTTACGTCAAGAAATAATTCATTTCTTAACTGAAAACCCCAAAGCACAATACAATTATAAACAAATTGCTAAAGCTCTCGGCGATATAGGTACTGAAAACAAAAAATTATTATTACCACTATTATATAAACTATGTTCAGAACATATTATTTTTGAAGTAACTCGCGGAAAGTTTAAAATAAGTCCATCTGTATTATCTAAAAAGAAAAAAATAGGCCAAATAATAAGGGGTACAGTTGATATGAAACAAACCGGTAAGGCCTATATTATAAATGATGATTTATTGGAAGATGTATTAATTAAGCAGAATAATACTAAAAAGGCTTTGCATGGCGACAAAGTTAAAGTGAGGCTTTTCCCGAAAAGAAAAAATGAAAAAATTGAGGGTGAGGTCATAGAAATTCTCGAAAGAGAAACAAAAAATTATGTAGGAATAATTAAAATAAGCAAAAATTTTGCTTTTGTAATTCCCGATAATAAATCTATGCCATACGATATTTTTATACCCAAAGAAGAAATAAAATCAGCACAAGATGGCCAAAAAGTTGTATCAAGCATAACAGAGTGGCCTGAAAACGCAAAAAATCCTTTTGGAAAAATTATAAAAATACTAGGAAATCCAGGTGAAAATGAAGTAGAAATTTCAGCTATAATAGAGCAATATAATTTGCCCTTAGAGTTTCCACAGGATGTTATTAATAAATCAAACACTTTAAACAAAGAAATTTCAAAATCTGAAATTAAAAACAGAAAAGATTTTAGGGATAAAATTACTTTTACTATTGATCCATATAATGCAAAAGATTTTGACGACGCTTTATCTGTTTATAAAGATTCAAATGGTAATTGGGAAATAGGCGTACATATTGCAGATGTTTCACATTATGTTGAACAGGACTCAATAATTGATAAAGAAGCTTATAATCGCGCAACATCAATATACCTGGTTGATAGAGTAGTGCCAATGCTTCCCGAAGTTTTATCAAATGATGCTTGTTCTTTAAATCCAAATGTAGATAAATTAACATTCTCGGCTGTTTTTACTTTTAATGAGCATTTCAAAATTTTGAACACCTGGATTGGCAAGACAATAATTAATTCTAATCATAGATTTACTTATGAGGATGTTCAAGAAATAATTGATACATCATTAGGTACTTATAAGGATGAAATTCAACTTTTAAACAGTATTGCTAAGCATTATCGTGAAATCAGATTTAAAAATGGCTCTATAGCTTTCGACAGAACTGAGGCAAAATTTAAACTTGATGATAAAGGCAAACCATTAGATGTATATTTTTCAGAAAATAATGATTCTCATAAACTTGTTGAAGAATTTATGTTGCTGGCAAATAGAAAAGTTGCTGAGTTAATTGGTAAAACAAAACATAACGAAAAACCTAAAACATTTATATACAGGGTCCACGATATTCCAAATCCTGAAAAATTGCAAACATTAAAGGATTTTGTGGGAAAATTCGGATATACAATAAAAACAGATAAACGCATAAATATATCAAAATCATTTAATTCATTACTTGAAGAAATACAAGGTAAAGGAGAAGAAAACTTAATAGAAACCCTCACAATTCGTACAATGGCAAAAGCAGAATATTCAGTAGAAAATATAGGCCATTACGGATTAGGTTTTGACTATTATTCACACTTTACCTCACCAATTAGAAGATATCCTGATTTAATGGTACACAGATTATTATTTGCTTATCTAAATGGTGCCAAGTCTTTTGATGAAAATGTATATGAAGAAAAATGTAAACACTCGTCCGATCGCGAAAAAGTAGCTCAGGAGGCCGAAAGAGATAGTATTAAATACAAACAAACCGAATTTTTAAGTACAAAAATTGGAGAAGAATTTTTAGGAATAATCTCAGGGGTAAGCAAATGGGGACTTTTTGTAGAATTAGTTGATAATAAATGTGAAGGTTTAATTAGATTAAGCGATCTGGATGATGATTTTTATTATTTAGATGAAGATAATTACCAGGTTATCGGACATAACACAAATAACAAATATAAACTTGGAGATAAAATTAATGTAAAAATTAAAAGTGCTAATATCTTTAAAAAAGAAGTGGATTTCTCTTTAGTCTAAAGATTTTATTGCATAAAAAAAAACCGTTAGATAATATCCAACGGTTTTTTTTATGCAATTTTTTTTACTATATAAGATTTAATCTACCATACAGTTCTTTTCTGTAAAGCCCACCAATAGGAAGAACTTTCATTTTTCCTTCAATAACCAAATCAGGATATTTAATAGAAAATATTTTATTAAGATTAACAATAAAAGATCTATGAATACGAACAAAGTCTTTAGATGGTAAAATTCTTACCATTTCTTTCATTGTAGTATGAGTAGTATAACTATTGTCGCTAGTATTAATAACAACATAATCCTTTAAAGCCTCTACATAATAAATATCATCAAAATTTACTTTATTCAATCTGTAGTCTGCTCTAACAAAGATGCTATCTTTACTTGACTTGTTTTCTATTATTGAATGATACAGATCTCTTTCCTTTTTAATTTGTTCATCTTGCTCATGTTTATAAATAGCCAATTCAATAGTAGTTTGTAACTCCTTTTCTTTGAATGGTTTTATAATATATCCATAAGGTTCAATAATTTTTGCTTTACCAATAGTATTATCATCAGCATATGCTGTTAAGAAAATAACAGGAATCCCAAATCTTTCTTTAATAATATTAGCAGCTTCAATACCGGTCATTTTGCCTTTTAGCATAATATCCATAAGTATAAGATCAGGCTTGTCAACCTCAATTTCTTCAATAGCTTTTTCGCCACTACTTACTGATCCCATTACAGAATAACCCAGTTTTTTAAGACTATTTTGTATATCCTTTGCAACAATACTTTCGTCTTCTACAATTAGAATTTTAATTTTTGCCATGTCAATTATATATTAAACGATTAATTTTTATACGATTCAAATTATTTATTTTTTCAAAAATACAAAAAAAAATGCAACTATCAAATTTACAAATTTTTTTATATAAAAACTAATTTATATACTACTTAGTATTTTTTTTCCACTGAAGCTAATTTTCTCCCGATATATAAATAAAGTTAATATTTCTTTAAACAACCCAAAATATTCAAATAAACGATTTGCAAGATATTCAAACATATTATATTAAAAAGCCGTGTATCACCTATTTTTTTTTTGATAATCGTCCTGATGTTTAACTCAATTCTAACATCTTTAAAATCGGTTTTCTTGCTTTTTTCAATAATTCATCATCAAGAATTATTTCATTTTTTTCTTTATCCAGAACATCATATAGTTTTTCCAGTGTATTTAGTTTCATATAAGGACAATCATTACAATTACAATTTTCATCATTTGGTACGATTATAAATTCTTTATTTGATGAATATTTTTTCATTTGATGAATAATGCCGGTTTCAGTAGCTACAATATAAGTTTTTGCATCATCTATTTTTGAAAAATTAAGCAAAGCTGTAGTAGAACCAATAAAATCAGCAATCTCTAAAATTTGTCCTTTACATTCAGGATGTGCAAGTATCTTAGCATCTGGATATTTCTCTTTAAGTTCTAAAACTCTTTCTACTTTCAATATATCATGAACCTCACAAGTTGCATCCCATAGAACCATATCACGATTTGTAATATTGTTAATATATGAACCTAAGTTTTTATCCGGTGCAAAAATTAATTTTTCATCCTTTTTAAAACTATCAACAATTTTTCTTGAATTGCCTGAGGTACAAATCATATCAGATAATGCTTTAATCTCAGCAGAACAATTTATATAACTAATAACTTTATGATCAGGATATTTTTTAATAAATTCACTAAAATCATCAGCCTTACAATTATCAGCAAGGGAACATCCCGCTTCCATATCAGGAATTAATACTTTTTTTTGTGGCGATAATATTTTTGCTGTTTCGGCCATAAAATGAACTCCACAAAAAACAATAATATCTGCATCTGTATTTTTCGCTTGTTGAGACAATCCAAGGCTGTCTCCAATATAATCCGCTATGTCCTGAATTTCAGGTAATTGGTAATAATGTGCTAAAATAATAGCATTTTTTTCTTTCTTTAGTTTAAGAATCTTATTAACAATTTCTTCTTTTACCATTATAAACAAAAAAAAATATTAATTATTAAATCGTCGTTTGTATGCCTGTTAATATTGTTTGCAAATAAAACGAAAAATTATTGATTTATTCAGTTATGAAATGTAATTAACAAGTTATTAAGAGCAAAAATAAGTGTAAATAATTAATTACCAGATAATTTATGAAATAATTAACAAATTGTTAATTACTGTTTGTGCTAATAAATATATGCTTATGAACAGCTTAAAATTTTCCAAAATTTGTTTAGAATATGTTTAAAAATTATTAAAAGTCGACAGTTTAAAATAATTGTAATTCAAAAATAATTTTAAGCAAAAGACATTTTTAAAAATCAAGATTTTTTTTTAAAAACTTTTCACCAGCTTTTATGTTAATATTAACAATGAATGTTTATAATTGTTCATAAGCATAAGCCCTGACTATCAAATTATTAGCTATTTGAAGGGTTTTTGAAAATTATAAAACAGAAAACCTTCAAAAGCGATCTGAAAAAATCAATAATATTAATTATATGTACATTTGTTTTAGAAAACAAAAATAGTAAGTATTATGACTATATCTATAAAAAAAATAGCAATAGGATCTGACCATGCCGGTTATGAACTTAAAGAAAAAATAAAAAATTTTTTAGAGGATAAAGGCTTAAAAATTCATGACTATGGAACACATTCTGAGTCTAGCGTAGATTATCCTGATTATGTGCATCCCTTGGCTAAAGCAATAGAAGCGGGAGAGTTTGAGGCCGGTATTGTAATATGTGGCAGTGGTAATGGAGTTAATATTACAGCAAACAAATATCGTGGAATAAGAAGTGCTCTTTGCTGGCAGGTAGAACTTGCTGAATTGGCCAGACTTCATAATAATGCCAATGTTCTTGCATTGCCGGCAAGATTTATTTCTTCAGAAGCTGCCATAAAAATGACAGAAGTTTTTCTAAACACAGAATTTGAAGGCGGAAGACATCAAGCGAGAGTAGATAAGATATCTGATCTAAATTGTTAACATTTTAAAATATATACATGCAAGAGGTTTATAATAAATTCATTGCTGATTCTGAGAAAAAGTCTTTTGATATTGCACACAGGAAAACTATTGCATTTAATATTTCCAAGTATAATACGGCCGTAAAAAAGGGAAAATTGCAGTATTCTAATCTTGATTTGGCAAAAAAAAGAGCTGCACTTATAAAACACAGAAGCATTGAAAACCTTGAAAATTTATTAAAGGAATTTGATTTAAATATTTCATCTCGCGGGGTGAAGGTGATATGGGCACTGGATGCGAATGAAGCAAGGCGTGCAATTATTGATATTTTGGAAAGGCATCATGTAAAAAATGTTGTTAAATCAAAATCAATGATTACCGAAGAACTGGAGTTGGTTGATTGTCTTGAAAAAAATGGCATTGAAGCTGTAGAAACAGATTTGGGAGAGTATATCGTGCAAATTTCCAATGATAGACCATACCACATCGTTACTCCGGTAATGCATAAGAGCGCTAAAGATATTGCAGCAATATTTCACAAAAAGTTTGGCCTTCCCATTGAAAGCACACCGGAAGAGATTACTTCTTTTGTAAGAAAAAATTTGAGAGAGAAATTTTTAAAAGCTGATGCAGGAATAAGTGGTGTCAATTTTTTAATTGCAGATCCCGGCGCTGTTGCTCTCACAGAAAATGAAGGTAATGGTGTGATGTCCACTAGTTTTCCGAATGTCCATATTGCAATTTCAGGTATAGAAAAAATTGCACCCTCATTAAACGATCTTAACCTGTATTTGCCTCTTTTATCAACACATGGTACCGGGCAAAAACTTACAGCATATAATTCTGTATTTACCGGACCCAAAAAAAGGGGAGAGGCTAATGGGCCATCTTTTATGTATGTGGTTTTGCTGGATAACGGAAGAACGGATTTGCTTTCACAAATACCTCAGAGAAGAGCACTTTCATGCATTAAATGTGGAGCCTGTTTAAATGCTTGCCCGGTGTATAGAAATATCGGGGGCCATTCGTATGGAACAGTTTATTCCGGTCCTATAGGTTCTGTTATTACTCCACATTTAAAAGAAATGGAATCTTATAAACATTTGAGTTTTGCCTCAAGTCTTTGCGGAAAATGCAGCGAAGTTTGTCCAGTTTCTATAAATCTGCATTCACTTCTTTTGAGAAACCGCAGCGATGCTGTAAAAGCAAGATTAAGCACTAAACCGGAAAGAATAGGAATGTATTTTTGGAAACTTGCAATGAAAAAAAGATGGTTAATTGATTTACCACCGGCCGGAGTAAAAAACTTTTTTATTAAAAAGCTTTTCTCTAAAACATGGGGAGTTAGAAGAAATATGCCACAGATTCAGAAAAAATCATTCAGAAAACTTTGGAAAGAGAATTTCGAATCCTGAAGTATAAAAGAATGAATATAGAGAATACTCAAAGAGAAAAAATAGTATTTCGGGTTTTAAAACACTTTTGTTTGTTATGATTTAAAAAGAATTCAAAATTCTTTCCACAGAAGAAGCATAGCTTTTTCCAAAAAGATTTACATGTACCAGTAAAGGGTATAGATTTGCGATTGGAATGCTGTTTTCCCAGGATTTTCCCATGGGATATTCATTATTATATTCTTCATAAAATTCATCAGGAAAGCCACCAAATAATTTTGACATGGCAATGTCCATTAAACGATGGCCGTAATAAACAGCAGGATCAAAAATACAAGCTTCCCCTTTATTGTTTACCATATAATTTCCTCCCCACAAGTCCCCATGCAGTAATGAAGGTTTTTCTGACGGAAAAAACTCATGTAAAAAGTGTTTTAAATTGGAGAATTTTTTTATAGTATTACTACTGATCAATCCCTTATCGAGGGCTAATTTTATTTGTTTTTCCAGCCTTTGAGTGATAAAAAACTCAATCCAATTATCTTTAAAAGAATTATCCTGAGGCAGGCTTCCTATATAATTATCATAATCAAGGCCGAAATTTTCAGAACTAATTTTATGCTGTTTTGCTAATGAAATAGCGAACTTTTTCCAGAAATCTTTTTCTTGAATTCCAGGGTTAATATACTCAAGAACCAGCCATGCTATGTCTTTTGTTTCTCCATGACCAATCACTTCAGGCACATTAACGCAATTAGCCTGTTTTAGCAGGTTCAAGCCTAAAGCTTCTTTTTCAAACATTTGAGGATACATTGAAGATTTATTCCACTTAACAAAGAATGAACCTACATTTGTTGTGAAATGTATAGCCTCATTAATACAGCCACCTGATATTGATGAAGATTCAGATATAATAACAGATTTTCCTGTTTTATTTGATAAGAAATCAATAACCGATGAAGAAATAATATCTGACATAAGAAAAATATTTATTTGTAAAGTTAATAAAACCTGCTAATTTTGTAAGCCAATTTTCAGGGGAATTAGCTCAGTTGGCTAGAGCGCTTGGCTGGCAGCCAAGAGGTCATCGGTTCGAATCCGATATTCTCCACAAATTATATTTTTAAAATTCCCTTCGGGGAATTTTTTATTTAAAGAACAAAAGATATGTTCCTGCAACTATAATAACTACAACAAGGACATATCTTACAAAAACGGCACCCCAACTAGCAGCCCAATTACTGGCAATGTAAGCACCCAAAGAATTGCCACCAGCCAATACAAAACCGGCAATCCAATCAATTTGTCCTTGAATTATAAAGACAGCCAATGCAAAAGGAGTAAAAATAAGATTTATAAATACTTTTAATGCATTTGCTTTAACCAAATCATAACCTGCATTTAAAACCAGTGCAGATAATAGAAATATTCCTACGCCGGCCTGAATAAAACCTCCATAAACCCCAATTAGAAAAAATATGCTTATTCTTAAAGGGTAATTTATTTTTTGAAGGCTTATGTCTTTACCCAGCAACCACCTTTTAGAATTAAAAAACATAGGAATAAGCATTATAAACATTACAATGGCAACTATTATTTCTACCAGCCTTTCAGGAAGTTCCAACACTATAAACGCTCCTGCAACACTACCTAATATAGTAGGAAAAGCTAAATAAAAACCTGTTTTTATATCGAGAAGCTTTTTTCTGTAAAAAGTTGCACTGCTTACAAAATTCTGAAATAAAATCCCAATTCTGTTAGTTCCGTTGGCTACATGCGGATCCAATCCTATAAACATCAGTGCCGGTAAGCTAATCAAGGAACCACTGCCTGCGAGCGTATTTATAAAACCGCAAAGAACTCCTATGGCAAGAATTAACAAAATATGTTCGACACTCATATAATTTTTTATTTATAAAATTAAAAAATTATTGTTAGTATAATTAAAGAATTGAAAGTTTTGTTTAGATAAGATTATTTATATGGGTTTAGTATGTTTAACTCCCAAAGAAATTTTTAAGGATAGAGCATTCTAATCAAAAAAATTCAAAAAATAGAAGAAAATGCCTTCATGTTTTTAAAGAAATGCCTAAATTTACTTCCTAAAAAAACTATGCTCCTAATTGGTATTGCCGGAGGCTCGGGTTGTGGGAAATCAACTGTAGTCAAGAAAATTGTTAAGAAACTATCTAAGGACAGTGTTTGTGTTATCTCACAAGATTCTTATTATAAAGACCTTGGTCACCTCAGTCCGGAGGAAAAAGTAAAAATAAACTTTGACCATCCCAGCGCCATAGAATTTAGCCTTCTCGTTAACCATCTTAAAGAATTGAAAGCCGGCCAGCCAATAGAAATGCCATTATATTCTTATGTAACATGCGCCAGATCTAAGGAAACAGTTAATGTTAAGCCATGTAATGTGATTATAGTTGAAGGGATTTTGATTTTTAACAAAGCTCAGGTTAGAGACCTTATGGATATTAAAATATTTGTTGATGCTGATGCTGATGACAGACTAATGCGAGTTATTCGAAGAGATATAGAAGAAAGAGGAAGAACCTTCATAGAGGTATTGGATCATTATGAAAAGTTTGTAAAACCAATGCACTTACAATTTATTGAGCCAACCAAAAGATATGCTGATATGATTATACCTCAGGGTGGCGAAAATCATGTAGCAATTAACATCATTTCTTCTATGATTAGAATGGCTCAACAAGCAAAGCAAGGAGAAAAGACCGGAGAAAGGATTTTTTAAAAAATGATTAAGTACAATTTTCACACTCATTCTGAATTTTGCGATGGTAAAGAAAAACTGGAAGATTATGTTAAATCTGCCATTGATAATGGATTGTCGGCAATAGGTTTTTCACCTCATTCACCATTGCCTTTTCCAAATGAATGGAGTATGAGCAATGAAGATTTACAGCTATATCTTAAAACGGCTTCTTATCTTAAAGAAAAATACAAAGAAAAAATCCAAGTATTTGTTGGTTTGGAAATCGACTATATTCCTGCTTATTCCGATGATTTCAGCATTTTCACAAAAGACAAAAATCTTGATTATTGCATAGGCTCCATACATCTTGTTAAAATAAAAAATCACGATAAAATGTGGTTTATTGATGGTGATAAAGATGCTTATTTTGAAACTATTGATAAGTATTTTAATGGAGATGCAAAAAAGGCAGTTGAGAGTTTTTATTTGCAAACAATTGAAATGATAGAAACCCAAAAGCCTGATATTGTTGGCCATCTTGATAAAGTCAAGATGCATAATAAGGAAAAAAGGTTTTCCACAAAAGATAATTGGTATAAAGATCTTATAATAAAAACAGTAAAGGCATTATCCGAAAATAATTGCATTTTAGAGCTTAATACAAGGGGAGTTTACAGGGGAAAAACGGATGAATTTTTTCCTTCGGATTTCGTTTTACACGAGTGTTTAAAAAAAGACGTTCCTGTAATGATAAATGGCGATTCTCACAAACCCGACCAGATTGATAGTCTTTTTGAGCAGGCTGCAAAGCGATTAAAAGAAATAGGCTTTAAAAAAACACACACACCTTTTTTTAGCGTCGATCTTTAATATGTTTTCTTTGTTGGCATAATGGCAAAGAAGCTGTAGATTATAAAATCAGGATTAGCAATATATTTGTTTTTCTAAAACAAAAAAGTTTTCCCTTAAAGGCCAATTTGATTAATTTTGCATTTTAACAGCAAGAACCATGAGCGAACTTTTAAAACATGAATGCGGCATTGTAATGTTAAGGCTGCTAAAACCCCTCGAATACTACCTGTTTAAATATGGCACAGCACTTTATGGACTGGATAAGCTTTATCTTCTCATGGAAAAGCAACACAATCGCGGCCAGGATGGCGCAGGCATAGGCTGTATCAAGTTCGACATGAATCCGGGAAGCAGGTATATGTATAGAATAAGAAGTAATGATTCTAATCCTCTTCGTGATATTTTCGGGCAAATTCACAGTGAACTTGCAATTGCGAAAAAAGATAAATCCGAAAGATTAAATGATTCTGCATGGCTAAAAAACAATATTAATCTTGTTGGAGAATTATATATTGGCCATTTAAGATATGGCACTTTTGGTAAGAATGGTATAGAATATTGTCATCCTTTTTTAAGAGAAAACAATTGGATGTCAAAGAATCTTATGATTGCCGGAAATTTTAATTTGACAAATGTTGATGAAATGTTTGACAGCCTTGTCAATATCGGCCAACATCCAAATGAAACTTCTGACACTATTACTATTCTTGAGAAAATGGGTCATTTTCTGGATGATGAAAATGAAGAATTATATAAAAAATATAAAACAGAGGGCTTTTCTAAAAAAGATATTTCTCCTTTAATAGCCAAAAACTTAGACATAAAAAATATTCTTACAAATGCTTGCAGAAATTGGGATGGAGGTTATGTTGTTTCCGGCCTGCTTGGTCATGGCGATTCATTTGTATTAAGAGATCCCTCAGGTATCAGGCCCGCATATTATTATAAAGATGACGAGATTGTTGTTGTTACTTCAGAAAGACCGGCAATACAAACTGCATTGAATATTTCGTTTGAAGAAGTAAAAGAGATCGATCCCGGCCATGCTTTGATTATAAAAAAAGATGGCGAAGTTAATCTTGTAGAATGCTCAAAGCCTAGAGCTAAAAAATCCTGCAGTTTTGAACGAATTTATTTCTCAAGAGGAACAGATGCGGATATTTATAAAGAGCGTAAAAAACTAGGAAAGCATATTGTTCCTGCTATTTTAAAAACAATAAACTTTGATCTTGAGAATACTATTTTTTCTTATATCCCCAATACTGCTATATCTGCTTTTAAGGGTATGGTTGAAGGATTAAATGATTTTTGTGATGAAATAAAAAAGGACAGAATTCTAGAATTGCGCGATAATTTTGATGTTGAAAAACTTAAGAAAATATTAGCTATTAAGCCGCGTATTGATCAGGTTGCTGTGAAAGATGTAAAATTGCGCACTTTTATTACTGATGATAGTATGCGTGATGATTTGGTAACACATGTTTATGATGTTACATATGGTTTGGTTAGAAACGGAATAGACAGTATTGTTGTTATAGATGATAGTATCGTGAGAGGAACAACTTTAAAACAAAGTATTATCAGGATGCTAGACAGGCTTAATCCGAAAAGGATAGTTATTGTTTCTTCGGCTCCTCAAATCAGATATCCTGATTGTTATGGTATTGACATGACAAAACTTTCTGATTTTATTGCATTCAGAGCAACAATTGAACTTTTAAAAGAAACAAACCAAAGCGGGATAATTAATGAAGTTTATAAAAAATGTAAAGATCAGGAGCAGAGTCCAAAAGAGAATGTTGTAAATCATGTTAAAGCGATTTACAAACCTTTTAAACCTGAACAAATTTCTGCTAAGATTTCTCAAATGCTTCATCCACCCGAAGTTAAAGCTTCTGTGGACATTGTTTATCAAACTATTGAAGATTTGCATTCGGCTTGTCCCGGAAATACCGGTGATTGGTATTTTACCGGTGATTACCCTACTCCCGGCGGAAACAAAGTTGCCAATAAATCGTTTATCAATTATATTGAAGGAAGAAACGAGAGAGCATATTAGTTGTTAATCCTTTTTCGTTAATGACCAAATTCGGTTTAGGGACATTTTAATTTGAAAACGATGTCAAAATATATTCAAAACCTTATTCAGCAAGGAGAACATCAGCAACAAGATTTTAAATTCCAGGTTAATGATTCCAGAAAAATTGCTAAAACCCTGGTAGCATTCGCAAATACTGATGGTGGAAAATTATTAATAGGAGTGAAGGATAATGGTGTTATTGCAGGAATCAGAACAGATGAGGAATACCACATGATAGAGGCAGCCGCTGAAATGTACTGTAAACCGGTAATAGATTTCGCATTCAGAGCATGGAATATAGAAGGCAAAAAGTTGTTGGAAGTAGATGTTTCGCCATCATTAAGCAAACCTTGTTATGCTCTTAATGAAGATAAAAAATGGATGGCCTATGTAAGGGTTAAAGATCAAAATATCTTAGCCAGTCCTGTACAACTAAAATACTGGAAGAAGCAACAAGCTTCAAAGGGTGCAATAATTAAATACTCTCAAAAAGAAGAGGTATTGCTGAAATTCTTAAACGATAATCCCTTTATCACAATAAATAAATATTGCCGACTTGCAGGCATTCCTAAATATCTGGCAGAGAATGTATTGACAAACCTAATGGTTGCCGGACTAATTGAAATGGCACAAAACGAAAAAATGATATGGTTTCGTTTGAAAGATCCGGAAGAAAAATATTCCTAAATAAGCTAATACCAAGGTTTACTGAATCACGAAATTTTTCGTAATTACACCATTATCACCGGCAATACGAATAAAATACATACCTCTTTGCCATTCGGAAACATCAATTTGTTCAGATATTTTCCCCTGTGTATTTGTAAACTCAATAGTCTTTACAATTTGTCCGCTTGCATTTACAATATTCACACTTACTACATTGTCTGCATTTTCCCATTCAATATTAATCAAATCCCTTGCAGGGTTTGGATATATTGTAATATCAGCTACAGCAGCATTGATAATAGTATTTATATAGTCAAATACAGCAGTTACATCAGTGTTTTGAGTAATGAAGAAACTATAAGGATTATCAGTAAATTCATCAGAACCAACAGCGAAATGAAGAAATTCATAATCTGTTTCTGCAATTGCTGTTAGAAATACTTCCTTATCAACTTCAATTTCATATGGTTCGGCAAGAACTACATCATCAACCATTACCTCAACACTTCCACCTTCAACAGGGTCAACATCAACATTTAATGTAAACATTTGTGGGTTTACAAATACAGTAATCTGATCAAAATTATCGCATTCAGAATCTGTATCAAATACTCTTAAGGTAAATTCTGTGGTTTCGAAAAGATCAACTGTTGTTGGATTTTGAACATTTGCATCCACAAATAGTTCAGCCGGTTCCCAGCTATAAGTGTAATTCCCATCACCACCGTCAGCTGCAGTCAGGCTTGTGGATGTTCCATAGTCTATTGTTTGATCTTCTCCGGCATCAGCTATCGGACGGTCAGGCAGAATAACTTCTAATGGCTCTGACAGACCTACACATTGATTAGCATCTGTAGCCCAAACAACATATTCACCGGAAAAACGGGCAATTAATGTTGCTTCATTTTCACCTTCAACAACAGCATCATTCAAAGTCCATTCATACCATTCATAATCATCAGGTATAGCTATTAACTCTTGTGAACAAAATTCTATAATGCCATCTGTTGTAATTTCAACTATTGGTAATGGATTTTCTATTATTTCGATAGTATTTGACAGACCGGAACAGCCATTCACGTCAGTTACCGAAATAAAATATTCGCCGGCTTCTGTTGCCAGATATGTTTCATCGGTGGCATCAACTATTTCAACACCATCTTTGTACCATTGGAAAGAGGCATAAAAATCATTTGATTCAAGTTCCAGTAATACCTCTATGTCGTCGCCTTCACAGAAATCAAGACTTTCTGCTTCGGTAAAAATTACAGGTTCAGGAATGGGATTAACTATTATATCTATAGTTTCAGAGAAATTTGAACAGCCATTAATATCAGTAACTGCAACATAATAACTACCAGCTTCTGTCGCCGAATAAGTATCACTATTTTCGCCTTCAATTATTACATCATCTTTATACCATTCATATTCTTCATATCCGGTGGTAGCTGTTAACAATAAAGATTCACCTTCACAAATTGAAGCATCACCCTCATAAGTGATAAAAACTTCCGGCAGTTCATTTACAATAATTTCTGTAGATTCTGAAGAATTTTCGCAGCCGTTAATATCAGTAACAACTACATAATATATACCAGGTTCTGTAGCCAAATATGTTTCTGCAATAGCATCCACTATTGCTATATCGTCTTTATACCACTGATAAGTTTCGAAACCAGGCGTAGCTTCAAATAATACTTCCACGGTTTCATCGGCACAGAAAGAAACATTATCTGTTGGATTTATGGCAACATCGGGCAAGGGTAAAATTATAATTTCTATGCTTTCAGAGTATTGGATACAGCCATTCTCATCTGTAACCTCAACATAATAAAGACCACTTTCTGCAGCAATAAAAGTGCTGTTTGTTTCACCGTCAATAATACCAATAGTTTCTTCATACCATTGATATGAAATTGTTCCTGCACCACTAGCGCTTGCTTCCAGCTCAACAGAGCCGCCATCACAAAACTCTGTGTCGCCAAGTGCTGTTATTGAAACCTGGGGCAAGTTATTTACAATAACCTCTTCTGTTGTGGAAGCACTACTACAGCCATTTTCTGCAGTAGCCACCACAAAATATTCTCCACTTTCAGTGGCAACAAATGTTGCTTCTTCTTCTCCCGTTATTTCAACATCATCTTTATACCATTGATAGGCCGGGAAATCAGGAATTGCCTGGAAAACCACTTCTTCACCTTCACAAAACTCAGTATCTGACTCAGGAACTAAAAAGACAGTAGGTGATTCAAGCGTTTCAACAGTATGGCTTGATTGAATACTTTCCCCGCAACCAGGAATGGAAACTATAAGGAAATAATCACCGGCAACAGCGGGAGTTCTTTCGGGTAGGGGATCAGCAGATGTCCATCCACCGGGGCCTGTCCACTCGTATGTTGCTTCCGCAGGATAATCAATATCACCTTCTCCGATTGCTTCCAGAAAAAGACTTGCATTGTCACAAACCGGCGAATTAGAGCTTATTACCGGCGTAGGCACAGAACAAAGCATTTCCGACATATCATAACCGGAACCAATTCCACCGGTATATTGAGCAGAAACATTGCTTATAAGTAAAAATAAAAAAAGGCTAAAAACTGCCTTCAAGGACTTATTAACAATTTCGGATGATTTTTTGCAAAAAGCAGTATGATTTGTGTAAAGCAAAAAAGCTTTAGATAGTACCGAATGATTCATAATGATATGTTTTTGTTGTTATAATTCGTTTGAAACAAGCTAAATAATCTAATAAATAACAAAGTTAAGCTATATTATTGAATTAATGTATACGGAATATGGAGATTTAAAGATACGAATTTTTTCCTGAAGAATAGGATATGCCGTTTATATATTTATGATGTGGAATTAAGTTATTTATAAAAATTCTATAATACTTATCGTAATCATGCCACCTAAGAACTAAGATTAAATCTCTCCGGATGTTTTGCTGTTTTGTCGCGGTAAAAATCTTCAATAACTTTAAAATCAGCCTCAAAATCACCGGAGGGATACATAATAGGACCGAAGCCACCTGTTTTATTCTTATAATCTAAATATCCCAAAACGATAGGTACATTTGCATTTAATGCAATATGATAAAATCCCTTTTTCCACTTATTCACTCGTTTTCTGGTACCTTCGGGAGTTACAACCAAAAACAATTCTTCTCTTTCTGCAAAAGCTTTTTCAACACTTTGTATAGCACTTTTGCTGTTTGAGCGATCAACGGGGATTCCTCCCAAAGCCTTTAAAATTCCTCCAAAAGGAAAGCTGAAAGACTCTTTTTTGATCATAAATTTACCTTTAATTTTGTATGCAGAAAAACCCAACCTTCCATACCAGAAGTCGTGATAACTTGTATGCGGAGCCATTGTTACCACTGCTTTTTTAAGATTTTCAGGAATTTGTGTATTTAATTTCCAGCCTAATAATTTCAATATAAATTTTGAAAACCAACTCATATCTGTTTTGTATTATTTTTTACTTTAAGTGCTAATTGGCCACAGGCTGCATCAATGTCTGCACCCATACTGCGTCTAACATTTACAATAAGATTTTTAGACTCCATAAATTTTACGAAATCTGCCATTTTTGCTGTTGAGCCCGGCTTAAAAACGGAGCCTTCAACAGGATTATATTCAATAATATTTATTTTGCAAGGACTTATTTTGCAAAATTCAGCAAGTTTTGCTGCATCATCTAAACTGTCATTAAAACTATCAATAAATAAATATTCGTATGTAATACGTGAAGAAGTTTTTTTGTGATAGTATTTTATAGCTTTCTTTAGTTCGTTAAGATTGCTTTTTTTGTTTAAAGGCATTATTAAATCCCTTTTTTTATCATCAGCAGTGTGTAGAGAGATTGCCAAATTATATTTAGCATCATCATCAGCTAATTGCATAATACCTTTGATAACACCGGCAGTTGACAGGGTTATTCTTGAGGGAGACATTGCTAGTCCGTCATTTGAAACCATCAAATCAATAGCTTTTTTAACCTCATCATAATTTAACAAAGGCTCGCCCATGCCCATTAAAACAACATTGCTGATTTTTTTATTAAAATGCTTTTGAGCAACAGTTTCGAGCTCGACCAATTGATCATAAATTTCAAAGAACAGGAGGTTTCGCTTAAATCCCATAGTTGCTGTAGCGCAAAACTTACAAGCCAAGGCACATCCAACTTGTGATGAAATGCAAGCAGTGATTCTGTCTTTAGAAGGTATTAATACACTTTCAATAATTTCATTGTCGCCAAGTTGAAATGCAAGTTTTATCGTTTTGTCGCGGGCAATGTTTTCTTTAATAATGTTTGCTGTAGAAATATAATAGCTTGTTTCTAAATAGTCTCTTAATTTTGTCGAAAGGTTTGTCATTTCAGCAAAGCTTTTGACATGTTTTTTCCATAGCCACTCACTTATTTGCTTTGCGCGGAAAGCTTTCTCACCACAATCTTCAACAATATTAATATAATCTTGAAAATCTAATTTCTTGATATCTGATTTTTCTGAATTCATACCTGCAAAGATAGTAAGTTTATTGTTTGAATATTTTAATGTAATTTTATGATTTAGTAAATCTATGTAAGCATTACATAGCAATATAAATGACGAGATTGCCGGTTAGGTTTAATAATCAACAATTAAAAAGATTTTTTAATGTTAAGAAGAATAGCTTTTTCGTTTATAAATATTTTTTATGCTAATCGTTTGAAATTTCGTATTTCGAATAAGCAAAAGCGAATATATTTAACTTTTGATGATGGCCCTGACCCTGTTATTACACCGCAGATTTTAGAAATTCTTGATAGATTTAATATTAAAGCAAGCTTTTTTTGCCTTGGTTCAAAAGTAGAAAAGCACCCTGAGATATATCAAATGTTGCTGAATAAAGGACATGTTGTAGGAAATCACGGGTATAAACATATTAGCGGATTAAATACAAACGTAAGAAAGTATTATATGAACGCTATTGCTTGTGAAAAGCAAATAGCTTCAGATTTGTTCAGGCCACCCTTTGGGCGAATTAAGCCTTGCCAGGCTAAAGCCTTGAGCAGGAAATTTAAAATTGTTATGTGGAGTTTGATGACAAAGGATTATTCCTCAAAAATGAAACCTCAAAAGTGTTTTGAAAGAATCAAGAAACATTTAAAACCAGGTGATATAATAGTTTTTCATGATACTCCTCAAGCTGCAACAAATTGTTTGCATGCTTTGCCGTTATTTATAAAATTTGCTAAAAGCAGGGCTTATAAATTTGATGTATTGAGATTTGATGACTTATAGAATGCGGATAATTAAATCATAAAAAAATATTTGCAGTAACAAATATGATGTGTTCTCAAAAAAAAATAATAACTATCTTTATAGTCTTGTGATTAATATTTAATTGATTATGATGATATTCAGCCTTTAGTTTATCATTTTTAACCCGGATTTATAAATTAAACTCTCTATTATTATGAAGAATATTCTTGTTGCAATAGATTTTTCGGATTGTTCATTAAATGCATTGCATTATGCTGCGATGATAGCAAATAAGTGTGAAGCAAAGCTTTCTTTAATTCATGTTTGCAAGCCGTACGAAAAAAGTCTGTATTATCCTGACACAAAATCAGAGGAAAAAAAGATAGCAGAAAGAAAACTACAGGATCTTGTTTCCAAATACAAAGATCAGGTAAAAGGTAAAATTTCTTTTCATATTCGCGAGGGAAAGGTATATAAAGAAGTAATCAATCAGGCAAAATACAACGATACAGATATGCTTGTAGCCGGTGCTCATGGTATTTCGGGTTTTGAAGAGTTCTTTATGGGCTCAAATGCTTTTCGTTTAATTACCGCATCGCCATGTCCTACACTAACTATAACTGCCGGATTTAAGACAGACAGTTTTGAGAAAATTCTACTTCCAATAGATTATAGCATAGAAAGTCGTCAAAAAACAATCTTCACTGCAGAGATTGCCGGAAAGCTTGGTGCTACAGTAAATGTTCTGGGTGTTTTTAATTCTTCTGATAAAACTATTCAAAACAGAATAAAGCAATATTGCAATCAGGTAGTTCATTATTTAGGAAAGCATGGTATAAATAATTCTCTGGAATTTTCGGAGGAATCTAATATTGCAGATGCTTCATTATCTTATGCGGAAAAAACAAATCCGCAGATTATTTCCATAATGTCTGAAGAAGATCCTTATGCATTTAAGTTAATTTTAGGATCAAACGCACATAAGATGGTTCATCATTCAAAGTATCCGATTTTATGTCTGCATCCTAAAAAAGAATATCATTATCCGGCGGAATTTAGCGGAACAAAATAATAATGGAAAGTCTTTTAGAATAGAATAAAAAAACCGACTTTATTTAGAAAGTCGGTTTTTTTGTACAATCAAATCAGCATTTATTAATAACCATAAATATCTTCAAGTGACAGAATGTGAACTTTTCCGAACTTCTCAAGGGTTTTCATGTCCAGTTCGTTTTTGTTACCTAAAACAAGCAAATCATAATCATGGCCTTTAACATATTTTTCCTGAAATTCTTTAAGTACGTCAAAATCGAATCCGGGAATTTGTTCGTAAAGATCTTTTCTTTTATCATAATCGTAACCTAATTTTTGAGCATTAAGATAATTGAACAAAATGGATGTACGTGTAATTCTTTCAGTCCTGATTCTTTCAACAATGGCCTCTTTTGCAGCTTTAAAGCTTGATTCAGAAGCAGGCATGTTTTCAAGTAAATCATACATTGCACTCAAAGCATCATCAAGCTTATCATTTTGGGTGCCAATAAATGAATAAATGACATGGCTTAGATCTTTTCTGCTTGGAATGCTTAAACGAGCAAAAGATGAATATGCCAAGCCTTTTCCTTCTCTAAGCTCCTGGAATACGATAGACGACATTCCGCCACCGAAATACTCATTAAATAAATTAATAGGAGTATATAATTCTTCATTATACTCAGTTACTTTAGAAAGCAAAAGAAGATCAACTTGTTTCATGTCATAATCAACCACAAATACATTTCTGTCTTTTCTTTGTATAACATCAAAAAATGCTTCTTCAGGAATAGGAATAAACTCTTCAGGAACATTGTGTTGTGTTTCAAGAGTTGCTATTAGTTCTTCATCGTCTCTTGCACCGTGATACAGCACAATGTGTTCATAAGATGTAATATTTTGAATTTTTTCAATTAGTTTGTCACTAACTACTTCAACTAAATCTTTATTAGACAATTGTCTTAACACCGGGCTGTTTTCTCCATATAAGCCATAGTTAAAAAGAGCGGTCCAAAAGATATTTCTTTTATTTAGCTTGTTGTTTTCTCTTTCTCTTATAATGTCTTGTTTCAAGTTTTCAAGAGCGTCTGCATTTGGTTGACAATTGGCCAGCAAATGTTCAAAAAGTTTCAGACTCTCATCAAAATTTTCTTCAAGGCCATTCAGATAAACATATGTGCGTTCGTCACCTGCACTTACATTGAAACGGCTTCCCAGCTTATAAAACTCTTCTTTTATTTCAGAAGGAGAATATTTGTCAGTTCCAAGATATTCAAGATAATTTACAGCCAAACTAAGTAAGGGGTCATGGTTATCGCCCATTTCAAGAACGTAATATAAAGTAAACAACTCATTTTCGTCATTTTCTAAATATAGCAAAGGAATATCATTCAATAATTCTTTTTTCTCAATGTCCTTTTCATAGTCAACAAAAACCGGATCGATATTGTCGGCTTCCATTTCGGAAATCATAGTTAAAAAATCACTTTGAACATCACGATTTATAACCACAGGAGTGATTTCAGGTTTTTCAATTTTAATTATGCTTTCATCAGTACCTTTTCTTTTATAAACTACCACATAATTATCAGCATATTGTTCATTAGCAAAATCAATTATATCTTGCTTAGTAATAGCATCAAGTCTTTCAAAACGAGTTACATAATCTTCCCAATCAATGTTTTTCACAAAGCTGGTAACCATTGCACTATTTCTGCCATAATTGCTTTGCAGGCTGCGTATTTCATTGATTTTCATATTATTAATAATGGCATCCAGCAACCAGTCTTCAAAATTACCTTTTTTAAGATTTTCGATTTCATTTAGAAGCAGGTCTTTGACTTCTTCAAGAGATTGATTTTGTTTTGGATTACCTGATAAAAGATGAGTTGAATAATCGTTTTTACTATAAACATATGAGCCTGCGCCAAGAACTTTTTGTGCCTGATTTAGGTTAAGGTCGATAAGTCCGGCGGTTCTGTTTGACAGCAATTGGCTAACAATATTTAATTTTTCATTTTCAGGGGTTCCAATTCCGGGGAAGCGGAAACCTAATCTGACGGATTCTGACTGTGGCCCCAAAACTTCTTTTTCAATAATATCATTTTCCGGAGGAGCAGGGAAGTTGTATTCAGCTAATTCAACAGGTTCCATTTTTCCAAAATGCGCATCAACCTGTTTAATAACTTCATCAGGATCAAAATCACCGGACATAATAACAGCCATATTATTAGGAACATATCTGCTGTTGTAATAATCTCTGATTGCCACAATTGATGGGTTTTTCAGATGTTCCTGTAAACCCAGAACGGTTTGTGTTCCGTATGGATGTGTAGGATAGAGAGCATGCATAAGTTCTTCCATGACTTTTCTTCCATCATCATCAAGGCTCATGTTTTTTTCTTCATACACCACTTCGAGTTCAGTATGGAATAATCTAAAAACAGGATTGCGAAATCTTTCTGACTCAATTGTTAGCCAACGTTCAAGTTGGTTTGCGGGAATGTCATTAATATAAACTGTTTCATCCACACTGGTATAGGCATTTGTGCCTTTTGCTCCAAGTACTCCCAGCATTCTGTCATACTCGTTTGGAATTGCATATTTTGAAGCCTCGTAAGAAACAGAGTCAATAATTGCATAAATTTCTGCCCTTTCTTCAGGGTCGGTTAACTTACCGTGAACTTCATACAAACTGTCAATTTGCTGAAGATATACTTTTTCTTTTTCCCAGTCTAATGTTCCATATTTGTCGGTACCTTTAAACATTAAATGCTCAAGATAGTGAGATAATCCGGTATTTGTTGCCGGGTCATTTTTGCCACCGGTTTTTACCGCGATAGCTGTTTGAATTCTTGGCTCATTTTCATAAACAGAAAGATATACTTTTAAACCGTTATCAAGAGTATAAATTCTTGTGTTTAACGGGTCGTCAGCTACACTTTCATACTTATACGTCTTCTGGCATGAAGACATAAATAATGCCGCCACTATTAGCAATAGTAAGCTTTTAAATTTGATAGTTTTGTTCATTTTGTGTTTGATTTTTGTTAATGGATGGTATTTATCTAAAAAATTATTGTATGTTTTTATTTGATTTTAAGTTTTAAAAATATAAAAGTATTGAATAGAATATAAAGAATCTAAAAAACGAGAATATTTTGAGTTTTTTTAACACTAACTTGATATAAAGCAAGATATGTTTATTTCTTGCTTTTAAAATATGCATTAAGCAGTTTGTGAGCTGCCTGATATGAATTTATTTTCTTAGTCTTAAGTGAATTTTCAATTTCGGGCAAATGTTTTTTTACCTTTTCGTCATTATAGAAGTCGCTAAATAATTCATTATTAAGCGTTTCATAAAACCTTTGTTTTTGTTGTTCTTTGCGTTTGAGGTCGAAAAATCCGTTTTCTTTCATATCCTTTTCAAAGGAGCAGATGAGTTTCCATATATCTTCTATACCGGCTTTAGTAATAGAAGAACAGGTTAAAACTTTTGGCAACCAATTACCGGGTTTAGGAGGAAAAAGGTGCAAAGCATTTTCGTATTGCACTTTTGCTCCCTGTGCTTTTATAATATTGTCTCCATCGGCTTTATTTATAGCTATTGCATCAGTCATTTCAATAATTCCTCTTTTCATTCCCTGTAGTTCATCACCTGCACCGGCCAACATAAGCAGAAGGAAGAAGTCAACCATAGAGTGTACGCTTATTTCAGATTGGCCAACGCCCACAGTTTCAATAAGGATAGTGTCAAATCCGGCAGCTTCGCATAAAATAATAATTTCACGTGTTTTTTTTGCTACTCCACCTAATGACCCGGCAGAAGGGGAGGGCCGCACATATGCGTTGGGGTCAACAGCAAGAGTTTCCATTCTGGTTTTGTCTCCCAGCAAACTTCCCCTTGATATGGTGCTGCTTGGGTCTATTGCTAATACCGCAATTTTCTTTCCTATTCCGGTGAGATATTTTCCGAAAGCTTCTATAAAAGTGCTTTTCCCAACACCCGGAACGCCTGTAATACCAATCCTGACAGATTTTTCGGAATGTGGAATGCACTTTTCTATTATCTTTTGTGCCAAATCATTATCATTAATCTGAGAGCTTTCTATTAAAGTAATGGCCTTGCTTAGAATCGTAATGTTTCCCGATAAAATCCCGTCAATATATTCATCTAAATCTAAATGCTTGGGCCGCTTTTTTCTGAATGCATTAGCGGCTGCTTCATTAATAGATGGAGGCTGGGAAATCCCTTTATTAACCTTTAAAGCAGAATTAAATTTATTATCGTCTTTATTTTTGTTTTCGGACATAGTTAATTATACAAATAGGGAAACAAATTCAAATTTTTGTGCATCAAACAAACCCTTATCACTGATTTTTAGTTCGGGAATAACAAGTAGTGCCATAAAAGAGAGAGTCATAAATGGTGACTTTAAAGATGAACCTAATCTTTTTGCTTCACTATCTATCTTTTCATATTTTTTTGCCACTTCAAAAGCATCTTCAGAAGTTAACAGGCCGGCAACCGGCAGTGGCAAAACAAACTCATTATTATCCTTAACAGCGGCAATTCCTCCGCGGTGTTTTATCAAAAGGTTTATAGCAGAACAAAGATCACGGTCATTTGTTCCCACTGCAATAATATTATGGCTGTCATGTGCAACTGTTGAAGCAATGGCTCCTTTTTTCATTCCAAAACCTTTTATGTAGGCAATGCTGGGTTTTGAATCTAGGTATCTGTTTTGAACAATAATTTTTAAAATATCATTTGAAGGATCTGTTTGAACAAATCCATTTTCTATTGCAATTTCCGATTGGCTGAGTTTGGTGATAAGCTGGCCATCAATTGCATTTATAAGATTTATCCTGTTTGATAATGCTTTTACTTTGATGTCTTCTTCTTTAAGTGGCTTACATTTAAAATTATTAATATGTTCTTCCTCAACTTTTGGAATTAATGTTTTTCCTTTTTCGGCAACTTTATATCCATCAATATATGTTGCGATGACATTAAAATCATCAATATTATCACTGATAATAAAATCTGCAGCATCTCCTTTTCTAAGCAGACCATTATTGAGATTATAATGTTTATTAGGGTTTAAACTTACGGAGCGTAAAACATCAAACAAATCATATCCATAGTTTAAAGCTCTCTTTACAAGCAGATTAATATGTCCTTTAATTAGATCATCGGGATGTTTGTCGTCAGAACAAAGCATTATGCTCTCCGGATAGTCTTTTATCAGGCCAATTAATTCTTCAAAGTTTTTGGCAGCACTTCCTTCCCTGATTAGAATCTTCATGCCTTTTTTGATTTTTTCAACAGCTTCTTCTTTAGAAAAGCACTCGTGATCAGTTGAAATACCTGCATTAATATATTTGTCAAGTTCCTTTCCGCTAAGTCCGGGGGCATGCCCGTCAACAGGCTTGTTGTTTTCTTGGGCTTTTTTTATTTTGTCAAGCACACTTTTAGCATCATTTACTACTGCAGGAAAATTCATCATTTCAGCAAGATAACCAATATCAGGATTTTTCATCATAGTGCCGATATCTTCAATACCTATCACAGCACCCGATGATTCAAAGGCGGTTGCCGGCACACAGGATGGAGCGCCAAAAGAAAACTTGAAAGATACCTTTTTGCCATTTTCTATCATAAATTCAACACCCTTTACTCCCATAACGTTTGCAATTTCATGGGGGTCGGAAACAACACCAACAGTTCCATGAACAGATGCTATTCTTGCAAACTCAGAGGGGATAAGCATTGAGCTTTCTATATGAATATGAGAATCTATAAACCCGGGTAAAATATAATTTTCACTATCTGTTTTTTCTTCTTTAATTGAATCGATAATGCCGTTTTTTACAAACACAGTTCCTTTGAAGATGCGTTTTTTTATAATATCAACAATGTTTCCTGATACCGAAAATTCTGTTTCTCTTTTCATAACACTAGCATGTAAATTATTAATAATAACCGGATAGTTATTCCGGATCCTTTGTGTTAACTATCCAATCAGACTCCATTTCCCAAAAAGCCCTAATCTGAAGTTCTTCCCGGAAAAGATATACTTTTTCCGGCTGAATTCCATGTAAATAATTACCGCTGGTCCATTTTCCATCTTTGTTTTCATCATCGATTAGTTTAAATCCATATTTTGCCGGTTTCAGATTAGGAAATTCATAAGTTCCGGATTCTGTGATTATTCTTTCTTTGATTGCGGCTTGCTTGTCGTCAATTAATTGCAAAATATATTGCTTTTCCTCTGTTGGCAGGGTAATATTCAAAGAAATTTTACCATAATCTTCTTCAGAATCTGTTTTAAATTCAATTTTCAGAGTATCATGGGAATTATTATAGATGTCTGTAATACAACTGTCGGGGATAACTAATCTGTATGTAGAATTTTGTTCTAAGCTTGTTTTAAGGTGTAGCTTCCTGTTGTTTTTGCCCGTCAATTCAATCTTTGGTTCCATCTGTACTGTGTCACTTTGCCATAGGGAGAAACAAGTTTTATCTAATGATTTTACAGGATTGTTTGCTGTTATAATTAAATCCTCAAAATACGATAATATTCTGCCCGAGCCGATGTTGTTTTGAAATGTAATGGATTCTTCTGTGTCTGTTTGAGACGCCCTTCCTCTTCTTGCTCGGTCTCTTTGCTTAAGTGCAATTTCTGTTGTATCAATTAAAATTCCATTATCAAATATTTCCAGAAAAAGGCTGTCTCTCTCAGTATCAGTTATCCATAATGTCAAACTGTCTTTATTCTCATTAAATTCTGAATAGTACATGCTTTCATCAATAGGATTTTTAATGTCTCTGAAATATATGCTGTCTGTCTCAACCCTGAACCCAATCAATGCAACATAATCTCTGATTAGTCCACTTGATGCGATTCTTTGCACTGTGTCTTTTTCTTCAAAAAGACGTAAGTTGTAAGTTGTATATTCAGGAATAATAATGCTGTCAATAAGCAAAGAATCTGTTTCGCTTACTTCCATAGCATCAATAATGCTGTCTGTTTTCACAGTGTTGTTTTCTTGCTCGGATCGTTTTTCTACTATTGTATCTCCATTTTCATCCAGAACAACCTCTGTGGTATCAAGGATAAGTTCGGGAGCTTTAATATATTCAGGTTTAATTAAACTGTCAATAAATGCGATTTTTTCATTAGGAAGGTCAAATATATAATTTGCGTTTATATCTTGAAGAGCAAACATTTTATATTCACCTTCTTTTATATAATTAATTTCAAAACTTCCCTTGTCGTTTGCTTTGGCAATAAATTTAGGCTTTTCAAGATATGGCACAGAGTCATAAATTGTATCATACAACATAACATAAACACCTTCTTCGGGTTTTAAAGAAAATGCATCAACAAGGGATCCTTTTACAGAAAGTGAATCAAGGTAGTTGCCGGTAGAAAATACAAAGCGGAAATTCATTATAGGATTTGCTTCAGTTAGATCTACAATTGCATCATCAAAAAAAATATTATAGGTTGTATTTGCCTGAAGTTCTTCAGCATTAAGTGTCATGATAATAGATTTGCCTCTGAGCTTGAATTCCGGATTGGTTTCAACAGGCGGAGAAACTATCAGTTTTTCCCGAATGCCATTAAGTTGAACATACTCATCAAAATAAATTCTAACAGAGTTACTGCTAAAATTAGTTGTAAAGTTTTCAGGTGTGCTTTTTACAACCTTTGGAGGATCTGTGTCTTTAGGGCCACCCGAAGGAGCAACCATATTTGCACAGGAAAATGTAAAAATAACAGATGTAGCTAGAAACAGCCCAAAAATCAGAAATTTTATTCTTTGAGAATGAAACATATTTTTTTGTTTCTTTATGTAACGACTATTTACAAAATTAGGTATTTTTTAGAATGAAATGATTTTTCTTTGTTAATGTTAGTTGGCATGCCACCCGTTTAGTAGTGGTCCTTCTTTGACTCTTTTTGGGTCTTATCAATGCGTTGCAAGTTTTCTCGAGAGGAGCGATAGCGGAGTGAGAGATCCGGTGGAAAAATGCTTCGTCATTCCGAGCGAATGCGAGGAATCCCGTGGTAAGTGCACCTGCTGGTCAGAAAACCCGCTTTTACTAACCTTTCCAATTTTCAACGAGATCCCTCCCTAGCGGTCGGGATGACGGTGCATGGAACAACGAGATCCTTCGCATTCGCTCAGGATGACAGGCATTTTTATATATAGGTAGGTAGAGCAGTGGCGGCTGCGCCGCCACTGCTCTACCTCATTCAACCAATTGCACTGTCACCCTGAGTGAAGCGATAGCGGAGTGAAGGGTCTGGTGGATGAGAACCCGAATCAGGAAATCCCTATCGGAAGCTTCCGGTTCTGGTGAGAGAATCTTTCCAAAAACACAATATTTATTAATATTTTATTTTGCGTTAATATAAAATATAAGTTTC
>CAZTPA010000020.1:0-45423 GCA_964614525.1 uncultured Bacteroidales bacterium | reverse complement strand
TACTTTTCTTCTTGAGTTTATTCTTTTAAAAATGATTGTACATCAAAATATTCTTTTTCTGGAGCAGAATAAATAACAAATACAGTTCCAAGTTGGCTGTCTATTCCCATAATAGGTGCCGAAACATTTATTTGACGTGTGCCTGCATCAGATTGCAGATAAATACTATTGTTGTTTAGAAAATCTCCGGGATAATGCTCTGTAAATTTTTCTTCCTCATATTTTTTATCAGTAGAAAGCCAAATAATACCATTATTGTCTATCAGCATTAAGTTGCTAAAACCGGAAAGTTTTACGAATTCGTTCTGATATTCATTTATATTCTCAAGATTTTCTCTAAGCATTTCCGACCTTATTGCCCATGTAAGCGGTTTTATGGTGTTTTTTAACCACATATTATCTTTCTCAAACAACATTTTGTTTGCAGTCTTTTCAAGAGTATTGATGCTTCTTGAACTCATATAATCCATGTAAAAATATGTAATTCCCCAACCAATCAATAGTAATATAATGATTATTGTTGTGGGCCTTGTGAAGAATTTAGCAATCTTACTTTTTTTTCCTTTTGAAGGAGCATCATTTTTGTTATCAGCAGAAATAATGTCATTTTTGTCTTCCATGGTTTTTGTGTTGAATATGTGTTAACTTACCCCGAAAGCTAAAATATTAGTTTTCGGGGTAAGTTAATTTCTTATAAAGTTAACGTAAAAAAGGTATAATATAAAAATTAATTCATATAAATCGGTCCGTCGAATCCAAGAGGAATACCTAAGTACATCCAAAGGACAAGCAGAGCTGCCCAGATTATAGTCATAAACACAGTGTATGGAATCATTGTGGAAATAATAGTTCCAATACCATATTTTTCGTCATATTTCTGAGAAAATGTTACAATTAGTGCAAAGTAACTCATCATAGGAGTAATAATATTTGTTACAGAGTCACCAATACGAAAAGCTGCTTGAGTAAGGCCGGGATGGTAGGGTGGATCTATTAACATTAGCATTGGGATAAAAACAGGAGCCATAATTGCCCATTTTGCCGAAGCACTTCCCATAAACATATTTATGAAAGCTGATAATAATATGAACGCGATTATTAATGAAGGCCCTGTTAATCCAATATTCTGCAGTCCTTCAGCTCCATTTATTGCAAAAATAATCCCTAGATTACTGTAATTAAAAAAGTACACAAATTGAGCAGCAAAGAAAACCAATACAATATAACCTCCCATTCCACTCATGGATTTAGTAATAAACTTTGCAACATCTTTGTCAGACTTGATAGTTCCGGCAATTAGTCCATATACAATTCCGGGTATAAAGAAGAACAAAAGAATGGCAACAATAATCCCATTGAAAAACGGTGAACGTAAAATAGAGCCCGTTTCCGGATCTCTTAAAATGCCATTTTCCGGAACAATTGAAAGAGCCAATAATATAATAGTTACCAGCAAGCTATATCCTGCCCATTTTAATCCTTTTTTTTCTTTAGGAGTTAGCTGAACAATAGGTACTTTCTCAACAGAGCCTTCGTATTTGCCAAGCCGAGGTTCAACAATTTTTTCGGTTACCCATGTTCCAACAAAAACAATTAGAACAGCGGAAACTGCCATAAAGTAATAATTAACTGCAGGGTTCACAACAATATCAGGGTCAATTATTTGTGCAGCGGATTCGCTAATTCCGGCAAGTATGGGGTCTATAGATCCTATGAAAAAGTTTGCCCCAAATCCACCACTAACACCAAAAAAGGCTGCCGCCAATCCTGCCATAGGATGTCTGCCTAATGCATGAAATATCATAGCTCCTAATGGAATTAGGATGACATATCCGGCTTCGGCTGCCAGATGAGATACCAGACCTGCTAATACTATTGAGCCGGTTATAAGCTTGGGAGGCGAACCAATTACTAATGAGCGAATCATTATATTAAACAAACCTGAACCCTCTGCTACACCAATACCAACCATTACAACCAAAACATAACCTAAAGGAGGAAACTTTAAAAAGTTGTTGATTATGTTTTCATATATCCATCTGAAGCCCTCTCCACTAACCAAGCTGTTTACAGTGATAAGTTCCTGAGTTACAGGATGCACAGCCTCTACAGAAAGGAGAGAAGTTATCCAACTAATAAGAACAACAATAACAGCTAATAAAGCGAATAATGTTGCCGGATGAGGTAGCCTGTTTCCAACTCTTTCAATAAAGTCGAGTGATTTTGAGAACATCTTCTTTGATCCGCGCTTAAACTTTTTCCATAAATTTCCCATACGTATTCTTTTTCAAGTTTTAAATTTATTGTGTTGAAAAAAATCAAAAATCATGAATTAAACCGAATTCATGATTTTGATTATAAACAAATCTCTATTAATCAATGAGCATATATATCTAAAGTACTTAAGTGTTTGTTTTGTAATTTTTTTAATGCGACAAAGATAAAATTTTTATTAAAACTTATGTTACGTTTAAACACTAAAGAATTATGTATCGAAAATTATTATATTTTTGTATTAATCTAAAAAAAAGTATTATGAAGCGAGCGTGTAATAATAATAGTATGAATATCTTTAATTCATTTGGTTATTTAGCTATGGATTATATGATAATTGCCAAAAATATTTCTAATCAGATTAATGCAAATTTGTTTTTTAAGTTTAAATGCGGCAACTTATATCGATTTCTTTATTTAATAATTGTTGGTTTTTTAGTTTTCTTCAATTCCTGTGCAGAAAGATTTGAAACGCCGACAGCTTCAAGAGATTACGCTAAACCTGCAAGTTCAGAGGAAGTTGTTGAGTTTTCCAAATTTGTTTCTGAAAACTGTAATTTTTTGTCAGATACAATTATAGGACAGACAACTTTAGGCAAAGACTTGATTGCCGTTAGAGCAGCATTGCCTGAAGCGGAAACTGATACTTTATTGAAAGTTTTACTGTTTGCCCAACAACACGGTAATGAACAAAGTAGTAAAGAAGCGCTTTTGTTGCTAATAAGTAATCTGCATAAGTATGAGAAATGGTTGAAAAACATGGAAGTTTGGATAGTTCCGCAAGTCAACCCGGAAGGTTCTGATTTGAATCAACGACGGAATTCACTTGGAATCGATTTGAACCGTGATCATGTTTTGAAAGTCGCACCGGAAACTCGTGCTTTGCATAGTTTATTTAATGAAATAATGCCGCATGTGACAGTAGATATTCATGAATATAATCCTTATCGTGAATCATGGGAGAATTTTGGAGGATATAAAAATTTTGATGTGCAGGTTGGGATTCCTACAAATATAAATGTTGATGAGAAAATTCGATCATTTGCTTTGAATAGAGTTTTGCCTGCACTTGAGGAGCATCTGAATGTTGCAGGTTATAGTTTTCATAATTATCTGGTTGGTCCTGTTCCTACAAATGGATTAACAAGACATTCTACTGTTGATATAAATGATGGAAGACAAAGTTTTGCAATTCTAAATACATTGTCTTTTATTTACGAAGGGATTAATGGCAAAGATGCTTATGTGGAAAATTTAGAAAGAAGAACCCACGGACAATACGAAGCAATAAAAGCATTATTGAATATTTTAGATGATCATTCTTGTGAAGTTAAGCAAATGGTGGAGGAGAGCAGAGGAGAATTATATTTTGGGAATTCAAAAAGTAATGTTGCAATTAGAATGGAACATATAAAATCTGATGTAAGTTTATTATTGCCGCTAACCTCTTCAAAAACAGGCAAGGATACTGTGGTTGAAATTATAGATTTTCATCCTCTTGTTATTTCAAAACTCGAAGTAGAAAAACCCGAAGCCTATCTGGTTCCTGCTAATGATACATTATTGAGAAGTTTTCTGGATTTACACAAGATTCTTTATTTTCCTGCACATGACATAAGGCATATGGATGTGATTTTGTATAAAATTTTGAATATAGAAACAAGTATTGATGAAAATCTTGAGAATAGATTTCCTGAAGTTGAGATAAAAAAGATTAAAGGTTTGAAGGAAAAGTATATCTATGTTCCAACAGCACAATTGCATTCAAATTTTTTGGTTTTATTGTTAGAACCGCAATCAATGTTGGGGCTGGCTCAAAGAAAGGGTTTCGAGTATTTGCTTAAAGAAAATGAAGTTTATCCGATATATAGAGTAAATTGATTTTTTTAGTTTTTATATGTTTAGATTACACATTGCTGTTTATTAAAATAGCTATTAAAATGAATGGGTTCAATAAATGGAAATAATTGCGTGGCTTGGTTTTTCGCATGGATTGTTTGCTGCTGTTCTTATGATGGCAAAAAGGGAACGTACAGTTTCTGACCAAATACTTACGGCCTGGCTTTGCCTTTTAGCTATTGAGTTTTTAAGTTGTGCCATAGATATAAATGTTTTTGGAGAACCTCTCTTGTCGAGCTCATTTCTCCTTTTTAATCCGGCTTTTTATCTTTATGTGAAATCACTTACTGATGAAACATTTAAATTAAAGTACATTCAGTTGTTGCATTTGGTTCCTTTTGTAGCTTTTAAGACAGCTTCTTATATCCTGCAGGAGCCGTTTTCTTTAATCTCGTTTTTTGATCCTGACTCAACTATTCTGTTTAGATATTTATTCTCTGTTGCTTCTGTTATTTCATGGATTTCCTATAATAGCATAAGTGCAATAAATGTTGTTCAACACAGGAGAAAGCTGAAAAATGAGTTTTCAACTCTAAGATATGATATAAAGCTAACCTGGCTATTGTTTGTTGTTGTTTTCTATAATTTGTTTTGTGGTGGAGCAATCATTATTGGTGTAATCTCTGTAATTTTTGGCTTCAGCCTGCCTCTAACTTATATTTACGTTTATTCTGGAATGCTTGTGCTGGTTTATATTTTAGGTTTTTATGGCTTGATGCAAAAAAGAGTTGTTATAAAAGATGACTTAGATAATGATAGTGAAAAAAAATATCAAAAATCTATTCTTACAAAGGATAAAAAGCAAAAAATTAAAAACATCATTCTTGAATATTTTAAAACACATAAACCATATCTAAATCCCGAATTTAATATGACATTATTATCTGAAAGTTTGAAAATCCCAAAATATCAGCTTACCGAAGTGCTTAATGTTGAGTTAAATAAAAACTTCTTTCAGTTTGTAAATGAATATAGAGTTAAGGAAGTGAAACGCCACCTATCTAATAAGAAAAATTATTATTCTATTGAAGCAATTGGTTACGAAAGTGGATTTAGCAGCAAATCATCATTTTTTCAAGTGTTCAAAAAAATTACAGGAAAAACTCCACTGGAGTATAAAAATACTCTGTAATAATACTCCAAGCTTTATTATTTCATAATTAGCACAACTAGAACTTGTCCTGCTTTTAAAAGTATTACCATTTCTGCATATTTTGATAATAATTTTGTGATAAGTAATTCTCTCAATTAAAAGCTTATCACTAATTCTAAAATTTGCAAAATGTATAAATCAGTTTCACTTCTGCTTATAATGATGTTGTTTACCCTGTCAAATATAGCTCAGGGCTTGTTTGAAAATGTCACTTCTGAAAGCAATCAGGAAAATAATAATGACAAATCTGTCAATTTTGGAGGTTTTGTGCGTGCTTCAGCTTATGGAGGCTCTGAAAATTATGATTATTCAAATGTATTCGGAGAATTTAGTTTGCAAACGCGGATGTCAGCAAATAAGACTTTCTTTTATGGAGACATAAGAGTGAGAGAAGGATTGTTTTTTAATGAAAGACAGACAATTTTTGAGCTAAAAGAAGCATATGCAGCTTATGTTGATGAGTATGTTTCGGTATCTCTTGGCAATCAGATTGTAAAGTGGGGCAGAACTGATGGTTTTAATCCTACAAATAATATAACTCCTACTGATTATTTTTTTCTTACTCCCGATCCGGATGATCAATTAATGTCAAACTTTATGCTGCGCTCAAAGGTTCGTATTTCTTCATTTGCAGAATTGGATTTTATTGCTTTACCACTTTTTAAAGAGTCCAATTACAGATACGAATTGTTTAATATTAGCGAAGAAGCAAAATTTTATGAGGCGGTTTTGCCTGAAAGAAGTTTTGATAATGCAAGTTTCGGAGCACGCCTTGATTTTGTTTTGCCAAGCATTGAGTTTGCTTTTTCTTACTTCTATGGATATGATCCTTTTTACGGATTCAGAGTAAATGATGTACAGTTGTTTCCTGCAGTAAACATATATTATATACCCGATTTTTATAAGAAAAGCACAATCGGTGCTGATTTTGCAATTCCACTAAAACAGAGCATTGTTCGCGGAGAAATTGCATATAATCACACAAAAGACTATAAAAGTAATATGCATATTCCTATGCCTGATATAAGTAATGTGTTTGGTATTGAACATAATTTTCTAAAGACGATTTTTATACTTCAATATATAGGACAATATAATATTGACTTCTACAATCTGCAAGAACCTGTACCGCCCAATCCTGATGATATTCCCGGACAAATTCAATATGCTCATGATATGATAAATTATGAATCTGAATTGTTTAACAGAAGGATATTCAATCAGCAGCAAGAGTTTAATCATGCTGTTATGATTTCACTAAACAGATCGTTTGCATACGAACTGTTAAATTTTGAATTTTCAGGCTATTATAATTTCACTTCGGAAGAGGTTTTTGCCAGGCCCAAAATTAATTGGAAAATTACTGATAATCTTGCCGCTTGTTTTGGCGCTAGCCTGATGTTTGGCCCTGATAATTCAGTTTTTTATTATTCCTCTAAGGTTTTGAATGGTGCTTTTCTTAGTTTAAAAGCCGGTTTTTAATATTTTTTTAGTTCAAATTATTTTTTTCTTATAAAGAATATCAATAAATGAAACTCAATTTTTTTATTTTAAAATATCGACTTTGGTTGGTGATTATACCAATATTAATAAGCATTCTTATGTTGCTTCCGCTGAGATATGCACGTATAAATCCCGATTTGATGGATTATCTTCCTGAGGATATTGAGGCTAAGGTAAATATGGATAAGATTAATAATATTTTTGGGGAATATGATCCTGTAATTTTATTTTTCGAATCGGATGATATATTGTCAGCTTCTACGCTGGAAAGACTTTACAATCTGAATAAGCGCTTTAAGAGGATACGCGAATTTGATGATGTAATTTCTTTATTTGAGTCAAAAAATATTCGCGGAGAGCAAGGCATGATGCTGGTTGATCCTGTAGTAAAAAAGATTCCTGAAACTGAAACTGAAAAAGAAAATCTTCGCCTGGAAATAATTAATAATGAGATGGTTTATCAATTATTGGTTTCTGAGGATTTTAAGTATTCTATAATGCTTCTAAATCCGGCAGAAGACATGCAGGATGCAGAGACCTTTAAACTGATTTCTGACGTTTTGAAGGAGTTTCCCGGTGATGAGAAAGTTTATTTTAACGGACTGCCTTTTCTGCGTGATGAGATACAGAAAAAGGCAACCCGCGACCTAGCTGTTCTTTTTCCATTGGGATTGATTGTTATGATAGTTTTTCTTTATTTATCCTTCAGGCAAATCAGAAGTGTATTACTGCCTTTTGCAGTGGTTTTAATGTCAATTATTCTTGCAATGGGCATGATGCCTTTACTTGGCTACGAACTAAGCTTGATTGCCGTACTTATTCCGATTATGATGATTGCAATTGCAAATAATTATGTTGTGCATATTGTAGCGAGGTATCAGGAGTTGAATGCTAAATATCCTGAGTGGTCAATGAAACAAATTACAATGAAGACCCTTTCACTTCTTAATATCCCTATTATTCTTACTGCCTTAACTACCATTGTTGGTATTCTGGGACTTTCGGTGCACATAATGTTGCCTGCAAGGCAAATGGGGATAGTTACTGCCGTGGGAATTGCTTATGCTGTTATTCTAAGCCTGTTTTTTATCCCTGCTCTTATGTCTTATATGAGTAAAGGCAAGCCTCAAAAGAGTATTTATGGTGGAAATGGATCCCCGGTTGATAAATTTTTAAAATATGCAGCTAAAGCTACAGTGAAACTTCCACGTTTGATAATTATAATATTCTCTGCTTTGGTTTTTGTAGCTGCCTTGGGAATTTCTAATTTGAAGTTGAGTATTAATCTCGAAAAAATGCTGCCGGCATCTAATCAAATGAGAATTTCAACAAACATTGCTAATGAGCACTTTGGGGGAACCAAATCTTTGTCTGTATTGTTTGAAGGAGATATCCTTGAACCGGAAGTAATGCAGGAAATTGATTTTTTCGAAAAAGAGCTTTCAACACAGCCCAATGTTGGCAATGTTACATCTATTGCCAAAGTTATTAAAATAATTAGCAGGGCACTTAATGATCCCGCAGATGAATATTACGGTGTTATTCCCAATGACAGAAGCGCAATAGCTCAGTATATTGAATTTTACAATATGAGCGGTAATCCGGATGATCTTGAAAAATTAATTGATTTTAATTATTCTAAAGCAATTCTGAATGTTCAGTTTAAAGCTGAAAGTATGGAAGATTTTAACAAGCTTATTTCTAAGCTTAATAGCATGATTGAAAAATCACCATATGCAAGTATGATGGCCGGACAACCTCTGCTGGAAAAAGAAATGGCTGAGTCTATTCTCAAAGGACAGGTTTATTCGCTGATATTTGCTCTCTTTGCTATAGCACTATTGTTGTGGATTATTTTTAGATCTTTTAGAGCCGGACTAATGGGAAGCTTGCCGTTGTTGATTTGCCTTGTTTGTAATTTCGGGCTTATGGGCTGGATGGGTATAAAACTTGATATCGCAACCTCTCTGCTCTCAACAATTGCTATTGGTATAGGTGTAGATTATACAATACATCTTTTTTGGAGGTTGAAACAGGAAATAATTAACGGAAGTTCATACAGCGAAGCTGTAAAAATCAGCCTTGCATCAACAGGAAGAGGAATTGCCATTAATGCTTTTTCTGTAATAATAGGTTTTGCCGTTTTGTTTTTCTCAGGTTTAATAATTCTGAAAACTTTTGCATTTCTTATTATTTTTTCAATACTGCTTTGTTTACTTGGAGCATTAATCCTTATGCCTGCAATTATTATTCTTGTTAAACCCAAATTTTTAAAATTGTAATTAAATTAAAAATCACATCAGAATAAAGCGAATAAATTTAATTCAAAGTACTTGACGCTTGTTAATATGATGTACAAAAACAGACTTATGAAAACAATATTAATTTTATCACTTATGCTGATAGCCGGTTTAACTAACTATTCTAAAGCTCAAAACCCTCGTGAAATTTCAGAAAGAGCTTCGAGTGCGATAGAGCTTGAATCATTTGAAATGACTGCAACACTTCAAATATTTGACAATAGGGGCAATGTAAGAGAAAGGCAAATTGCTGTGGCTACAAAAAAATTTGGAGATGTTTATAAAACTATTATAGAATTCCTTGCTCCGGCAGATGTCAGAGGCACAGCTATGCTTATTTATGATTATGACCAAAAGGATGATGATATGTGGATTTATATGCCTTCTATGAGGAGAACCAGAAGAATTGTCAGCAGTGAAAAGGGCAGGAGCTTCATGGGTTCGGAGTTTAGTAATGCTGATATGAGTAAGCCAAATATAGATGATTTTACTTATGAATTATTGGAATCAGAATCAATTGACGGAAAAAGCTGCTGGAAGATTGAGTCTAAACCCAAAACAGATGATATTGCAAATGAAAACGGATTTAGCAAGCAGATTTTATATGTTGAGAAGGATACATATTTAACTCAAAAAGTTGAATACTATGATTTATATGAGGACTTGAATAAAATTATGACAATATCTGATTATAGAAAGCTGAATAATGGAAGCTTTTTTGCTTATAAAATGCAAATGGAAAATGTTCAAAATGGCAGAAAATCAGTATATTCGGTAAATCAATTTCAAACTGGATCAGAAATTGAAGAAAGTGGTTTTTCTACAAGTGCACTCGAACAGTAATGAGTGTGTAGTAATGAGAATAATTTTTTGTATTTCGGGTTTTTTGCAGTTTAGAATTAAATTTAAAGTCTGAAAATAAGCTTATGAGATATGCAATGATACTCCGCCTAAAACTTATATGCATATTGCTATTGCTGTCTTGCAATGTTTTTGCACAAATTCTTAATGTTGAAATCTCCGGAATAAAATGCGATGAAGGTGTTATTGTTCTTGCATTTTTTACAAATCAAGAATCTTTTGATGAGGATGATCCTGTTATTCTTAAAACTGTGAAAAAAGATGAAATATACAATGGAACTTTGACTGTTTCATTTGATGATATTCCGCCGGGCAAATATGGCATTGCTTTACTCGATGACAAAAATGAAAATGGCAAAATGGATTATAATTTCATTGGATTACCTAAAGAAGGATTTGGTTTCTCTAATTTTTATCAAAGCGGATTTTTTCGCCCAAAGTTTAATGACTTTGCCTTTGCGTTTTATAATGATAAAATTATAAAAATCCGCATAAGGTATATTTAGACTGAAGAATTTAAATCCTGCTTTTGTAAAAAATGCCAAGCTTTTCAAAAGCCTGTATTACTTTAACATCTTTAGAAAGCCAATCTCTTTGTCCAATAATTTCCTGTATTTTCCTTTTGGAAGATCTTTTTTTGTAAGACCGGCAAACTCAACTCTGTCGAGCTTAATAACAGTATAACCAAGAGATTCAAATATTCTTCTTACAATCCTGTTTTGTCCTGAATGTATTTCTACTCCTATTTCTTTTTTATTATCACCACCTTCAACATATGATAGATTGTCTGCAGCAATTATATCATCATCGATTTTTACTCCGGCTAAAATTTTATCCATGTCTGCTTTTGTTAACTTTTTATCTAAATGAACATGGTAAATTTTCTTTACATTGTATTTTGGATGAGTAAGTTTTTTGGCAAGTTCTCCGTCGTTAGTAAATAACAAGAGGCCTGTAGTATTTCTGTCTAATCGTCCAACCGGGAAAATCCTTTCTTTGCATGCACCTCTCATTAAATCCATAACATTTTTTCGCCCCTGTGGATCGTCCATGGTTGTGATATAATCTTTTGGTTTGTTAAGCAAAAAATATGCTTTTTTCTCGGTTGAAAGTCTTTGTTTTCCATAGTTAACAACATCACCTGGACTAACTTTTGTTCCAAGTTCTGTTACGATTTTGCCATTTATTGAAATTGCTCCTGCAGTTATAAGTGTATCTGCTTCTCTTCTGGAGCAAACTCCTGCATTTGCAATGTACCTGTTTAATCTGATGAGGTCACTACTTGGTTTTAGTGTTTCTTCTTTTCTCTTTCGAGGATAAGGCTTGCTGAATTTTTTGCTTTCAGCAGTGTCTTTAGAGAAAGTTCTCTTGCCTTCAAAAGATCTTTTTTCTTTGCTTTTATCAGTATTTGAAGAGGTTTTTTTACTATCTCTGTAGTCAGTTTTTTCACTATCTCTATAGTCGGTTTTTTTACTATCTCTGTAATTAGTTTTTTTATTATCAGAGCCGGGTTTGTTTCTCATTTTTTATAAAAATATTTTGAAGTGTAAAAGCTTTGCAGTACTGTGTTTGTATGATTTGTACTTGCGATATAATGGGAGTATAATGGTTTTAGTTTGCAACTATTTAAAAATTAGTGCCTGAACTAAAATTTATAAATATCATGAAGCTATGCCGGTTTCTGTTAAGCACAGCAATCCGGCAATTACTTAAATTATATAAGATAAAATACCTTGAAAATTCCTTTACAAATACTGTTAAGCAACTTCTTCTTTAGATGAGTTGTTTAACTTCTCAAATGATAAATTTACTTTTTCAAGGAATTGATTAAAGATTGTATTGTAATATTTCTTCAGGGAAGCTTTTTTGTCGCTTTCTTCCGGATTATTTAATTTATGAATGGTTTCATTGCGAAAATCAATGAAATCCTCAATGATATTATACAGGTCTTCACTATTAGCGTCTTTATCAAAAGATAATTTTAGCAAACAAGTTTCAACAACTTCTGAAGTCAGGAAATTTATATCCTTTTTTAATTCTTTTATACTAGCCATTTTGTTTTTTTATTAAGTTGCAAATTTACGATTTGTTTGTTTATAAAAATCAAGTCGAATAATTAAATATTTAATTAAAATCAATCATTTCGATTTCGAAAAATAGTACTTGATTTTCCGGTACTCCTGTCGTGGGATATGGTCCGTAGCCCAAGGCAGATGGGATTAACAACATTCCTGCTGCGCCTCTGTTAAACATTGGTACGCCATATTGCCATCCTAAAATAGAATTTCTTAAATAAAAACCTCCTGAAGATAAAGGTTGAAACTCTACTACTTCATCGTCTTTGTCAATATAAAACCCCATATTTTCTACATGCACATAAGAATCTATGTTTGGATACCCGCCTTGTCCTTCTTTTGTTATCACATAAAATACGCCTGTGTCATCTACCTCATGTGCGTCAAGGTCATGATCTTTAATGTACTTTAAAATTATTTCTCTGTCAACTTCAGCCTGGTATTCGGGATCATCCTTGTTACATGAGATGAATAGTAATACTGCTAAAGCAAATATTATATGAAAAACAATGAGTTTTCGCAAAATGATTAATTTATGCATGATAAAGACGGAGTTTTTTATCTGAAATATTATTGTGCAAAATTACTCTTTTTTACTGATAAAAAAAAGCCCGACATTTGCCGGGCTTTTTTATTAAGAAAAAATAATTAGTGGATATTAATCAACATTATCATGCAAAAAAGAATTGTTAGATTTGATTTGCACAGCTTTGTTGTTGCTTTCTTTAAGAACATATCTTGATATCTGAGACTCAGAGCTTTCCGGCACTTTGCTTAAAGCAATTTTCCTCCTGATAAAAGCAGGTTGTTTTTCTAGTTCTGCCAAGCCTTCGGGAGTTTTGAGTTTAAGACTAAGCTCTCTCAGCTTTTGTTCTCTTTCTTTTGATTTTATATCCATTTCTTCCTGGGAAATGGAATCATATTCATTTTCATCAAGCCTTGTTTTTGAATCATCTGTGGTGCCCGGTTTAACATCATCTTGTATAAACGATGGGTTTTTGGAGGTTTTTACGTCAAACTCAAAAATGTAATTATTGCTATTGCCCGAGTCTTTTTGCTTGCCGGCTTCACCCGATGATTTTTTCACAAGCTTCATTCCATGTTTTTCTTCAATGGTTTCATCAGATTTTTCTGATGGTTCATTTTTATTTAAAGAATCAGTGCTAACTTTTTGATTTAAAGGTATTACAACTTTTTTAGGAGCTGGTGTTCCAAGTTCATAACCAAGGTCTGCATTTTGCTCAAAACCTGTAGCAACTACGGTAACGCTGATTTTCTTACCAAGAGAATCAGAGTTGCCGAGTCCCCAAATAATATCTGCAGATGATCCGGCTTCAAGTTGGATATATTCTGTGATTTCAGTAATTTCATCCATCAGAATTTCTTCCTGGCCACTGGTAATATTTAATAAAATTTTGTTTGCACCTTTAATATTGTTGTCATTAAGAAGGGGAGAAGCAAGTGCTGTTTCAACTGCTTCTATTGCTCTTCCTTCACCTTCAGCTTCGCCGCTGCCCATAATAGCCACGCCGCTATCAGACATCACAGTTTTTACATCAGCAAAATCAACATTTATTTTCATTGTTTGCGTTATTATTTCAGCTATTCCTTTAGCACCTGTTGCCAAAACATTATCTGCTTTAGCAAAAGCTTCGCTGAAAGACATATTTCCGTACAATTCGCGCAGTTTGTCATTGCAAACAATAAGAAGCGTATCTACATGCTCTTTCATTTCACGTATACCTTCTTCTGCCTGTTGTCTTCTTTTTCTTCCTTCCCAGGAAAAGGGGAGGGTGACAATACCGACAGTCAGAATTCCCAGTTCGCGTGCTGCCTGGGCAATTACCGGTGCAGCACCTGTACCTGTGCCACCACCCATACCTGCGGTAATGAAAAGCATTTTTGTGTTTTTATTAAGAGACTCCTTAATCATCTCTACATCTTCAATAGCTGCATTTCTCCCGACAGAAGGAATACTTCCGGCTCCACGACCTTCAGTAAGGTTAACACCTAGCTGAATCTTGTTTGGAACAGGACTCAAATCAAGAGCTTGAGCATCTGTGTTGCAAACGACAAAGTCAACACCCTGAATACCAAGCTTAAACATATGGTTAACGGCATTGCTTCCGCCGCCTCCTACACCTACAACTTTAATTATAGAGGACTGGTTTTTGGGCAGATCAAATTTTATCATATCCGGTTATTTTTTCTGATTCGAAAGTAATTAAATATTATTTTAAAAATCTCTTTGAAACCTATGATTTATCAACAGATTTTTGCACCTTATTGTTAATAAACACACATTATTCTTATTGTAATTATTATTTTTTTAAATATATAGCAATTTTATGATGTTCCATCATCTTCAAAAAATTGCTTTCCTTTAGCAATCATCTTATCAAAGAAGCTGCCTCCCTTATCCTTTCTTTGCGTTTGAGAATCTCCTTTATCTCTTCTTTTCCTCATATCTGCATATTGAAATCCCTGAATTACCAGCCCAACGCCTGTTGCGTGCATAGGACTACCAATTTCGCCACTTGGGATTTTTGCCAAATGTTCATTAGGATATCCAATCCTGGTATCAAAGCCGGTTTTAAACTCCGTAAGCTGAGCAACATGTTTAAGTTGGCTTCCTCCTCCGGTGAGTACAATCCCAGCTATCATTTTGTTTTCATATCCGGAGCTTTTTATCTCATAATATACATGCTCAATAATTTCTTCCATGCGTGCCTGTATAATGCTTGAAAGATTTTTTAATGATATTTCTTTTGGTTCTCTTCCTTTAAGTCCCGGGATTGAAACAATTTCCTCATCTTTGTTCTCGCTTGCCAATGCAGAACCAAAATTCACTTTCAAGGCTTCTGCCTGAGTTCTAATAATTGAGCAACCTTCCTTGATATCCTCTGTAATGACATTTCCGCCTAGCGGAATAACAGAAGTATGCCTGATGATATTCTCCTGAAAGATTGCAATATCAGTTGTTCCTCCACCGATATCCACCAGTACAACTCCTGCTTCTTTTTCTTCAAGGCTTAATACTGATTCTGCAGAAGCCAATGGTTCCAAAATCATAGCAGAAACTTCCAGATCAGCTTTAACAATACATTTTTCTATATTCTTAGCTGCGCCAACATCTCCTGTTATAATATGAAAATTTGCTTCCAGGCAAATACCCGACATGCCAATTGGTTCTTTAATGCCTTGCTCATTGTCAATAATATATTCCTGAGGAATAACATGGATGATCTCTTCGCCCGGAGGAAGCATTAGTTTTCTCATGTTGTTGACCAAAATGCCTACATCCTCCTCACTAATTTCCTCATCTATGCTGTTTCTGATAATATTTCCCCTGTGTTGCAAGCTTCTGATGTGCTGACCGGCAATTCCAACATTAACAACACGAATTTCTACGCCTGACTGTAGTTCTGCTTCTTTTACAGCGATTTTAATTGAATCTACGGTGTGTTGTATGTTTGCAACTATGCCGCGGTTTACTCCCAATGATTCTGATTTACCAATACCAAGGATTTCAACCTTTCCATATTCGTTTTTTCGTCCAACAAGGCAGGCGATTTTTGTTGAACCGATGTCTAAACCAACTATTATTTCTGAATTATTCATATAAATATTATTTTGAACAAACAATTTGATTACTGTACTTTACATTTATTTTGTTGTATTGTCTCCAGCCTACACGAGTTAGGCCATTGCTGTAGAAGATCTTCATTTTGTCGAATTTGTATTCCATATTGTCAAGATTACCAAATTCAATAGTGTGTATATTGTTTTTGGGAATTAATTCAAATTCACCTGTATCTGTTATATAAAGATGGTCAATAAAGGCATTCCAAAAAGGATCACTATTAATATATTTTGCGATTTTATATATTTCAATAAGTATTTTGTCATTATTTGAAACTTCATCAATTTTTTGAGAATTTAGATTTAGAATTGAGGAATATTTTGCTTTAATGTTTCCAAACACAACAGGAACTCTGGCAGTGAATTTATTCGATAATGGCATTAGTTTTCCTTTGTCATCTAAATAATATGATTGATTAAAATTATTAACAATTCTGATAAGGGGTTTTCTCGGATGGGCTTTAACTCTAATTTCACCATCAATAGTGCGGTATGCATGAGCATTTTCCACAAATACCATTTCATTAACTATATTTTCAATCGTTGAAGCACTAATTTCAGAAATCATATTTCCCTCTATTCTTCCTAAAATTGCATAAACTTCTTCTCTAATATCGTCCGGTTCAACAAAATAATTTGCCTCAGAATATTCAACCTTGATATCGAATAATTTGCATATGCTTTTGCTGTTAGAATCCACAGCAAATCCCAACATAACAAATATTGCAGATATAATTACAATATAGAAAACAGTTTTTGCAATTTGTTTAAACATGATATTTATGAATTAAATTTTTCTTCAAGCATTTGCTTTATGGGTTCCACAAATCTGTCAATATCGCCGGCTCCCATTGTTATTAAAACGTCAAATTCTTTATTTTTTAATGTATTTATTAAATCTTCTTTTGCAACTATATCTTTATTTTTATTGTTGATATTATTTAAAATCATTTCAGAATTTACTCCTGCAATTGGTTTTTCTCTCGCTGCATAAATATCCATAATTAAGACCTCATCCAATACTGAAAGACTTTTTGAGAATTCAGCAGCAAAATCTCTTGTTCTTGAAAACAGATGCGGTTGAAATACTCCAAGAATTTTCTTATCAGGATATAATTCTCTTGCTGCATTTAGGCAGGCTTTTATTTCCTCCGGATGATGCGCGTAGTCATCAATGTATGTAATTTTGTTGTTTTTAAAGCATATTTCAAATCTTCTTTTAACACCTTTGAAAGAAGCAAGAGCCTCAAATATTTGTTGGTGCTCAACACCTGATATGTGAGCCACCGCTGCAGCTGCTACTGCATTTTCAAGATTGTGCCTGCCGGGCAAAGCAGTTTTTGCATTATCCCACTTTATTAAGCCTTTAAAATCGGAATAATAAAAACCATTTTCAATTCTTATATTTTCTGCATAAAAATCTGAAGTTTTTTCATGATGATAAGAGAACATCTTTCCTGAGAAATTTGCAGGCTTTTCCAATCCGTTTTTTAGAATTAGTTTTCCTGAAGGTTTTATTTTATTGATAAATGCCATAAAAGTGTCAATCATATCATCTTTATTGTTATAAATGTCAAGATGATCCGCGTCCATGGCTGTTATAACAGCAATTTCGGGATTAAGTTGCAGGAATGATCTGTCAAACTCATCGGCTTCCACAACAAATAGTTCAGGCCTTCCATTATAAACAAAGTTTGTATTATAATTTGCACATACACCTCCCAGAAATGCATAAAAATTTAATCCGGCTATTTTAAATATATGTGCAAGAATGCAACTGACAGTTGTTTTTCCGTGAGTTCCTGCTATGGCAATGGTAGGAATGTTTTTTGAAAGTATTCCTAATAATTCAGCACGCTTTATAAAAGGCTTACCTGATTTTGCCAAAACCTGAAACTCTGTCAAGTTTGTTGGTATTGCCGGAGTGTAAACTACGATGTCTATATTGTCGGGTATGTTTTCAGGATCATCTTTAAAATGGATAATGGCACCTTCTCTCTCTAGCATAGATGTAAGAGCAGATGGGGTTTTATCATACCCGAAAACTGCAACATCCCTGCTAAGGAAATACCTGGCAAGGGCACTCATTCCAATGCCTCCAATGCCAAGAAAATACACTTTATTTACATTCTTAAGATCCATATATTCTATTTTACCAGGCTTAGTGCAACTTCTGCGATGTTTTCAGCTGCATCACGAAGAGCCAAACCTGCCATTCTTTCTATTAATTTAAATCTGGTTTCTTCAACATCAAATAAACCCATAACCACCGGACCCAATTTTTGTTTTACCTCACTATCTTTAATCATAAGTGCTGCATGATGATTAACTAATGCCATTGCATTCTTTGTTTGATGGTCTTCTGCCACGTACGGCGAAGGAACAAATACAGCAGGTTTGCCTGTAAGACAAATCTCTGACACGGCAATTGCACCTGAGCGACTGACAACAATGTCAGCAATTGAATACGCAAGATCCATCCTGTCTATAAATTCAAAAACTCTTACATCATATTTTTCCAGGCCTTTTACGTACTCAACAGCATCATTATAATAGTACTTTCCGGTTTGCCAGATAATCTGAACATCATTATAAAGGAATAATTTTAGATTTATTTTCACACTTTCATTGATAGATCTGGCTCCAAGGCTGCCGCCAAATATTAAGAGTACTTTTTTGTTTTTAGATAAATCAAAATATTCAAAAGCTTCAGCATCTTTATTTTTTACCGATAATATTTCTTTTCTTACCGGGTTTCCTGTAAGATATATTTTTTCTTTTGGAAAGAATCTTTCCATCCCTTCATAGGCGACGCAGATTTTATCGACTCTTTTTGATAATATTTTATTTGTGATGCCGGGATAGCTGTTTTGCTCTTGTATTAAAGTGGGTATCCCTTGTTTTGCAGCAGCTCTGACAATAGGCCCGCTTGCATATCCTCCCACACCTATTACAAGGTCAGGTTTCCAACGTTTTACAATGTTTCTTGATCTTATTATGCTGTCAAAAAGTTTAAATGGAACAAGAAAGTTTTTAAAAGTTAATCTTCTTTGGAGTCCTGATATGTTTAAACCAATAATATGATATCCTGCTGCCGGAACTTTTTTCATCTCGAGTCGGCCTTTAGCGCCAACAAAAAGGAATTCAGCATTAAATACTTTTTCTTTTAATGCATTTGCAATAGCAATTGCCGGAAAAACATGGCCGCCTGTTCCGCCTCCGGCAATAATAACTCTAATAGGTTTATGTTGTGGCATATTCACCTCCCATTTCTTCTTGGTTTTCTTCAATTTTTCTACTAACACTTAAAATTATTCCTATAGCCAGGCTGGTAAACCATAGTGATGTTCCACCCATGCTGAGCAGAGGCAATGGTTGCCCGGTTACAGGCAAAAGGTTTACAGTTACAGCCATATTAATCATAGCCTGTAATACAAGGCTGAATGTAAGTCCTGCAACCAGCAATGACCCAAAGGTTCCGGGAGCTTTATGCGCTATGCGAACCCCTCTGAAAAGAAATATCATAAACAGAAGTAATATAATAAAACCTCCTATTAATCCGTATTCTTCAATTATTATAGCATATATAAAATCTGAAAAAGCCTGTGGTAAAAAGTTTCTTTGGGTTGAATTGCCGGGCAATTTCCCAAAAATTCCACCTGAGGCAATTGCAATTTTTGCCTGATCTGTTTGATATGTGTCGGCGTCAGTGTTGTTAACATAATTTTCTATCCTTGACGACCAAGTATTAACCCTGCCCTGATCTGTAGATTGCATTAAAATAATTACAAATATTGACAAAGCAAATCCTCCGATTAGAATAATAGCCATAATGTACTTGTAATTTACTCTTCCTATAAACATTAGAAGAATTGAAGTAAAAAACAAAATTGCAGCTGTTGAAAAATTGGCCGGAAGTATTAATCCGCACACAATTATAACCGGCAAAATAATCGGTACAAATGCAGATTTAAAGTCTTTTATTTGATCTTGTTTCTTTGTAAGAAGTCGTGCTAAATACATTATCAATGCCAGTTTGGCAAAGTCCGAACTCTGAAAACTAACATTAATTACCGGCAAAGTAAGCCACCTGCTTGCATCATGGATACTCGTCCCCATTAGCAAGGTAATTAATAATAGAGGAATGCTTATCATTAATGCAATCTGAGATAATCTGGAATAATATGTGTATTTAATTTTGTGTGCAAGAAACATTAAAAGCAAAGCAAACATCAGAATAACAAAATGTTTTATAAGATAATATTCGGTATTACCTGCCTGGTATTTGTATGCAAGAGTTCCGGTGCTGCTGTATACAGCCAGTATTGATATTACAGACAGTATAATTACTACCATCCATATTATCTTATCACCCTTAACGTAATCAAAAATTTTTGCCATAATTAGTTTTTCTTATAAATCAAAAACTGCCTGTTTAAATTTCTTGCCTCTGTCTTCAAAGTTTTCAAAAAGATCAAAACTAGCACAAGCCGGGCTAAGCAGTACAACATCACCGGCGTGGCCTATGTTATACGCTTCTTTAACAGCCTGTTCGGCTGAATTAGTGTCAATAATAAGAGGAACTTCATTCTTAAAAGCCCTGATTATATTTGTATTGTCTTTGCCAAGACAGACGATTGCTTTTACCTTTTTTCTGACTAAATCATAAAGCTCAGAATAATTGTTGCTTTTTTCCTGACCACCGGCAATCCATATTACTGGTTTTGTCATTGATTCCAATGCATACCAAACTGAATTGACATTTGTTGCTTTGCTGTCATTGATAAACTCAATTCCTCTTACAAAACCTATAGATTCAAGCCTATGATCTATATTCTGGAAATCACATAAGCTTTTTTTAATAAATTCTTTTCTCACATCAACAAGCTTTGCAGCGACACCACCTGCCATTGAGTTGTAAGTGTTGTGAATTCCCTGAATTGTCATTTCCATGATATTTATGTTTAAATGTTCGTTATCTGTTGTTATAGTTATAATATTATTATCTTTTAAAAAAGCCCCATTGTCAATAGTTTTGTTGACAGAAAAAGGATGCTTTATTGGTATTATGTTTTGACTTTCAATCCATTTTGTAATATTTTCATCATCTGCATTATAGATAAAATGATCCGAGTGAGTCTGGTTTTGTATAATTTTTTGTTTCGACTTTGCATATTTCTCAAAAGAATTATCATATCTGTCCAAATGATCAGGGTAAATATTCAACAAAATGGCTATGTCAGCTTTAAAGTCAAACATTCCATCCAGCTGAAAACTTGATATCTCCAGGACATAATAATCAAAATCATTATCAGCTACCTGCCAGGCAAAACTTTTACCAACATTTCCTGCTATACCAACATTATAATCAGCACTTTTTAATATATGGTATATTAACATGCTTGTAGTTGTTTTTCCATTGCTGCCTGTTACACATATTTTTTTTGCTTTTGTGTATCTGGATGCAAATTCTATTTCGGAAATTACCGCTATTCCTTGTTTTTTGATTTTTGTAATCAAAGGAATATTATCCGGTATTCCCGGACTTTTTATAATTTCTGAAGCAGATAGTATTATTTCTTCACTGTGAGTGCCCTCTTCAAAGTCAATTTCATTATTTATAAGAACGTTTTTATATTTTTCATTTATCTTGCCTGCATCTGACAGGAATACTTCAAATCCTTTCTTTTTTGCCAAAATAGCTGCACCGGTTCCGCTTTCACCACCACCAAGTATTGCTATCTTTTCATCCATAATTAGTTGCTATCTTAATTTAAGCGTAATTACAGCAAACACAGCTAATAGAATCCCAACAATTAAAAACCTTTGAACAATTTTTGCTTCATGATGACCATTTAGCTGATAATGATGATGCAGGGGCGCCATTTTAAAAATCCTTTTCCCTTTCCCGGAAATTAGCTTAGTGGTTTTAAACCATGTAACCTGAATAATTACAGACAAGCTTTCTATAAAAAATACACCACATAATATAGGAATTAGCAATTCTTTTCTAATTGTAATTGCAAAAACCGCTATTATGCCACCCAGGGTGAGGCTTCCGGTATCTCCCATAAAAACCTGTGCAGGATATGAATTATACCAAAGAAAGCCAATGCATGCACCCACAAATGCTGCCATAAATATTACCAATTCGCCTGAGTCCGGTATGTACATTATATTCAAATAATCTGCAAATACTGTATTACCGGAAACATAAGCCAAAATTCCAAGAGTAACTCCAATTATTGCCGAAGATCCGGTTGCTAATCCATCAAGTCCGTCAGTAATGTTCGCACTGTTTGAAACAGCCGTAATAATTAATATTACAATTGGAATAAAGATTAAGAAAGCCCACTTTTTATAATCTTCACCTAAATATTTAAGAATTACTGCATAATCAAATTCATTGTTTTTTAGAAATGGTATTGTTGTTTTAGTAGATTTTATTGACTCTTTAGTATAAGTTGGCTTGGCTGCTGAAGATGGCATGCCACTGTCCGATATTTCAACAGCAGATACGTAAGAAAATTCAGGCTCTATTTTTTCTCTAATCATAACATTATCGCTAAAATAGAGTGTTGTACCCACAATGATTCCAAGCCCAACTTGTCCGAGAATTTTAAATTTTCCGTGCAAACCGGCTTTGTCTTTTCTGAAAACTTTAATATAATCATCAATAAAACCGATAATTCCCAACCATACAACAGAAATAAGCATAAGAATTATGTAAATGTTGTTGAGTTTTGCAAAAAATAAAGTGGGAATTAATACTGCCCCAATGATGATAAGACCGCCCATAGTTGGTGTGCCTTGCTTTGCCATTTGCCCTTCCAGTCCCAAATTTCTAATGCTTTCTCCAACTTGTTTCTTTTGTAGCATTCTTATTACATTTCTCCCAATTAACAGAGTAATTACAAGAGAAAATATCATTGCCATTCCCGCCCTGAAAGAAATATATTGAAATACTCCTGCTCCGGGAATGTTAAAGTTGCTATCTATGAATTCGAACAAGTAATAAAACATGATATTGGTTTTAATTAATATTATTTATTTTGCTTGTTGTTAAGACTTTCAGACACTACCTCTATGTCATCAAAATGATGTTTAACTCCATTAATTTCCTGATATTTTTCATGGCCCTTACCTGCTACTAAAACAATATCATTAGTTTTTGCAATTGCAAATGCTGTTTTAATTGCCTCTTTTCTGTTTAGAATTACAATTGTAGTTTTTCTTTCTTTGCTGCCAATCCCTTTCATTATGTCATCAGTAATTTTTTCAGGGTCTTCAAATCTTGGGTTATCTGTTGTTATAATAATTCTGTTGCTGTATTTTGCTGCTATAGCGCCCATAAGAGGCCTTTTTGTTACATCTCTGTTGCCTCCGCATCCAAAAACGGTAATTATTTCTGCTTTTTTGTCCTGATTAATATCCTGAATGGTTTTAAGTACATTTTCAAGAGCATCCGGAGTATGTGCATAATCAACTATTGCATTTATACCTTGATTATTATGCATATGATGAAATCTGCCGTCAACAGGCTTTAATCCGCTCAAAACTGTTAGTACTTCCTGCGGTTTTTCCCCCAGCAAAACAGCACTGCTATATATCGCCAAAAGATTATAAGCATTAAATTTACCGACTAGTTTGCACCAGGTTTCTATTCCTGAAAACTCCATAACTAAACCTGAAGCAGAGTTTTCTATAATTTTTGCCCTGAAGTCACTCATAGAATGCAAACTGTATGCATATTTTTTTGCTTTGGTGTTTTGAAGTATAATCCATCCATTTTTATCATCTGCGTTTGTGAGTGCAAAAGCATTTGCAGGTAAAGTGTCAAAGAACTTTTTCTTTGCTTGCAAATATTCTTTGAAATTTTTGTGATAATCAAGATGATCCTGAGTTAGATTGGAAAAAATGCCACCTGCAAAATTTAATCCTGCAATTCGATTTTGAACAACTGCATGCGAACTTACTTCCATAAAGCAATATTCGCATCCTTCTTTAAGCATTTCGCTGAGTAAACGATTTAGCTCAATAGCGTCGGGAGTTGTGAATGATGAAGGACTTTCATGATTGTTTATCAGATACCTTACAGTTGAAATTAATCCGCTTTTATGACCTAAAGCCATAAAAGTTTTATGGAGCAATGTTGCAATTGTAGTTTTGCCATTTGTTCCTGTAACTCCTATTAGTTTTAATTTTTCGGAAGGATTATCAAAAAAGTTAGCTGCAATATAGGATAATGCTAAAGAACTGTTTTTTACAACAACGTATGTTATATCTTTATTTTGAATATCGGGCAAATTTTCGCAAACAATACATATTGCTCCACTTTCTGCCGCTTGATGCAAATAAAGATGTCCGTCAGTATTTGTTCCTTTCACAGCAACAAATAGCGAGCCTTTCTTTACTTTGCGCGAGTCAAAAGCAATATCATTAATGAAAATGTCGGTAGAACCGCTCACTTTGACCAATTCTGATTTGTATAATATGTCCGATAATTTTTTCAAATTTATTATATGCTTTTTTATGATAATTCAATTAATATTTCCATTCCATTGGTTATTCTTACTCCGGGAATAATACTTTGATTTTTTACACGGCCTTTGCCACTAAACTTTACTTTTATTCCTGCGTTTTCTAAAACAAACAGAGCATCTCTTAATCCCATGCCCACCACATTGGGGACAAGGTTTTCGATAAAGTTACGCTCTCTAAAAACAATAGTATCATTGCTGCTTACTGATTGCACCCATTGGTTTTTAGGCATAACAGGCATTTTACAATCAAACATCGAATAAATTGTTTTTAAATCCTCTATATTCGCCATTCTGAATGCCGGCAAATACGCCAGAAGATTTTCTTGCAGCTCTTCTTCCGGTAATTCCAGGTGTGTGGCAAATATTCTATCAGAAATTCTTTTAAATACAGGTGCAGCAACCTGACTCCCATTGTAAATCCATCCTTTCGGATTGTGCACTACAACAATCATTGAATAAACAGGATCTTCAGCCGGGAAATATCCTGCAAAAGATGCCCTGTAAACTACTCCTGATTCGCGCTTATATCCGTATCTTGTGTCAGCTACTTGTGCAGTACCTGTTTTTCCTGCAATTTTATATAATGATGACTGTATGTTTTGTGCTGTTCCATTTTCAACAACGCCCTCGAGCATTCCCTTTACAATTGCCAAAGTAGCAGGTGAGCATATTTGTCGATTTAAAACTTGAGTGTCAAATTTCTCAAGTGTGCGTCCTGTTTGTCTAATTTCTTTAACAAACATTGGTTTTACCATTGTGCCTTCATTGGCAATAGCGTTGTAGAATGCCAGAATTTGAATAGGAGTAAGAGAAACTTCATATCCTATAGCCATCCAGGGTAAAGACACTGCCGACCATCCGGAACTGTTTATTTCTTTTATAACAGGAGTACCTTCTCCTTTGATTTCAAGGCCTAAGGGTTTGTCAAGGCCCATAGACTTTAATCGTTTTATGAATCTGTCAGGATCATATTTGTATCCATCATTGATAATCTGCGATATTGCCACATTTGATGATACTTCAAAAGCATTTTTAACAGTGATAGTTCCAAATCCTTCAGCTCTTGAGTCCCTCATAGTCCTGTCAGAATATACAATACTTCCATCTCCTGTGTTTATCAAATCTTCTGGAGAAACCAGCTTATCTTCCAAAGCTGCAATCATGGATGCCAGCTTAAATGTTGATCCGGGTTCGGTGCTTTCACCAACAGCATAATTAAAATACTCAACATAAAACCCGTTTTCATGCCTGGTAAGATTAGAGATAGCTTTTATATGTCCTGTTTTTACTTCCATTACAACAGCAGTGCCATGACCTGCTTCATACTGCTCAAGTTGATCTCTTAATGCATTTTCAACAACATCCTGTATGTTTACATTAATAGTTGAAATAACATCTTTGCCATTTTCAGGGTCAATTTCATTTTGATCGCTAACAGGCATCCACAAGCCTCCACTGGTTTTTTGCATTAAACGTTTTCCCTGAATGCCTTCGAGCTTATCTTTATAGGCACCTTCCAGTCCAACAAATGCACCACCTCTCTCATAGCCGATAGTTCTGGCAGCCAGGCTTTTAAATGGCATTTCCCTGCGTTTGTTCTCAACAATGATAAGACCGCCTTTATACCTGCCTAAATTAAAAATTGGGAATTTCTTTATTGCAAGCATTTGGTTGTAATTCACATTCCTTTTAACTAAGAAATATCTTTCCTGATTTTTGCGTGCAGCGGTAAGAGCATTTTTGTATTCTTTTGGTGTTCTGTCTTTGAACAATTGTGATAAATGAAATGAAAGCGAATCAATTTTGCTGTTAAATAATTCCGGTTTAATAATGTTTGAACTTAGATCCATTCTTATCTCATAAACAGGAATGCTTGTAGCAAGTAATCTGCCGTCATCAGCACAAATGTCTCCTCTTAGAGCCTCAATGTTGACATACCTGGTTGTTGTATTGCGAGCCATCTCACGATATTTTTCGCCATCTACAACTTGTATATACAACACCTTAAGAAAAATTAATAAAGCAAAAATGGCTGTCAGAAAATAGACAACATAAATCCTCCACAATATGTCTTTTTTTTGATGTTCCATTTTTACAATAACTACTTATTATTTGTAAATACTTTTAAAACGAAATTTCTATTATCCTTTTGTTCCCTTATAATTCTGGGAGGAACCACAGATTCAACAAACCCCTTATTTTTGAGCTTTTTAGCTACTTCTGATTGATTACTTAAATACATCAAGTCAGATTTTACAGATATATATTTAAGATGCAACTCAACTACTTCATTTCTTAGTACTTCAATTTCTCGTGCTTTTTTTTCCGCGTAATATGTGTTGAAAATCAAGATAATTGCCATTATTGTTAAGAAAAAGAAAAATGGCAGTAAGGATACAACTCTGTTTGCCGTGAGTATTGTACCATCAAGCAAGCCATGTAATATTCCCGGTGATTTTGATTTTTTTGATTCAGCGTTTACAGGCTTTTTATATATATTCTCACTCATAATTCCTTTTTTTCAGCAATTCTTAATTTAGCACTTCTTGCTCTGCTATTATCGATAATTTCCTCCTCATCAGGCACTATTAGTTTTCCTAGCTGAGATATAGGAGAAATAACATTTCCAAAAAAATCTTTTTCAATGAAGCCTTCAAAATTCCCTGACTTCATAAAGTTTTTTACAAGACGGTCTTCCAGGCTATGATAACTTATTACCACCAACCTTCCTTTGGGTTTTAATACATCAAGACTTTGAATAAGCAATTCTTTTAAGCTGTCAAGTTCGTTATTCACCTCTATTCTTAAAGCCTGAAATACTTGTGCAAAAAACTTATTTTCTTTGCCTCTTGCAGCCAAAGGCTTAATTATATTTACCAGCTGAGCTGTAGTTTCAATTTTTTCATATTTCCTTGCTTTAACAATTGCTGCTGCAATTTTTGACGCATTCCTAAGCTCACCGTACAAATAAAAAATATTTTTTAAATCATCCTGATCCCATTCATTCACTATGTCAGCGGCAGAAATTTGATTAGCCTTGCTCATTCTCATATCAAGCGGCCCTTCTGTTCTGATAGAAAAACCTTTTCCGGGGTTGTCGAATTGATATGATGAAACACCCAGGTCGGCTAATATCCCATCCACTGAATCAAAACCGTATAATTTTAAAAACCTTTTTAAATACCTGAAATTCTCATTAATAAATGTAAATCTTTCATCTTCAGGTATGTTTTTTTCTGCGTCAGCATCCTGATCAAAAGCTATTAAATTTCCCTGATCAAGTTTTCGGAGTATTTCCATTGAATGGCCACCTCCTCCAAATGTTGCATCAACATAAGTGCCTCCCGATTTTATCGCAAGACCATCTACACTTTTGTTTAATAATACAGGGTTATGATAAATCATTTTGTTCGCCTTTATTAATTTTTCCCATAACTTCTTCAGCTAGTATTGAAAAATCTTCAGGCTCCTTGCTCAACAAGGCTTCATATACATCTTTTGCCCAAATCTCAATTCTTTGTCCGTAGGCTATGAGAACAATTTGTTTTTCAATTCCGGCATAATCATGCAGTGATCTGGGGATTAAAATTCTATTGGCAGAATCTGCAGCAACCTCTGTTGCACCACGATAAAAATATCTGACAAACTCTCTGTTCTTTTTATTATAAAGATTTAAAGAGTTTATTTCTTTAGTAATTCGATTCCATTCTTTTTCCGGATATAAAGCAAGATTTTTCTCAAAGCCACGATTTATGATAAATCGTGCACTATCTTCTGAGCCCAGTTGCTTCTTGAGCCCTGAAGGAAGTGCTAAACGAGATTTTGCATCCAGCTTGCAATCAAATTCACCTAAAAGATTTATCATATTTTCCACTAACATATTTCAAGATGCTAAAATAAGCAAAAAATATCCACATTTTACCACTTTTACCCACATTGTTGATAACTTTTTGTGTATAATTTGTTCTATTTGTGCGAAGAGACTTTGTTAAGCGCTGAAAAACAGCATGTTGTGATTATATTCTCAAATGAATGAATTTTAAAAAATTGCAGGTATCATTAAGCGAAAGCTTACATTAATCAACATATTAAAGTTTTTTTTAAAACTGCGGCCTAATAGGAAAAATAATAATCAAATATTAATTAACTTTGTTGTTTACAAGCAAGGTAAATGATTGATGTCTGAATACGCAGATATTAATTGTAGTTTTAAATATAGCTATATGGCTGGACGAACCAAGCAGGTTGACAAATCTGTTAAGTTAGAAGAGTTTGTAAATGTTGATAATGAGTTTAGGAAGAAAACCGGGAAGATTTATCCGTTTATTCCTAAGTTTCTAATTCGCTATATTGAGAGAAAGGTTCATCAGGATAGGTTGAACTATGCGATGCACATTTATAAAGACAAACTAAATTTTGACTTTTTAGACGTTGTTTTAAATGATGAGTTTGGTGTAAAAATCAAAGTCGTTAACCCTGAAAACATTAAAGAGAAAGGCAGATACTTAGTTGCATCCAATCATCCTCTGGGCGGCATGGATGGCATGGCATTGATGCATGTAATAGGCAAGTACAGAAAGGATATTAAGTTTATTGTGAATGATCTGTTAGCAGGGCTTGTTAATCTTAAAGATTTATTTTTACCAATAAATAAACATGGGAAAAATGCATCTGAGATTATTAAATCTATTGAAGAAGTTTATCGTTCAGACAAGATGGTTTTAATTTTTCCTGCAGGATTAGTTTCAAGGAAAACAAAGGGAAAAATCAAAGATTTGGAATGGAAAAAGAGTTTTATAACCAAGGCTGTTCAGCATAAAAGAGATGTAATCCCAGTACATATAGATGGTCGAAACAGTAAGGTATTTTACAGGTTAGCGAAAATCAGAAAGTTTTTAAATATAAAACTAAATATTGAAATGTTTTTGTTGCCTGATGAAATGTTCAAGCAAGAAAATAAAGTAATTACTATTATCTTTGGAAAACCTATTCCTTATACTACATTTACAAAAGATCATACGCATTATGAATGGGCTCAAATGGTTAAGGAACATGTTTACAATCTTGCTTCAGGCAACGAAACTTTTGAACCTGAGAAATATGAAAAAATAAATAAGAAATAAGTATGCAAAAGATTATAGATCCTATTGACAGAGAAATTTTAGAGAAAGAATTATCGGAAGATAAATTTCTTCGGAAGACAAATAATGCAGATAATCTTATTTATGTTGTTGATTACCATAATTCACCCAATGTATTAAAAGAAGTAGGTAGGTTAAGAGAAGTTTCATTTCGAGCGGGTGGAGGAGGAACCGGCAAAGATTGTGATCTGGATTTATATGATACAGCTGAAGTACCCTATCAGCAGCTTATTGTATGGGATCCTGTAGAAAAAGAAATTACCGGAGGTTATAGATACATCCTTTGTAATAATGCACCATTAAAGGAAAACGGAATTCCTCAACTTGCAACTGCAGGTTTGTTTAATTTTTCAGAGAAATTTATTAAGGAATATTTGCCACATACTATTGAGTTGGGAAGATCTTTTGTTCAACCCAATTATCAATCTGTTAGGAAAAACAGAAAAAGCATTTATTCTCTTGATAATTTGTGGGATGGACTGGGAGCATTGGTAATTAATAATCCTGAGATTTTATATTTTTTCGGTAAAGTAACAATGTATACTGATTTTAACCCTGTTGCCAGAGATTTGATTCTTTATTTTATGAATACTTTTTTCCCGGACAAGGAAAATCTCGTTTATCCTAAAAAGCCGCTTGATTATAAAACTGATGTTTCTTCCTTTAAAAATATTTTTAATAAGAAATCTATTGAAGAAAATCAAAAGATTCTTTCTAAAGAAGTTAGAAAACACGGTGAGAACATTCCTCCTTTGATTAACTCTTATATGAATTTATCTCCAACAATGAAGACTTTTGGTACTGCAATTAATGAAGGTTTTGGAGGTGTTGAAGAAACCGGCATTCTTGTGACAATACCTGATATTTACGACCACAAAAAGGAAAGACACACAAAATATTAATAATTTTATACCAATGTTAATTAAATCTGCAGAATTTGTAAAGAGTTCTGAAAAGCTTGTTGACTGCCCGAAACCCGTATTTCCGGAATATGCTTTCTTTGGAAGGTCTAATGTAGGGAAATCATCCCTGATAAATATGCTGACAGGTAGAAAATCTTTAGCAAAAACGTCTTCAACACCGGGAAAAACAAAATTAATTAATCATTTCTTAATTAATGGTGCTTGGTATCTCACTGATTTGCCAGGATTTGGATTTGCAAAAGTGTCAAAAACAAGTCGTGAAAAATGGGAGAAAATGATTAAAAATTATCTTCGCAATAGAGAAAATATGGTTTGTTTGTTTTTTCTTATTGACATAAGACATGAACCTTTGAAAAATGATATTGACTATATCAATTGGCTAGGTGAGGCACAAATTCCGTTTGCAATATTATTCACAAAAAGTGACAAACTTAGTTTGAATAAACTTAATCTTAACTTGAATTCATATATTAAAAAACTTTCTGAAAGTTGGGATCCTCTCCCAAAAACAATTGTTACCTCAAGTGAAAAACATGTTGGTAAAGACGAAGTGTTGGAATATATTTCTCACTATAATAAAGGCTTCAATCCTTTTAATAAACCTACCTTGGCTTAAATTTAGATTTATTTAAAATTTCTCTTGCTTCCTTTTCAGATAGAAGCTGTTGAATAGACACATCTTGATTCTTTTCCATGTACTTTCTTACAATTTGCCATCCCATCCATACACCGGCACGGGGTGCCGAATTATTCGAGAAAACATCTGTAAATGGTGCATCTCCCACAAATTTTTGTATCATCTGCCGATCTTGTGAAAATAATAATTCATTATCTATAAAGTACGACCAGATAAATTTTTCATTTTTTTCAATCCAATCAAGCTGTGGCTTTGTATATCCTATTTTTATGCTGTCATGAACATCAGGAAGCATGATGTCAAGGAAATATAGTATTTTTCCTTCATATATAATAAAGTCAAGTAAGCTTTCCGGGGGTGAAACATTATTTGGAATATTTTTTTCTGCCATTACTTTCATTACATCTGGAACAATATTTTCGGATTCAAACACATTGCGCTTAAATACTGGTATAGCAGCACGTTCATAATTAACATAATCTCGCCCTAAATACATGTCAATTCCAATTACCAAATGATTTTCAGCATATTTTATAGGCATGTTATAGTCCATGCCGGATACATAAGTGAATACTTTTGGATTATCTTCTGATGGATAATAGTATCTGTAATACCTAAAAGCTGTTGTTAATTCATCTTCTAAAAAATCGAGATCGGGATACTCTTCCATTACATCTAAAAACAATTCCTGCAAAAGCCTGTCGGTAACAAAATCAAATAGTTGTTCATGTCCCGCAGGAGTCCTCAAATTATCTCCCAGAAAGAAAGAAAACTCTTCTGTATAAGGTTCTAAGTCAGTGAGCAAATCGTATGGATTTGCTGTAAAAAGAGCTACTTCATATCTTGAAATACTTATTGAATCCACAGGCACATCGGAAATATCTACATCATAACTATTGGGTCTTTCACATGATGGAAATATTAACAGAACTATAGCAAATGCAAAAAAAAGAAAATTGATGATTTTTTTATTAAGCTGAAATTTCATATATTTAAGGATAAATAACATATTTGTATTTTTAACGTTTGTCAAACAAATAGAGAATTATTAAGTAATATTGTATTCACATATAAATATCAAAATTATGAAAAAAACGACGATTTCAATTATTATATTGCTTTTCTTATCAGCAAATGTATTTTCACAAGCTTATAAAGAAAACAGATTATTGAGACTAGGTTTAAAAGCATCTCCAAATCTTGGATGGCTAAGGCCTGAAACTAAAGACTTTGAAAATGATGGCGTGAAAATGGGTTTTTCATACGGTTTAATTTCTGATTTCAGAATTTCAGATAATTACTATGTGAGTTCGGGATTATTTATAACGCATTGGAGTGGAAGATTAAACATGCCCGCAACTGAGGAAATTGACGAAATTGATGATGATGATATAGCTGATTTTACTCAAAGCAGGTTGTATAAATTGCAATATCTTGAAATTCCACTAACATTAAAATTGCTTACAAATGAAATTGGTTATATTACTTATTTTGGGCAGTTTGGAGTTAGTGTGGCTGCTAATATTGACGCTGACGGTGAAGACACATATGTTGCTGAAGGTGAAACAGATATTGTTATTGATGATCCTGATATAAAGAGTGATATCACTTTCATGAGAGCAGCTTTGGTGATAGGTGGTGGCTTAGAATATTCTCTGGCTGAAAATGCATCTATTGTTATTGGGGCAGAATATAACAATGGTTTTAGTAATCTAATAAAATCAAAGCCTGAACATGCCAGCAAGCATAGTGCTTTAACAAACTACTTCCAATTAACATTAGGTGTTATTTTCTAAAAACAGTTCAATATGCAGATTGCACTTGCACAACTAAATTTTCATATTGGAAATTTCGAGTATAATACTACGAATATTATTAATTCAATTAATCTGGCAAAAGACAAGGGTGCGAATCTTATAGTGTTTTCAGAGCTGTCAGTATGCGGATATTCCCCCGCTGATATGCTTGAACTCGATTATTTTGTTGATAAATGCATGTCGGAAATTGAAAAAATTGCTAAGAATTGCATCGGAATAACAGCTATTGTTGGAGCGCCGGTAAAAAACCAAAAGGCCAAAGGTAAAAGGCTCTTTAACTCTGCTTTTGTGCTTCAAAACGGGGGAATTGCCGATGTATATAATAAAGGACTTTTGCCTGATTATGATGTTTTTGATGAATACAGGTACTTTGAACCTGCAAGCAGCTTTAAAACTGTTGAAATAGAAGGCAAAACTATTGCATTAACTATTTGCGAAGATTTATGGAATATGAATGGCAGCGTTTTATATTCTCATTCACCAATGGAACACTTGTCTGCTTATAAGCCTGAAATGATTATTAATATTTCAGCATCTCCATTTGCTTATAATCATGCAATAGAGAGAAAAAAGACAATGTGTGCAAATTCAAAACATTACGGCATTCCATTAATTAATGTAAATCAGGTTGGTGCACAAACAGATTTGCTGTTTGATGGCGGTTCACTTGCTATAAACAGCAGGGGAGAGGTAGTCTCTGAGTTAAACTTTTTTGAAGAGGATTTTAAAATTATCCGTTTTGAGGATATTGACAATATAAAACCGATTGCTTTTACCGATAAGCAAACTACAAAAGAAAGAATTTCTTTAATTCATGATGCTCTTATAATGGGTATAAAGGATTTTTTCAATAAAATGGGTTTTAAGAAAGCTATTCTGGGGCTTTCCGGTGGAATTGATTCTGCTGTAACTTTGGCATTGACTGCTAAAGCTATTGGAAGTGAAAACCTTTGGGCAGTGTTAATGCCCGGGCCATACTCTTCAGAGCATTCAGTTAATGATGCTGTTGAACTGGCAAATAATATGAATATACAATATGACATTATTTCTATTAATGAAACGGTAAGTGCATATCAAAAAACATTAAATCCTAAATTTGAAGGAAGCAAACCGGGTATTGCGGAAGAAAACATTCAGGCAAGAGCCCGAGCTGTTATTCTTATGGCTTTGTCAAATAAATTTGGACATATACTTTTAAATACTAGTAATAAAAGTGAAGCTGCAGTTGGCTATGGTACCTTGTATGGTGATATGTGTGGAGGATTATCTGTTCTGGGCGATGTGTACAAAACAGATGTGTTTGAGCTGGCAAGATTTATAAATAAAGATAGAGAGATAATTCCCGAAAACACTATTACAAAACCACCTTCTGCTGAATTAAAACCTGACCAAAAAGATTCTGACTCTTTGCCTGAATATGATTTGCTCGACAGAATTTTGTTTCAGTATATTGAGGAAAAGAAAGGACTTGAGGAAATAGCAAAAGACAATATTGATAAAGATATTATTAGAAAAGTATTGGGAATGGTTAATTCGAACGAGTACAAAAGGTATCAAACAGCTCCGGTTTTAAGAGTTTCAGATAAAGCTTTTGGCATCGGAAGAAGAATGCCAATAGTTGCTAAATATTTGATTTAATTAAACAAGAGTGACTCTCAGATATTAATTATTTAAATTATTAGAGATATGAAAACTACATTCGGACCTCAAAAAATACTTTTTCCAATGCCAACCAGCCTGGTTGTGACAGGAAATATGGAAAAAGCTAACATAGTAACAATTGCATGGGTTAGCCTACTTACTAGTTCTCCTCCTACTTTGGGAATTTCAGTTGGTACAAAGGGATTTTCCGGTAAGGAAATACTGAAGAATAAGGAATTTACTGTAAATATTGCCGGAGTTGATATTATGACAGAAGCAGATTTTTGCGGAATTAATTCAGGCAAAAATGTTGATAAATTTGAAAAAACCGGACTTACAAAAATGCCTTCAAAGTTTATAAATTCTCCAATAATAAAAGAATGCCCTTTGAATTTTGAATGCAAACTTACAGGCTCATCAGTAGTTGGAACCACAAATCACTTTATAGGTGAAATCTTAGAACTCCACATGGATACTGATAAACTAAGTGATATTAACGACCCAAGATCATTAAATATAGAAATGTTTAACCCTCTGATATATATAGGTGGGGCACGAGAATATCGTAAACTCGGAGAAAAAGTTGGCGATGCCTACAAAATAGGAAAAAATATAAACTAATATTAGTTTATAGCTTCAACTGATTTTATCTCCGGTATAGCTTTTTTAACAGCTTGTTCTACTCCTGACTTTAATGTCATTTGACTCATAGGACAGCTACCGCATGCTCCAAGTAGTTCAACATTTACTACATTGTCTTCAGTTAAATTTACAAAACGGATATTTCCTCCATCAGCCTCAAGGTAAGGTCTGATTTGATCAATTACGCTTTCTACTTTTTTTATTAATTCTGCGTTATTATTTGAATTTGACATAATATTTGATATTTAAATATATAAAGTAATAATGATTTTTTTATTTTATTCATATTTAGAATCGGCAAAAATAGCATTTTTTTCAATAATATAAATTACCGATGCTATCATTGATGATTAATTTCTTTGCCGGGATCCCAAAACAATTTATTAAAGTCAGTAATCTTATCATTAACAACATTAATTCCTTCATTTTCCAATAATTCTTTCATAATGTCGGAACCACCAAAATGAATTTTTCCTGTTAAATACCCGTTCCTGTTAACTACTCTATGGGCAGGAATATTTTCAATTTGAAAATGTGATTTGTTCATCGCCCATCCAACCATTCTTGCTGCTCCCGCTGAGCCAATGTATTTAGCAATAGCTCCGTATGTTGTAACACGCCCGTAAGGTATTTGTTTAACAACAGAATATACTTTTGCAAAAAAAGATTCCTTTGTATTGTTCATGTAGTTAAAATATTTAATATTACGGCAAGGAAAATCTTAAATATTTTATAGGCACACCTTCTTTTATAAACATTTGTTCATAATAGGTTTTAATACTGACAATAATATTGTCAATATTTTCAGTATTGTTGTGTATATCGCGATTAATAACGGAAATATCACATCCAAACTTCTTAGAATTTTCAACAGAAAACTCAAAGAATACTGAATTATCCGTTTTGAGATGGACTATACCATTTTGAATCATAATGTTCTTGTAAATATTAAGAAATCTGTCAGAGGTTAGCCTTTTTCGAATTTTGGATTTTTGTATTTGTGGATCAGGGAAGGTAATCCAGATTTGCGAAACTTCCGAATCGCCAAAAAAATAATCTAGCTTTTCAACTTCAGTTCTAAGGAAGGCAACATTGGATAATTGCTTTTCCAGAGCAGTTTTTGCTCCTCTCCATAATCTGTCTCCTTTGAGGTCGATGCCAATAAAATTGATATCAGGATATAGTTGAGCTAAGCCAAGAGTGTATTCTCCTTTGCCGCAACCAATTTCTAAAATAATGGGGTTATCATTATCAAAAAAAGCGCGGCTCCATTTGCCGCGCAGGTGATAGTGTTCTGAAATACGTTGGTATTCTGGTTGTAATACATTAGGAAAAGTGTTCAATTCTGAGAACTTCCTAAGTTTAATTTTTGCCACTATTTAATATAACTTTTTATAAATTATCGATGTAAAATCCATGCATCATCACTTTCTGTTTGCTGCACAGTAGGAAGCATTTGTTCAGCTTCTCTCAGGTCATAATAATAATCATAAGCAACCCTGTAAAAGCCTAATCTGTTTCTTCCAAAAGCCTTAGCATTTGGGGCACCTTTGCTCCTGAGTTCTTCCGCGTATATTTCAGCATTGTGTTCCTCTTCAAAGCTACCTGCAATTATATAATATACTTTTCTTCCCGGCTCAGGCGTAGCTGGTTTCATCTCAGTTTCATCAGACTCCTGTTCTATATCATCAATAGCTTCCTGTGTTTCTTCGGAAATAGTTTCTATAGATTCAGAAGGTTTTACTACTTCTGTTTTTTTCTTGCTATCAAAGATTCCTAAAATATCTATTGATTTTTCACCAAATAAGTACTCGTAATTAACTGCTGCCAAAATGATAATAACAAGCAATGGAACAACTAGAAAAGCAATCCATTTTGCTGCAGGTGGTAATCCTGCTTTTTGCTTAATTGGTTCAATAGGAGGCGGTGATTTAAAATCTTTTCCTTGTGGTTTTTCTTCAGGTTTTTTTGAATCTGCGCCGGTTAATGGTTTGTCCTCTTGTTTTTTTGCTTCATCAGCTTTGTCAAGAACCTTGTCTGCTTCAGTCTTAGCTTGCTCAGGAGCTTTTTTTTCAGGCTCTTTAACGCTTCTCATGCCTGCAGTGTCGTTCAGGTAATTGATTGACTTATCTGCAACAAATTCTATCTCTCCGGCAGGTGACATTGAAAATTGTCCTACATCTTCCAATTCAACTTTTTTACCCGATTTTAGTGAATTGTTCAGCTCGCTTACAAAAGAGTTAATAAACTCCTTAGCTTTTTCGTTTGTGATGTTTTCCTTTTTAGCAATATGATTCGTGAGAATCTGGTCGTCAGTTTTATTCTTACTGCTAAATGATATTTGTTTTGAAGGTGCTTCTACCTTTTTCTTTTCCGGCACAAAACGTGCTGGAATATATTTTGTAGAAAACTCTCCAAAGCCGGGAAGAACTACAACATCCTTGCTAAACAATAGCTCACTAATGTACTTTCCTATTTTCATTATAGTAGATTTTTGGTTTGTCAATATAAAATATGAAAAAGTGCTTATTTTCGCAGTTTAATTAATTTGTGTATTAAATCTTTGCAAAAATAAACAAGTTTCTGTCATATATACGTAAATAATGAAGCTAAGTTATAAAAAAACTGTTTAGAATTTATTTTTTATAAACAAATTTTTGTAAAGGAACTAAATTTATTCTGATTATATGGGGTTTTTGGGTAATTTATTTATGTCATTTGGGGTGTCAATTGAATATGATTCTGTCTGAGATTCAGTTATATATATGTCAAATCCGTTTTCAATCCACCTCAATTGCTCCAAAGATTCACACTTTTCAATTTCTGATTCCTTTAAGGCTGATATCTTTTTTAGATTTTCAATTCTATAAGCATATATACCCAAATGTTTATAGAATTTGTATTTGTCCAGCCACTTCTCAGGATGGAGACTTCTGCAAAAAGGGATAGCTGCTCTGCTGAAATATATGGCTTTGCCTCTTTTATTAAACACTACTTTTACAACATTTTCATCAAAAAGTTCATTTGGGCTATTTATTTGTTTTGCCAGGGTAGCAATATTTATTTCTGGATTGTTAAAAACTTCTGCAAGTTTGTTAATTTGATCCGGATCTATAAAAGGTTCATCACCCTGTACATTTATGAGAACATCTTTTTCTGTTAAGGAAAGTTTGTTTTGTAAAAGGTTTAAAGCTTCATTGCATCTGTCTGTTCCGCTTTTATGTTCTTCTGAGGTATATATAACATTCCCAAATGTTTCAACATGATCAAATATCCTTTTATCATCAGTGGCAACATAAACAATATTTAATGATTTCGCTTTTGTTGCTTGCTCATAAACTCTTCTTATCATGGATTTTCCGCGAATATCGGCAAGTGGTTTCCCGGGAAATCTACTTGAAGCATATCTTGCGGGGATAATGCCAATATATTTCATAATGAGATTATAGGTATTTGGATTTTAAAAAAGCCCGTGTATTTCAGCATCTATTTTTCTAATTACATCTCCTAAATCTTCCTGATTTTCTGAGAATTTATTGTTATCAACATTTACAACTAAAAGATTGCCAAGATCATATTTTTCAATCCATGATTCATATCTTTCATTTAACTTTTTCAAGTAATCAATTCTGATAGAGTTTTCATAATCGCGGCCTCTTTTTTCTATTTGACTTACAAGAGTGGGAATGCTTGCTTTAAGGTATATCAGCAAATCCGGTCCTTTAAGAAATGAGCTCATGAGTTCAAATAAACTGGAATAGTTGTCAAAATCTCTGGTTGACATAAGTCCCATTGCATGGAGGTTTGGGGCAAAGATATATGCATCTTCATAAATGGTACGATCCTGAATAACTGTTTTTCCACTTTTTCTAATATCAACAATCTGACGAAAGCGACTATTAAGAAAATATACCTGAAGATTAAAAGACCAGCGCTGCATATCTTCATAAAAATTATTTAAATATGGATTTGTTTCCACATCTTCAAAGTGAACTTCCCATTTATAATGTTTTGAAAGTAAAGAAGCAAGAGTAGTCTTCCCTGAGCCTATATTCCCTGCAATAGCTATATGCATAATACAATAATTTAAACAATTAATTATTTTATCTTATAATGTTTTATGAAGTCATTAGTTAAAAGATATAATGACAATTCATATAAATACCCTTTAATTACACCGTCTTCGGGGAGTAAATAAACTTCTTCTATAGATTCTTCAAAATCATGCAAGCTCATTTGATCATCGTTGAAGTATAATATAGAATTCTCTTTTACTTGAAAGAAAGTGATGTTTGTTAAAGGTATAATAAACAAAAAGTTTGCAAATTGATCAAAAACCCAGATCCCACTGCTTGGGTCACTGATAAAAAGTTTGTCTTCAGACTCAATCATATAATATGGATCTGAAAATCCCGGAAACTTATGGTTTAAAGTTTCGCCTTCAAGTTCAAGCTTGAAGTTATCATCAAACTTATACAGTTTGTAGCTCAAAGGACTGAAAATCCAAAAGCCGTTGTGCCTTGAATAACAAATCAGTGATGGATTCAAGCTGTTAAAAAGACTATCATCGTCTGAAACATTCCTTGGGGACAAATTTTTGTCTAAAAAAACAATTTTGCTGAAATCAGAAAATAATACTATAATATTTAGAGGATCACTTGAGTCAAATGAACTGATATTTCCCCACTTTTTATCACTATAGTAAAGCTTTTCTTCAGTTTCAGAATTATATTTAATAAGCCCGCCATCTTCAATCCAATAAATATTTGACATTTGATCTACTGAAAAATTATTTGTATTTGCGGGAATCTCTGAAATGAAGTCAAAAACCGGAGGTTCATTTGCATCTAAAAATATTGGCATGAAAAAAAATACCGAAAAAATCAGTTTTTTTAGAATTGAGATAAACTTTCGGACTGGGGTTTCCACACTAATGAAATTTTAAAAATATTAAAATGTATATGCTAAATTAATAACTATTTGTTATTCTTTACAAACAATAAAATCTCATCAACATATTTTCTGTTATTAAACAACCTCGGAACCTTATTTTGTCCGCCTACTTTACCTTTTGATTTGAGCCAATTATAAAAAGTGCCCGGAACCATAGTTCTTATAACAGGTTTTTTCAACAAAATATCTGCTGTTCTTTTTGCTTCATAATCAGAGTTTAAATTCTTTAATTCCTGATCAAGGATATCAGAAAACTTGTCAATACTTTCAGGTTCTTTGTCAAACTCTATTAGATATTCATGAGCCGCGGAATTGTTATCTCCCAAAAATATTGGCGCAGCAGTATACTCACTAATGATTGCATTTGTTTTTTCACTTGCTAAAGCAAGAGCCTTATCTGAATTATCAACAATTATTTCCTCTCCAAACGCATTTATGAAATTTTTGGTTCGTCCCGATATTTTAAGCCTGAAAGGCTTTATGCTTGTAAATACTACTGTGTCACCTATCATATATCTCCACAAACCTGCATTAGTCGTTATAACCAGAGCATAGTTTTTGTTCAGCTCAACTTGCTCTAAGGTGTAAGCAATAGGAAATTCTTTGTCCAATTCATCTGTTGGAATAAACTCGTAAAAAACACCATAATCAAGCATTAGAAGCATCTCTTCTGAATTGGGAAGATCCTGGATGCCAAAAAATCCTTCTGAAGCATTATAAGTTTCTAAATAATACATCTCATCAGAAGGGATGAGTTTTTTAAACTGCTCTCTATAGGGGACAAAACTTACTCCCCCGTGAATAAATAATTCCAGATTTGGCCATACTTCAAGAATGTTCGACCTGCCGGTTATCTCAATTATTCTTTTCAACAACATTAAATTCCATGAGGGAACACCACTGAGATTTGTAACATCTTCTGTGATAGTTTCGTTGGCAATCATATCTAATTTTACTTCCCAATTATCCATTAAAGCAATTGACAAATCTGGCGTGCGCATCATTTCAGCCCAAAATGGAAAATTTTGCAACAGAATAGCAGATAAATCTCCAAAATATGAATTGCTGTTAAATTCGCTGATTTTATTGCTTCCGCCCAGTACTAATCCCTTGCCGCTAAAAATCTCTGTATTTGGGTTGTTATGGCAATAAATTGAAAGCATATCTTTGCCGCCCTTAAAGTGGCAGTCTTCCAATGATTCATTACTTACAGGTATAAATTTGCTTTTATCACTTGTAGTTCCGGATGATTTTGCAAACCATCTTATTTCAGTAGGCCATATTAAATTCTTTTCTCCCTTTCTAAGCCTGTCTATGTAAGGACGCACCTGATCATAATCACTTATGGGCACACGCGACTGGAAATCTTCAATAGTTTTTATTGATTTGTAATCGTATTTCTTTCCCCATTCAGTATTTTTTGCACTGACAAGGAGATTTTTAAACAAATCAAACTGAACTTCATAAGGATGTTCTTTGAAATATTCAATCTGAGAAATTCTTTGTTTTAGAAACCAAGAAAGTACTTTGTTTAAAAATGGCATGCAATTTTCGTTTATTAATTATTATGAAATATCAAATAAATTTTATAGTAGAGTACAAAAATAAAAAATTAAGCCTCAAGTTGCATTTTAATTTTTGAATATTAAAAATATTTGCATTTTAAAGATATAAAGTGCCTGGCAAATAACTTGTTAGGACAGTTATTTTTGTAAAAGAACCGACTGCTCTTATAAGCTAAAACGCAAATTACTAAATATAATTATGTGTTTGTTTAAATGCATGGCTTAACAACTCCTTTTATTGTTCGTATTAATTTATTCACATTTTTATTTCATACTTTTGTTTTTAAAATCCCAATTTAGATATCATGAAAAAGACTTTCTTGTTTTTCGCGGCAATGATGCTTTTTGCAGCTTTTATAACCCAACAATCTTGCAAAACGCATTATAAAGAAAATAATGATAATCTTAAGGATTCAGGAATAAATTTGCCATCAGATGATTTTCAGGGTGAGGATAAACCACGAGGTGTTATGGCTTATCCGGATACAATAAAATATCAGTATCCCGATGATTATTTGCTGCTTATTTTTCTTTATGGTGACGAGAATGCTCATATTGCAAAAACTGTTGATGATTATGTAATTTTAATGAATGATGAGGGGTTTTATGAATATGCTGTTAAAAATGAAGAAGGGGAGTTTGTGCTCTCCGGAATAATTGCAAGAAATCCTGAAGATAGGAGTCCTGAAGATAAGCGCTTCTTAAATAGCATAAATGATTATTAATGTATTTTTTTTGTTATGATTGATTTTCCTCATGCTAAGATTAATTTGGGACTTTTTGTTACAGAAAAGCGCAAAGATGCTTATCATAATATTGAAACAGTGTTGTTTCCGGTAAAACTAAATGATATTCTCGAAATTGTTGAAAGTGAGAAAGATTGCACTTCTTTTTTTTCCGGAGGAATAAATATTCCCGAAGACAATAAACATAATCTTTGTATGAAGGCCTTTGAGGTTTTGAGAAAAGATTATAATATCCCTTCTGTAAATATTCACTTGTATAAAAATATTCCCATAGGTGCAGGTTTGGGTGGCGGCAGTGCTGATGCTGCTTTTACTCTTAAATTGTTAAACGAAATATTCTCTTTAAAAATCAGCAAGAATAAGCTGATGGAATATGCGGCAATCCTCGGAAGTGATTGTGCTTTTTTTATACAAGATAAACCAATGCTGGCAAAAGGCCGTGGTGAAATACTTTTTGATATAGATGTAAGTTTGAAAGATTACTATCTGATGTTGATAAAACCTCCGATTCACCTTAATACAGCAAAAGCCTATTCTTTGATAAAACCCAAATTGCCCGAGAAATCATTAAAGGAAATTATCTCAAATCCTCCCGACACATGGAAGTATTCTTTGATTAATGATTTTGAAATACCTGTTTTTAAGCAATATCCTTATATAAAAAGCATTAAAGACTTCTTGTATGATAATGGTGCAATCTATGCATCAATGAGTGGCAGCGGTTCTGCTGTTTTTGGAATTTTTAAGAACAAACCGGATTATTTATGTAATGATAGTTTTAAGGATTGTTTTTGCCGGATAGAAAGAATTGAATATTAAACAAGCAATTTTACTGTTTTTTAATTAATTGTTTAACGATTTTTAACCACATAAAGTCTCATAATAAGTTTTATGTGCCGATTTATTTTCTAATTTTACCCTAAGCTTATCCAAATAATCTAATTTATTATAAAAACCATTAAACATATAAAGCTATGATTCACAAAAGGATTTTTAAATATTTATTTATTGTTTTGCTTTCTGTTATTATTATTCCAAAAAATATTATAGCAGAAGAGGGACTTACTCCCGAAAAGCTTTTTGAGCTAAAGTCAGTATCTGAGACAGCAATATCTCCCGACAAAAATTATATTGCATATACCTTAACGGTTCCTCGTCCTTTGTCTGATGAAGCAGGTTCTGATTACAGAGAGTTACATGTTTATGATGTGAAAAAGCAAAGGAGTATTCCTTTTATAACCGGCGACAAAACAATATTCAGTATTGCATGGAACCCGGAAGGTGATGCTGTGACTTTTAGAGCAAATTTTTCTGATATACCCGGAGTTCAGGTTTATGAGATAAGTTTATTGGGCGGTACTTACCGTGCAATAACAGAGCATAGTTCAAGTATTTATTCTTATGAGTTTATTGACAAAAATAATTTAGCAATAGTATCTCTTTCTCCCGAAGAAGAAATAAGTAATAAATTGAAAAGAAAAGGTTGGGATATAGAAGTTTATGAGGAAGATTATCGTCATCGTAATCTTTATAAGTATAATCTTGAAACCAATGAAACAACTCAACTAACAAGCGGATATACGGTATTTGATTTTGAATTGAGTCCTGATAAAAAATGGGCTGCTGCAGCAATTGCACCGCGAAATTTGGTTGACGACAGCTATATGTTCAAAGATATATATCTTGTAAATATGGAAACCGGAGAAACTAAGCTTTTGGTAGATGTTCCCGGCAAATTGTCCAATATGGCCTGGAGTCCCGATGGAAAGAAGATTGCGTTTCGTGCCGCCAGCAAGCTCGAAGATTCTGTGAGCGGAAGTTTATTTGTTATTGACATTTCAAATGATAAGGAGTTTGAAAATTTGAAAAATTACGTTCAGGGAATGGAACTTTCTGTTATTGATATCGGATGGAAAGACAATAATACATTGCTTTACGCTGCGGAAGAAGGAGTTGATATTGTTTTGAGTGAACAAAAGATTGATCGTGATAAAAGAGAAATTATTATCGGACCTGAAAAGGTTTACTTCAGCAGCTTTCAGTTTGCAGATAACCTTATTGCCTTTTCCGGAAATACTAAACAGCACCCAGGCGAAGTGTATACTTTTGATTTGAAAGACAAAAAGCTTAAGAGATTAACGGATAATAATCCTTGGCTTTCGGAAATTGAACTTGGCAAGCAAGAGAAGTTTGTTTATAATGCACGCGATGGAAAAGAAATAGAAGGTGTTTTGGTTTATCCTCTAAATTATGAAGAAGGTAAGAATTATCCATTAATTACATATATTCACGGTGGCCCTGAAGCTGCGGTCAAAAACGGCTGGGTTACACATTATTCGATGTGGGGACAAGTTGCATCTGCAAGAGATTATTTCGTTTTTATGCCAAACTACCGTGCAAGCTCAGGAAGAGGAGTGGATTTTACTATGGCCGGCTATGGAGATCTGGTTGGAGTTGAGTTTGATGATGTCTTAGATGGAATTGACAATCTCATTGAGATTGGCTATGTCGACTCCGAACGTGTTGGAATGGGAGGAGGTTCTTATGGAGGATATTTTTCTGCATGGGCTGCAACAAAACATACAGACAGATTTGCTGCTGCCGTGGTTTTTGTTGGCATTTCTAACCAAATTTCTAAGCGGAATAATACGGATATTCCCTGGGAAGATTATTATGTGCACTGGGGATATTGGACTCATGAAGATTTTGAGGATGTTTATTCGCGCAGTCCTGTCAAATATGCACATCAAAGCAAAACTCCCACACTTGTTTTACATGGCTCAGAAGACCCAAGAGTTCATCCGGGACAAGGTTTGGAATTATACAGAACTTTAAAACTTCACGGACAAGCTCCTGTTAGATTGATTTGGTATAAAGGAGAAGGCCATGGCAACAGAAGAAATGTTCACAGATACGATTATCTGATAAGAACCATGGAATGGTTTGATTACTATTTACGCCTGGATAAGCCAAAAGATGAGAAGCCGGATATACATCCCGATTTTGATATGTAATATTTAAGCTGATAGTTTGAGAAATTTTACCGGCATAAAAAAGTCCTAAAAATTGAAGTGCACCCCAAAAGTTAGACATAACATTTGGGGTGCA
>CAZTPA010000019.1:0-46547 GCA_964614525.1 uncultured Bacteroidales bacterium | reverse complement strand
TATATGCCGGCTGTGAAAATAGTGGTGTTCTTCGCTCTATAGACAATGGCGAATCCTGGGAGCTAATTGTAAGCGGTATGGGTGATTATCCTGATGTTGATGGCCTTGCACTTTCGCCCGATGGCTATTTGTATGCATATAGCCGATGGGCTTTGTACCGAAGCGCCGAACCTGTCTTTATCTCCAACTCAATAATACATAAAGAAACCATTGATTTAATAATATATCCAAATCCTTTTACTGACATTTTACATATTAAGTTGCCGACTGAACAGCTTATGCATGAGTCCCCACCGGTAAAAGTATTCGACCCCTCTGGCAGGTTGGTATTTAGTAAAAGTTTAAGCAGTCAGCAGGGTGGCAAGTTAAACCTTTCATCCCTTCCTCCGGGCTTTTACTACATAAGCATTAAAATAAACGGGCAGCAAATTACAAAACCTATACTCAAAGTGTTAAGATAACCCTGTGATAAACACAGGCATTTTAATTCAATTCATTATTAATCAAACAAAACTATTATGAAAATTCTAAAATTATTGATGCTATGTCTATTTACAAGCGTAGCAATGCAGGTTAGCGCGCAGCTTATCAACATGAACCCTGACCCTGACGGTGAGCCTTGGTGGGCTGGGGGCTTGCCGGAAATTACGCCTGAGATACAGGCAGAGTTGGATGCTATACCATCGTTGACTCTTACATCAAAATCCCTATCTACACCCCTGCCAGCAGTAGTAGATAATTCTCAACAAATTTGGTTCAGGCCAATTTTTAATCAGGATGGAGGCAGTTGCGGACAGGCTAGCGGAATAGGGTATCTTTTTACCTATGAAATTAATCGAATACGAAATTTACCTGCTCATTTACCACGGTATAGGCAGAACCATTACCCAACGCATTATACCTGGAATTATATAAACGGGGGGACTGGTTCTGGCAGTTTTTATTATTCTGGGTGGGATAGAATTAAGGATTCCGGTATCCCAAATGTTGATACTTATGGATGCTTATATGAAGATTTATGGATGCCACTTCCTGTAAATGAAAGAAGAACCGTTTGGATGACCGGTTATGATAAATATCAATCATCTTTGACCAACAGGGTAGATATGGAGTATTATTCTATTAATGTTTCCACTCCAGAAGGCCTTGAAACCCTTAAGCATTGGCTAAACGACCATGGCAAGGGAGCTGAAACCGGGGGGTTGGTTAATTTTGGAGCTAAAATGCCTGATCCTGAAAAAGATTATGGGGTAATTCCTTATGGAAGCGATGAAGCAGGGAAAAAAATTGTTTTAAAATTTGGACATGGTAGTAATCATGCCATGACAATTGTAGGATATAACGATAATATTAAGTACGATTTTAATGAGGATGATGAATTCACCAACCCCGAAGGCAATATGGCTGAGTGGGAGATTGGTGCGGTTAAGGTCGCGAATTCATGGGGAACTAGTTATCCTGATCCATATTCTGATGGATTTGTCTATGTCCCCTACCGTTTGCTGGCTAGTGGTCCTGGCACAATCGCATCTACAGTTCATGTGCTCGATATTAAAGAAGAAAGTCACACCCCAAAAGTAACCATGCGGGCAAAAATTCAGCATCCTGAGAGGAATAGGATTGAAATGCTTACTGGGCTTGCAGCAAATCCGGATTCAGAAAACCCAACACATACACAATCATACAGGGCGTATAGGCTATCTACTTCGCCTCCGTCTCATACTAACGGCGGTGGGTATCTCCCAATGCAAGGCATCAATGACGAACCTATTGAAGTAGAATTAGATGTGACAGAGATTCTCGGGGGGATTGCTCCGGGTAAATTCTTTTTTAACATTAATGAATGGTCGCCAGAAACGATTTTCAATGGACAAGTACTTGATTTATCATTGGTTGATTACGATACTGATGATGGTGTACCCATCGAAATTCAATATACAGAAGCATCATTCCCAATTATAATTACAAATAACGCGAACACACAACTTGCTATAGAATACGATTATCTCCCGTCTGTAATTGATAATGTAATAAATGTGAGTAAAAACATACAAATAAACAAGAATATCACTATTATAAATGGAGGTAAATTAGTGCTTAAAAACGGGAAAAATCTTACTATTGCCAATAACAAAACTCTAATAGTTGAGTCAGGGGGCATACTTGAAAGCAATGATATAAATATTGAACCAGGGAGCAATCTGATAGTAAACAACTGCGGCACATTAAAGATTAACAATAATGCTATTCTCTCTGCACAAAATGGCAGCATACTTAGTATTTATCCCGATGGAATTATAGATGTTCCCGGTCATTCTTCTTTCGATATTTCGTCAGAAGCCTTAATCCCCCACGATTGTGTTCATCCAATAGATGTTGTACCTCCTTCATATATTATCACAGAAAGTACTCAAAACTGGAGTGGTGATTACCGTATGGTTCGTAATTTGGTGATACAAGCTGGAGCCGACTTTACTCTGCAAAACCCCAACTTGGAGTTTTTCGATGGACGAAAAATTGAAATATACCCAGGCGGCATTCTTACTATAAATGGTGGCGTTTTATCTCATTCAACCAGCGTTTGCAATCAAAACAATAAATGGGGAGGAATAGTAGTTAGAGGTAATCCAAATGCACCACAAACTTTTGAAAATCAGGGAGCTGTTATAATTAGGGAAGGTGCGATAATAGAAAATTCATATACCGCAATATCCTTAGGTATTTTTGAAACAAGTCTGCCACCAACTTATAATCAAGGTGGTATAGTACAATCCACAGATGTTGTTTTTCGCAATAACTCAAAACACATAACTTTTTACCCTTATCAGAATATTGATAATGACTACGAATCTGACAATATCTCTTACTTTAACAACTGTACTTTTGAGACTAACGAAAATTCACTGTTTGATAATCATATTTATAATGCAAGTCTATCGGGTATAAAAGGTGTAAAATTTACTGCCTGCGTTTTTATTGATAATTTAAATAATGATATAAATAACAATATAGTAATCAACAACAGCTCAATGAAAATAATTGGCGATTGCTTATCACAAGTTAATTTTGAATTAATAAATAGTGGTAATTTGCAAATAATTAATGAAGGTACGCTTACCATAAAAGATAACGCAATAGTAGAAATAACCGATGGTTCCACTTTTACTATTAACGATTGTGCCGAATTAGAAGTAGAATCAGGCGGTCAGGTTGTTGTTGAAGATGGTGGCATCCTTGAAATTTCGCCAAATGCGATACTCAATGCACATCAAGGCCACGCAGCATTCGACATACATTCGGGAGCAATTATTCCAGATGGTTTTGTCAATCCTTATGATGTTGTACCGCCAGCATATTATTTGTCGAGCGGGGTACATGATTGGGAAGCTGTAAATTATAAAATGTTTCAAAATTTAGTAATTGGACAGGGAGCAAAATTAACTTTAAATGAGCCTGAATTAAAATTCGCAAAAGATGCCGGAATAGTAGTAAAAGCAGGTGCTGAACTTGAAATCATTGGCGGCGAATTGAAGTCCGACATGAGTTGTAACAACAATGACCTCTGGTTAGGAATTAGGGTTGAAGGCAATAAAATGTTTCCCCAATCACCAATATCAAATCAAGGTTACCTGAAGCTTCACAGTGGAGCCACTATTTCGAATGCTGAAATCGGTATACATGTTGCAAGTAACGCAGTGGGCTCATCAGGCGGAGGCGTAATTGAAGTGACAGATGCCAATTTTATTGACAATATAACTGCAATATCGTTTGCAAAATATAGGTATAATGACAACCATAATTTTTCTATGATTCGCAATTCTAATTTTTATACTACAGATTTTCTTGCAAAAATTAACAAAACGCCTTATAGTTTCATTTATCTTGAGAATGTGTCATTAGTAAAAATCATTAGTAATACTTTTTCAAACTTAAATCCCGAGGAATATCCTCATCCACCAAGTAGGGGATTTGGTATTTATTCTGCAAATAGTGATTTAGTATTTAAAGGAAGGACGGCAAATAATTATTTTTATAATTTATACACTGCTATCGAATTTAGGGGGACCTCATCTGCTATAAGCTTTTATTCAGAAAACAACTATATTAAAGATTGTTTTAACGGTATGTTTGTTAGCGGCGCTAATGCCCCGGTAATAGCGAACAATGATATTTATATGCATGGTGAAAACTATTTTGAAAAAGTACCAACCGGAATAATCCTGGTTGTATTAAATGACTTTAAAGTAAGCCACAATGCAATAATTGGAAAAAACAAGGGGAAAGGCATTAAGATTATTAATTCCAATGAGAGTTCAGGCAAAATTTCAAATAATACTATTAATAATGTTAATATTGGGATATTTGCTGACGGCTCTGATATATATGAATATAACTGCCAGGTACAATGCAATAATTTTACAAATAATATTACTGCTGATTTATATGTGCAAAATATGGGGATATCCGGTATTCAGGGAACAAGCAGTTATTCTGCGTCAAACTCATTTTATGGCAATCCTAAGTGGAATATTTATGTTGATTATAATAGCGAACCTTTTATTCAATTTCCTAATCCCTCATTGAAATATTATGCTTATCCGGAAAAACCCTATTTCCCAAGATATTACAATGAAAATGTATTTATTCTTGAATCAGATGATATTTTAGATTGTACTGCTAGTGATATTTTGCAAGATGATTTAAATGTAGAAAGAATAATTCAATCAGAGGATTCGGTTAATCATTATAAAGCTATTTTTAATGCTACACAGGATTTAGGGAATACAGATGAGCTCTTAAATATTATAGAGAACACAAATAATCCTGTTCAATTATTAAATGCTTTATTGACTCATTCTCCCGTTCTGTCGGATACAATAATTGTTAATGTGTCTGAAAATAAGCCAAATTTCCCTGAAGTTATGCTTGCAAGTGCATTATTATCAAATTCACATTCAGTTAAATCCAGCCGGGTAGTAAAATCTTTAAACCAAAGATCAGTTCCAATGCCGGGTTTCCTGGTTGATGCAATATTGACAGATGCAACAAATGTCTCAACAATCGACGAATTAAAATCTGTTATTTTACATAAAGAATCAGAGCGTGATTTGATTGCAGCTAGTTTATTTTCAGAATATGTGACTGATACAGTGTCAAAACAATATAACAATATTCAATCTTTAAAAGAATATCATCCGGGGTTAAAATATAGATATATTTCTGTGCTGGCAGATTTTGAACAGGGTAAATACCCCGAATCATTAACCACTCTCGGGGAACTTTCTCAATTAGATGGGTTATCAGCAATACAGTATCAGGAAATAAATAACTTAATTGAGTTTTTCAATATAATTATTTACATTAAAGAAAATGAAATTCCCTATACGCATATTGATGACAATTTTAAAGAAGCATTAAATGACTTAGCTACTGGTAGTTATGGATTACCTGCAATATTTTCTAATAATATATTAGCAGTTGCAGATAGCATACGTTTTCTTGCTGATGAAACTGTATTATCAAAAAGTGCTGATGCCGGAGAACATACTCAATCTGAAACATTTATGCAAATAGAATATAATCAAACTGAAAATTTTGTTCTTGCAGAATATAATCTTGGTGAAATATCTCATCAGAACCCGCTAATAATGGTAAGGTCAAATGAAGGATTGATTAAATTCAAGGAGTCTATAAGATTCAATCATTTTGTGTCTATGATAGATGTTTATGGATGGATGCCGGGCAATTATAAAGTTCAGCTAATCAATAATAACAATATTGTAGCGGTAGGTAGTTTTTCAATAGGTAAGTCTCATAATTCATTTAATGAAACAACTAATGATGATTGCACTATCATAGATGTTTACCCTAATCCTTCTGTAGGTAAATTTACAATAGATATTTCAGGATGTGGATCAAAACAGGAATTTTACTATGAAATCATTTCTTCAAGCGGTGTTACAATAGAAAAAGGCGAAGGTGTGCAGAAAAAAACCATTACATTGCCTCATATGATCGAAGACCTGTATATTATTACCATTGAATTAAGTGATCGGAGCTATAATAAAACATTAATCATTAAATAGCAGGAAGATTATAAAATTAGTTCATGTAATTATATGATTAAGAGGTTGGCTATTTCTTTAACCACACAGGTTTGTCATATTATAATAAAACAGCCTCTATTACATCCCTTAAAAAACAAAACCCCTTTAAACACTTGGTTTAAAGGGGTTTTCTATTAGCGGGAATAGGCTTGAAAGCTACGGCCTTCGGCTTATGAGCCCACCAAAATACCTCTACTCCACCCCACAGTGTGTTTTAAAACTGCAAAAACATAAATATCTTACTTTCTATCATAAATACATTGAATACCTCATACCTTTGCTATTGAAAGGAGTTTATGCGTTTAAATTCCTTTTTCAAGAAAATATACGTATCTTAAAATTTATGTATTCCGTTGTAACCAGAAAATAACTTTTTTTGATAAAAAAGATTTTTTCTAATCTCACTTTTGTTAGATTACATGATTTTAAATAACAAATTTCTTTTGTCCTATAAATAATTATTTCTACTTTTGCCCTCGTAATGGTTCCTGAAACCTTTTAGGTTTTGGAGGATTAAAAGGGAATCGGGTGTAAATCCCGGACAGTTCCCGCTGCTGTAAGCTCTTTATGTTTGTTTATCACTACTGCCACTGTTCATAAAAAAGAAGGATGGGAAGGCGATAAACAAAGAGTAAGTCAGAAGACCTGCCATTACAAAACAAATTTGAAGCTTTCGGGAAAAAGGCGAAGAATAGAAAATTTCAATTTCTATACCTCTGTTTTTTTATCCTGGTTTAATAATTTTTTGTTGAAAATGCTTTGTGTTTTATTAAAACCACGGCATTATAAAATTCATATTTTATACAACAAAATATAAAGGTAGAACCACAAAATGCATAAATTGCAGTTATTCTTAACAATTATCAGTATCTGTTGTAGTGGTATTACTATAGCTGCAACCGACACTATAATCCAACTTGAATCTGTAAGTATTCATGGAGACAGATTTAATGCATTTACTGCCGGAAGCAAAACATTGGAATTAGACTCTGCCGACCTTTCTGCATACAAAAGCTCTGACATTAGCAAACTTCTTGCTACGCGCTCCGGTATTTTTATAAAAAACTATGGACCGGGAATGCTTGCCACACCAACATTAAGAGGCAGTAGCGCATCGCAAACAGCCATAATTTGGAATGGCTTTAATATTCAGAGTCCAATGCACGGCCAAAATGATTTTTCACTAATTCCGGTTTTCTTTTCCGATAAAATAGAAATTCAACACGGCAGCACCGGAGCTATCTGGGGAAGCGGAGCAATTGGCGGTGTAGTGAATCTCAGTAATAATGTTAAATTCGATGGAAAACTAATGCTTCAAAGTGAAGTTACGGCAAGTTCTATCAAAAACTATAATCAGCTCATTTCTATTAAAGGAAGTAACAAGAATTTTGCAAGTACATTAAGAGTCTTTAATCAAAATGACAATAATCGTTTCAATTATACCAAGCCTGGAATACCGGACAGTATTTATACCAGGGATTACGCCAATTCTGAGCGCTTCGGTATAATGAATGAGATTTATTACAGAAACAATTCCAATCATTTCGCAACGGTACGCTGGTGGTATCAAAACAATAACAGGCAAATCCCTCCCACCCTTTTTCAAACTCACTCAGGTGCATACCAGGATGATGAAACTTTGCGAATAACTACCGACTATAAAAAAACTTTTTCAAAAAGTCTTATAAATGTAAAATTCGCCTATTTCGACGAAAATATTTTATATAGGGATTCTGCAAGAGTTGAAAGTCTGAGCAATGCTAAAACCTGGATACAGGAACTTGACTACCGGATTTCTACCAATAATAATCATTCTTTCAGCTTAGGTGCAAATAACCAAATTGTTAATTCTGATGCTGATAATTACGATTCGCTAAAGTCTTTACAAAGACTTGCCCTATTCTCTTTGTGGAAATGGAATAATTTGAAGGAAACACTAAGTTTATTTGCCAGCGCCAGACAGGAATTCCAAAAAGATCAGAATATTCCGTTTATTCCATCCGCCGGTTTTATGATTAAATTTTCGGACAACTATTCGCTAAAAGCTAATATTGGAAAAAACTTCCGTATGCCTTCTTTTAACGACCTATACTGGGTGCCGGGAGGAAATCCCGAACTTCAGCCGGAAAGCGGATGGAATCAAGACTTAAGTTTGCATTACTTATATAATGAATTTGCAAATAATACTGCAAATATTCTGAACTTCAATATAATTGATTTTTCATTAACAGCTTTCCACAGGAAAATTGACAATTGGATTATCTGGCTGCCCCAATCAGGAATCTGGACTCCACAAAATATAATGGAAGTAAGAAGCATGGGTATTGAAACCCAGACTATCACAAAATTCAAACTTAACAATATCTCTAATAGCTTAAGTTTAAATTATGATTATACCTCATCAAAAAATGAAAAACAAAAAAGTCCTGATGATGCATCAGTGGGCAAGCAATTAATTTATGTTCCTAAACACAATGCCAGGCTTGTATATTCTATGAATTACAAATCCTTTGGTTTTTATTACGAACATTATTACACAGGAAAAAGATATACAAGCAGTGATAATACAGAATACTTAGATCCTTATCAAACAATAAATGCAGGTATAAATTACACTTTTAATATAAAAAAAATAATACTTACAACACATTTTGATGCCGTAAACATTTTAAATGAGAAATATATGATTGTTGCAGCTAATCCAATGCCACTAAGATATTTCCGCTTTAGAATTAATGTAAAATGGGAAAAGCTTTTATAAAATCAAACATAAACATTACTAACAATTCAATTTAAAAACTATTAAAAAATTAAAGAAATGACAAATACCACATTATTTAAAAGACTTACTATTGCAGCATTCGTAGCTGTTTTCGCATTAACTTCTTGTGAAAAGGAAGATATTAATGATGACAACAATAATGATGGAGTTCCAACAACTGCAGATTTTTCGGAAATTGAACTGGAAGAAGAAAGTTATTGGAATGGCTCAGATGAAAGCGGTGGATTTAAAAGCGGGAATGTGTTTTTTCCAAATTCTTTTACAGATTGGGGTGACGGAGTAACCAGTTGGGCAGGTTTTTCTGTTTCTAACATCACAGACAACGAGACACCGGGTTTCGAAAATGAATATAGCAACATTACTGGTAGCGGAGTTGATGGGGCATCGAACTATGCAGTAGCCTATATTTCCGATCCGGAAACTTATGAGAAAAACTTCTCTTTTGATCTTGTTGATGAAGCAAAGGGTGATAAAATTGAAGGTATGTTTATAACTAATAGTACTTACGCTTATTTTACAATTAGAGATGGTGATGATTATACACAAGCATTTGATCAGGATGATTGGTTTTTAGTTACTTTTACAGGCTATTTGAATGGAGAAACAACAAATTCTGTAGAATTCTATTTGGCTGATTTCAGATCATCTGATGAAAGTGAGCATTATATTGTTAACACATGGGAATGGATAGATTTATTGGAACTAGGAAATGTAGATAAAGTAAAAATTTCATTATCTTCAAGTGATGTTGGTGATTATGGTATGAATACTCCTTCTTATATTTGCATTGGAAAAGCCATTACAATTAAAGAATAGTTTGGCAATAATTTAAGATAGCTCTTAAATACCATATCAAGCTGAAGTAAAGAGATAAATATTTATAATAATATCTTTATAGAAAATTGAAATATATAATTAGGGTCAGCAAGAAAACTCATATTTTCCTTAAGTGCTTGATAAGAAAGCGTCAAGTGCAAGGCGGGCGAAGCCTGAAAAACAGGCGTTTACTTTTCGTAAATAACTGTTTTGAAGACAAGCCCAACGCAGCTATTGGCGTTTTCTTTCAAGCACTAATTAACATATTTGTTTTGCTTAGCATAGCTTCAAGCACAGCTGCACAAGGTCCCTTTGCCCCGCCTGCGGGGCAAAGCGGAACCACAGCCATTCATAAGGATTCTCCTATGTTTGTGGGATGGGCAACTGCATGCGAGCTAAACAGAGGCTATAAAGATATTTCCAAGCCAGAGTCAGGATATGCTGAAACAGGTGAATGCATAAATGTTATTGGTAAAGCAGGAGAGCGAGGAGTGCTTAGCCTTGGTGATGGCGGCAGTGTAATTTTAACTTTTAATCCGCCAATAAAAGATAAACCGGGTTATGATTTTGCTGTATTTGAAAATGCATTTGATGATGAATTTCTTGAATTAGCGTTTGTAGAGGTAAGTTCTGATGGTGAAAATTTTGTCAGATTCCCTTCTTTATCTCTTACTGACACTATTGACCAAATCGGTACTTTTGGAACTCTGGATGCAACAAACATACATAATCTTGCAGGTAAATACAAAACGTTTTATGGAACTCCTTTCGACCTGAATGAACTTAAAGACAAATCCATTTTAGATATCAGCAATGTAACACATGTGAAAATAATTGATGTTGTTGGCTCATTGTTAGATGAATATGCCACCTACGATTCTGAAGGAAATAAAATTAACGACCCCTGGCCTACTCCTTTTGCTTCCGGTGGTTTTGATCTTGATGCTGTTGGAGTTATAAACAGTAACACCCAAATAAATAAACATCTTGATTTATCGGTACAACCAAATCCTGCCTCAGCAAATTCAAAAATAAGAATATTTGCTCCACATATTTGTGAAGTAACAATAAGTATATTTAACCTGAATGGAAATCTATTATGGCAATCTGACCATGAACTGCATTATGCCGGAGTTCATTTTTTTGATTTTGAAAAACAAAATTTATCACAAGGTATATATGTAATTAAGGTAGAACATCCCTCCGGAATTAAGTCATATAAAATGGTTTATCTCGATTACTAATTATAATATAAGAATCAAAAATTTATTGATTATTAAATATTTTATCACTATTGTCCAATTAAAATGGTAACATAATAAGCAGATTCTTCGCTCCACTTCGTTACGCTCAGAATGACAAGCTTTTATATGTCTGGGAGGGTGGTGGGCTGGCGGGGTCGTATCAATATTCAAAATTTCCATGCTTTAATCGTCCTCCAGTATGAGAATGATTGCAAATATAATAATCTCAAAGGCATAAAATATATATTGAGACGACCCCACCAGCCCACCACCCATGAAAAACACTAAATGCCTTGTCATACTGAGCAAAGCGAAGTATTTAGTAGTTTTACCCGGACAACAGTTATATTTTATAAAAAACATAAACATAGTGGAATATTCAAAAACCTTCAAAACAAAAATCAAACTTTTATTAATATTTGTTTTTTCTATAGTATTGATTTCTTCATGTGAAAAAGATGAGGAAATTAAAGAATTTCCTGATATAATTAAAGATAAAGGAGTATTTATTATAAATGAAGGAAACTATAATTTCGGAAATGCTTCTTTAGGATATATTGATAAGAATAGCGGTAAAGAATACTTCAAACTTTTTGAACAAGCCAATAACAGATCTTTGGGTGATGTATTTCAGTCTATAAGTCTTATCAATGACTTGCTTTTTCTGGTAATAAATAATTCAGGTACAATTGAGATAATTGATCCTGTTTCTATTGAAAGCATAGCAACTATCACAGGATTAACATCTCCAAGGGAAATAATTAAAGTAAATGAAAACAGAGCTCTTGTCAGCGATTTATATTCTGACAAGATAGCTGTAATTGATTTGAACGATTATAGTGTTATAAATTATATCAATGTTAGCGGCTGGACAGAAGCTACTTTAAAATTTAATGAAAGAATTTTTGTCAGCAATATGGAAAAACACCTTGTTTATTCTGTTGATCCTGAAACTCTTGCTTTAACAGACTCCATAAATACTTTTGCACAACCAAACAGCATGCAAATTGACAAAAATGGCAACTTGCAGGTTCTTTGTGCAGGAAATCCGGAAGAAAACGAACATGGAGGAATAATCACCATTAATCCCGAAACATTTGAACTTATTGGTTCACTTAGTTTTCCCGACAATCTGCCACCTGCTGTAAAGCTAAACATTAACACGAGCGGAAGTACATTATACTTTATTGCAGAGGATATCTGGTCTGTGCCGGTTGATGAGATGTCGTTACCTTCGAATCCATTTATTAATGCCGGCAATCGCAACTTTTACGGATTAGGAATTGATCCTTTTAATGACAATATTTTTGTTGCTGATGCAATTGATTACGTGCAAAAAGCTAAAATTTTAGAGTATAATCCCTCAGGTGAACATATATCAACTTATGATTCCGGAATAATACCGGGAGGATTCTTCTTTTATTAACAAAGATTGCTGAAATTTTATAATTTTACAAATAATTGCAGAATGTCAAACATTGGATTAATCCTGATTAAATAATGACAGTAATTTCACCAAGGCTATCAGTTTTTTTTGTTATGCTTGCCGTAGCATTAATTCTTCTTTCCTGCGAAAGCAGTGAAATTTGCCGTGAAAATACAGAAACTCCTATTAGAATGGGATTTTATAATGAAGATGAAGACACTGAAGTTGCTACAATTGACAGCTTGAGTGTTTTTGGTGTTGGCAGAGAAGATTCTCTTATATATAATAATGCAAAAAATGTTTCAAGTGTTGAGCTTCCACTAAACATAACTGAAGATACAACTGCCTTTGTTTTTGTTTTTCCCGGGAATAATGATACAATCACAATTAGCTATGAAAGAAATGTGACCTTAATATCTCTGGGATGTGGTTTTGTGACATTTTTTGATATAAATGAAATAGATTTTACGAAAAATGAGATTGTAAATATTTTTATAGAAAACGAAAAAATAAGAAACGACTTAAATGAACATCTTAAGATTTTTGTTCCTGTTGCTCCTGTTGATGAGTAATAGTTTGTCGGCGAAAGATACGACAGATATAAATTTATTCCAACCTGCTTTACGTTTGGGGGTAGATGTTTCAGGCATTATTCCAAGCATATGGCAGCCTGAAACTATGCAAATGGAGTTTACAGCTGATTATGAACTAAAACAAAAAGTTTTCATAGCAGCAGAAGCCGGCTACCTCGATATTGACATATCCAGAGAAGATTTTGATTATAATTCGGATGGCTTGTTTTTCAGGCTTGGTGCAGACTATAATTTGTTAAAGAAAAAAGATCACAACAACAATGATGTTGCTATTATTTTAATTAGATATGGCTACTCTGTACTTTCTCACCAATCTTCAAGAGTTACAATTTCCGATATTTACTGGGGTGATTTAAATACTTCAATAGATAGCGAAACCTTGAGTTCAAACTGGATAGAAGCAGGATTTTCATTAAAAACCGAGCTCTTCAGCAATATTTTTCTATCGTGGTCATTAAGAGGCAGGTACATGTTTTTTCAATCAAAAGATCCTTTATTGGAACCTTACAATATACCCGGTTTTGGAATCATAAAAAGCAATAATACTGCTTTCACAATTCACTATGGAATATTTTACAGAATTCCTTTTTGATTTTATTTCCTGAATAGACAGTAAGCTTTTATTTCCCCGTTGCTTTAATATATTCCATAAGTATTTCATTCATTTCAGACAGCTTAACTTCGGAGGCACTTAATTTTTCATTTGCTTCATTAAGTTCTGTGTTTTGCTTTTCGATAGTTATGTATGCATTTTCAGCAGCTTCTCTGGCAGTTTTTAGTTCTTCAATCAAATGCCTGATTTCTGTTATATCTGTAAATATACAAAATGAACCTATTACAACTTTTCTTTTTTCATCTAGTTGTGGCGTTATCGTTATATTAAAAACCTTGAAATTATTCTTCTCAGTTGTAATATTTATATCTAATTGCTGCTTATCATCAGGTATAATCTTCTTAGTAATGGATTGAAACTTCTCTAAGTGTTCGTTATCAATAAAATCCTTAAAGCTCTTTCCTATCAACTCATCAGCTTCCATCATTTTCAATAGAGCAGGATTTGCAAAAACTATTTCAAAAGAAAGATCTATAATGCCAATTCCTTCTCCCAAATTTTCAATAAGAGATCTATGCTTATCTTCACTTATTCTGAGAGCTTCGTTAACCTTTTTTATTTCAGAGATATCTTCAGTAACCTGAACATAAGACACAATCTCATCATTGTCATCTTTTATTGGTGTAAAACTTCCATATTCCCAGTATTTTTTACCTTCCTTATTCTTGTTAAGAAATTCACCTCTCCACTCCTTACCTGATGCAAGCATATTCTTAATTTCATCATCACTAATGACGGAATTTTCCTTAAGATAATCTATTTTAGGATTCTCTCCTACCACATCACTAACAGCGAAGCCTGTAACATCAGAGAAGCTGGGATTTACATATTCAACGGCTAAATTTTTATCGGCAATTAAAATCATACTATGACTTTGCTCAATTGCTCTAAACAACTTAAGAATAGTATTTATTTGTTTATTAACTTTCTTTTCCAGACTTAAAACCTGATAACATTTTTCTAATGCATCAAACAAATTTTTCCTTGCAATTGGCTTTACAACATACTGATTTACACCTATTTCTATTGATTCAATAAAATAATTAACATCGCTGTGGGCACTGGTAACAATAATCTGCACATTCTTATTGATTTTTTTTATTTCCCTGCACATATCCAGTCCATTCATACCGGGCATGCGAATATCTGTAATTATAATTTCAGGTTTATGCTCTTTATAAGCTTTCAATCCTTCAAGGCCATTAGAAGCAATTATTAAATCCGGAATAAAGCGAGACAACATTTCTGAAATACCTTCGCTAATATCAGGTTCATCCTCGACATATAATACTTTCACATCGTCAATTACTAACTTATCATTTGCCATATCAATTAGTATTAATAGGTTCTATCAAGTTTTTTCATAATAATAATATACTTTTCACTATTAGGCAATTTCTCAAATGTAACTAAAAATTCAGAATCCAAATCCTTAGCTAAGTCTTTAGTGTCAGTTTTATTATTTTTGTTATTTCCATAGCTCAACAAAAACTCAATCCAATTACTTCCATTATCATTCTTAGGCTTATATATATATTCGCGTTTTTCTTTAATAAAATCAATAATACTATCATATTTCCCTGAAAAATCCTCCGCACTTTCAAAACCAAAAAAATCCAGAAAAGCCTTATTCACTATATTAAGATATTTACTTTCAATCATAATAATTATATCATCTCTAACATTGATTAATGACTCTATGCATTGCCTTTGTTCATTAACTTGCTTTTCCATTTCAATATTTTTTGCAGTATCCTCAATGATTTCCCACAATTTTTTCATATTAACAGGCTTAACAACATAGCTGTTTACACCAACTTCAATGGATTTGTGAAAGAACTCACTTTCTTCATAAGCTGTAGTAACAATTATTGGAATAGTTTTACAAATCTCCTTTATTTTTTTTGACATTTCCAGTCCATCCATTACAGGCATTTTTATATCTGTAATAACAATATCAGGTCTGTATTTAGCAAAAATTTCAAGGCCTTGCATACCATCAGTTGCAATATATAACTTTTCGACTCTACGCTGAAGAGCTTCAGTCACTGCCATTCTTATTTCTTCTTCATCTTCAACATACAATAATGACACGTTAAGCTTTTTGCTTTGTTTTTTTGTTATGTCCATAATATTTATTCTTTACTTTCCGGTAAATCAATAACAAATTCAACTCCATCCGGGGTGTTTTCAAAATACAATTTCCCTCCCATACTATTCTCAATAATATTTTTTCCCATATATAAACCCAAGCCTGTTCCTCTGGAAAAGTGTTTAGTTGAGAAATACGGGTCAAAAACCTTTTCTTTTATATCTTCTTCAATTTGTTTGCCGTTATTAAATATCCTTAATACAGAACCGCCATTGCTTGTGTATAGGTCTATTCTAACGTATGGTTCACTGTCTTTTTTCTCAATCAGGATGTCTCTGGCGTTATTCAAAATATTAATTACAACTTGCATATATTCATTTGGGTATCCAAATGCAACCGGATTATTCTTGCATACAAATTTTATATCAATGTTCAAACCTTTAAAATTTGCTTCTACAAAAGAAATTGCTTTATCAACTGTATCCTTAATAAAAAACTTCTGCGCCGCTTTTTCAGGTTTAAAGAAATTCCTGAAATCATCTATTGTTTCCGACATATAACTAATGATGCTCATGATTTTTGCAATTTTCAAATCAAGATATTTCTGATCCATTTCATCATACTTATATGCTTCGGAGAAATTTTGAACTATAATGCCAATAGCATTGAGAGGTTGTCTCCATTGATGAGCAATATTACTTATCATTTCGCCCATAGCAGCCTGGCGGCTTTGCTGCATAAGCAATGCATCTTTCTCCCTGTTTTTCTTTAGTTCTTCCTCTATTTTATTTTCAAGATTTCTATTTAACTCTTCGAGTTTTTGTTGGGCACTCTTTATTAATGTTATATCGGAATCTATAATAATATAATTCTTTACTATTCCATTTGATTCAAAAATTGGTGTAATAGTTGAATTCAGAACTAATTCATGTCCATCTGCGTGAGTTTGAATAGATTCGTAGCATAATGATTTTTTATTATTTTGGCAATCTTTAATTATCTCACCAATATTTTCTTTTTTACTTAAATTAAAAATATTCCTTTCTTTTTCAGGAATTTGAGATAATTTTTTACCATACATATTCTCAAACCCCTCATTAACCCATTCAAGATTACCATTCTCATCCAAAATAATTACAGCATTATCTGTGTGTTTGGCCACAAGTGATAATTTCTCAAGCTTATTATTTATATTGTATAATTGTTCTGATTGTGCCCTGATTTCTTCATTTTGAGTTTTTATTTCTTCGTTTTGCTGAACACTTTCAGCAAAAAGCTCAGATATCTTATTTTTTGCTTCTATAAGGTTTTGATGGGTTCTTTGTCTAACAAATTCAAACAGGTAAATAAAAAATATCAAAACAATATATGTAAAAACATATCTGAATAAGAAACCCGGATTTATCAATAAACCCTTAGAATGAAAAAAACAAAAAGCTAATGTGATTAATAAAAGCAAAACTGAGAGTATTAGCGCTTTTCTTTTCCCAATTAAGAAAAATGCCATTGGCACAAACACATATTGCCACAAAAGCGCATTATTAGGATTATCAAAAAGTATTAACAATGCAAAAACCAGAAAAAACATCAAAAGAATTAAAAAGATGCCGGCTTCTCTGTATCTTTTTCTATTCATACTAAAGATAGCTATTAACAGAATTGCAAAAACGGTAAAAACTGAAAGGACAATACAGTAGTAGTAATCTTCTCTTATTAAACCTATTGTTATGAAAACAAATAGAGACAATATTCCAATGTAAGAAAATGAAGATATTAAAAAACTTTTTCTTGATTTTTCAGAGTAGAACGGCTCTTCTATATCAATAAGAAAAAACTTTGCAAATTTCCGTTTTAAAGTTCCCATAGTAAAAGATCTGCATTATAAATATTCTTCTTATAATACTAAACAAGATAAGTATTATACCAAAATGTAAAATTTTGCACCATTCTCTGTATTGCTCACAGTAAGCTTACCTTCCATGTTTTTTTCAATTATTATTTTCGACATATAAAGACCCAATCCGGTGCCTCCTGTTGTTTCTTTTGTTGTATAATAGGGTTCAAAAATCTTGTTAATATCTTCACCTTCTATCCCTCCTGCATTGTCCTCGATTGTAAGCAATGATTTCTTATTCTTGCGTGTCAGATTTATTGTAATCACCGGTTTAGGAATTTGTCTTTCAACAAGTACATCTTTACAATTATTAAGAATATTCATAACCACCTGAGAATATTCATTTGAATATCCATTTGCAAAAATATCCTCATCAACCTTCGTAATAACTTCAATGCCTTGCTTTTTTAGTGTATCTTCAGTAAAAGTCAAAGTTCTTTTAACAGCCGTTTTTATTTCAAAAAGCTCTTTTGTTTTTTCGGGTTTAAAAAAGTATCTGAAATCATCAATAGTTTGAGCCATATATTCTATCAAAGCCATAGATTTAATTACTTTTTCTTTAAGATACTTCTCATTAATTTCACCAAAATTGTAAGCTTCTTCTATATTTTGAATTATTATGCCCAAGGTATTAAGAGGTTGTCTCCACTGGTGAGCAATATTGCTAATCATTTCGCCCATTATAACCTGTTTATTCTGCTGGGCAAGCATAATGTCTTTTTTCCTGTTTTCAGAAACCTCCTTTGAAACCCTATCTTCAAGTTCGCTATTTAGATTTTCGGCAAATTTCCAACCCCTGACTTTCTCGCGATAGGCAATTAAAGCAAAAATGCCAAGCATCAAAACCAACACAACTGCAATAATTAACAGAGTTATCAAAGTTCTGTTTCTGCTCAGCTGTTTTTCTTGAAATTCCTTTTCCCTGGTAAGAAGCTCAATTTTGTCAGCTTTCCTTTCATCTTCCATTTTTGAATGGATTTCTTCAATTCTGTTTTGCTTCTCTTCATCAAGAATAACAGTCATTAACTCCACATACTTTTTATGATACTCATAAGCCTTTTTATAATCTTCAATTTCATACATTAAAGATGCAATTTGCTGATAGGTATCACTCATTAAATCTTTCAACTCTAGCTCCATGCAAATATCCAATGCTTTTTTATAAGAATCATACGCTTTATCATAATATTCTTGAGCATAATAGTTTTCCCCCATATTATGATATAAATATGCTTTTCCCCAATTATCTCCAATTCGTTCTTTTATTTCGAGCGAAAGCATATAGTAATTACCTGCAGTGGAATAATTGCCCATTATGTTATAAGCTCGGCCAAGATTAACATATAGCGCCGATAAGAGATGTGTTTGATTATTTTCACTAGCATATTTCACAGCCTTATCATAATAATCAACTGCTTTATCAAACTCCTCTCTGCGACTATAAATGATTGCTACATTATTTAATAGCTGAGCAACTGACTTCTCCTCCCCCGCTAGTTTTCGCATTTCAATTGCCCTGTTGTAATAGTAGAGGGCTTTATCAGAATCATCTTGTTTGTCATAAAAAACTCCCAGATCATTTAAAGTATTGGAAATTCCTATAGTATCTTTTAAGTTTTGATATATTTCATAAGCTTCTGAAATCTTTGGTAAAGCTTTCTCAAAATTGCCTTTTATACTATTAATTACACCAATCATTCTTAATGACGAAGCTAATCCGGCAGAATCCTGCACCTGCCTTCTAAATTCAACCCCTTTAGAATAATTAATCTGTGCTTCTAATAATTTGCTTTTCTCGTAATAATAAAATGCAATCTTATGAAATATTTCACCAAGCTTATAATAATTATCAGAATCAAGAGCAATGCTTTTTGCTTCATTGATATAATCAAAGGCGATTATTGAATCAACATTTTTATTTTCTTCAAAAAGGCGGATGAGAGTATTAATTCGTGTAGAATCTTGTATGTCATTTCGGGTTAATTGCAACTTCAGACTATCAACAATAGAATTATTTGAATAAACTCCGCTTGTTAATAAAACATGTAGAATAAGAATTATAAAAATATATTTTTTCTTCATCTTAAACACTTGTATATTTGCTGACACAATCTTGTATCTTGTAGTAAATTAATGTTTTGCATTTTTGTCATATTCATAAAAGCCTTATCTTTTATCGCATTCAGATAAAAATAAATCTAAAAATAATGAAAATTATGTTTCATTACAATAAAAACTTTTCATATTTTTAGATGATAAATTTACAATGTGATATTCTTAAATGATTATACTGTAGTTTTTTGTTAGATTATAATACATTTGAATATTTATATTTATATGTTTATTTCAAAATAGACAGCTTAGATTAAACACGATTAATAAATAATTTAATGGTTTTTTATAAAAATTGCGGGCGAACTCATTATTACGCACTGCTTGCTTCATTCTTAATTGCTTTTACATTTTGTTCTTCTTTTGCCTCAAAAGGATTGCCTGCAAATATTGATGATCATGGCATGCACTTATTGAAAAACTATCATTCCAGTGAGTATAGAGGTGAGAGCCAGAACTGGTCAGTTGCACAAGACGAGCGAGGATTAATATATATTGCTAATCTTGATGGTGTATTTGAGTTTGATGGTGTAAGCTGGAGGTTAATCAGATTACCAGGAAATGTTTATGCAACTTCTTTGGCTCTTGGTGATGATGGATTGATTTATGTTGGCAGTCATTCGCAATTTGGATATCTTGATTCAGATGAAAAAGGCCGAACCAAATATGTTTCATTATTGGATAAATTTCCTGATGAGGAAAAATCATTTTCTTTCATTTGGGATATGTTTACTACTACCAACGGATTATATTTCTATACCTATGAAAAACTATTCAGGTACCATAAAGACACAATTACTGCAATGGACAAACCTATATATAGCGGGTGTTTTGAAGTAAACAACAATGTTTATGTTTTTAATTCAGAAGATAATCAATTATTAATTGCTAATGGAGGAAAAACAGAAGTTCTGGTTGATTTCAACGAACTTTATAATGGCAGACGATTTTTTATATCTGACGCTTTGCCATATGATAATAATCAGATTTTATATTTATGCAATCTCAATGGTTTTTTTACTGCTTCGGATATTGCTAATTTTAAAGAAGAAAAGTTTGAACCTGAGTTTTTCAAAGATCAAAAAACATCAAAATATCTTATTGAAAACGAAGTCTCCGCAGGAGTTTTACTTAGTAACGGCGATTATGCTTTTCCAACAACTAAAGCCGGTGCAGTAATAATTGATTCTAAAGGAAATATTGTCAATTCTATTAATACAAATAACGGATTACAAAATGAAACAGTAAATTTCATTTTAGAAGATAATTACCATAATTTGTGGCTTGCACTTGATAATGGTGTTTCTATTGTTAACATCAGTTTACCAATTACGTTTTTTGATCATAGTATGGGTTTTAGCGGTACAGTGCTCGATATAAATCGTTATAAAGGAAATATTCATATAAATACCTGGCAAGGGGTTTACAAATTAAACAGCAAAAAAAACAACACTTATGTTCCCAAACTGAAAAACTTTGAAAAAGTAAGCGGAAGAGCATGGAAATTACTTAAAATTCAAGATAAAGATGGCAATGACAAACACCTGTATGCTGCGACTTCCAGCGGAATCTATAATATAAGTACAAACAATGCAAAGTATGTAATTCCAGGCTCTTATTATAGCATTGCCAGATCTCCGGATAAACCAAATATTATAATTGCCGGTGGAAATAATGGTATTGTGTTAATTCATTATGATGAAAATACCGGTAATTTGACGGCAATAAAAAGAATTCCGGATTTTCGAAACATGGAAGTCTATAATATTTTAGTTGGTAATGACTTGCGATTTTGGGTTGCTCACAGAGAAAAAGGTATTTCATCAATATGTTTAATAGATGAAGAAAATGCAGGTAATAATGATGGACTAACCTATATTCCACAATTGAACATCTATTATAAAACGATTCATTATGATTATAAGGATGGATTGCCTGACAATTCAATGATTGAACCATTTATGTTTGCGGAAAAAGTTTTTTTTAAGACAGATTCAGGCTTTTATAATTCTTTCGATTGTCCTGAGGATTCTGTAAGCGATTTGTGTTTTAAAGATTTTTCAAAACTGTGGAAATTAACTTTTGGAAAGACTATTTCTCTTGGCTATTTTGCAGCTGATGAATCCAATAATTTTTGGCTGCAAGCAACTAACAATAATAGCAGGGAGAAATTTTTACTGTACGGTGAAAATATAAATAATGATTTCAAAATACATCCCATTCCTTTTAATCCAATAAAACACTCAGGAATAAATAGAATATATTTTGAAGAGGAACAAAATTCAAAAGTTGTTTGGTTTGCCGGAGATGATGCTATAGTAAGATATGACATAAGCTCTGATATCCCAGATACTCCTGATTTTTCTGCTATCATAAGAAAAATTAGAATTAATAACAGCTATACTTATTATTACGGAAACAATGAAAAACGAAACAATGAAAATGAACTAAATTATATTAGCTTAAATGACTTAGCTGATTTTTCTGTTTTTGAACCTTCAGAAAACACTATATCTTTTGAATACGCAGCACCTATCTTTCATTCAGCAGATGAAGTATTATATTCAACATATTTGGAAAACTATGATGAGAAGTGGAGTAAATGGAATAATAACACAAGCATCTCATATTCTAATTTACCATCAGGAAAATATACTTTTTATGTTGTTGCGAAAGACTTATTTGGCAATGAATCAAAACTTTCAAGTTTTAGTTTTATTATAGAACGACCTTGGTACATGCAAACATGGATGTTTATTATATACCTGGCATTATTGGGGTTTTTTATTTTTTATGTAACACGTTTGACCAATAAAAGATTGGTTGCAGCTAAAGCAAATCTTGAAAAACTAGTAAAAGAAAGAACTTCAGAGATTGCAAAACAAAGACAACTGATTGAAGTTGAAAAAGAAAAATCAGATATGCTGCTAAGAAATATATTACCACTGAAAATAGGCCAGGAACTTAAAACTTCAGGTGTAGTAAAAGCTCAGTATTATGATGCAGTAACTGTAATGTTTATGGATTTTAAAGATTTCTCAAAAATTGCACAATACATTAATCCCTTTCATCTTATTTCTGAACTTGATAAAACTTTTGGGTATTTTGATGAGATATGTATAAAACACGGATTAGAAAAAATAAAGACAATGGGAGATGCATACCTGTGTGCAGGTGGAATTCCTCAGCCGAATAAAATGCATCCTTTTTCTGCTATTTTTGCAAGCTTTGAATTATTGAATTTTTTAAGAAAGGCAGAGAAAGATCAGTGGCTTTGTGATCTGAGAATAGGCATTCATACCGGTGAATTAATTGCAGGAGTAATTGGGAAAAATAAATTTACGTACGACATATGGGGAGAAACAGTAAATACAGCTGCACGTATGGAAGCATCAGGTGTTCCCGGTAAAATAAATGTTTCCGGTGACACATATGTTCATATAAAAGAATATATAGACTGTACTTATAGAGGAAAATTGCCTGCAAAGCATAAAGATGAGTATGATATGTATTTTGCGACAAGAATAAAAAAAGAATATTCAGCCGATGAAAATGGCACTATTCCTAATCAAAAATTAATTGATGAGCTAAAAAATAAATTTGGTTGATATATTCTTAAACAAAATGAAAAAAGTTTTTTTCAAATAATAAATTTAATTACCTTTAACCCCTAATAATAGATATTTATTATTAAGCAATACATTACAATATGGATTTTAATAAAGCAAAGGAATTTGTTCTTCCAAAGCTTGAAAAAGAATTAAAGCCTAGTTTATATTATCACAATTATCAGCATACTCTTGATGTATGTAAGTCAGTGGAAGCAATAGCTGAAATTGAAAGTATAAATGGGCATGATTTAATGCTTCTGCGAACTGCAGCCTTATATCATGACACTGGTTTTATTTGGCAATATGATAACAATGAACCTCTTGCATGTGAATTTGCAAATGAAACCCTGGGCTCTTTTGATTATAAAAAAGAAGAGATTGATAAGATTTGTGAACTGATTTTAGCAACTCAAATTCCACAAACACCTAAATGCAAATTGGGTGAAATTTTATGTGATGCAGATTTAGATTATATAGGAAGAGATGATTTTTTTATTACAGCATTAAGATTACATAGAGAATGGAGTGAAAACAGCACAAAAAAAATTACCTTTAAAGAATGGTATTTGAAACAATTGCAGTTTGTTCAAAAGCATGAATATTTTACCGAAGCAGCCAGAATACTTAGAGGAGAGAAGAAAACACATAATCTTTCTCAAATTAAAGAGTTGCTAAATCTTTTGGAAGCTACAGTAGGTAAAAAAAATGAAACTGCTTAATCGTTTTTATTATAACTTTATTACTATTATATTCGTATAAATCTATAAAAAACTTAAATTTTCTGTAAAATGGAATCAGAAAAAAGCAATGTAATCCTTGTCGCATCAGACTTTACTCCTATTGGAGAGTATGCTATCAGCAATGCTATTGAAATGGCTAAATTGCTAAAATGCAAAATATGCGTTCTTCATGTAATTAATAAGGCAACAAGAAAAGCCCTAAAAAAAGAAGGAAAAGGCTTGGAGTTTGTCAATGAAAAATTAGACAAAATTACAAGCCAAATATATAAGGAACATGGCATTGAAAGTGACTATGTTGCTAAAGAAGGAAGTATTTTTTCTGCAATAGCTGATGTTGCAGATCAAATTGGTGCATCTTATCTTTTTATAGGTACACACGGAAAAAAAGGAGTTCAAATGCTACTCGGTAGCTTTGCAATGAAAGTTGTAAAAAGCAGTCCGGTACCTATTTTTGTACTTCAAAAAAAGGCTGATGGAATTAAATATAAAGATGTAGTATTCCCTCTGGATATAGCAATGGGTTCTAAGCAAAAGGTTAAGTGGAGCATTACTCTTCATAAACAATTCCAATCAACCTTCCATTTGTTTACACAAAATTCCAGTGATGCATACATGAGAAATAAACTCAGAGCAGACCTTAACCAGGTTAAAAGAATTCTTGACAAACATAATATTCCATATACCGAAGCTTTTCACAATCACAAAGTATCTTCTTTCCCTAAGCAGGTTGTTGATTATGCGAAAGAAAAAAATGCTGATTTTATCATGATCTCTACAGATCCTGATAAAATTTCATGGAGCTTATGGGGTTCTGATGATGAAAAGATTATTTACAATCAGGAAAAAATTCCGGTTATGTGCATAAACGCCCAAGACTTAAAAGTAATTATTGGAGGTTTATAAAAATTTTATACTTAAAAAAAAAAGCCGGGTCTTCCCGGCTTTTTTTTTGCTAATTTTACAAAAATTCGTCAGCAAATGGATAAAAACACAGCTAAAGAAAAAATATTTGAGCTTAGAGAAAAGATTAATAAGCATAATTATTATTACTACACTCTGGATTCTCCAAAAATTAGTGATTTCGAATTTGATACCTTGCTAAAAGAACTCGAAAGTCTCGAAAAGGAATTTCCTGAATTTGCTGACCCTATGAGCCCCACGCAAAAAGTTGGTGGCGATATAATCAAAAGCTTCGATACCGTTGAGCATAAATATCCTATGCTATCACTCGGCAATACTTATAGCCGCGAAGAAATTATTGAGTTTGATAACAGGATTAAGAAAAATATCGGCAATGATTTTAATTATACATGCGAACTGAAATTTGACGGGGTGGCAATTGGGATAATTTATAGAAATGGAAGATATTTTAAAGCTGTTACCAGAGGTGACGGTTTTAAAGGAGATGATGTTACATCTAATGTAAAAACTATTAAAAGCATTCCTTTGGTTATTGATGATGATAAAGTTCCTGATGAATTTGAAGTTAGAGGTGAAATTATTCTTAATCACAAAACTTTTGAAAAAATCAATAAAGAAAGATTTGCAAATAATGAAGCTCTCTTCGCAAATCCCAGGAATGCAGCTTCAGGAAGCTTAAAACTGCAAAACTCAGCAAGTGTATCAAAAAGAAACCTAGATTGTTTTATATATGCTTTATTAATGGAAGATTCGCCGTTTGACGGGCATTTTGAAAGTTTAATGCAAGCAAAAAAATGGCGTTTCAAAGTGTCTGAGCATACCCGATTATGTAAAGACATAAATGAAGTTCTGGAATATATTTCCTACTGGAATGAAAATAGAAAATCTTTAGCTTTTGATATTGATGGCATTGTAATTAAAGTGAACGAATTTCAGCTACAGGAAGAACTTGGATTTACTGCAAAAAGCCCCAGATGGGCTATTTCATACAAGTATGAAACAGAAAGAGGAACAACAAAACTTGAAAATGTTTTGTTTCAGGTAGGTAGAACAGGAGCAGTCACTCCGGTAGCAGTATTGCAGCCTGTTCAAATTGCCGGAACAATTGTAAAAAGAGCATCATTGTATAATGAAGATAAAATAAATGAACTTGATCTTCATCTTGGAGATACCGTTTTTGTTGAAAAAGGCGGAGAAATAATTCCAAAAATTGTTGGTGTTGACATTAGTAAAAGAGATGAAAATGCCGAAAGAGTAAAATATATTCAATACTGCCCTGAATGCAAAACGAAACTCATCAGAAAACCTGAAGAAGCAATACATTTTTGTCCAAATATAAAAAACTGTCCTCCTCAAATACAAGGAAGTATTGAGCATTTTATTGGCAGAAAGGCTATGAACATAGAAACTCTCGGTGAGGGACGAATTGAAGTGCTGATTAAAAATGGATTGATTAGTAATGTAGCTGATCTGTATGATTTAAAGTATGATACAGTTATTGGCCTGGAAAAAACAATTATAGACACAGAAACAGCTAAAACAAAAACTATTAGTTTTCGGGAAAAAACCGTAAACAATATGCTGCAAGCAATAGAATCATCTAAACAAGCTCCTTTTGAAAAACTTCTTTTTGGCTTAGGAATCCGATTTTTAGGTGAAACAGGAGCGAAAATTCTCGCTAAGCATTTCAAAAATATGTATAGTTTAAAAAATGCTTCTTTTGAAGATTTAATTAATGTTAATGAAATTGGCAGCAGGATTGCACAAAGTGTGATTGATTATTTTCAAGATAATGATAATATAAAAATAATTGACAGGCTTGAGGATGCAGGTTTAAAAATGCAAGTAGATAGCACTGCTAATGAAGAAATACAGTCTCAGGCATTAAAAGACTTGACTTTTGTTGTTTCCGGAGTATTCAACAAATATTCCCGTGACGAAATAAAATCACTTATTGAAAATAATGGCGGGAAGAATGTTTCATCAATTTCATCAAAAACAAATTATGTTGTGGCAGGAGAAAATATGGGACCGCAAAAAAAACAAAAAGCAGAGAAGCACAATGTTGCCATTATTAGTGAGGAAGATCTTGAAAATATGATAAATGTAAACTCTTAATTAACAATAATACCATCCTGAATAGTTAATGTTCTATCAGCCATTCTCGCCAAGTCATTATTATGAGTAACAATAACAAAAGTTTGATTAAGCTTATCCCTCAAAGAAAAAAATAAATTGTGAAGATCTTCAGAGGTTTTGGAGTCCAAATTACCGCTAGGCTCATCGGCCAATACAACGGCAGGATCATTTATCAAAGCTCTTGCCACAGCGACTCTTTGCTGCTCTCCCCCACTCAACTCATCCGGCTTATGGCTTAGCCTGTCACCCATTCCAAGCAAATCAAGAAGTTCTATAGACTTTTTCTTTGCTGTAGAAGATTTCATTTTTGAAATCAAAGCAGGTATCATAACATTCTCAACAGCAGTAAATTCAGGCAAAAGATGATGAAACTGAAATACAAAACCAATGTTTTTATTTCTGAAATCTGAAAGTTGTTTGTCGTTAAGCAAACCAACTTCTGTGCCTTTTATTATTACTTTACCGCTGTCGTAATTGTCTAAGGTACCAATGATATGAAGTAATGTTGTTTTTCCGGCACCCGACGCACCAACAACTGAAACTATTTCGCCTTGTTTAATACTTAAATCAATACCCTTAAGTACCTTTAAAGATCCAAAAGCTTTCTGAATACCCTCTGCCTGTATCATTATTGCTCAATTTTTTTATCTTATATAATACAACTAACGAGATAAATACTACTTAGGATATCTATAAGATAAATTATTAAAGAAATTATTAGCATTTTTGCAAATGTAATGTTATTTCATTATTCAGAACATATGTGAGTGTTATTATTTTATCGGTTCTTTTATTGTGCATCTGTAATATCAAAAAATACAATGAAAAACAACAAACTGATTGGAATTATAATAAGCATTATTGCGTACCTGCTTGCAATATCATTAGCTTATTTAACTTTTATTTCTTTAAAAGCCGACATGCATTTATTAATCAGATTACTTATTGCTGATTTGAGTGCAACAGTTTTTATTTTCATTATTTCTGTCTTGTTTAACAACTCAAGCATGTATGATCCTTATTGGAGTGTAAAGCCAATGGTTTTTGCTTTTGTATATCTTTTTGAGTTAGGTCCTGAAAATGCAGGAATTGCTCAATGGTCAGTATTCGCTCTATTGCAATTATATGGTTTAAGATTAACCAGTAATTTCTACAGAGATTGGAAAGGATTAAAGCATGAAGACTGGAGATATGTTGAGTTTAGAAAGAAATTCAAAAATTCATATTGGCTTATAAGTCTGGGCGGCATACATGTTTTTCCGACGATTGTTGTTTATTTGGCTTGCTTGCCACTTTATAGCATTTTCATTGCTCATCATAATGAGAGCATAAATCCTGGAATATTTGCTATAGGAATAATAGTTTTGACAGCTTCTTTAGTTTTGGCATATATCGCTGATGAGCAAATGAGAAATTTTCGTCAAAAACCTGCAAATAAAGGCAAATATTTGGAAAGCGGATTATGGAAATATTGCCGTCATCCAAATTACCTGGGAGAAATATCAACCTGGTGGGGCCTATATATAATTGCCTTATCATTAAATTTTGAAATGTGGTATTTAGGGATAGGCGCATTAGCTGTTAACTTAATGTTTGTTTTTGTTAGTTCACCCTGGTTAGATAAAAGATCGCTAAGCAAACGAATGAACTTTGAGAAATACATTAGGGGTACCCGTATGCTATTACCCTTTCCCAAATAGTAATTTGTTAAAGAAATTTTTATAACTTTATAAATATTCCTTTAAGAATTATTCTACTATTATAAATAACTATAATACATTTTTTTAATTAATAGTATGCACTTTAGAAAAGCCTTCAAAATGATACTATATTTAATATCAAGCCTGATATTTATTGCTCTTGTGTTTATAATATTTGCTGTAATCATATCATATAAACCCCAACAAAAAGAAACACTTTTTACTGCCGAACATTCAACCACATTGTCTGATACAGCAAAAATATCAATTCTAACCTGGAATATTGGTTATTGCGGTTTGGGAAATGATATGGAATTCTTTTATGATGGTGGTAAGAAAATGCGCTCCACAAAAGAACGCACTACAGAAAACTTAAAAGCTATTTCAAAGTATATATCAGATAATAGTTATTTTGATTTTATTCTTTTACAAGAAGTTGACAAAAAAGCCAGACGATCGTATTATAAAAATATTTTTGACAGTATACAAAGCTTAATTCCAAATGCCACGCATATTTTCGCAACAAACTATGATGCAAAGTTCGTTCCTGTGCCTCTCACGAATCCAATGGGACGAGTTTACTCCGGAATTAGCACAATAAGCCATGCTGTTCCCTCTATTGCAGAAAGAATAAGCTATCCCGGACATTATCCTTGGCCAAACAGACTTTTCAATCTAAAAAGATGCTTTTTAGTAAACAAATATCCGCTTGAAAATGGCAAAGAATTAATAATAATAAACACACATAACTCTGCATACGACGATGGAAGTTTGAGATCTCAGCAGATGGAATATCTAAAGGATTTTGTTCTCTCTGAATATGATAAAGGCAATTATATTATTGCAGGAGGCGACTGGAATCAGTCCCCGCCTGATTTTAAACCGGATTTCCATTTCAATATTTTCGATACTGTAAATAATATTGGAATTTCAAATAAGTTTCTTCCCGGGTGGCAATGGATTTATGACTCAACAACTCCCACAAACAGGAAATTAGACGAAGTTTATGATGCAGGCAATACCGAAACAAGTCTAATTGATTTTTTCTTAATTTCTCCCAATGTAGAGTCTTTAAAAACAGAAGGTGTTCACCTTGATTTCATAAATTCAGACCATAATCCTGTAATAGGTCATTTTCAGCTGAAACCTTTGAAATAATATTGAATTGGTCTTTATATTTCTATAATTTTGCAAATATGTAAATGCATATAAAATTTACTGTTAATTTTGCAATTTAAAAGACATAAAACAATTTATCATATAATGATTGCTGTAAAATTCAGATTTCTTATTTTGCTATTTTTAAATTTGCCGGTTTTCACAGCATATTCTCAATCAGCAAATGATTTATACTCACAGGGTGTTGTGCACATGGCCAAAGAGGAATATTCCGCTGCTTCTGAAAAATTCACTGCTGCCATTGAGAAATTGCCGCATTTCTATGAGGCGCTTTATGAAAGAGGCCGTTGTAATTATTTTCTTCACAAGTATGATGCTGCAATTAATGATTTTTCTGAAGCAGTAAAATACAACCCTGCTTTTGCAGAGGCTTTTTATTACAGGGGCTTATCTTATTATGCAAAAGGGAATTCCGAAGCAGCCCTTGAAAACTATAATGAAGTATTGAAAATAGATCCTGATCATACTCAAAGCCTGTTAAAACGTTCGGAAATCAGAATAAAAAATGAAAAACTCAAGGAAGCACTGATCGATCTCACACGTGCAATAAACAATTCTAACAAAAACCCTAATATTCTATTTATAAGAGGTGGCGTTTATCAGAAACTGGGTGATACAGAAAATGCAATTCAGGATTTTTCTGAAGCCGTTGAGATGGATCCGAATCATGCAAATTTGAGGTATAGTTTGGGAACATTATATCAGGAAACAAATCAGCATGAAAAAGCTGTTGAGAACTTTACGGCTGCCATTGAGAACGGTTATGAAAACTCAGAGGTATATTCACTCAGAGCGGAAAGTTACATGAATTCAGAAAAGTACCTTGAAGCTGTTCAGGACTATACAACTCTTATAAATACATATAGACAAAGAAATGAGCAGAGGTATTTCCAACGTGCAAACGCCTATTTCCTTGCTAAAGACTGGAATGCTGCAGTTAAAGATTTTAACAAAGTAATTGCTCAAAATATGAATAACCTTGAAGCATATTTATTGCGTGCTGAAGCATACATCCACCTTGGGAGAGAATCACAGGCAATGAGTGATTACAGATTTGTTTTGAGAAAAAGCCCTAAAAATGCTATGATATATGAAAGAAGAGGCATTATGTACCTGGAAGAAGGTCGTATTGATAATGCGCTTGAAGATCTTGACGAAGCAATAAAACTTGAACCTACTGCAAATGCTTATTTCTACAGAGCAGCAATCAAAGACATGAAAAATGATAAAAGAGCTGCTTGTGACGATCTATTAAAAGCTGCCGAAATGGGTCACGAAAAAGCTAAAGAACAGTATCAAAACTACTGCAGATAATAATCTACTCATAATAATTTGTACTATTGTATAAAACTTCCTAATAATAAAACCAGATAGTCCGGTAGTCACGTATATTTTCACCTCTGGATGCTAGTTCCTCAAGATAGTCGTATATAGGCACATCAACATAATTATATGGCGGTGTAGGATGAATATTTTTTTCCCAGGGATGAAATTCATAAACTCTGGAACCATTAGGCATAATCATTACAAGCCGATGATCCTGCCAGGCCTGTAATTGATTCTTGCCTAGTTTAGGAACATTAAACACAGGCTCATCAGTCCTGTCGAGACCCGGTAGTAATCTGGCCTCTTCTTTACGTTCCTGCAGTATTCTTGCGATAGGAACCATATATCTTTTTGTTTCCTCTTTACCTTTCATATTAAAGGTATAATAAGGATCAATGCCTATTGCTTTCAAATCTAAACGAAGTTTAACAGTTTCAAACCGCCTTGAATTCTCAATAGTAAAAACCTCCTGATTATACACCATAATACCGGCCTCCCTGATTTTCTTCATTGCTTCCAAGGCTTCAGGTGTAATTTCATATGAATGTTCAAAGTGTGTAATCACAGAAATCTGGCGTTTTCCGAACTCAACAAAAGAAGAAATCATATCAATTAATTCCTTAGTCCATCTTTGAGGCAATACAACAGGTGTTCTTGTCCCCAATCTAATTCTGTAGACATGTTTTTTAGAAGAAATTTTTTCTAAAATCTTTTTTAAAGTATTATCATTAAGAATTAGAGGATCTCCGCCTGTAATCAAAACATCACCAACCGCCGGATTTTTATCAAACCATGCCAAAGCCTGATCAATTATTTTCTCAGATGCTAAAGCTTTAGGGTCGAGCACCTCATCAATTTCCCAGTTTCGCTGGCAGTAAACACAAATTTGAGCGCAAGTATTAAATGGTTTAAAAATACTTATGCCCGGGTATCTTCTAGTTACAAGCTCTACCGGGGAAGTATCATGCTCGCCCATAAAATCAAACTGCAAACATCTTTTTTCCTTACTGTCAACTAATTTTTCCACATATTCCGGGGGTGGAATCACCTGCGCCCTAATTGCATGATCGTATCCAATATTCAATTTATTATCCATTAAACTCAAATAGTATGGAGTAATCCCAAAGGGAACCTTGTTTTTTACAGCTAAATTGACAGCTTTTGTTTGCTCATCTGTAAGCTCAATTAAATCTGTTAGAGGTTTGGCATCGCGAATTACATTTTTTAAATGCCACTTATAATCATTCCAATCTTCTTCTTTCGCATTAAAATATTTTAGTATCCTCTTAACGTTATCCTTACGCCATCCGGCAACTTCATCCTCCAGTCCACTCGGATACTTTCGTATATATTTTTGCATATTAGATGATAAGTCATTAAGAATTTCCGTTCTTGCCTCAGCAGCAGCATGTCCTTGTAATTGCAGAAAATCAGGAATACCTTTTTTTGCCTGTTTGCTTTCAAAATATATATTTGATTTCCCATCAACACCTCTGAAAAGATTAATAAACTCCATTATAAATCCGGGTGATATCTCATGGTTTACCTTCTCATCTCCCTGTGCAAGTCTGTACAATAAATCTAGTGCAGAAACTTCAGTTCTATATTCATTAATTGGCCCAATAATACTTTTAAACACACGCATAGCCTCTCTAACGGTGGATTTCTCCAATATATGCAAATCATTATCAAGATCAAACAAATGCCTTTCAGCTTCTCCCAGGTAATTATAAATCTTAAGTCGTGCATCTTCCAGATCTGTAGCTTCTTTTAGTATCTCATAAACATGAGAATTTGCCTCCCATAGTCTTGAAATATAGGCTTCTACATTAACTTCGAATTTTGGCTTTACAATATCTACCGCATCAGTAAAAACGTCATCAATAATTCTTGTTTGCATTAAAGTTTTTTTTGATTTGGAACTTTTCTCTTTGGAAGTATTTGTATTTTTTTTCATGAGCTTTATTCTTTGATTATTACACTACAGTATACAAAAAAATCTTGATTTTTCAAAATATTAAATCTGAAAAATCAAGATTTGAAATCATAAAGCAATTTATTTATAGAAAAATCACTTACTGCATTCTATGAAAAATACTTTTGAGAATACTCATTTATATACCTGAAATTAATTAAAGATTCTGGGTGTTTTAGGAGTAACCCTGGTTTTGTTAAATCCTTCGAACTGTGCCGAAATCATTATTTCGTGAGAACCTCCGCTATATCCTTTCACAGCACCTACAGCATAATCATATGCATAACCTACTCTGATTTCCGGGGTTATATAATAACCCAACATAGCAACAAATGCGTCTCCCAGCCTATATGAAAAACCACCCCATAACATATCATCATAATGACCCAAAACCGCTAGGTCAAATTGAGTAATATACCAACTGCTTTTAAACAATAAATATGGTTCAATATCTACATTATCAAAAATATCTTCAAAACGATATTTTCCATACAAATAATAATGTCGCGGCGCATAATCAATTCCTGCTTTATCAACAGATCTATATAGATGTGTGGCAGCAAAACCAACAGTTAGGTTTGGATCAATATATTCAACTCCGAAATTGAAATCAGGTTTTAACCATTTTTCCTTTCCCAATAAAGCATTGGGATCCTCATCTTCATATATTAAGCTTGTACCATCAAGTGTCCGACTAACAATCCCTGCACCCAAACCAAAAGTTATATTAGACAGCACGCCAATCTGAACAGGAAAAGCATAGAAAGCTCTTGCAGTCATAAAATGCTCATGACCTAACATATCATTTATAATATTAATACCGACTCCACCATATAAGTCCTGAACATAAGAACTGGCATTCAATGCTTGTGAGGATGGAGCATTTTCAAATCCTACCCACTGCTGGCGCGCAACTAATGAAGAATTAATTGTATTGTTAATTTCAATAGACGCAGGATTAAATGTTACATTATGAAACATAAATTGACTAAAATGTACATCAACCTGAGCAAGTAGCGAAAATTTTGCAACAACCAAAAATAATGTTGTTAATACAATTTTTTTCATATGTTTTGATTTTTAATGGTCATATGAACCGAGCTATTAAAAAACCGTCAAAAGACAACAATAATTCTGTATGTCAATTACTCATTATGGCTCGTTTCATCTTTTACCTTTTTAAATACTATTAATATAATCGGGAAACCATAAATTAAAATTTTAGTTTCCACTAACAAGATGCCTTGCTCTGCTAACACTTATTCTTTCACCATCTTTAAAAGCTACCAAATAAATATCATAACCTAATTGTCTTAATTTTCTTTGCACATTATAAGCAGTTTGAAAATCTTTAAAAGTACCTACTAAATATCTATGATATTTATCCTCATCATAATAATAGATTATATCTGCTCTGGGCATTGCATCAATAATTTTTTGATAATACTTAGGAGGAATAGGATTTTTGGCTGCAATAAATTGCACCATAAATTCAATTCCCTCCGAGTGGTGAGCTTCTTTCTGCAATGAATTCAAGTATCTAAAACTGTTTTTTGAAGCTTCTGCCCAATATGATGGGAATTTATCCATACTTACAGTTTCAAAGCTAGCTCTTCTGTTAAGCCTGTGTTCCTCATTTGTATTGGCATTTTCCACTGCCAATTGCATTTTACCATGTCCTATTGGATATAAACGATCTTCATTTACTCCTTTTGCAACGAGATATTCAATTATGCTATGAGCACGTTTTTGTGATAAATAAAAATTGAATAAATAACCACTGATTTCATCCGTATGTGCATGAATTACTATTCCTGTTGATTCATTCTCGTTCATGTACTGAACAACAGAGTCTAATTTAGCTTTAGCCTCATCAAGTAAATTGAATTTACTAAATTCAAAATAAATAAGAGGTAAGTCATAATTAGTGAGATCGATATATGAGTCTTTTGTCTCCTCTACAACTTCTTCTTCTTCTTCAATCACTTCTTCAACAACTTCTTCGGTTTGGGTATCTGCAACCGGCAAAGGATCTTCTTCTTCAAAAGGCTCGAGTTCAATGTCAAGTTCATATTCGGAAATAACTTCAAATCTATTTTCAATCAATTGTTCTTTAACAGAAACAACATTAGAAGAGGGCATAAAATTTTCGGGAGCGATTTCAACATTATAAATAACATCTGAGCTTAAATTTTCCTGAACAAATTTGCCATTAGCATCAGTATTTACAGTAAATAAGGAATTATCATCCCCGATTATATACACATCAATATTTGTAATTGGCTTACCTGTGTTTTTATTAGTAACACTGCCTTTTAAAGCAAATTGCTGAACAGTAATTCTAAAAGAATATAAATCATCAGTACCAGTGCCACCCGGACGGTTACTACTAAAAAAGCCCATTGTATATTCATCATCAATCACAAAGCCAAAATCATCAGCACTACTATTAATAGGAGTACCAATATTATTTGGTTCGGAATACTCGCCATTTTCATCTATTTCAGAATAGAATACATCAAAACCACCAAATCCGGGATGACCAAATGATGAGAAGTACAATATATCTCCTGAAATGTATGGATAAGCATCATTATATTCAGTATTTATGGTAGAGCCTAAGTTAATTGGTTCGCTCCAGGATTGATTAACAGAATCTCTGGTTACTTTATATATATCATATCCACCATAACCACCATCCATGTCCGAGCCAAAATACAAAACTGTTCCATCTTCATTTATAGATGGATATCCTACGCTAAAATCATCATTATTAAACTCAAAGATTGCAACATTATTAAAAACATCTCTGTTTGGATCATATTCTGCAGTATAAATATCACAAGATTCTCTGGTACCATCAAGTCCGCCGCAATTCATAAAATAAGCTGTTCCGTTCTTTTTATCAAAAGAAAGAAAGGCATCATAAAAAGGAGAATTAATTTCACCTCCTAAAGGTATCGGCTTATCCCATTTATCTTCAAGCTTTGAATAGGTAGCCTGATAAATATTTGAAAACCCGCCTTCATCTTCTTCAGTTAATGCTCTTGTAGATGCAAAAACTATTCTGTCTTTCAATTCCTGCCTTACAATTGCCCAATATAATACATTATTATACCTCAGATCAACAGTAATATCAAATCTGCGTTGTCTTTCAACAGGGTCATCTAAAAACACCCCAACATTTTCCATAAATGAGACTCCCCATTCTTGCCAGTTGCTTGTCAAATCTTCTTCATAAGAAACCTCAAACAAAGTACCTCTTCCATAATTCTCTTCAGAAAACTTTGCTGATTCAAGAATTTTTTGAGCTCTATCATCATTTGGATTAATTTTAAGATATTCACTAACATACTCTATTGAGCCGCTGAAATCTTCCAATCCCAATGCCATTTCACTTAGCAAAAGATAAATAAGGGGGTCTTCATAACCCAGATTTAAAGCAATTGAATACCACTCGCGTGCTTTGGAATAATTTAGTAACATACGATAGCAATCGCCAATTTTAACTGACACTTTTTTCAAAGTTTCGTCTGATTTATCTCGCTTAATTACAAGCTCGTAAACCTCCAAAGCCTCTTCATATTGTTGTTGTTGGAAAAACTCATCTCCCACATCAATGCGTTGCTGAGTTCTTTGACCCAAAACGTCAAATGAGCTTAACATTAAAACGCAAACTAATAAAACTATAAACCTGTTCATCCTTTATGTTTGGTTCCGAGAAAAGCTTGAATTAAACTATCCTTCTCTCTTTTCATTCATATATTTAATTAACTATTCTTCTATTATAATACGAAAATAATCATATAATTGTTTCCTACAAGCTTAAAATGTGAATTCTACAGCATTGCGTATCTAATCTCGTTGTCTTATAACAGTAACTGAACCTTTATTAATAATTTCAGTATTATCTCTATCATAAACTGTTTGAATATAGTAATAAGTACCCGGAGCAACTTTTCTGCCATTAAATGTTCCATCCCAACCTTCATTTCCTTCATAGACTTTTTGTCCCCATCGATTAAACACGACTAAATCACTTCCTTTTCCAAAAATGTCATTTATACCATCTCCATCGGGAGTAAATGCATTTGGAAGATCAATAAGAGTTATGAATAAAGACTCTGAAACTGCTTCACAGCCAAATTCAGATAATACAATAACAAATACTTCATCACCTTCTTCAGCATCAAAATATTCAAATACATTTGAACTTGTAGACTGATTGAGTTCGTCATTAACATAGAAGTCGTAATTGTTATAATAATCGGGTAATGCTGTAAAAACAACAGATTGATCAGGATAGATATTAGTTCCCGGATCAGCTTCAAGACTTACTTCCGGAATATCAATTTCAATAAATACATCTTCACTTCTTGAACAATTGAAGTAATCACTAACAATTATTGTATATGGTTCAGAAAACGGGGGATACACTAATGGATCAAGTTCATCACTGATAAATGTACCATCACTATCTGACCATTCATAACTATAAGGCTGATATCCACCTGAAACCGTTAATCCATAACCCAATTGAGCAGCTTCATCTTCACAGGCTTTAGGTGAATCCCATGCAACAAGGGATAAATCAGACAAATAAACCAGAACAGAATCCGTTACAGAACACCCAACCAGATCATCATCGGCAAAAACTTCCAGATAGAACATTGTAGTTTCTGTTATAGTAACAGTAGGATTAGGGTCATTTTCCTGGCCTTCCAGTGAAGCATTATACGGCTCAGATGACCAAAAATACAAGTAATCGCCTTGAGAATCGCCACCGATATTTACCGGTGTTAATTCAGATTCAGAGCAAAACGCTACATCATCAGAAATAATGTATTCCGGTTTATCAACAACAGTAACTTTCACAGAATCTGTTTGCTCACAACCTGTAACACTACTTGTAACAGTAAGATAATAAGTAGTTGTTGTGTCAGGTGCTACCAAAGGATTCGGCACTGCATCAATAGTGCTTGATGGTAACGATTGCCAGAAATAAAAATTACCCAGAGGATCCTGATCTGTACCAATATGAACAGAATCTCCTTTACAAATAGTCATATCCTCAGCAACCGGAGCATCAGGTAATGGGTTTACGGTAACTGTAACAGAATTAGAATTTGTACATCCTGTTGCAATATAAGTTTCAACCAAAGTATAAACTGTTGTTTCTGTTGGACTAACAAAAGGATTTGAAACTGTAGGATCAGAGATACTGGCATCATGTGGCTCGCTTGTCCATTCATAGGTATTGGCAGGCACAGGAACATAACTCTGTGCTCCTATTTGAGTAGTTTCTCCAAAACAAAGTTCCTGGTCTTCTCCAACATCAGCCATTGGTAGTGGATTAACAATAACTGTTATCTCATCTACATTTTCACATGTAAATCCATCCAGCTCATAGGTAGAGGTAAGAGTATATGTAGTTGTAACTTCAGGGCTAACTACAGGATTCAGCAAAGTTTCTTGTCCATCCAGTGATGTATCAGGAGGATCAGCTACCCATAGATAAGAGCTTGCGCCGGGATCATCATCAGGACCTATTTCAACAGATCCACCTTCACAAACTTCCTTATCTTCGCCGGCATTTGGCAAACCGCCAATAACATTAACAGTCACCATGTCTTCACTGTAACAGGAGCTTAAAATATCAGTAACTATTAGTAAATATTCTGTAGTTTCCACAGGAGAAACCACAGGATTAGCGTCGGTTGAGAATGGAGTTGCTTCACCTAAAATATACCATTCATAAGCATAATCAGGGTTATCAGCTCCACCAAGTATAGCATCATCACCTAAACATATTGTAACATCTTCACCTGCATCAGCCTGGGGAAGTTCATTAAATGTAACTTCTATAACATCAGCTGAAGAGCATCCTGTAACTGTATTTGTAACAACAACAGAATATATTCCACTAATTACCGGTTCTATGGTTTGTTGATCAGATGTAAAACCATCTGGGCCTGTCCACAAATATTCACTATCTGCATGGAAGCCTGCATCAAGAGTTACAAGATCACCTTCACACACCTCTATATCATCACCAAGGTCAACAACAGGACCGGGAATAACAACAACAGTATAATCATCGGTGTCCACACCACAGTCATTTATTACTGTTACTTCATAAGTAGTTGTAGATTCAGGACTAACATTAATAGATTGTGTGGTTTCTCCCCCCGGACTCCACATATAAGTCCAGTTCGGATCACCAACTGCTGTTAAACTAACAGACTCACCTTCACAGATATCTCCTTCAGGATCAGCTTCAATCTCTGCAACAGGTTCATAATCTACATCAATAGTGATTGTTTCAGAATTCCAACATCCAATATCATCATAAACAAACAATACAAATGTTGTTGGTTCAGTTATAACATATGTTGGATTCTCTTGATCACTCCAGTTTGGGTCAACTCCCTGTATTCTCCATCTGTATGATAATGGCGCGGTTCCTCCTGTTGCAGTGGGCGAGCCACCTAGAGTAATTGTTGAGCCTTCACAAACAGGGTTATTACCTTCATAAATAGTAATATCAATCGGATCATTTACTGTTATAGTAATCTCATCAGTAGATTCACAACCATAATTCAAATCAGTAACAGTAAGAGTATAAGTAGTTTCCACTAGAGGTTCTACTTCCGGATTAGGTAAATTCTCCTGTCCGGCCAAAGAAGGATCTTCGGGAACTGCAGTCCACAAATATTCGTAAAATCCGCTACCACCAATAGCTGCGGGGCTACCACCAATAACTCCTGATGATTCAAAACAAACTGCAAAATCAGATCCTGCATCAGCAAATAATTCAGGTAAAACAATTACATCAACCTGATCAGTTTCTTCGCAGCCATTATCATCTGTTGCGGTAACAATATAAGTAGTATTCACAGCAGGTGAAACAACAGGATTTGGGTCTGTTGAAGAGAATCCTGAAGGAACAGATGTCCATTCATAAGTAAAAGTACCACCACCTCCAAGATATTCAGCAGTTGGACTACCACCAAGAGCTATTTCACCGTCATTATTAGGATGACACATAGTTAATTCAGGACCGCCCGCATCAACAAGGATTTCCGGTGAAACATAGATTGTCATTTCATCGGTAGCTCCACATCCAATTCCTACTTCATAATCAACATGTATTGTATAAGTTGTTGTCTCTGTAGGGCTAACAACAGGGTTTAATAAATGTTCCTGACCTGCTAATGTAGGATCAGGGGGATTTGCAGACCAGGTAATAACCGGAATAATTCCTGATCCCTGATCATCAATCGTTGCTCCAAGAGTAAAAGTATCTCCTGCAGCATTAGCATTACAAACATCTTCTATATCCGGATCAGCAGTAACAATAAATCCCGGAGAAACAACCACCGTGACAGTGTCATAAGCTAAACAGTTATCTCCTTCTTTATCTCTGACTCTAACCCTATAAGTTGTAGTTGAAAGCGGACTTACTACAGGATGATCAGTATTGGCAAAAAACAACCAACTACCTCCATCTAATTCTTCCCATCTGTAAGTAAACTGGTCAGGATCTATTGTCGGATCTTCTTCATAGTATCCTGTATTACCAACACCCAAAGGTGAACCACCCAAAGTAACATCCGAGCCTTCACAAAGGATGATATTACCATCATCATCTCCACCGGCGTCAGCAATAACAATAGAATGTATAGAAATTGTAGTAAAATCAGTTTCAACACAACCATAGAAATCTGTAACTTCAACAGAGTAAACAGTTTCAACATTTGGTGATACTACAGGATTTGATGTAAGATGCTGATCAGCTTCATATAATGAAGCATCATAGGGAACAGAACTCCAAAGATAAGTATATGGCTCCTGCCCTCCTTCTGCTGTTTCAACAGAACCTGTTCCACCAAGTTCCCAGCTACCAAGATTAAATCCGCTACAAATAGTCACATTTGGCCCTGCATATACTTCCAGTGGTGAAGGAGGTTGAGAAACAGTAACATCGTCAGTTTCTGTACATCCTTCTGAGTCAGTAACAACAACAGTATATGTTCCTGCAACAAGATTCGTAATTGTCTCCTGATCAGATGTAAATCCACCGGGACCCGTCCAGGAATAAGTATAATCAGGTGTTCCTCCGGATGCTATCACAGTTATTTCACCGGAATCATCTCCCCAACAACCAACATCAATTACTATAAAGTTTAAGACAATTTCATCAGGTTCGATAATGTTGATAGTAGTAAGGAATTCAAAACAGTTAATATCGTTTTCATCACGTATGAAGACATCATATGTGCCATCAGATAAATTATCAAATAATCCTGATGTTTGCCATGTAACACCATTATCAATAGAATACTCATAAGTGCCCGAGCCTCCTGTTGGATTGGTGATATTAATCCATGCATCGCCTTCTCCGAAGCAAGAAATCTGGTCATAATCAACATCAGCCATTAATTGTTCGGGTTCATCAATAATAACTGTAGCTATTTGAGTAAAACAATTTGTAAAGTTGGCATCTCTTATAAATACTTCATAAGTATCGGCAATCAGATTCTCAAATAAACCGGATGCCTGCCATGTAACACCGTTATCAACAGAATATTCATAATTACCCGATCCACCTTGAGGGTTTGTAATACTAATTTCCCCGTTATTTCCACCAAAGCAAGTAACATCAGTAGAAGCAACATCAGCAGATAGGGCTTCCGGGGCAGTTAATTCAAGATTATCGTCTAAAATGACAAGACATAAAGGATCAGAAGCATCTCTCATTTGAACATTATAAGTGCCTGCATCAAGATTTTCAAACAATCCGCTTGAATGCCATGACAAACCACCATCAATAGTATACTCATAAAAACCTGACCCTCCAAGCGGATTAGAAATTTCTATCCATCCATTTTGACTATCGCTACATTCTGTAACATCTTGAGAATCCAAATCGGCTGATAGTTCATCCGGCTCTGTAATCTCAAGATTAGGGTCAAGAACTATAATACATCCGGGAATATTTGCATCCCTGATTTGAACATCATAAAATCCAGCGGTAAGATTTTCAAACAAGCCACTGTTTTGCCATGTTATTCCACCATCAATAGAGTACTCATAATTGCCGGAACCACCAACAGGATTAGTTATATCAATACTACCATTATCGTAACCATAGCAACCACTAACATGAGTGACATTAATTGTTGCATCAAGTTCTCCATAAACAGTAACGGTAATAATATTTGAAGCAGCATCACCACAATCATTTGTAAATACTCTTTGGTAATCTCTTGTAACAAAAAGATTAGCTGTTTCAGTATAGGTTAATCCGGTAGCCCCGGGAATATCAGTCCATGGGTCAGCACCTTCGCGATATTGCCATTGATAACTCTCGGATCCTGTACCTCCACTTCCATCGCTTATGCTAGTAAATGGTTCAGGAATTGATCCATAACAAATATTTTGATCTGCGGCGATTTCTCCGCCAAGCAGTTCATCAGTAACTGTTATGGTAACAATATTTGAAAAAACAGTCCCACAATCATTTGTAGAAACTCTTCGATAATCAGTAGTAACCGTAACACCGGCAGAAAAGCTATAAGTAATACTGTTGGCGCCTGTAATATCTGTCCATGAACCGGCACCCACGCGATATTGCCATTGGTAAACCCAAGGGCCATCACCACCTGAAGGAGCAGTAATACTAGTAAGATCAGCAGGAATGTCGTTATAACAAATGTCTTGATCAGCAGCTATTTCACCACCATCCATCTCGTTAAAAACAGTAATAGTAATAACATTTGATTCTATAGTTCCACAATCATTTGTAGCATCTCTTCTGTATTGAGTAGTTAGTGTTAAAGGATTACTCTCTGCATATACCTCAGAATTTGCTCCGGCGATATCAGTCCATGGCCCGCCACCTACACTGTACTTCCACTGATAAGTCCAACTGCCTGTTCCACCTGAAGGAGCAGTAATGCTAGTGAAAGGATCAGGTAAAGTATTGTAGCATATGCTTTGATCTGCAGCAATTACACCACCATCAAGGTCATCATAAACCAAAACAGTAATAACATTAGAAATTGCATCTCCACATTCAACATCAGTTGCTACCCGGCGAAAATCGGTAGTTTCAAAAAGGGCTCCGGGAACAGCATAATCTGATGCAGTTGCACCGGAAATATCTGTCCAAATTCCACCTCCATCTCTTTCTTGCCATTGGTAAGTCCAATTTTCAGAACCACCTGCGGCAAGACTAACACTTGTGAATGGATCCGGGGTTTCCCCATAGCAAATATCCTGACTTGCAGCAATTGAACCGCCATCAAGTTCATCATATACAGAAACAGTTATAACATTAGATTCCACAGTACCACAATCATTAGTTGCAACTCTGCGGTAATGAGTTGTAATAGTCAGTAAATTTGACACAGAATATGTTAAAGTATTTGACGAAGGAATAGAAGTCCATGATGGATCTCCATCTTCCTGATACTGCCATTCATAAGTCCAGGTACCAAAGCCACCTGAAGGTGAAGTGGTATTTGTAAATGGATCAGGAATAGTTTCATAACAAATATCCTGATCAGCGGCAATTTCGCCACCATCAAGAGGAGCATAAACATTAACAGTAACACTTGCACAACTTGATTGTCCACAATCAACAGATTCATATAATGCATAATATGTTGTTGTAACAACAGGTGCCGGGATAGTAAGATTATTTCCATCACCTATATGGGTTCCACCGCAACTTCCTGTATACCACTTCAAAGTATGTCCATAACCGGCTGAACCTCCGCTTGCGCTAAGAGTAATATCTCCTCCGTCTTCAGCACAAAGGTCGTTTCTATCGACATCAGCATTGTCGGGAGCAACAGGAAGAGGATTAACATCCAACACAGTTGTTGCAGTTCCTATACATCCATTACCATCAACAACAGTAACCTCATAAGTGCCTGCAAAACTAAGCTCAACATTTGATCTGGTAAAAACTCTTTGATCTGAAGTAAAACCTCCCGGACCTGTCCAGTCATAGGAAGCTAAACCGTCAGGTTCTGCAATAAACTCAACAGTACCTTCCTCGCACACAGGGCCATCATTAGAGGCAGTTGGCGTCGGATTATCATACACTTCAACTGTAACAGCGCTGGATGTTTTTGAACAACCATTACTTGCTGTAATAATTACTCTGTATTGACCACTTTCAGTGGCTGTATATGTTTGCTCGGTTGCTCCGGGAATAATATTGGTTCCTCTTCTCCACTGATAGGTATAATCAGCACCATAAGTGGCTATTAAAGTAACGCTGCCACCATCACAAAAATCCAATGACTCGCTTGGATCCCAGGTAATTTCAGCCACTGTTGGACCGGGTAAAACAGTAAAATTAAGTTCACCAACACCTATAGTTCCTTCATCATCTGTAACGGTAACAGAAATAAAAAAATCTCCGGGAGATGATATATCAAGAATGGCCGATGCGCCTGAGGCAAAAACTATTACTCCGTCAGGATCATCCCATACATATGAGACATATGTCCCCGACCCGCCATCTACGTTCACACCAATAGGATAGGTAGTTCCTTGACATATTTCAAACCCATCAGCTTCCGTAAAAGAAACATTCAGTTGCGATTTAACTGTATTTGAGCTTAATAAAATTAATAAAAATAAAAGGCTCGGGATTACAAGCTTTGCTTTTAAAATTAAGCTTTTTAAGTTCAGTAAAGATGTTTTCATACCTGGTATATTTACTATTAATTTTCTTTAATCTATTTCCAAAGCTGATGAATATGACTTACATCCTTCAGCAGAAATTGTCACCAAACGGTAACGACCTTTTTCATTAGCTTTATATGAAGATTCAGTAGCATTCTCAATTTTCTCATTATTAAGATACCACTGATATTTATAATCTGCTTTTGTATTTTCAGCCTCTAATTTTTGAGGTAAATCTTTCCCAAATAACCATGTAAAAAAACCTTTTGATGATTTTATCTCATTTTCAGGTAAAGGATAAACATGAATTGTAACACTAACCTTGTCGTAATTTTCATTTTCGTCCCATGCATGATATGTAATAATATGATCACCGGCAGAAGCAGTATTTATAACAGCAAACTGGTTCCTTGTTTCTTCAATAATACCTTCAGAAGTACTTTCCCATTCATGCTTTACGATATTCTCTTCTCCATGAAAGCCTTTTCCTGTAAGAATAATATTCCCCTCATTTTGGCAGTATTCAACTTTATCTCCGGGTAATTGAATATAGACAGTAAGATCATCAGCCTTCAAATCCTGAATGAATGCAATCGAAATAACAGTAAATAAAAAAATGTAGTAAATATTTTTACTTCTCATGCTATTCTTTAAAATCATAAAACAATTCAAATTAAATCAAATATTTATTCTTTTTTATTTATCTAACAAAAATAACATTATAATCCTAATAATTCGTCAGTTATGTTTGGTAATGTACGAAATATTTAAAAGATATAAATAAGTAAATATACTGAAATTCAAAAATGACGTACATTCCATTAATTAACAATGTTCTACGGAGATTTTACAGAATAGTTATAGTATGATAAAAAAAATTAACATATCAACAAATTTTATTGTTTCGTAGAAATTTTTTTGATGATATTTAATTCAAAAGCATGAAATATAATTTCATTTTGAGAAAAGCGCTGGTCAAAAACTAAACTTAAATATCATAGGTAAGGCGCTTACAGGGGTAGCGATAAGTTACAATTTTTATTATCTTTGTAAAAAAAGGAAGAATATGGACTTACAAACTCGGAAAATACAGTTCATTCAAGAAATTCTAAGGATTAAGAATGAAAACATCATTGAGAAGCTTGAAAAAATACTTCATCAGGAAAGGAAGAAAGTAATTGATAAGGAGTTAAGTCCTATGACCATTGAAGAATTTAACACACTGATAGATAGTGCTGAAAATGATTCTGAAAATGATAGAATGTATAATGCCGGAGAAATCTTAAAAGATATTGATACATGGAAATAAAAGTCTTTTGGACTGAGACAGCATTAAATAATCTTGAAGATATTTTTGAATATTATAAGTACAAAGCTTCTATTCGTGTCGCAAGGAAACTTTTAAAGGAACTGGTAAAATCTACATTGAAACTTCAGAAATCTCCCCAAATTGGAAGAAAAGAAGAATTACTTTCTGACAGGAAATTTGAATATCGTTTTTTAGTAGTTGGAAATTACAAGATAGTTTATTGGATTGAAAATAACTATATAAAAATTGCAACTGTTTTTGATTG
>CAZTPA010000018.1:0-46580 GCA_964614525.1 uncultured Bacteroidales bacterium | reverse complement strand
CTTCAATGCCCTTATATGACTTATATGGTAATTCTTTTTTTTTAAACATATAAGAATATATTAGTTATAAAACATAGTTGTTTCTGCGGCAGAATGAAAAGAATTAAATAAAAGTGTATTTTTGTAAAAAAAGAAGTTATGAATATTCAAGCAGAGAAAATAGAACTTGTGAAAATGATACTTGAGACTGATAATCCAAGCATTTTAAGTTCGATAAAAAAGTTGTTAAAAAGAGAATCAAAAAAGGATTTTTGGGATACTTTACCACAATCTCAAAAAGAAGATATAATGAAAGGTATTGAAGAAATTGAGAATGGTGAGATAGTTGATTACGAAGATTTCATAAAGAAGCATAAGTAATGAGTAGAAAGATTGTCCTTTCAAAAAGAGCATCCCGAAAATTAGAGAAATTGCTTGAATATTTAGAAACGGAATGGTCAACAAGGGTAAGAAACAATTTTATTAAGAAGCTTGATAGATCATTACAAATTATCAAAGAAAAACCTGAAAGTTCTACAAAATCTGATAGAGTTAGTGGATTATATAAATGTGTTGTGACAAAACAAACTACAGTTTATTATAAATTTGATAGTAAGAAGCTGTATGTTGTAGCTATTTTTGATACAAGACAAGATCCTAAGAAGTTAAATAAAGAAGTTTAGAAACAACTACGTTTTATAACCCGGCTTCAGAAATAATGCGGGTTGCAGTAGTATTCTGACATTTTTTTGTTATCTTTATTTTTTTAACGGGTGACCGGAAAGTACGGCGGCAATCCCGCACTATTTCTAAGCCGATACCGTTACATATAAGAAAAATTATTCAATAAAGGTTCCTGCTAATTCTTCAATGCCCTTATATGCCTTATATGGTAATTCTTTTTTTGAAACATATAACAATTATTCCTTGTGGCAATGTATGCCGTTTCCATCAAGGCTACTAAATTCTGATCCACTGCATGGTAAGCATAAATACTCATCTATATTTTTGACAGAGCGTGTTTTCATAATGCTTTCTTTACATACTGAGCATATAACACTATCATGAATTTTTGCGTATTCAGGCACTTCTACAGTCACATTTTGCACATCAAACAATTTGCTAAAATCTAAGGTTAATGTTCCGAAAGCTCTATCCAGTGCAGCTTTTCGATAAGCAGCCTTCATTTCCGGCGAATGATCCTGATCTTCAACTACCTTTTTGTATAAATTGTGGAAATCAGGAAATGCTTCCCTGATGACTTGCTGGGACTCCGGTTTTGAAGAAACTCTTATTCCTTTTCCATCTCTCTGGGTTAAAGTAAATGCAGTTTTCCCGAAGTCTTTAAATATCAAGGCATTATTTCCAAATGTACATCCTGTTACAAACTGTATTCCATCAGAAAAGCAGTTATTCGTTTCTGTAATAGCCAAAAGATCTTCCATACCATCTGATTCTGCTTCCATCTTATTCATAGCAAAAGTAGCAGCCATAATGCCCATTGCAAGTCCGGGGCAATAATGCCCGTGAATCTGCGCAGCTTTTATCATCAAATTATCAGTACGATTTGAATATATTTCATTACGAATATCAATGCGCGGACTATTTTTAAGTTTGTTTTGATGAACAGGATTATTTTCATTTTCATAAGCAAACATTGATGTATCGCAGTTCTTTATATCCAATACCGGAGTTCCGTTAATAGCATCAAGCCCTTGAACTATTAATTTATTGCCATTGCGTTCAAGTAGTTTAACTGTTGTTACTCCAATCAAGTTAGGCCTTTTGGGACTTCTGCTGCTAAAAACACCACTTAATACGCCGGGATATTTTTTTGTATCAGTTTGTAATCTTTGCTCAGATTTGTGGAAATAAAAAACAATATCCAGATATTCATTTTCTTCTATAGCAAGCAGCGCATCCTTAAACTCATCAAAAATCTCAATTATACTTTCCTTTTCTTTAATTTTCCTGTAATCATCAGGTTCATTAACATGATTATGAACAATTCCAATACTTGTAAATTCAAACTTATTTTTCATAATAATATAATAATATTTAATGCTAATTTTCTAAAGCATATAATGGTATAACATGAAAACTGTTATTGTTTTCAATTACCTTCACTTTGATATCATAGAGATTTTCCAGATTATTTTCTGTTAAAACTTCCTTACCTCCGCAAGCGAATATTTCACCATCTTTCAGCATCATAATTCTTGAAGCATAACGCATAGCCAGATTAATATCGTGTAAAGCAATTACAACTGTTAAACCATTATCACAAAAACTTTTCAGCATATTCATAATTTCAATTGTATGCTTGATGTCCAGGTTAGCTGTGGGTTCATCAAGAAGAAGAATCTCCGGTTGTTGAGCTAATGCTCTTGCAATAAAAACAGTTTGTTGCTGCCCTCCGCTAAGCTTATTAATATCTTTCATGGCAATTGATTCCAGCTGTAACTCTTGAATAATGTCAGAGGTTATTTCCATATCGGATGCTGAAGGTTTCCAACTAATATAAGGTTTGCGTCCAAGCAATATTGTATCAAAAACTGTTGCCGGAGTTTGACCGTTTTTGTTTTGAGGAACATAGGCCATTGTTTTGGCAAGATTACGCAAAGAATGTTGCTTTATATTCTTGTCGGAAACATTTATACTTCCTTTTCTTGGCTGTAAAATTCCATTCATGCACTTTATAAGCGTACTTTTGCCAGAACCATTTGGTCCAACAACTGCAATGAAGTCGCCCTTGTCAATGCTGCAATTAATATTTTTTAATACAGCTGTTCCATTGTAGGCAAATTCTATATTGTTGATTGATATTTTCATTATATATTATTTTAAAGGATAAAACCCCTAATATTCTTTATTATTAAATTACTCATTTTAAATCATGACCAATAGTTTTTTTGCATGCCTTTTATTAATAAAAACAAAAAAAGTGGAGCACCAAGAAATGAAGTTAGTATTCCTACCGGAAGCACCACAGGCGAAATAATAGTTCTTGCCAATGTGTCAGATGCCAATAAAAATAATGCACCAAACAATGCAGATGCGGGAATTAGATATTGCTCATCACCACCAATTATTCGTCTTACGATATGTGGTACCACCAAACCCACAAAAGCAATTACCCCATAAAACGAAACAACAACCGCAGTTGCCAGTGATGCAACCAGCATCCCTGTCAAGCGAACCCTCTTAACATTAACACCCATACTATTTGCATATTCGTCACCTGACTGTAAGGCTTTATAATTCCATGTTTGATATACAAAAAAGAACAAGACAGGAACTGTAACAACCAGTAGAATCAGAACATTACTCCAGGATGCTCTTCCGATGTCTCCGAAGGTCCAGAAAACTATTGAAGTTAATTGAACACTATCTGCAAAATATTGCATAGCAGCAATGCCAGCGCCAAATAATGAGCTTATAATTATGCCGGCAAGAATTATAATTTCAGGTCCGGCACCTCTGTATCGTGAAAGCATTAAAATAACAAAAACTCCAATCAGGCTCCAGGCAAATGCAGAAACAGTGATAATGTATGGATTGTTTATAGATGCTAAATCATTAGATCCTACATAGCTGCTTCCTGCACCAAAAACTATAATAGCAAAAGCAGCCCCAAAAGCGGATGCTCCGGAAATCCCCAAAGTAAAAGGTGATGCAAGTGGGTTTCTGAGCAAACTTTGAATAACAGCACCGGAAACTGACAAGGCCATCCCTGCCAAAACTGCACCTATAGCCCGCGGCATCCTTATTTGATAAATTATTTGCTCAGTAAAAGAGGAAGATTTGCCAACGAACATATTAAAAAGTTCAGCTGCACCAATTTCTGCTGAGCCCGTAATTAAAGACACAAAAAGAACCAACAATAAAGTTATAACTACTGCCAATAAAAACAACAGTTTATATCGTCCGGATTTATGATATTTTTTTAGTACACTATTTTGTGTCATAATTCATTATAAGAAAATTTGCGCAAAACTAATGAAGATTTAAGTAAATCTGAAGAATTTGAGCTATTATAAAATGCTTCAATTATCTCTGCTGCTTTTAATTTAAAATCAACATCTTCAAAATTTTCAGGATATAACTGCTTACCAATATACCAGGCATTTATTAAAATATATTCATAATTTGTTGCATAATTATTATATGGCAATAAACAAAATATCTGATCATTATCGACAGCTTTTAATGATTTCCTGAGTGCAGACCTTGTTTTAATATCATTTACTGTTAAAGAAAAACCTGCTTCATCAATAAACAACATCTCAGGATTCCACATTAGAATTTTTTCAATATCTACAAAAGTACCTTTTACGTGTGAGGTAAGTCTTTTATCAATTCCTGAAGCTACGTTATTTGCATTAAGAAACATAAACGGCGCAAAACTAGAATGCGTAGCACTTATTCCGTAAGAAGAACTGTAAGATAGTCCTCCGACATAAACAGAAGGCTTGAGATTTTCTTCAATGTCTTTTGTCCTATTATTCAAGTGTTTTATTGATGATGAAATATATGATATAAGTGAATCGGCTCTGGATTCTTTATTAATAATCTTGCCAACTATTTTCATTGATTCAAATAAAAGTTCTGATTCCGTGCCAAGGTCACTGCACTCAATTGCAACTACAGGGATTCCGGTTTTTTTCTGTAGCGCATCTGCATCTTCTTTTGTGGTATAACTAATAAATATAACGTCAGGATTTACATTAAGAATCATTTCAGCATCTCCTCCCATTGCGGGGCCAATGTCGGGCAGATTAATCAGTTCAGGGTGAGCATTAAGATATGGTTTATCTCCTTTTTTTTCCGGATGCTCAATACCTGCAATTAATGATACTGCATCCATGTATACCAGCATGCGCAGTGCCCCTGCTCTTAAACCCACAATTTTTTCAACCTTTACCGGAACAACAACTTCACGTCCAAGCACATCTTGAACAACAGCAGAGTCACCCTTTTCAGAGTGACTCTTATTATTGCATGATGAAAGAAAAATAGTAGAAATCAGCAAAACTACTATAGATGGTTGTAATATTTTAGAATTTAACAGCATTGTTTCTCTCTTAAATTTTTATTGCAATTCTTCCTGAAATTAACCTACCGGGAGATATGTAATCAATAGTTTCCATATGCCTGTTGTTGAAAATATTTTGAGCTTCCAAAGAAATGACATACTTTTTCATAATCGTTTTTGAAAGCATAATATCTATTGTAATATATTCATCTAATACTCTTTCATTACTATCGTCTGCAAATTGAGAACCCTTATATAATGCCTTTGTAGAAAGGTTTATGAATTTGCTTTGCAGAAAAAGGGATAGAGAAGCACTATGCCTGGGCACATATTTTAAGTACTTATTTTCCAAATCGGGCCTTTCTTCAAAACCGACAATTTTTGAATCAGAGAAAGTGTATCCTGCATATATCGATAGATTTTTAAAAATGGAATATTCAATCTCAGATTCAAAACCATTAACCTGAACGTTTGTTACGTTTTCCCTGCGAAAGATTGACCTTCCAAAAATACTGTCGCCAGTGGCAACATAGTACAAAAAATCATTACCCTGCATCAAATATGCAGAGGCAGAAACTTTTAGGTTTGTCACGGGAAAAAGATCAAATCCAATTTCGTAATTGTCAATTGATTCCGGTTGAAGTTCCGGATTAGCATATTTTGGTCCAACCCACATCCAACCGGTTCGTGTTAGATCATCCAAAATTGACGCTCTGAAACCATGTGAATATGAAAGATAGGTGCTGAAACTTTCAATAAAATTAAATCGAACTCCTGCTCTTGGAGAGAACTCTGTCCAGGTGTAATCTGTTAATTCAGGAAGAGTGTTCCATGGGTCAGTAGATTGATATTCGCCATCAGAAAATGAAACCCTATCAAATCGCAATCCTGCAATTAAATGTATCTTGTCATTTAGAAAAGATTGCTCATCCTGAATATATACACCATAAGAGGTAAGTTTTCCCGCATTATAAATAGTGTCATATGGTGCTGTTTGATAATAATCTCCTCCGCGAATACTACCAATTTTAAATTCAAAACCACCGGCTATGGTATTTGATTCCATAAGCTTGTGGTTAACATTTAAAAGTGCACCCATATCTTCTCTGTATGAATTCACATCAAAACGAGAATAATTAGAATTTCTCATTCTTTCATTAATATCATAATAATTCTCCATTTGATAATATGCACTCAAAGTATATGAAGTCTTTTGGTTTGCTCCTCTAATATTACTTCTTAAAAGATTTGTATTGAAATTTCTATAGGATCCATCAGGTGCAAAAATCTTATATCCTTCACCGCGTTGATCTCTGAATACATCATATTGCATTTCCCAATTAAACCATTTACTGTTATCATAGCCGAGTCTTGCCGAAACTCCCAAAGCTTCCAGGTCGCGCTCAGTATCATATGGGGTTCTGTCTGCAACAGGAATATTGTTATAACCATCACTTTGCAGATAATACTGTGATAAAACACCATAATAACCCTCGTCAGTTCTTAGCCTTACATTTAAATCCTGACGTATAGTATTATATGTACCAAAACTAACTCCACTAAAAACCTCCTGTGGTTTTTGAGGCTTTTTTGTTAATAAATTAATAACTCCACCCATTGCATTATTCCCATAAAGTGAGGAACCCGGGCCTTTATATATTTCAATTTTTTCAATATCATATTGGTTAATCCGATTCCAGTTTACACCACCCTCATCAGATGTATTAATTGGTATTCCATTAATCAAAACAAGCGTTCTCGACTGTTCATCACCTGATAATCCCCTAAGTGTTACCATTGGCCTTTGACTATATATGCCGGTGCTTCTATTCACATTAACTCCGGGAGCAAACCTTAAGATATCATCAAGTTGCATCGTCGGTGATAATTCTAAAATCTCTGATTTAATAACTGATATTCTTGCCGGAATTTCAAGTTGATTGCGTTCTGTTTTCGTTGCTGTAATAACAACTTCTTTCAGTTCAAATGATTTTATTGTATCTGTTGGTTGCTTTTCTGCCTGACCATCAAAAATCACCATTAAAGATAGCATTATAGCCGTAAAAATTGGTTTCATAAATACATAATGTTACTAAGTTAAATAATCGTGTTACTTCTAAGTCAAAAAAATATAATTATTCTACATCTGTCATTACTAACCTGCCATGTTTTATACCTTTAAGAGCAATAATACTGTCAGAAAGTTCAAGCAGTCTTTGTGCTTTTCCCTTAACAGCAATTGTTTCAAGGCACAAATCATGTTCAAGGTGAACATGTTGGGTTGATAGTATTAAATCATGATAGTCGTGCTGAACATGCATCAATTTGTTATTCAATTCTCTTTTATGATGGTCATAAACAATAACAATAGCGCCGGCTACGATTTTGTTTTGGCCGATTTTTTCAGTAACAAGTGATGATTTTATAAGATGGCGAATAGCTTGTGACCTGTTTGGAAACTGATGTTTTTTAACAAGTTTATCCAAATCATTCAGTATATTTTCTTCAAGGGATACGCCAAATCTTTTAACCTGCATGTGTTACTAATTTAAATTTAAGTGGCACAAAGTTAGGTTTTTTTTCAAAAAGTCAAAACATATTAAAAAAAAATTACCATATAAGGCATATAAGGGCATTGAAGAATATTATTTTTTCAATAAGTAGCTCTTCATAAAATCAAATGCTTCCAGCATATTCTCAGCTGCTTTTTGTGTAAGTTCTTCTTTGAAGTCAAATTCATAAGCTTTTATGTGAAGAACATAAGCTTCCGGAATTTTGTTATACATTTTTCTGCACAAATCCACTACATATGCTGTAGACACTGCATGCATTGTAAATTCTATTGTAGCATCATTTGGTTCAATTTTATCAAGCCTAAAATTCTCCACTTCCTCAACAGTTGAAGCATCAACAAAAATAACCACATCATAATCTGCAATTAAAGCTGCATCTTCTATATTTAGTTGATAATTGCAGTCAGTGCTAATATTTGACAAATTTTCTTCTTCAATAAATTTTTCAACTAGTTCAACAAATTGCTCACCCAGTCCGTCATCTTGTCTGCCCGGATTACCATACCCATACACTAATATTTTTTTCATGTTATTTTGCAATTAAACAAAGACACAAATATGACAAAAAATCTACTTCCATCATTTGCATCTTTATATTACTTATAAGATTGTACTCTAAACAGAAAAAGTCCGCCGGATAATGACGGACTTTTTTCTAAAATAAAAAACATAAATTATGATCTATAATGATCTAATTCTATGCCATCAGCTCCGATTAATTTAATATCGAGCGGCATTTTACCAAGTGCATGTGTAGCACAGCTAAGACATGGGTCATAAGCTCTGATAGCAACTTCAACGGCATTTTTCATTGGTTCAGTAATTTCTTTCTGACCATTCATCATATTCTTAGCAACAAAATTCACCGACTTATTCATAGGTTCATTATTATTTGTTGTAGAAACGATTAGGTTAGCCATTGTAATCTGATCATTCTCGTTAATTTTATAGTGATGGAATAAAGTACCACGAGGTGCTTCAATCAGTCCAACACCTTCATTACCTTTTGTTCCTTTTACAACAAGATCATCTTTTTGAAGATCAGGATCTTGCAATAACTCTTTAATAACCTCAGCCGAGTGAAGTAGTTCAATCAAACGAGCCCAGTGATTGTGCAGACAATAATTATTTGGTTTGCCATCAGTATGAGCTTTATATATTTCAAACTCTTTTTGAGCCATTGGAGAAGGAATAAAATCGCAAGTATTCAAGCGAGCTAATGGTCCAACACGATACCATCCTTTTTCTTTACCAAGATGCTTCATATATGGAAACTTCATATAGCTCCAGTTCTTAACTTCTTCTTCAATGTACTTGGTATAATCTTGATAATCAACATCATCCAAAACTTTCCTACCTTCATAATCAACTGCTCTAATAACTCCATGATAAAAATCAAGAGCTCCATCCTCTCTTACAAGACTAAGGTGGTTTGATGGGAAACTTGCAAACATATCAACAAACTCTCTGTTTTTCCCGTAGTAATCTTTAAAGAGCTGTAGTGCATCATTAGACCATTTAATCATTTGGTCAATGTTTAAAGGATCTGCTCCTTTAAGTAAAGAATCACGTTCTGCAATGCTTAGATTTTTGTTTATACCACCGGGAATAGCTCCGGTACCATGAATCTTTTTACCTGCAGTTACAGCGATAATTTCCTGTCCAAACTTACGTAATAAAACACCTTGCGTAGCCAGTTCCGGGAAATTCATAGCTACACCAATAACATTACGTATAGCCGGATCAGCATCATAACCAAGTAAGAAATCAGGAGAAGATAAATGAAAGAAATGCAATGCATGAGACTGCAACATTTGTCCATAATGCATTAACCTTCTCATTTTTTCACCGGTTGCAGTCAGACCATGACCTGTTCCTGCGCCCACAATAACATCGAGAGCTTTAGCAGCAGCCAGGTGGTGACTAACAGGGCAGATTCCACACAAACGTTGCACTAAAACAGGAGCTTCCCAATAAGGTCTTCCTTGTACAAAACGTTCAAATCCGCGGAATTCAACAATGTGCAGACGTGTTTGCTCCACATTCATATTATCATCGAGATGAATAGTCACTTTACCATGACCTTCAACTCTAGTTACGGGTTCTATTGTTACTTTTTGTGCCATTATTTCACTTTTTGTTTTAATCAAACTTAACTAATTCGTAAGGAATATTCAATTCATCACCGGTTACAAGCGCTACAACAGCTTGCCAAATTAAATCAGCTCTTGGCGGACATCCCGGCAGATAGTAATCGATTTTTACAATTTCATGTATTGGATAAACTTTGTCCAATATAATTGGGAGTTCCTCATCGTTGGGCATAATTTTTTCTGTATTTGCACTAACGGTTGGTCCATCCAGGTATGCTTCTTCCAAACATTCTCTCACAGGAAGGCCATTTCTCATTGCAGGAAGGCCACCCATAATTGCACATTCACCAACAGAGATTAGTATTTTACAGTTTTTTCTAAAATCTTTTAATGTGTGAATATTCTCTGTATTGCAGCATCCGCCTTCAATGAGGCCAATGTCACATTGCTTTGTGAATGTTTTTATATCATCTATTGGTGATTTATTAAACTCAACAAGATCAATTAGTTGTAGGATTCTGTCATCAATATCCAACAGAGACATATGACATCCGAAACATCCTGCTAATGAAGCTGTTGCTACTATAGGTTTGCTCATTTTGTTTTCCTCCATTTTTATTTATGTAATTTTTCAATATCGGTTCCGATAGGATCTTTATCATACTTTCTTGTTCCTATGGCGTGAACGAAACCAACTTCTTTGCGAAGAATTGCTCCAACCGGGCATATTTCCATTGCTTTCTGAGCATTTTCTTCACTCATATTTTCAGCAAGTTCTTTATCCATACTGATTTTAAGATCTTTGCCTCTGCCTGTTAATGCGAAATAGCTTCTGCCATTCTCATCCTTAATCATTCTTACACAACGCTTGCAGAAAATACAACGATTCTTTTCAAGAAATATTTTAGGTGATGTAGCATCCAATTCCCTTCTTTCAAACGCATATGGGAAACGGGGAACCATCATTTGGTAGCGATAGCCAAGACCCTGAAGATCACAATCTCCACTCTTTTCACAAGCCGGACAAAAATGGTTACCTTCAACAAAAAGCATTTCAACAATTGCTTTTCTAATATCCTGAAGTTCGGGAGTATTGTTTTCCACAACACATGAATCCTCTACCGGAGTAGTACAGGAGGCCATAAAACGGCCATTAACTTTCACTGTGCAGATTCTACAAGAACCTGATGGAATAACATCTCTCCAATGGCAAAGTACGGGAATATAAACTCCGTTATCAGCAGCAGCATCAACTAATAGTTGACCTTTTTCAGCTTCATATTCTTTACCATCTATTGTGAATTTTACTTTTTCACTCATTGTATATAATTTTTTTTATTTACACTAAATTGTTTATTCATGAACATGAGGTGGACGATCAACAGCTTCGCATGCTTCAGCAATAGCTTTATCCATGTCAAAATCGCTATGGAATTCCACATCCTTAACTCTTGATTCATATAACTCGCGGAAGTTGGCTATAGTAGTTGCAATAGGATTTGAGGATGTTTGTCCCAAACCACAACGACTGGTTTTTCTCATGATTTCGCCCCATGCAAGCATGTTATCTATATCTGATTTAATAGCACGTCCTTCAACAACTTTTTTAACTTGTTTTGCAAGTATCATATTAAATGAGCGGCATGTAACACATGATCCGCAAGACTCATCTTCAAAGAATTCCATATAATTAAGAACAACATCTTTGATTAAATCGCGCTCTTTACCGATTACAGTCATAGAACCACCTGTTGGAAGGTCTTCGATTGCAATTTTACGTTCAAACTGAGATGGAGGAATACAAACTCCTGAAGGTCCGGCAACTTGCACTGCCTGTACATTTTCAGCACCGACCATTTTAAGCATTTCATTAATACTCATACCCCATTCAACCTCATAAACACCGGGCATTTTGCAATCACCAGAAACACTTAACAATTTTGTACCTGTTGACTCTTCAGTACCCATTTTTTTATACCATTCACTACCATTTTCAATAATTTTAACTGCTGAACAGAAAGTTTCAACATTATTAATGATAGTAGGGCTTTGCTTATAACCTCTTACAGTTGGAAATGGAGGACGATTACGTGGTTCTCCTCGCTTACCTTCTGAAGATTCTATCAATGCAGATTCTTCTCCACAAACATATGCTCCGGCACCTAATTGAACTCTAATATCAAAATCAAATCCTTTTCCTAAAATATTTTTGCCAAGAAGATTTTTGTTTCTAAGTTCTTCCAGAATGCTATTCAAGAATGCTTTTAAGTACATGTATTCATGTCTCAGGTATAAAACACCTTCTTTAGAACCGATAGCCCATCCAGCAATTGCCATGCCTTCAAAAGTCATTGCAGCACGTTCTGTAAGCAATACTCTGTCTTTAAAAGTTCCGGGTTCACCTTCATCTGCATTACACATTACGTAACGCTCTTCTTTTTCCTTAGAACAAAACAACCATTTCATTCCAGTTGGGAAACCGGCACCACCGCGACCACGTAGATTAGAATTTTTAATTTCTTCAATCACTGATGCAGAACCAATCTCCAAAGCCTTACTAAGTGATTTACCCATTTCATATTCGCCTAAAGTAACTGGACCTGCTTTACGAATATTGTTTTTCACCATTGCTTTTACTAATGGATGTGAGTTGTTGCCATCGCCGTACTCTGAGAACATATCCTCAACGGGTTTGCCTTCACGCATGTTTGCAACAATTTTTTTCACTTTTTCACGATTGAGTTCAGTGAATACAACCGAATTGATAAGAGCTGCAGGTTCTTGATCACTCATGCCGATACATGCAGTAAATTCAAGACTTATTAAGCCGTCCGGTGTTTTTTCACCAAACTTTATGCCCGCTTGCTTCTCAAATTCATCAACAACTTCGGCCATGCCCATCATCTCTGAGGCTACGCTGTTATTCAAATAAACAGCATATTTTCCAACCGGTTCTGTTGTAAAGAAATGATAGAAGGATTTTGTTTGTTTTACATCAACTTCTGAAATATTTAATTCAGAAGCGATATGGCTCACTGCTTCTTCAGAAACACATCCGAATTCATTTTGAACAGATAATAATATATCCATCAAACGTTCCGGGGTTCTGCCATAATTTTTAACAATACTGATGATTTTTTCTTTCATACAATAAAATATGTTTGCTGTAACTGATTTTTTTAAATGACCTTAAAAAGGTGCGACAAATATATAAGTTTTTAGCAAGATATCAGGACATTTTTCTCAATTTAGAATGATTATAAGTACCTGTACAAAAGTCATTAAACTCAAGAGATTTCATAACATATTATTCTTGCTTTTCGCTTCTGATTTTTCATTAACTATCACATTTTTTGCGTAAATGTATCGATTTTGACTTTAAAAATTCAGTCACTTTATGCTGTATAAAACACGACTATGCTCTCTAAAACAGGACTTTTACTTAAAGTAATTTTACATCAAGAAAGAAAGAGGTTTTTTTCCAACACAAATAAAAAATTATAAACATTAAAAAAAAGAGACATGGAAACAACAAAAAAAAGAATTCTAATCGTAGATGATGACATTGATGTTATCACATTAGTAAAAGCTGTATTAACAAAAGAAGGTTACGAAGTAATCTCAGCAATGAACAAAAACGAAGGTTTAGAAAAACTCCGTAGCGAAAAACCTGATTTGGCAATATTAGATGTAATGATGACAACTCATTATGAAGGCTTTGAACTGGCTCAGGAAATTTTAAATAATCCTGAAACTAAGGAAATTCCATTTCTAATTCAATCATCCATTGACATTCTTGTAACATCAAAAGCAAGTGTTCAGGATATGGCAAGAGAATTTAGAAAAGACCCAAGTTTTAAAGACCTTCAGGTACTACTTGTAAAAAACATTACAAATGGTGAAGCAGGTATAGATTATAAAGGCGAAGATGGAAAAACTTATTGGTTTCCTGTAAGAGGATTTATAAGAAAACCTGTTGATGCTCAGAAAATTCTAAAAGAAGTAGCTGAACACATATAGTCGGTAAAAAGATGACAAAAAGAAAAATCAGAAAGTCATTTAAAACAAATAAAATAAATTAAATCATAATGGGAGTTATGGAAACAAAGATTAATAATATTTTAGACCGTTATCCGCAGGGAAGCACTGACAATTTGATTCCTATTTTGCAAGACATACAGGAAGTTGACGGATTTTTATCAGAGAAATCAGTGGTTCAGGTTGCCCATTATCTAAAGATGCCAACCAGCAAAATATATGGAGTAGCTACATTTTATAACCAGTTTCGCTTTACTCCGCTTGGAAAATATCATATCCAGGTTTGTCGCGGAACTGCTTGTCACGTTTTAGGTTCAGCAACGGTATTGGATGAGATTGAAAAAAACATTGGTGTGAAATCAGGCCAAACCTCAAGAGATGGAATTTTCAGCCTTGAGGTAGTGGCTTGTATAGGGGCTTGTGGATTGGCACCTGTAATTGCAATTAATGGAAATTTTCATGCTAAGGTAACAGGCGAATCAATAAAAGAAATTTTGGATAACTATCGTAATCAAGAATAATTATGAATATACAAAATAATAATTCCGAAAAAGAATTCCTGATAAATGAAGTTTTAAGGGACTTTACCAACAATTCAAAAGACAGTGAGCTTTTGGAGCAAATATCAATATTGAGGCATGATAAAATAGAGGAGCCTGTGATATATGTTGGTGCAGGGACATGTGGACTTGGAGCCGGAGCCGGAAAAACATTACAAGCTGTAAAAAAATATCTGAACGAGAAACAGATTTCAGCAAAAGTAATTGAAACAGGATGTATAGGTCTTTGTGCTGTTGAACCCATCATGGACATTCAGCTGCCGGGACATAACCGCATCTCATTTCAAAATATCACAGAAGAAAAGGTAAACGAAGTATTGGATAATATCTTTCAATTAGAAATTCCTGATGCAGAAATTCTTGGACAATTTAAAACGCCGGAAGCAAAAGCATGGAATAACATCAAATACTTGGATGAACATCCGTTTTTTGCACCGCAAAAAAGACTTGTATTAAAAAATTGCGGAATAGTTGATCCTGTTGATATCAGAGAGTATATTGCAAGAGGCGGATATAAAGGTTATATAAAAGCGATTAATACATATTCTGCTTTTGAAGTTTGTGATATAATTGAAAAAAGTGGTCTTAGAGGCAGAGGCGGCGGAGGCTTTCCAACCGGACGCAAATGGAAGTTTGCAAATTCAGAAAAGAGCGATCAAAAATACTTAATATGCAACGCTGATGAAGGCGATCCCGGTGCATTTATGGACAGAGCTGTTATTGAGGGAGATCCTCACAGGCTAATTGAAGGCATGGCAATTGGGGCATATGGTATTGGAGCAACAAAAGCATATATATACATTCGTGCCGAGTATCCTTTGGCAATTGAAAGATTGGAAATTGCAATTGCACAAGCTAAAGAATACGGTTTAATTGGGAAAAATATTTTTGAAACAGGTGTTGATTTTGAAGTAAAAATCAAAAAAGGTGCCGGAGCATTTGTTTGTGGTGAAGAAACAGCCTTAATGCATAGTATAGAGGGTAAAAGAGGAATGCCACGTCCCAGACCCCCATTTCCTACCACCAGTGGCTTATTTGGAAAACCATCAGTAATAAACAATGTTGAAACCTTTGCAAATGTTTCTTCTATTTTAGAAAATGGTGCAGAGTGGTTTGCTTCTACAGGAACAGAAAACAGCAAAGGAACAAAGGTATTTGCACTTTCAGGAAAAATTGCACTAACCGGCCTTGTTGAAATTCCGATGGGAACAACAGTTCGTGAAATACTTTTTGATATTGCCGGCGGAATAATGAATAACAAAAAATTCAAAGCCGTTCAGATTGGCGGACCATCCGGTGGTTGTATTACTGAAGAAAACCTTGATATTCAGATTGACTATGAATCTCTTATTCAGGTTGGAGCAATGATGGGATCCGGTGGCTTAGTTGTAATGGATGAGGGCACTTGCATGGTTGATGTAGCAAAATTTTTCATGGGATTTATACAACGTGAAAGCTGTGGAAAATGCATCCCTTGCAGAGAAGGAACAAAAAGACTTTTGGAAATACTGGAGAGCATAACATCTAAACCCAATGCAAGTGATAATACTGAAGCACTGGATCGTTTTAAAGGAGTTATGCAGATTGAGAAATTAAGCCAGGTAATTAAAGACACATCACTTTGTGGACTTGGACAAACTGCACCAAACCCGGTATTAAGTACACTTAAGTGGTTCAAGGACGAATACGAATCACATGTATTTGACAGACATTGTCCTGCCGGAGTTTGCCAAAATTTAAAAGTTTACAAAATTGATGTGGACAAATGCACAGGATGTACCATATGTACAAAAAAATGCCCTGTAAATGCAATTATTGGAAGCAGAAAAGCACCTCACTTTATCGTTGAAGACAAATGTATCGGGTGTGGAGCTTGCCATCAGGCATGTAAATTTGATGCAATTGAAGTTGTATAATAAATTTAAAAAAAATAATATGAGCTTTTTAATAGAAGTCAACAACAAACAAATAGAAGCCAGAAATGACGAAACTATCCTGGATGCATTAAAAAGACAAGGAATTAATGTTCCTACTTTATGTCATCTGAAAGGGAGTTTTCCATCCGGTTCATGCCGTATGTGTGTGGTTGAAAATGTAAAAACCAACAGACTTGTTACAGCATGCTCAACACCGGTTGAAGAAGGCATGAAAGTCTTAACACATTCACCTCGTGTTATTGAATCGAGAAAAACGATAGTAGAGTTACTATTATCTAATCACCCTGATGATTGTCTCTACTGTGTCAGAAACAAAAACTGTGAACTGCAGAATTTATCTGAAGAGTTGCAGGTTCGTGAGCGACGCATAAAAGGAAAGAAAAACAATATTCATCTTGACAGATCCAGTGCAAGTCTGGTGCGTGACCCTGACAAATGTATTCTTTGCGGACGTTGTGTTCAGATATGTGAAGATGTAATGGGTGTTGCTTGTATAGATTTTATTAACAGAGGCAGCCAATCGATAATTGGAGCCGCTTTTAACAAATCATTAAACACTTCAAGCTGTGTTAATTGCGGACAATGCATTATGGTTTGCCCAACAGGCGCACTATCAGAAAAAAGCCATTTCCCTGAGATCATATCCATGCTAAACAACCCTGAGAAAACAGTTGTTGTGCAATATGCTCCATCAATATCAATTTCATTGGCAGAAGAATTTAACATGCCTGCAGGAGTTGACATCAACAACATAATGAATGCAGCATTGCGAAAAATGGGATTCAAATTTGTGTTTGATACTACGTTTGCAGCAGATTTAACAATTATGGAAGAAGCAGCAGAGCTCATTGACAGAGTAAAAACCGGTGGAACATTACCAATGATAACCAGTTGCTGCCCGGGCTGGGTAAAATTTGCCGAAGAATTTTATCCTGATATGTTACCAAATCTTTCAACATGTAAATCGCCTCAGCAAATGATGGGTGCTGTTATCAAGTCATACTGGTCTGAAAAGACAGATATTAAACCTGAAAACATATATTCAGTTTCTATAATGCCTTGTACAGCCAAAAAGTTTGAAGCCCAACGCGAAGAAATGACAGAAAAAGGAATTACAGATGTTGATGCAGTATTAACAACTCGTGAGCTGGGACAATTAATCAGAATGTTTGGAATTGACATAAACAATATTGCACCGGAAGCAGCAGATTCTCCTCTTGGCTTTAGAAGTTCAGCAGGAAAGCTGTTCGGAGCTACCGGTGGTGTTATGGAAGCAGCAATTAGAACTGCATACCATATGCTTACAGGAGAAGAACTTTTGAGATTCAAAATTGAAGCATTAAGAGGTTTGGATGGTTGTAAAGAAGCTAGTGTAAATATAAACGGATTAGAAGTTAATGTTGCTGTTGTAAATGGGCTGGCAAATGCACGCAAACTCCTCGCACAGGTTAATAGCGGAGAAAAGAAATATCATTTTATCGAAGTGATGGCTTGCCCCGGTGGATGCATTAACGGTGGCGGTCAGCACATAGGAGCTTCAGAAGAGTCAATAAAAGCAAGGATGAAAGCTTTGTATGATATTGACGATAAAGAGACTATAAAAGTTTCGCACAAAAATCCTGAAATTATTGAGCTATATAAAAATTTCCTTGAGAAGCCTTTAGGCCATAAATCTCACAAACTGCTTCATACCAAATACGTTAAGAGAAATGTTCTTTTATAATAAATAGTAAACACTCGCAAAATGGGACATGCAAAAAGAAATAAAATAGTAATTACCGTAAAAGACAAGTGCAGAGTATGTTATACTTGTGTTCGGGAATGTCCTGTTAAAGCTATCAAGATAATTGACGGACAGGCTGAGGTTTTAAGCGAAAGATGTATCGGATGTGGAAATTGCGTAAGTGTATGCAGTCAGAAGGCAAAAGTTGCCCTGGATTTAAAACATGAAGTTGAGAATCTGCTTAAAGATAAAAGCAAAAAAGTTGTTGCGATGCTTGCGCCAAGTTTTCCTGCAGAATTCACCGAGTTTGATGATTATAAAACTCTGATAGGAATGATTCGTGCTTTGGGATTTGATAAAGTTTTTGATGTTGCATTTGGAGCAGATTTGGTTGCAAATAAGTACAAAAAGATGCTTGATAATAGTAATGGCAATTCTTATATATCTTCAGATTGTCCTGCAATTGTCTTTTACGTTGAGCACTTTCATCCTGAGTTAGTAAACCGAATAGCACCAATTGCTTCACCTATGGTTGCAACATCAAGATTGGCAAAGTCACTTTACGGCGACGATGTATCCACAGTTTTTATCGGGCCATGTATCGCAAAAAAAGCAGAATCAGATGAGGTTGATGAAGGCTTAACTTTTGTTGAACTAAGAGAAATGTTTGAGCAACATAATATCAAAGCTGAAAAGATAACACCTTCAGAGTTTGATGGACCTGCTTCAGGTATGGGATCATTATTTCCGCTCAGCAGAGGCTTGTTGCAAAATGTAAAAAAATCAGATAATGTAACTGAAGGAAACATAATTGTTGATTCGGGAAAACATAATTTTAAAGAAGCTATAAAGGAGATGGAAAATGGTGAGATATCTGATTATCATCTTGAATTATTATGCTGCGATGGATGTATTATGGGTCCCGGAATGACGACAAGAAACAATTTTTATTATAAATGGTCGCAAATAAGCAAATATGCAAAAGTAAAACTTCAGGATATTAACAACGAAAAATGGCAAAATAATTTAGAAAAATACAGCTCTTTAGATTTGAAGCAAACCTTTTGTTCTTTAGACAGGCGTGACAGCGGACCAACTGAAGATGAAATTGAAAAAGTTTTAAAAAGGATGGGAAAAATCAAAGAGTCTGATTATTTAAATTGTGGTGCATGCGGTTATGACAAATGCTATGATCATGCTGTTGCGGTTGCTCAAGGTTATGCTGAAAGTGAAATGTGCCTGCCTTTTACAATTGAAAAATTACATGAATCAATTCAAGAGTTGAATGTAACTAATGAAACGCTAATGAATACCAAGCTTGAATTAAAACATTCAGAAAAGCTGGCCAATATGGGACAAATTTCAGCCGGTATTGCTCATGAGCTCAACAATCCTCTTGGCGTAATTACAATGTACAGCAATATAATTCTTGACGAGCTCGACAAAAATGACCCTAAAAAACAAGACGCCGAGCTAATTGTTGAGCAAGCTAACAGATGCAAAAATATAGTTAGCGGATTATTAAATTTTGCCAGAAAAAATAAAATTAAAGCTAAAGAGGTTGATATTGTTGAGTTTCTGCGCAAAAGCCTTGACTCTGTTGTTATTCCTGAAAATATTACAACATCAGTTACTACTGAACTCACAGAACCCTGGGTTATGATTGATGCAGATCAAATGATTCAGGTGTTTACAAATTTGGAAAAAAATGCAATTGAGGCTATGCCGAAGGGAGGAGAATTGAACATTTATGTTAGTGGAGATGATAGAAATGTAGAAATACGAATTAAAGATAGCGGCAGCGGAATACCGAAAGAGAATATGGATAAATTATTTACCCCATTTTTTACAACAAAAGAAATTGGAAAAGGAACAGGACTTGGACTTCCTTTAGTGTATGGAATTATCAAAATGCATAGCGGAAAAATTTCAGTAACATCAAATGCAAACACTGAAAAGGGTCCAACGGGTACTGAATTTAAAATAATATTACCAAGAATTATTTAAAAACAAAATAAGATGAACACAAAAGATAAAAAATCAATTTTCCTGGTTGATGATGATGTTGACCAAATATTTCAAATGACAAAAATGCTGGAAAATATGGGCTTTGAAGTTGTAAGTGCTTGCGGACAAAAGGAAGCAGAAGAAAAAATTGACAGCATAAGTCCTGATCTTGCAATGTTTGATTTGATGATGGAAAACAAAGACAGCGGATTTATTTTAAGTCATAAAATTAAAAACCGTTTTCCCGATGTTCCGGTTATTATAGCAACTGCTTTAACTGCTGAAACAGGAATGATTTTCAGCCTTGAGGACGAAGCCGATAAAAAATGGATTAAAGCAGATTTATACTTAGAAAAAGGTATAAGACCGGATCAATTACAAAGGGAAATAAATAAACTTTTAAAGTTATGAGCACACTAAAATTATTGATAGTTGATGACGAACCCGGCATCAGATCAGGTGCAGCAAGGGTTCTGAAAGATTTCTCTGTTGGTTATCCTTTCATGGATGAAGATTTTACATTCGAAATCCTTGAAGCCGAAACCGGTGAAAAAGCTATTGATATAATTGAATCAACTCCAATAGACATAATATTATTGGACAACAAACTTCCCGGAATAGATGGTATTGAGGTTCTTGAGTACATTAACAATAAGGAATATGATATTTCTGTGATGATGATTACTTCATATGCATCTCTTGATTTGGCAATTAAAGCTACAAACAATGGTGCATTCAACTTTGTTCCAAAACCTTTTACACCAATGGAACTAAAGACATCTATTGAAAATATTACTAAAAATCTATTCCTTAAGAGAATGACGCGGCAAATGAAGGAAGAAGGGAAGCAAATACGATTCCAGTTCCTGTCTGTACTTTCTCATGAATTAAAATCACCCATAAATGCGGTCGAAGGCTATCTTAAAATAATGAAAGATAAACAAGTTGGCGATACAGTGGATGATTATATGGAAATGATTGACCGATCAATGGAGCGAATTAAAGGAATGAGAACTCTAATTCTGGATTTGCTTGATCTTACAAGAATGGAATCGGGAAAGAAAAAACGTGATTTGCGCAATATTGACATTATGGAAATTGCAAAATCAGTAATTGATTCAATTGAACCTCTTGCTATTCAGAGAAATATCAATATTTTTCTGGAAGGTGAAGAGAATGTTTTTATGCAAGCAGATAAAAACGAACTTGAGATTATTCTTAACAATTTGATTTCTAATGCTGTAAAATACAATAAAGAAAACGGAGAAGTTTTTGTTTCTGTTAAGAGAAAAGATAATAGAATAATTATTAGCATTGAAGATACAGGAATTGGAATGAGTGAAGAAGATATCGGTTTATTGTTTCAGGACTTTGTAAGAATAAAAAACAGCAAAACGAAATTTGTGACAGGCAGCGGATTAGGATTGTCAATTGCCAAGAAAATAGTAGAACTGTATAAAGGAAAAATAGATGTTAAGAGTAAGCCTGATGAAGGCAGCAAATTTACTGTCAGAATACCTGCATGAACCGGATTTTAAATAACACATTATTGAATCATACGTAATGTGAATAAAAATAGAAAATAGAAATCCGGAAACAGCATTCTAAAACACATAGAAATTACATTTTAAAACCAATGGTAATGAAATTTATAACACAGCAATATTCAATACCTGATGAGCCAATGAAGCCCTTCATTGACCCTGCCGAAATTATTGGCATACTAAATAATACCAAGCCTGACAGCAAGCAAATAAAGGACATCATTGATAAATCCCTTGCTAAAAACAGATTGAGTATGCAGGAAACAGCTGTGCTTGCAAATACTACGAATGCAGAGCATATTGAAATGATTAAAGACGGTGCCCGTACCCTGAAGGAAACAATATATGGTAATCGTATTGTTCTATTTGCTCCATTATATATTGGCAACAAATGTAAAAACAACTGCACGTACTGCGGGTTTAGATCCAGTAATAAAGATGCAGTGCGAAAAACACTATCCGATCCTGAAATTACGCACGAGATAGAAGCATTGGAAGACAACGGACAAAAAAGGCTTATTTTAGTATTCGGAGAACACGATCAGTACGATGCTGATTATATTGCACATTGCACAAAACACGCTTATTCAGTAAAAAAAGGTAATGGTGAAATAAGAAGAGTAAACATAAATGCCGCTCCTCTTGATATTGAAGGTTTTAAAAAAGTAAAAGAAGCAGGAATAGGGACTTTCCAGATTTTCCAGGAAACATACCATCCTGAAGCATATAAAACATATCATCTCAGAGGCAAAAAGGCAGATTTTAATAATCGCTTAACATCTTTAGACCGTGCACAGGAGGCAGGATTAGACGATGTGGGTATTGGAGCATTATTCGGATTATATGATTGGCGATATGAAGTTCTCGCAATGGTACGCCACACAAACCATCTGGAAGCTTGCTATAATGTGGGGCCTCACACTATTTCATTCCCAAGAATAAAAGATGCATCCATGCTTCAAATGGGAACTAAATATATGGTTAATGATGATGATTTTGCTAAAATGATTGCCATTCTCAGGCTGGCTGTTCCTTACACCGGAATGATTCTAACTGCACGTGAATCAAAAGAGATACGTACCGAATGTATAAACTACGGCGTAAGCCAGATTGACGGTGGAACAAAACTTGAACTCGGCAGTTATGCCAAAACCAAAAATGAACAACAAAATCTCAATAAAGGACAATTCAGAATAAATGATGAGCGCTCTCTCAACGAAATCATCGAAGAACTGCTTGAGCATAATATGTTGCCTTCTTTTTGCACAGCTTGCTATCGCCTTGGCCGCACCGGCCAACACTTTATGGAGTTTTCAGTTCCCGGTTTTATCAAAAAATTCTGTTCTCCAAATGCAATACTAACCCTTGCTGAATATCTTTTGGATTATGCACCGGAGGCAACTGCAAAAAAAGGCTGGAAAGTAATTGAAAAAAATATTAATGAGCTACCCGATGAAAATATTAAAATCAAACTCAGGGAAAGAATTGCAGAGCTAAAAAAAGGAAAAAGGGATTTATACTTTTAAAACAATTCAAAAGTGATTCGGACTATATCACAACTAACTTATTTTTAATAGCATACGCCATTAAGCTCAATGAATTTTTGGTGTTTGTTTTGGTAAGAAGGTTAGTTTTATGTCCAAGTACTGTACGTTCACTAATAAACAAAGCTTCGGCAATTTCTTTATTACTCAAGCCTTCACAAAGAAGTTGCAATATTTCTTTTTCTCTTCGGGTAAGATTCAGTTTATCCTCCTCTCCTATTGTTTTTTCTTTATTAAACTGCTTGGTGAAAAATTCGAATAGTTCTTCAGAGTAATAATTTCCACCATTATAAACAGTTTGAATAGCTTTATCGAGTGTTTCTTTATTAATATTTTTCATTAGAAAACCTTTTGCTCCTGCATCAAGCATACTTTGGATATACTCATCATCTCCAAACATTGTAAGAGCAATAATTTTCAATTTAGGATATTTTTTAAGAGCGATTTTAGCAGCTTCGATCCCGTTTAATCCCGGCATTTCAATATCCAGCAATACGATATCAGGTTTAATATCTTCAAGCATATCAATAAAAGACTTTCCATCGGTTGCTTCTCCAACAATTTCAACATATTTGAGTTTATTAAGAACCATTTTTAAGCCATTGCGAAAAATTTCATGGTCATCAACAATTAATACATTTATCTTTTCACTCATTTTATAAAGTTAAAGGTTTATTTCTATTTTTATTGTAAATCCTTGTCCCGGGATACTATTAAAACTATACTTTCCACTAATAGATTTCACCCTGCTGACAATATTTTTCAAGCCCATTCCCATATTCTCGGAATTCATAATTTTATCCACATCAAAACCTACACCATCATCTTTAAAATATAGCTTAAGTTTATCTCCGGTTTTGATAAGTAAAATAAATACGTTTTCTGCTGCGGCATGCTTAATAGTATTATTAATTAACTCACTTATAACTCTAAAAAGAATTAACTCAAGATTGCTGTCAAATCGTTCTTCAATATTCTCTGTTTCAAACTCAATATTTAATCGATTTGTTTTATTAACCTTATCGCAAAATGCTTTAACAGCTTTAATCAGGCCATAAGAATGAATAACTGTAGGCATAAGATTATTTGAAATAGTACGAGTAGCATTAACAGCCTCATCTAAAAGTTCATTACTATGAGTGATTAATTCTTTTCTTTCTTGATCATCAAGGGTGGCAGAATTTAATTCGTTTACATATAACTTTATTGCCGACAATAATGGGCCGAGACCATCATGCATATCCCTGGCAAAACGTTGTCTTTCGCGTTCTTCTCCTTTAATAATAGCACTCAATATTTGTCTTTCAATTTCCATGCGCCGGCTGATATTTCTAACAACACTAAGTATCAGTTTCTCTTTTTCATAATTCACTAATCTACTGGTAAACTCAACCTGCATTACTTCGCCGGACTTGGTAATATGCTCTGATTCGAAATTATAGCTGCCTTTCTCAAAAATAATACGTCTATTCTCAGAAACATTTTCTTTGTACTTATCAGTTTTAATATCAGTAATTTTCATGTTTAGCAGCTCTTCTCTTTTGTACCCTAAAGTTTCGCAAGCAGCATTATTCACCTCCACGATATTCTCATTTATATCAGTAACAAAAATATCATCACCGGTACTGTCAAACAGCTTCCTGTATCGCTCTTCAGATTCTTCCAGGGCTTTACTAACGCTGTCGAGCTTTTTTCTGGATTTTTGCAGTTCTGTAAAAAACCTGTATATGCGATCTGTAGTAAAATAGTATATAAACCCAAGTAAAAGTAAAATGGAAACAATAGCAGTAATTATTGCACCCAAAATGGTATCTCTTTTCAGGTTTTTGGTTTCTACAGAATTAATTATTGAGGCTGCAACATAAATCTCGAATTTATCAAAATAAGAAAAGGCCATAGTTTTTTCATGACCTTCATGTTTATAAGAAATAACTCCTTTTTGCTTTTCACGGATTTGCTGAAACAATAAACTATCTCCCCAGTATTCACCTTCCTGAAAAGGATGGATAATCAAAACTCCCTCCTTATTAAAAACAAATGGATAACCGCTTAAACCTATTTCCAAATCTAAAAGAATAGTTTTCAGCTCTGCTAAATCCTTTTCTTTATCACCAACGTAAATCATTCCAACAACTTCATTATTGTTCATAATAGGCTCATATGCAGTAATATACCAATCATTCACAACAAAAGCACGGCCATAATAAGTATCACCCTGCATAACGGCTTCACTAACAGGGGAATTCATAGGAATATAAGTTCTGACAGCTCGCTCATTGTTTTCCTTTAATACATTTGTTGATATCCTGACAAATCCGCTGTCAGCTTTCTGGAAAACAGTAAGAGTTCCACCCAACAACTGCTGTAAACTATCAACAAATGTCTCATCCTCAAATAATTGTGTATTATTTAACTTCCAGCTTCTAAGCCTTGTATGATGACCATTCCCGGTGTTTTGATTTATAATAGTTGCACTGAAATATTCATCCTCAATTTGAAAATTGCTATTATGAAAGGCGGCTGAAGCAACTTTTAGATTAGACTTAACTTTATCGAGTTTTAAACTTGCTTCACGTTCAAACATTTTCGAGATTGACTGCACCCAATTCTCAAGATTATTCTCTGTTTGAGTATTGAAAATGCTTATTGACTTATTTACAAAGTAAGCAGTGATTGTGAAAACTACAATTGTAATTATCAAACTTACCGGCAGAAACAAGCGAATTCTCAGAGGAACAAATATTTTTTTCATTATGGAAGCATAGATAGAATTCCAACAAAATTACTAATAATCTCAAATGATTCTGTTCATTTTGATTATGAAAATAATAAAACAAATTATTTTACAAAAAACAGCCTAATGTTTTTCGAGAGATTGAAGTAATTCTATTACATCTTCCTGCTTTTTCATAATATATCTAGCATCAAGGCTGAGTTTCCCCACACCAATAGTCCAGGCTTTGGGTGGCAGCATTTGAAACAAAAGCTCGTCTGACCAACCTGACCCCATTGACAAAATAAAATCATAATTTTTGCGTGACAACCAGTGTCGGGCAAGTTCTCCTTTATTTATGTCGGCATTGCTAACCTCTATTACTTTTTTCCCTTGAAAAACCTGCACTCCCATATTGGTAGTCATTGATAATAAATAGTCTGTAACTTCTTTAACAAGAAAAGAAGACTGCCAAATATCTGCTTTATGATAATGCCAGGTTATAGAATATTCTTTTTCTTCAATATAAGATCCCGGCAATCTGTCGGTATATAATTCTAATATTGGCAAAATATCCTCTTTCCATTCGTTGGATAGAGGTTTGAACAATTCCCATTTCTTTTTCACAGCTTCTCTAATCCATACTCCATGTTCAGCAGTTAAATTCACCGGAATTTTGCCAAGCCAATTATCTAATTCATATTTACTTCGTCCGCTAATAATAACAATATCTGTTTTGTCATTTTTATTTAAATTAGAAAGAAGCTTCAATAAATCCTCAGGAGGATAAGCATTGCCCGGTTTTTTATGAAAAGGAACTAATGTACCATCATAATTTAAAATAACAATTCTGGATTTTGCTTTTTTATAGCTCTTAACAATCTTATCTTTAATTGAAGGGTTAATATATTTTACTTCAGCAGTAGTTCTGGTCTCTTTATTAACATCTATCAAACTTTCAACAAAATCATGAGCCCACCTTTTAACATTGTATCTTTTAAGGCGTTTCTGCATTAATTTATTACTATAAATCTGATCTTCTTCCGGAATACTAAGTGCCCTGGCGATACTGTCGGCAATTTCAACAATATTATTTGGGTTAATTATTATAGCTTCGCTAAGCTCTTTTGCGGCACCTGTAAATTCGCTTAGGATTAATACTCCTTTATGATCTTGCAGGGATGCTACATATTCTTTCGCAACCAGGTTCATGCCGTCTCTTAGCGGAGTAATCAAAGACACATCGCTCATTCTGTATTGGGCAATAAGTTCTTTGTGTGGCAGGGATGTATATTGATAAACAATTGGTGTCCAGTGTACGGTTCCGTAATTCCCATTAATATTTCCCACCAATTCATCCAGTTTACGTTTGATTTTCTTATATGCGGAAACTCCGGTTCTTGAAGGCACCAAAATCATATTCATAAATACTTTACCATGCCAATCGGGATTTTTTTTAAGAAACATCTCAAAACCTTGCAAACGGTTAATAATTCCTTTTGTATAGTCCAACCTATCCACAGAAAGCACAATCCTGGGCTTGTCTTTTGCCGGTTTTTCAGAATCAAACGGAGAAACATCCATATTATGGAATTTTTCAAATTCAATACCCATTGGATAAGTATTGACTTTTGTAATTCGGTCAGGGAACTGTATTTTTCCCATATAGTTTTCTATTCCTAAAATTCTCAATACTGTCCGTAGGAAATACTGCGAATAATCATGAGTATGAAATCCGATAAGATCCGAACCTAATAAGCCATTTAAAATTCCATCTCTGCTTTCTTTTGGGAATAAACGAAACATTTCAAATGAAGGAAAAGGGATATGCAGGAAAAAGCCGATGGGATTATCAATTTTTTTGCGCAACATTGCCGGCAGAAGCATAAGGTGATAATCGTGCACCCAAATTACATCTCCGGGTTTTACAACTCTCAGCACCTCATCACAAAATATTTCATTCAAGTTCTTATATTCATCCCAAAATTCATTTTCAAAACTGGCATAATTTGGGAAATAATGAAAAAGAGGCCAAATAGTTTTATTACAAAAACCATAATAAACCTTATCCATTAGAACCTGAGAAAGAAAAACAGGAGAAGCTTTATATTCTTTCTGAATTTTATTTCGGATAAAATCCTCGTCATTTTTTTCAATTGTTGTTCCCGGCCATCCCATCCAGATATAATCTTTAATATCTGATTCAGATTTATCAATACTATTTAAAAAATCTGTAAGTCCGGAAACTAATCCACCTCCACTTTTAGTAAACGTGTATTCCTTTTTTCCTTTGCTGACAGAAACAGGCAATCTGTTTGAAATAATTATTAATCTCATTTTTTCTGTTTTTTTATACTAAATTCTTTTTTGTCATTTGTTTCAAACTTATAAGCTTTTCCGGCTACACCGATTTTTACTGGATTTGACCATCCTTTATCAAAATTCACGATTATTTTATCATGATCAATATCAAGCTTAATCAAATGTCCGCGATATCTAAGGTGAAGCGACAAGGAACTAATATCATCAGGAATTTGAGGATTAAGCCAAAGCACATCATCTCTAATTTCCAGTCCGGTATAACATCTTTGAATCAAATCAAGAGTTCCGGCCATTGCACCCAGATGAATACCTTCATGGGTTGTTCCTCCCTGTACATCCTTAAAATCGCTCATCAGCGCGGTACGAAAATGTTTCCAGGATTCATTACGATGAGAACGAACATAAACCCAGGCATGGATAACCTGGCTAAGAGTGGATCCATGAGCAGTACGTTTACGATAATATTCGATGTTCTTAGGAATATATTCAGCTTTAAACTCATAACCCAGATTTTTAAATATTTTCGACAATTCTTCCTTAGAGAAAAGATAAAATAACATCAAAACATCTGCTTGCTTTGTGGCTTTGTAATAGTTACATGAATCTCCTTCACTTTCAAGAATCCGGTCTAATCTTAATGACATACCGTATTTCTCATGATAATAATCCCAATTAAGTTCTTTTAATTTTTCAAAACCTTCAAACTGCATTATAATACCCTCTTTATTAACAGGAACATACATTTTTTTTGTTATGTCTTTCCATCTTTTCAATTCATCAGTGTCAAAGCCAACTGTTTTCCTTAATTCTTCGCAACATCTTTTATCCAGCAGTTTTAGTAAATTCAAAGCATGTTGTATAACCCATACAGCCATGATATTAGTATAAGCGTTATTGTTCAATCCTGGTTTTTCAGAATCAGGATAATGAGTATGATATTCATCAGGGCCCATAACCCCATTTATCTCATAGCGATCACGTTTACTGTTATATTTTGCAATGCTTGACCAGAATAAAGCAGTTGATAAGATAATTTCAGCACCATGAGAAGACAAAAAATCCATATCTCCTGTACTTTGATAATAATGCCATACATTATATGGTATTGCTGCATTTATATGATATTGAAGATGAGAGACATCAGGCAACCATCTGCCAGATTTGGGATTTAGATGTATTTTCTGAGTTTCTTCCCTCCCATTACTTCCACTTTGCCATGGATACATTGCACCCTTAAAACCTTCTTCTTTTGCAGCAAAGCGTGCCTCGTCCAATCTTCTGTATCTATACATTAAAAGAGAATGTGACAATTGAGGATGGTGCAAATTTATATAAGGCATGATATATAGCTCATCCCAGAAAATATGACCCCGATATGCCTCACCATGCCAGCCACGGGCAGGCACACCAATATCCTTATCTATACTATTATATGAAACTGTCTGATATAAATGAAAAATATGCAGACGCAATACAAGCTGATCTAGATTCTCATTAGTATTAATAGTAAGATCGTTAAAATGCCATATTTGAGCCCATGTAAGCTCGTGATTATTTTTTAAATGCTCAAAAGATGAAATACGATTAATTTTTTCATGGGCTTCAGTTAAAGGACTGCTTATTGCAAAATCCTGTGAAGTATAAATAGCAGCGATTTTTTCTATAGTATAACTCTCTTTCTTCTCACACTTAAAAACATAATCATCTGCGATAAAGGCTTTTTGTTTTACTGTATTTCTTTTTACATCTATATTTTGATTATTATTCTTAATTAAGGTTTTAACTGTTTGAGCCATTAAAATTTGAGAATTCTTAGTATGACTTAGCATATAAATAATATTGTCAGAACTGCCTGTTTTCAATACTTCTATATGTTTCTGATTAAGATCCCTGTATCGTGCTACATTATTATTAATAATATTGCCATCAAGTCCTGATCTTATTGTTAATTTCCCTGACCAGTTTTCGGGTGTAAAAGTCCATTGAATAGCTGCAAGATGACAATTATTCATACTCACAATTCTCTTGCTAATAATACTGCTTACTCTGTTTTTATCATCTTTGAATTTCATCCTCCGCTCAAGAGTTCCGTTTTTCAGATGTAATCTTGTTTCAAATTTTAGTATCTCAACATTTCCAATACTAAACCATTCACCATCATCAATTTTATAAGTCAGATACAGCCAATTTGGCCAATTTACCAAATCTTCATTTTCAACCAGCTTATCTTTAATCTTTGATGTTAATCTATTATATCCACCGGCAAGATATGTTCCCGGATAATTATATTCATTATCCTTTTCCATTTCCAGGGCTCCGCGAGTAGCAAAGTATCCATTTCCAAGAGTACAAAGAGCTTCTTGCAAAGAATGTTCTTTCTTATCAAATTTTTTGTATTCTACATTCCAATTATTACTCATAGGACAAATATTTAATTCAAATTTAAAATTCTATCTTCTTTATTTTGTATAAGAATTGATTAATTTTTCAAAAAACTTTCTTACTTGAAATACGTCTTTCAGCCAATATCCGGCATGAGACTTTTTGCCATGACTACCAACCAAAATTCCTATTCCATGATTTTTTAAAGTTTCGAATGCATCCTCATCAGTTGCATCATCTCCAATATAAACGGGGACAATACTCTTGTCTTCATTTAAATCGAGTGCATTCAAAATCCATTCAACTGCTTTTCCTTTATGCCAATCAATATCAGGCTTTATTTCAACAATTTTTTTCCCTTCTCCAATTTTGTGCCCATCATATTTTTCAATAACTCTCTCAGCGATTTCATAAACCACTTTTTCATCCTCAGGACGTGCATTACGATAGTGAATTCCTATTGCATAACGCTTTCTGTCTATTTGTGTTCCTTTTGTTTTGTCTTTTAGTTCTTTTTCTACAAACTTTTCAATTTCATCCAGTTTTGGAATAATTTTCTTTGAATCCGGGTGTTCCATATACAACCCGTCGGGTCCGGTAATAATATATCCATGACTACCGGCATAAATAAGATTATCAATGCCAACCAGATTTTGCACATCTTCTTTATCACGACCTGTAACAACAGCAACAGTAAAAATCTCCGCTAATTGTTTAAGGGTTTCTTTCATTTTATCTGATATTACGGCATCTTCAGGGCGTGAAACTATTGGAGTTAATGTTCCGTCATAATCAAGAAAAAATACAGGTTTCTTTTTGTTGAGAATATCAAATATTTCTTTGTTATCCGGGAAAACAACTTTACCCTGATGCACAAAATACTCCTGCAGCAAATTCTCATCTTCAATATCAAGATCCATAAAACTATCTATCGTGATATCAGCACCATTATTCAAAAGGGCCTTTTTATTCTTAAAACGATTAACTCCAACAACAAGAGCAAAATATCCACTTTGTCCTGCCTGCACACCTGAAATTGCATCTTCAAATACAATAGAATTCTGCGGGCGAGCATTTAATTGCCGGGCTGCCTCTGTGAAAATATCAGGATCCGGTTTGCCATTCAATCCTAACTCTTCAGATACAAGGCCATCAACTCTGGTATCAAACAAATGATCTATACCCGCAACTTCTATAATTTTTTTACAATTTTTACTTGACGAAACAATTGCAGTTTTTATATTCTGTTTCTTCCATTGCTTCAATTTATCAACAGCATCAATATAAATCTCTACACCATCCCTGTCTAAAATTTCATTAAAATATTTATTTTTCAGATTTCCCAAAGCACAAATAGTAGCCATTCCGGGCGAGTCATCAATATTTCCAAAAGGCAGGTCAATATCTCTTGAAGCTAAAAAGCTTTGCACGCCCTGATAGCGGGGCTTTCCGTCAATATAATCCTGATAATCACTTTCTGTCATTGGCTCTTGTGAAGAATGCTTGTCTCTGATTTTATCAAAAAACTCATTAAACATTTCCAGCCAGGCTTTTTTATGAGTTTTTCGGGTTTGTGTTATAACGCCGTCAAGATCAAAAATTAATGCATCAACAAATGAATCATTATTTGATGATTGAGTTTTATGTTGCATAATTTGTTTTTTTAAATATGAATCATTAATTGATTTAAAGTCAAAAAAATCATTTTAAGCGTAATATACAAAAAAACTAACAACATCCCAAATCAGTTTTTAAAAAATCCTATTAGTGAACGCACGCATTTTATTCAAATAACAAACGAAAAGATATTTATTAAAAAAAGCACCTTAACAAATATTAACAGGTTTTAACATTAAAAAAAAATAATGAAATGCTGTGAGGCGCTAATCAATATTCGTAAAAAAAACGGCTACAGATCGGGGGTTTATTTTTATAAAAGCTAAATTGCTATTAATATATGACAATGGATTTTCTGAATCCTGAACAGATCCTCCCCATTTCGTATGAGCAGAATAAAATAAAAGATCTGGATTTTTATTATTCAACTCCGGAAGGTGTTCTTCAATGGGACGATCATAAAAGTTCATAAATACAAGCAAATATTTATTTCCTTTAGAACGAGAAAAAACTATTGCATTTCCGTATCTGCTTTCCCGCGCAATAGCGTCACTTCTGTCATCTGCATTAATCAGCTCATTGGTTTTCCTCAATTGAATAAGCATTTTATAATATTCCAGCAATATTTGTTTTTGATTGCTATCTTGGAAACTCCAACTCAGTTTTGAATTATTATATGTTTTTTCAGACTGAGGATTTGGCATTTTATTTTTTTTATTTTGGAAATCACCAAAATCCCTCTTTCTTCCACTGACAATTCTTTTAAGCAGACTTTCATTGGTGAGGCTAATAAAATAAAGGAAAGGATTTTCTTCGCCATACTCTTCACCCATAAAAAACATTGGCACAAAAGGACTTACAAAAACTGCAGCAGCAGATAATTTTAAAGTTTCAAAATCTACCAAAGAAGACAATCTTTCACCAAGCATGCGATTACCTGTTTGATCATGATTTTGCGCATACACAATAAATTTCTCACCCTTGAGATTTTCAGTTGCTGTTCCAAAAAACTTTTTACGGAATTCAGAATAATTACCATCATAAACATATGCATTATTATATGCTTTTACAAGATGTTTTACACTTCCGAAATCATTATAATAACTCATTCTATCGCCTGTTATAAGTGCATGCAGTGCATGATGAAAATCATCGCACCATTGAGCATCAAAACCATAGCCATTATCTCCGAGTGAGTTAATTATTTTGGTATCATTAAGATCACTCTCGGCAATAAGGAAATGGTTGTTTCCGGTATTTTCATTTAGTTTTAATACATTTTGATTAAGTTCTTGCAAAAAATGCACAGGACTCATATCCTTGATAGTATGCACGGCGTCAATTCTTAGTCCATCAACATGAAAATCTCTTAACCACATAAGAGCATTTTCAAGAAAAAAATTCCTCACTCCATCGCACCATGCATCATCAAAATTTATTGCTTTACCCCATGGGGTTATATAATTTCCGGAAAAATAAGGACCAAAATTTGCTAAAGTATTACCCTCCGGTCCTAAATGATTATAAACAACATCAAGAATCAAGGCAATTCCATTTTCATGACATGCTTTTATAAGTTTGGCAAACTCTTTTGCACCACCATAAGAATTTTGCACAGCAAAAGGGAATACTCCGTCATATCCCCAGTTTCGATTACCCGGAAACTGTCCAACAGGCATTATTTCAACAGCGTTAATTCCCAGCTCTTTAAGATAAGTGAGTTTGCTAATTATTGCTTCAAATGTGCCTTCCGGTGTAAATGTACCCACATGAAGTTCGTATATAATATGTTTCTTTGGAGATATTCCTTCCCAACTCTCAGCTCTTATTTTTCTGATTTCGTTTAAATCAATGCACTCTGATGCTTCATTCACACCATCAGTTTGGGCAAGAGAGGCTGGATCCGGCAGTCTGTTTTTTCCGTTAAGTTTAAGAAAGTATTTATCTCCGGGCATTGCTTTGGGACAGTTTGCCTGCCAAAAACCAAACTCTGCTTTCTCAAGCGGATAGCTTTCCTTGTTTAACAACACCAATTCAACAGAATGCGCATATGGTGCCCACACCTTAATTGTGGGTAAGGCATTTTCATGGAAATTAATTCCAATATTTCTGCTATTTATTATGTTAGAATTCATCTGTTAATAATTTTACAAAAATCAGATGTTTTAATTCTAAATGCTTTCGCTGATTTTCTATTTCTTATTTGCTCAAAATAAGATTAGTAAATATTATGTCATGTTTAGTTCATATACATTAATTTAAACAAGCAGGATGTTCTAGATGTTTTCACTTAAGTGCTTTTCAATATTTTGCAATGATTTAACAGGAATAATTAACCTTTCAGATTTATTTTCTGCAAATTCCAAAAGTTCCTTTACGGATTTTTCAAACATAAAAATATTAAGCAAATTTTTTGTTTGGTCGATATCTTCAGGAATAAGTCCAAATTGCTGAGCCTCTTTTACATAGGAATTAAAGAACAAGGATGAAACCTTATTAAACCATTTATCAATAAATGACTCAAGATAATTACTATCAGCAGGCAAAAACTCCTTATGCCTGAAATATCCAACATTAATAGAATGGTGAAATGAACATAAAATTGAAGCTACATCTTTTAGCGGGCTGTGTTTTAACTTTCTGACACTCAAGGAATACTCCACTTCCCCTTCAAAATCTGTAATCATAAAATCATTGCCGGTAAAAAGCAATTTATCAAGTTTATAATTACCGTGTATTCGGATTTTTCGGGTATTTATTTTCTTTTCTTCCAGAATATTTTGGAAGTATTGAAAGTATTTTCCCTGATTTTTTATTATATCTGCTATCATTAATATTAAATCAGGCTCTGCCTTATCTAAATGATTATTAACCTTTGCGAAATTCCTTTTCACAAAAGTCCTCAAGGACTGATATAATGATTTCTGATATAGTAAGGTAAAATATTCTGTTTCAAATCCTTTTTTATGATTCAATGAATTAATAGCATCATGCATTTGTGCAGTTCTTTTGGCCATCATTTCAATCATGTCAAGAAAGTAAGGATCCATAGCTTCTTGCAGACTTTCATTATCGCCAGAAAAAGCTTTTTTATCAGCTTCTCTCTCTGTTAACACCTTGTCGAAGAAGCTGTCTATGGCCGTTTGGGTCATATCCTTGGCGCTACCAACATTAGGAATTAGGTCTACGAGCATTGCAAGAGAAGTATCCTCATTTCCATGACTTTTATAATCTAATCTCCCTAAATAAGGGGGAACATTTTGAAAAGCAGTATGCCTTGTTATATTTTTAAAAATCTCAATTTCAGGATTTTCTCCCTCTTCTGTATTACGATACATTTTAAAGAAATACTTATCCTCGTATATTATTGATGTATTAGAACTCTTAAAGGCAACTACACTTGGTTTAAGCTTATGTTCTCTTGAGTAAGCATTGCGCAACAGGCTACCTGATGAACCTTCAATTTCGCCGTTAATGCCTTTTATTTTTAGTCTTTTTCTAATAATGTTAAATATTTCCAGAAGCAATGATTCATTATGAGTTCCATCATAAATAATTGCTTGATCTCCATTATAATCAATATTTTCGATTACTGCTTCGGGGTATTTGTTTTTTATTTCGTGTAGATGCTTGTTAATAGCAATAGAAACAGGCATAAAAAAAGTTTCATTATTATCCTCAATAATATCCATTGTTACAACAAACAAATAGGATGGGGTTTTCTCATTATTATCAAGCAAGAAGATATCCAAAACTTTTACATCCCTCAATTTTCGGGGATTATTTGTCAACCAATTATTCCTCAGTATATAATTCTTAAGCATTATCTTTAGTATTGCCTGAGTATCCTTGCTCATTTTTTTCCATTGATTATCAGTCAATGCAAGTATATCTGTGTGTTCATCGGGCTCAATGTTTTCCGTCTCAACTTTTCTCAATTCAAACCAGAAGTAGTTTTTAAATTGCATGGAAAATGGCCATGGCTCATCGGTAATAATTGGAAAATCATTCTTGCTGAAAACCTCTGTAGGGATAAAACCGGTATATTCATTCAAGTCGAGTTCAACATACTGTGAGTATCTCGACAAATTAACAACAACAAGGATTTTCTCCTCTTCATATTCACGTATAAAGGCTAAGATTTTATGGTTATTTGTATTAATAAATTTAATCGATCCTCTTCCAAAAGCTTTATATTTAAGTCTTTTGTTTATCACTCTTCTTTTCCACCAAAGAAATGAAGAAGAATTTCTATCCTGATTCTCGACATTAATAGTTGTATAATGATAATTATAATCAATTATCACAGGCAGGAAAAGTTTTTGAGGGTCGGCATTAGAGAAGCCTGCATTTTTGTCCGGCGACCATTGCATGGGAGTTCTAACACCATCTCTATCACCAAGATAATAGTTATCTCCCATTCCTATCTCATCGCCATAATATACAATAGGCGTTCCGGGCAGAGAAAACAGAAGAAAATTCAAGAGTTCGATAGTTCTTGTATCGCCTCCAAACAGGGGAAACAAACGACGGCAGATACCAACATTTACTCTTTTTTGAGGTTCCTTGGCAAAGGTTTTATACATATAATCCCTTTCCTCATCAGATACCATTTCCAGGGTAAGTTCATCATGATTTCTAAGAAAGATAGCCCATTGACAATTATCGGGAATTTCCGGTGTTTGCTCGAGAATATCCACAACCGGAAATCTGTCTTCCATGCGCAATGCCATGTATAATCTAGGCATAAGCGGAAAATGAAAAGCCATATGACACTCATCCCCATTTCCAAAATAATCGCTGGCATCATTAGGCCACTGGTTTGCTTCGGCCAATAAGAGTTTGTCCTCATAATTATCATCAACATATTTCCTCAACTTCTTAAGATAATTATGGGTTTCGGGCAGATTTTCGCAATTCGTTCCTTCAGCTTCAAAAAGGTAGGGTACAGCATCAAGCCTGAATCCATCAACACCTATTTGAAACCAAAAGTCTAAAATTTTAAACATTTCCTTTTGAACTCTTGGGTTTTCGAAATTAAGATCAGGTTGATGAGAGTAGAACCTATGCCAATAATAAGCTTTTGCCACATGATCATAAGCCCAGTTAGACACCTCAAAATCCTGAAAAATAATTCTGGCATCTTTATACTTTTCCGCGGTATCGCTCCACACGTAAAAATCACGATAAACACTTCCCGGCTTGGCTTTTCTGGCACGTTGAAACCACTTATGCTCTGTGGATGTATGATTGATTACCAATTCTGTTATAATGCGCAAACCCCTATTGTGAGCTTCTTTTACAAAGTTTTTAAAATCAGTAAAGCTTCCATATTCCGGATGGATATTTTTAAAATCTGCTATATCATAACCACCATCTTTTAATGGTGAGGGATAAAAAGGCAATAACCATAAGGTATTTACACCTAAGCTCTGAATATAATCAAGTTTTTTTATAAGGCCTTTAAAATCACCTATTCCATCACCGTTGCTATCGTAAAAAGAACGTACGTGCAACTGATAAATAATTGCATCTTTATACCAGGATGTTTTATTCTGCATAATTCCGTAATTCATTTTATTATCAATGTAAAATTAACACCTACTTTTTAATTTACATGAATACTTTCAATTAAAATTTCAAAATTCTCAAATAAATTAATGAATTCCCGATATATTGAAAGAGAATTCTGAATCATTATTAACAACATCCTGAAATATAAAATTGTATTTTTGCCGAAAGAAATATAAAAAAGTGGCAAATAGATTTTTCATAAAAATTGCCTATAAGGGCACAAATTATCATGGTTGGCAAATACAACCCGGTGCAATTACTATACAAGGCACCATAGACAGCGCCTTGAAAATTTTATTAAAAGAAGATATAAACACAACAGGTGCCGGAAGAACAGATACGGGAGTTCATGCAAGTGAGTTTTTTGCTCATTTTGATACTGTAAAAACGATAAAAGAAATAACTGATTTAAACCTGACTTATAAACTAAACAGCATTTTGCCAAATGATATTTCTGTGCATGATATTATTCCTGTGAAAGAAGATGCACATGCTCGTTTTGATGCAATCAGCAGAACTTACAAATATTATATTTCATTACAAAAAGATCCTTTTTGGATAGATAGTGCATGGTTTTTTTATTCTTCATTAGATATGAAAAAGATGCAGGAAGCCACAGAATTACTCTTTGATTATCAGGATTTTTCAAGCTTTTCAAAATCAAACACACAAGTAAAAACCAATAATTGCAAGATAATTTCAGCAAGCTGGCAGCAGAAAGATAATATCCTAATATTTGAAATAACTGCAAACAGATTTTTGAGAAATATGGTTAGAGCTATTGTGGGTACATTGATAGAAGTAGGTATGAAGAAAATAACAAGAACAGATTTTCAAAAGATTATCAAAAATAAAAATCGCAGCAATGCAGGTGTTTCAGCACCGGCGCAGGGATTATATCTTACGAATATTGAATATCCTGATGACTGTTTTCTGACATAAGTATTTTTTAACAGCCATATTAATTGCTATTGTTCTCAGTCTTCTTTTTATTTTTATTCTTATTAAAAAGCTTTTCCTTTAATGTTTTAAACTTATCTCTAACGAAGTGTTTATGTTTTGATTTTCTTCCTTCATTAACGCTTCCGAGTAGATAACCATATGGCTCCATTCCGGGCACTTCATCAAAAATGACTTTTAGAATTGCCAGACCGGGAATAAATAATATCATACCTGCCAGTCCCCAAATAAAATTACCAACAAACAGAGCTATAATAGTCATTAGAGGATTCATAGAAACTTTTCCTCCAACTATTTTGGGAGTAAACAAATTGCCTTCCATAAGCTGTATAACATAAAATCCAATTAAAATACCAAAAGGATACCATAAGGAATCTTTTGTAAGCAGTGCATATAAAATAGGTAAAGCAGAACCGATAAAAGGTCCAAGAAAGGGTATTACATTCAGCATAGCTGCAAACACTCCAAAAAGCAGCGCATGCTTAATATCAAAAGCATACAGCATAGAAGTATAAAGAACTGCGAGTATACAAATAACCACAAACATACCCGATATATAATTCTTCACAACATCTTGAACTTTATAAATAACTTTGCTTACCTTTTCTTTGTTGTTATCTCCAAAAGCCTTTAATACAAATGAGACTAAAAATTTTCTAAAATAGAGAAATAAAAATATATAAACCGGAATTACAAACAACATTGTTACTGTTGCAGCTGTAGCCATAACACCTTGAGTAAGCGACATTACATTTTCCGAGATATATTTGAATGAAACATCCTTAATTTGAGAGATGGAGATAGGCACAGCACCTTCAAAATTAGCTTCCGTGAATTTATTTATTTCATCAATTAATTCAGAAGTACGCTCCTCCAAAACAGCTAATTCGCGAGCAAACCCAATTATCTGATTATAGAAAAAATACAACAAGAAGAAAATCAAGGCAAGAAGCGTAATTACACTAATAGAAACCGCAATAACAGATGGCACTTTTATTCTTTCCAGCCATGATGTGAACGGACTAATTAGCACAGCCATAAACCCGGCGATTAAAAGTGGCACTAATAATGATTTTGCTTCAATCATAACAAAAACAGTGAGAATTATTCCTAACAGAATAATCACTGATTTTAAATATACAGGGAGTTTTGTTTTCATTATTCTCTATATTATTCTAAACAATCCTTATTAATGCTAATTACAAACTTTTCTATTACATTTATTTTTTCTGCTGTTTGCCAGCCATCAAATCCTTTTATATCATTATAATCAACGTTTCTTTTATAATCTTTAAGATAAATATTTGCCAAAGGTATATAAGACCAATGCCATTTCTCTTCTTCATATCCGCTTTGTCTGCCGGCACTCTTTGAGGTGTAGGGTTGGCAAAAGCCATAATCTATTGCATTTTTACTTAACCAATCATAAACCTTTTTCCCTTCTCCCTTCGCGAAATAGCTATTGTTTAAACTATTTAAATCGATATCTGTTCCCCAATGATGGCGAGACGTGCCGGGCATTGCACTATATTTCAATATTTCCAAAGCTTTTTCTTTGTGGTCGGAAATATCAGTAGCTTTTATATTTCCATGCAATATCTGCCTGCCATTCCACTTATTCTCCCAAATCCTTTTTTGATGATCAAATGATCTGAATCCTGAAATAATCATTAATGAAATGCCATCAGTTGAAGCTGCCTTATGCATTTTTAAAAACGAGTCAAGAGCCTCTTGCTGCATATAAATACCTTCTCTGCTTGCATATTGTGCAGGCACAACAACTAAGTTATTATCTTCAGAAGCAATCACTTTTCCTAAAAGTATCTCTATTGCAGTCATCTCTCTTTTTAATAAACTATCCTTTATCTCAGGAACGAAATCAGTTTCCGGTTTTTTAACTGAACCTTCAAAAGTTTCTGAATATTTGTCTTCATTATTTGTGTGATAAAAATTACTCACAAATACCAATACTACACCTAAAGTAAGAAAAATTACAAGTATTAATAATTGCTGATATCTTTTTTTATTATTTATCATAAGCTATTTTAACCATTTATCAAGCCATCTGAAAAACTCTCTTTGCCAAAGAATGCCATTTTGAGGTTTCAAGACCCAATGATTTTCATCCGGAAATAAAAGGAATCTACTTGGAATGCCCTGTAATTGTGCTGCATTAAATGCTTCCATTCCCTGAGTATATGGGATTCTAAAGTCTTTCTCACCATGAATAACAAGGATAGGTGTATCCCAATTCCCAACAAATTTATGAGGAGAAAAATTATAACTATGCGGTTTTGGATCTTCCCAATAAGCACCTCCTATATCATGGTTTGCAAAAAACATTTCTTCGGTAGAACCATACCAACTTTCTAGATTAAACATCCCACAATGAGAAATAAATGCACTAAAACGGCCATCATGATTTCCGGCCAACCAATATACAGAAAACCCGCCATAACTTGCGCCCACCGCGCCAAGACGATTTTCATCCACATATGGCTCTTTTTTCACAGCATCTATAGCACTAAAATAATCTTTCATATTCTGTCCGCCATAATCCTCACTAATCTGGTCGTTCCACTCTTGACCAAATGTAGGCAAGCCTCTTCTGTTTGGAGCCACAATAATGTAATCATTTGCTGCCATCATTTGAAAATTCCAACGGAATGAGAAAAATTGACTAACAGCACTTTGCGGACCACCTTGGCAATAAAGTAGTGCAGGATATTTTTTATCTGGATCAAAGTTTGGAGGATAAATAACCCAAACAAGCATATCCTTGCCATCAGTTGTTTTAATCCATTTTTCCTCAATATCAGCTAGTTCTAATCCATCAAGAATATCTTTATTTATAAAACTAAGCTGACTTGATTCCTTTGTATCAAGATCTATTCTGAAAATCTCCGTCGGCATAGCCATAGTCATTTTGGTAGCTATTAAGGCATTATCAGCTAAAGAGATTGATTGAAAATTATGTCTTCCTTCGGTAAGCTGTTCAATATTTTCATCAGCAATATTTAATGAATAAACCTGATATGTGGCTTCAGTTCCACTTATAAAATATAAAAATTCGCTATCCTCTGACCAAACAAAGCTGCCCGAACTCTGATCAAAATTCTCTGAATAATCTTTATACTTTCCACTTTCAATATCCATAATCATGATACGATCTTTGTCGGATTCAAAACCGGGCGTTTGCATACTTGTCCAAGCCAGTTTTTTGCCGTCAGGAGAAAACACAGGATACTTATCATAACCCTCATTAAAATCAGTGAGGTTTTTTGTTTCCTTTGTTTCCAAATCATACATATATAAATCTGAATTTGTACTAACCACCCAATCTTTGCCAAATAATTTCTTAGAGGTATAAACCAGTTTTTTAGAATCCGGACTCCAGACAATTTGTCCTATTCCACCAAATGGAGGTATTGGAGCACTCCACTTTTCATCTTTCATAATATCAACATATTCACCAACTTTCCCGTTTTCATAATCAGCAACAAAAACGTGAGAAAATTTATTATCACTCCAGCTTCCCCAATGCCTGTACAATAAATCATCAATAATCCTGGCATTAGCTTTAGGAAGGTCAGGATAAATATCATTTGTATCATCCAGCATTTTTACTTTCTTTATAAAAAACACATGATTCATATCCGGAGAATAAGAAAACCCGGAAACTCCTCCTTCAACTTCAGATATTCGTTTTCTGTCAGAACCATCAGGATTCATCTCCCATATCTGTACTTCACCGCTTTCACTACTCAGAAAACCAATTTTTTCACCATCAGGCCTCCAGATTGCATTAAATTCACTAACTGCAGAGTTTGTAATATTCAAAGGAACTCCACCTTCAACAGGTAAAATATACAAATCACTTGTACCACTGTTCTTCTCAATATCGTAATAAGTAACTCCAAATAATATTGTCTTTCCGTCCGGAGAAACACTAAAACCGCCGACACGCCCCATTTCCCATAGAGTTTCGGCAGTCATGACCTTATTTTGACCAAAAGAAATAATTGATAAAAATAAAAAAGTAATTGTCAAACTTATACTAATAGCGTATGTTTTCGCAAATTGGCTTTTGAATTTTAAAACCGGATTTATAAGCATTTTTTTCATTTTAAGATATTTTGATTAGTTAAAGAACTTACATGAACTTAATAGCTGAGTTTAAAATCTTTTAGATAGATCAGAAATATTGAATCCAAAAATAACGAAAAAAACACATTATAACGAAATAAGAATATGTTAAAAAAACATTATTTTACATTTTTGGCTTACTAATAGGCATTTTTTTGCTTTTTGCCGAAACTTATCTGCTATTTTTCTTTGATTTAAATTTCTTTTTCTGTAATTTTATTGCTCCAAAATTATGTGGGGTATTAACATTTCCACTTGGATTTGCAATTGGAAGAATCATATCCAATAATATTGAACAGAACAAAATGGAATTAGAAGTTACAGATGCAGTTGTTGTAGTTTCTTTAAAAGCTGCAAGTATAATTTCAGAGTATAAAAAAAAGTAATGTGTTTTTATAAATTCTCAATTGTTAACATTTTTTTTATAATTTCATAAGAATTATTGATAAATAATTAATTACAATAATCATCGGTATAAATAAAAATTCAGCAGCTGAATACAATTGTTTTTATGATTTTATCAATATTCAAAATCAATGAGTTAAGCCAGAACTACTCTAAAAGTGTATTTATAAAAATATTTGGATAATTTTGTAGGATGTTTTAGTATTTTTTATAAATTTGAACTATTGTTTAAGTTTTAGAATTAAATCTTTATTTATGATTAAAACAATTACTACTTTTATTACTATTCTGTTAGTTTTATTCTTTCTAAGTTGCGAAAAAGATGTTGGTATTCTTCCTGACGATGATGTCATTGAGGAAGAAGAACTGTATTTGACTATTTGGGAGTATGATAAATTTGACGGACAAAATGTAAAAACCGGAGCATTTTACGATTATTATGTTAGGGGAAATACCGGAGCAGGAATCTTTTATTGGAATGAAGAAACAGATGACGCCGACTTATTGTATGAGTATGAAATTATACCACAAGACATTTCACATGAAGTATTTTTTTCAGCCAATGACAGTAGCGATAATGAAAAGAAGTTTGAATATGTGATGTCTGATAATAAACTGACAGAAATAATCGGATTTCATAATGGATCACCTGTTACAACTTTCAATTTAGAATACAGCAGTGGACATCTTGTTTCAATAACGAAAGACGATGTTGTTATCGTAAATGATATTGAATATGATTCGAAAGGCAACATTATCCGCATTGGAAAGATTAATGGCAACCCTATACAATGTCATTTTAAAATTTGCGAATCAAAAAATCCATTCATGGGTATGTTTAAGAATTTTGAGATTTATAGTGAATCATTAATTAGTATTATCTCATTTATAAATCCAAATTTCGTGCTTGATGTTGAAACATCAACAAGTTCTGATTTTGACTGGAGTTGTCACAATAAAAGTATTACAGCAGAGACTAATGAGGATAATTTACCTGAAACAATATATGAGGTTCTTTATGATACAGGAGGCAATATCACCTCAAACAAAATTATCGCGGTTTACGAATATTATTAAAAGAATTTAGCAGAATAAAAAACGGGATAATTCAGAAATGAATTACCCCGTTTTCTTTATAACTTAGAATTTACTTTTTCACCTTAAGAACTTCTTTTACTTTATTTTCAAGTTCTTCGGCCAGCTCCGGATTATCTGTCAATAATTGTTTAACGGCATCACGCCCTTGTCCAAGTTTAGTGTCGCCATAGCTAAACCATGAACCTGCCTTTTTAATAATATTATTATCAACAGCGAGATCAATAATTTCTCCGGTTTTTGAAATTCCGGTACCATAAACGATATCAAATTCAGCCTGACGAAACGGAGGTGCTAGTTTATTCTTAACAACTTTCACTCTTGTTCTGCTGCCTGTAACGCTATCACCTTCTTTAATCTGAGAGATTCTTCGGATATCAAGCCTGACGGAAGAATAGAATTTAAGTGCATTACCACCTGTAGTAGTTTCAGGATTGCCAAACATAATACCAATTTTCTCACGCAATTGATTAATAAAAATGCAACAGCAACCTGTTTTATGAATAGTTCCGGTAAGTTTTCTTAATGCCTGCGACATCAAACGTGCCTGTAGACCCATTTTTGAATCACCCATTTCACCTTCTATCTCACTTTTCGGTGTAAGTGCTGCAACCGAGTCAATAACGATAATATCAATTGCGCCGGAACGAATAAGATTTTCCGTTATTTCCAGTGCTTGCTCTCCGTTATCGGGCTGACTAATCAAAAGATTTTCAATATCAACTCCAAGATTCTTTGCATAACTGCTGTCAAAAGCATGCTCTGCATCAACAAATGCGGCTATTCCTCCAGCTTTTTGAGCTTGAGCAATAGCATGTATTGCTAAAGTCGTTTTACCTGATGATTCCGGTCCATAAATTTCTATTACTCTTCCTCTTGGTAATCCACCTGTACCAAGAGCCATATCCAGCGACAATGAACCTGTAGATATTGCCTCAACCTGTACAACAACCGAATCTCCGAGTTTCATAATAGAACCTTTACCATAAGATTTCTCAATTTTATCCATGGTAAGCTGCAGAGCTTTCATTTTTTCCGCATTAACATTTTGCTTGTTTTCTTTATCCTTACTCATAATTATCTGTAGTTTATATGTATTTTGTTTATTTTAATCTTATATTTTTGCGATTCAAAGGTAATAATTTTCCTGTTATAAAAAGAAAAATGCAAATTTTTTCTTTACTTTTTTATAAAATGCAAAACTATGATAATATTTGAGCTGTATGATTTTTTGTATCAACTTTTTGAATTATTTCAGAAATAATTCCCTTTTCATCAATAACAAAAGTAGTTCTATGAATTCCATCTTTTACTTTTCCCATAAATTTTTTCGGCCCCCATACTCCATAAAGTTTCAGTATCTTTTTATCTTCATCAGAAATTAATGGAAATGGAAGTTCATGCTTTGCAATAAATTTTTGATGAGAATTTTGGCTATCTGCACTTATACCAATTACAGCATAGCCCTGTTTTATCAAAGCCGCATAATTATCGCGCAAATCACATGCCTGCGAGGTACAACCGGGAGTATTATCTTTTGGATAAAAATATAATACAATCTTTTTACCACTAAAATCTTTAAGGCTAACATCCTCGCCATTTTGATCTTTTCCTGTAAAATTTGGTGCTTTATCTCCAACTTTTAAGTGTGTCATATTTGATACTTTTTTAAGAGTTAATATTCAATTTAACAAATATAACAAAACAAAATATTGGAAGTTCAAAAAAATGCTACAGCCTGACAAATGCTTTATTATGATGAGTATATATTTATTTTATAAAACAACAATACTCTAAAAAATTGCTGAAACATCGGGACTTCCGCTTCGCTAAGACTTTAACTACCTTTCTCACACTCTCACGATCTCACTTTCTCTCACACTCCAGCTTTAATAGCTCAAAGCTGAAAGCTCAAAGAAAAATACACCCATGCTTTCACTTTTTCACTTTTAGTTTTTAGTTTTAAATCCCGAATCGTTCCATTCTCGGGACTTTCGCTTAGCTGCAGCTTTTACCTCCCTTTCTCACACTCTCACGCTCTACCGCTCCCACGCTCTAACTTTCTTTCCCGCTCCGGCTTTCATGCTCAAAGCTCAAAGGAATAAGCACCCCTGCTTTCAGCTTTTAACTTTTAACTTTTAGTTTTTAACTTTTAACTTTTAATCCCGATTCGTTTCACTCTAGTGACTTCCGCTTAGCTACAGCTTTAATCGGTTGAGCGTCAGTACCGTAAGGAATTGCGGGTGATTAACTATCAAGTTGCACGAAAAGTTAAAGCGGACTTCTGACCACAGCAAACCTCTGAAACCCTTATGGCATTTACGTTTTGCTGT